>CAZHQK010000001.1:0-4224 GCA_964534795.1 uncultured Acidobacteriota bacterium
CTCTACCGCATTCGTTACCTGCACCGGGGCAAGCATGCGGTCATGCAACCCGTGGCTCTATATCGCCTGCTGCGCTCGAGCCTATCGATTCCCCCAGACAGCAGTTGAGCTGCCCTTCGCAGCCGTGGCTCGTCTCTCGCACATCACCTGACCGCAAGCCCAGGGCATAGCTGTCGGCTCCGGGTCAAAAGCGGCCTCGAAAATACCATCCTTCTCACGACATCATCACAGCGCTCCCGGTTTTCCGGCTGATTGGACGCGCTTGCGCGGCGCCCGCTGCCCGATTTCCGAAACTGCTGAATAGGGGAGCGTCCCCTTGATGGGGAGGCTGCAATTGGCTAGAGTTTGAGATTCCAACGGGGTTCCGGCGGCGCGTATGCTTGCAAGACGAGAATCGACCGCAGTCGATGTCGGAGGCGTGCGCATCGGCGGCGGTGCGCCCATCGTCGTGCAGTCGATGACCGACACCGCCACCGAGGATGCCCGCGCCACGGCCGGGCAGGCGGCGGCGCTGGCGCGCGCCGGCTCCGAGCTGGTGCGCGTGACCGTCAACACGCGCAAGGCGGCGCAGGCGGTTCCGGAGATCGTCGAGCGCCTGCGCGACGAAGGGATCACCGTGCCGCTCGTCGGCGACTTCCATTACAACGGGCACGTGCTCCTCGACGAGTACCCCGCGTGCGCGCGTGCGCTCGCCAAGTACCGGATCAATCCCGGCAACGTGGGCGTCGGCCGCGGGCGCGACCGCAACTTCCGGCGCATGATCGCCATCGCCCTCGAGCACGGCAAGCCGGTGCGCATCGGCGTCAACTGGGGGTCGCTGGATCAGGAGCTGCTGGCGCGCCTGATGGACGAAAACCGCAGGCGCTCCGAGCCCCGGGAGGCGCGCGCGGTCATCCTGGAGGCGATGGCGGCCAGCGCGCTCGAATCGGCGCGCGCGGCCGAGGAGTGCGGGCTGCCGCACGATCGCATCGTGCTGAGCGCCAAGGTCTCCGACGTCCGGGACCTGATCGAGGTTTACCGCGACCTGGCGCGCCGCTGCGACTATGCGCTGCATCTGGGCCTGACCGAGGCCGGCATGGGATCGCGGGGGATCGTCGCCTCGACGGCCGCGCTCGCGGTCCTGCTCGCAGAAGGGATCGGGGACACCATCCGGGTCTCGCTCACACCGGCGCCCGGCGGCGCGCGCACCGAAGAGGTGCGCGTCGCCCAGGAAATCCTGCAGTCGCTCGGGCTGCGCAGCTTCTCTCCCCAGGTCTCGGCCTGCCCGGGCTGCGGGCGCACCGCGTCGTCCTTCTTCCAGGAGCTGGCGCAGCGCGTCCAATCCTATCTTCGCGAGCGGATGCCGGCGTGGAAGGAACGCTGCCCGGGTGTCGAGGAGCTGAAGGTGGCGGTGATGGGCTGCGTGGTCAACGGGCCGGGCGAGTCGCGGCACGCCGACATCGGCATCTCGCTGCCCGGTGCGGGCGAGGAGCCCAAGGCGCCCGTTTACGCCGACGGCCGCCTGCTGACGATCCTGCGCGGCGAGCGCATCGCCGAGGACTTCATCGCCCTTCTGAACGAATACGTCGAATCCCGTTACTCTTCCGCCCGCTCCGCCGATCGGGCGGGCGCAGGCGACCGGCCTGGAAAGCGGACGCGATGCTGAAAACTCACAACTGCGGTGAACTTCGCTTGTCGGATGACGGCCGCACCGTTTCCCTGGCGGGATGGGTGCACCGGAGGCGGGACCATGGAGGTCTGATCTTCATCGACCTGCGCGACCGCTCGGGACTGGTCCAGGTGACGGTCGATCCCGCCCGGGGCGACGCCTACCGCACGGCCGAAAAGGTGCGCATCGAATTCGTGCTCAGGGTCGCGGGCGAGGTGCGCCCGCGGCCTGCCGGCATGGCCAATCCCAATCTGCCCAGCGGCGAGATCGAGGTGCGCGCCGACGCCATCGAAATTCTCAGTCCCGCCCGACCGCTGCCGATCGCCGTCGACGACGACGGCTACCGCACGGACGAGAGCTTCCGCCTGAAGTACCGCTACCTCGACCTGCGGCGCGCGCGCATGCAGAAAAACCTGATGCTGCGCCACCGGGTCGTCAAGTTCATCCGCGACTACCTCGACCGGCTGGGCTTTCTCGAGATCGAAACGCCCCTGCTGATCAAATCCACCCCGGAAGGCGCGCGCGATTACGTCGTGCCCAGCCGCAACTTCCCCGGAAAGTTCTACGCGCTGCCGCAGAGCCCGCAGCAGCTCAAGCAGCTTCTCATGGTGGCGGGCTACGAGCGCTACTTCCAGATCGCGCGCTGCTGCCGCGACGAGGACCTGCGCGGCGACCGCCAGCCGGAATTCACGCAGCTCGACCTGGAGATGTCCTTCGTCGACCGCGAGGACGTCCTGGAGGTGGTCGAAGGCCTGGTGAGCAGCCTGGTGCCGGCGGTCGCGCCCCACAAGAGGATCCTGTCGCCGTTCCCGCGGCTGGGCTTTGCCGAGGCCATGGCGCGCTTCGGCACCGACAAGCCGGATCTGCGCTTCGGCATGGAGATCGTCGATCTGAGCGACGAGTTCCAGGGGTGCGAGGCGCGCTATCTGGCCGACGCGCTGGCGTCGGGCGGCGCCGTCAAGGCGATCAAGGCGCCCGGCTGCGCTTCCTTCTCGCGGCGCGAGCTGGAAGAGCTCGGGGAGCTGGTGAAGGGTTTGGGAGCCGGAGGGCTGGCCACGATCGGCTGGGCCGCGGGCGGCCTCAAGGGAAGCCTTGCCCGGGCGCTGCGCCCGGGTGAAATCGATGCCGTCGCACGCCGCATGCAGTGCGCGCAGGGCGACCTGGTGTGCATCGTGACCGGCAAACCCGAGACCGCCTGCAAGGCGCTGGGCGGCCTGCGGCTCGAGCTGCGCGACCGCCTGCGCCTGGCGCCTCCGGATCTGCTCGCCTTCGCGTGGATCGTCGACTTCCCGCTGTTCGAATGGGACGAGCAGGCGCGCCGCTGGACCTTCACGCACCACCCCTTCACCATGCCCAGGGAGGAAGACCTGGACAAGCTGGAGAGCGACCCGGGTGCGGTGCTCAGCAAGGCGTACGATCTGGTGTGCAACGGCTACGAGCTGTCGAGCGGCAGCATCCGGATCCACCGGCGCGACATCCAGGCCCGCATCTTCCGCTGCCTGGGCTACGGCGAGGAGGAGACGCAGCGCCGCTTCGGGCACATGCTCGAGGCTTTCGAGTACGGCGCGCCGCCGCACGGCGGCATGGCCCCGGGGATCGACCGCCTGGTGATGCTGCTGGCCGACGAGCCGAACATCCGCGAGGTGATCGCCTTCCCCAAGACGGCCACCGCGCAGGACCTCATGTTCGACGCGCCCGCGCCCCTCGACCCCGCCCACCTGCGGGAGCTCCACCTCGAGTTTCGGTGACAGGCTACTCAACCCCGAAACTCCGGGATTCGCGAGGTGATTCTTTCGACCCGGGAGTTTCCAGGATGCTCGTATGTTGTCGCGCATGAGGTTCCCGGCGGCTGCCGTTGCCGCCTGTATTCTGCTGCTTTTCGGCGGTGTGCAGGGGCAGGACCTGCCTCAAGGGGCGCGCTACGAGCTGCGCACCACCGCCGACCCCCTCGCGATCCATATCCTTACGGTCGATCCGTCAAAGCTGCGGCTGACTCTCGAGCGCGCTCTCGACCGGGGCGCCGGGCGCGAGACCGTTTCCTCCATGGTGCGGCGCAAAGGCGCGGTCGCCGGGGTCAACGCCGGATTCTTCACCATCGGCGGGCCCTACGACGGCGAGCCCGCCGGCATCCTGAAACTTCGCGGCGAATGGCTTTCCGACGGCCCCCTTCCCCGCGGCGCCATCAGCTGGCGCAAGGGAGGCCGCGATGTCGTCATCGGGCGGGTCACGATGCGCTGCGGCCTGGCGGTCGACGGCACGCAGCTGCCCGTCGACGGCCTCAACCGCAGCAGGGGCGCGGCCGAGAGCATTCTCTATAACTGGCTCTTCCACACGAGCACCCTGACCGAGGCCCCCGGTATCGAAATCCTGATCGCCGGCGGCCGTGTATCCGGCGTCCGCCGGGGCGGAGACTCCCTCATCCCCGGGCGCGGGTACGTCTATTCCATCGGCCCCGAGGCGCGGACGGATCCGGCCCTGCTGCCTCGGGGAAGCCGGGTCAGGGTGAACCATTCGATCCAGGTTCACGGCGGCGGAGGGCCGGGCCGGGCGGAACGCTGGCAGGGGATGGAGAATAT
>CAZHQK010000002.1:0-16785 GCA_964534795.1 uncultured Acidobacteriota bacterium
TCGCCCTCGACAAGGATGTCGAAGCCTGGTCCGATCTCTGGTTCTATTCCAATCCCATCTACATACGGCTGAAAGACAAAAACAAGTAGCCGGTGGTTTGCGAGGGGGGCCGGCGGCCCCCCTCTGCTATCCCCTGCAGCAATCATGTCCGCGAACCGATCCGCCTTCCCGATACCGCGGTTCCTCCAGTGTCCGTATGGTCTCCGACTCGACGGCTGCGTGTGATCCTCTTCAGCGTCACGGCCCCCATTGAGCGCTTCGGGCCGAGAATGATCTGAGCCATGGCACCTCGCTCTTATCGTGCTCTCCACTTCATCCTGTTCCTCTCGGGCTTCGCCGGTCTGGGATATGAAATCACGTGGACCCGGATGCTGGCCGTCGGTCTGGGGCACGAGATCGTATCGGTCCTGGCCGTGATCGCCGCATTCTTCGCCGGCCTGGCCCTGGGGGCATGGGGCCTCGACCGCACGCTGCGCCGCAGCAATGCCCCGGGCCGTTGGTATGCCCTTCTGGAGGCCGCCATCGGCACCTGGGCTCTCTTTCTGGTGGTTCTCATCCCGACCGTCAACAGACACACATCCCGAATAATCGGCTTGGAGCCTTCCTGGCTGCGTCATTGGGCGGCTTCATTTCTCGTGCCGCTTCTGGTACTTCTGCCGGCGACATTTGCTATGGGAGCCACGCTGCCGGCCATCGAACGGCTCTTCTCGAGGCTGCGGCAGGACGGCCGGACGGTGGGAGGGCTCTATGCCGCCAACACCCTGGGCGCGGTCGGCGGCACCCTGATCACGACTTTCGCGGTAATCCCCGCATTGGGTTTTCGGGCCGCCGTGATGTTCCTGGCAGGCTTCAACTTCCTGTGCGCCGCCGCGGTCGCCCTGATTGCGGCGCCGCGGGAGGCTCGATTACCTGCTGCGCCGCCGCCGACCGGCGGCCCGCCGCCGGGCCGCATCCTTCCGACCCTGTTTGTCACCGGCTTGCTCGGCATCGGATACGAAGTTCTGATGGTCCGGACGGTCAACCAGATCCTGGAAAACACGGTTTACAGCTTCGCTTCTCTGCTGGCCGTTTATCTGCTGGGAACGGCCGCGGGCGCCGCCGTCTATCAGCGATGGGCACCCAGGGAACACCACGACAGGTGGACCGGCATCCTGCTGTCATCCGCCGCCATGGCATGTCTCGCCGGCACGCTGATCCTCTGGATCGGCCACTCGCAATATTCCGGCCTGCGACGAATCCTCGGCGGCGGTGCGGCCGGATCCCTCCTGCTCGAGATGGGACTGGCCCTCGCCATCTTCTTTCCTCCCACGCTCGTCATGGGAGCGCTCTTCAGCCACCTGGCACAGGCGGCCTGCAGCCAAAGCGGCGGTCTCGGCCGCGCGCTCTGCGTCAATACCCTGGGAGCCGCCCTGGGCCCGCTGGTGTTCGGCGTGATTGTGCTCCCTCATGCAGGATCCAAAGCTTCGCTCCTGATCGTGTCGCTGGCTTACCTGATGCTGATGCCGCACGGGTGCCGGAGCAAGGCCCGCCTCCGGGCCGCACCACTGGCACTGTCGGGGCTGCTGATCCTCGGTCCGGCGGATTTCCGGTTCATCACGCTCGAACCGGGCCAGCGGGTCGTCCGGCACCGGGAAGGCGTCATGGCGGCCGTGACCGTCACGGCCGACCGGCAGGGGGATCTATTCCTCCGGGTCGATGACAAGTTCATTATGGGCGGCACTTCCACGTATTTCTCGGACCGCCGGCAGGGGCACATTCCGTTGCTGCTGCATCCGGATCCGCGCCGCGCGCTTTTTCTCGGCCTGGGAACCGGCGCCACATTCTCGGCCGCGTCCCTCTATCCCCGGTTGCATGCCGACGGCGTGGAACTGGTGCCGGAGATCATCCCGCTGCTACCGTACTTCGACCGTACCGGCGGAGCGATGCTCCAGGGAAACCGGCTGCGGCTGCGCGTCGCCGACGCACGGCGGTTCGTTCAGGCAGCGCCGGACAAGTATGACGTGATCGTTGCCGACCTTTATCACCCGGCGCGCGACGGCGCCGGCTCGCTCTATACGGTCGAGCACTTTCGCGCCATCCGATCCCTGCTGAATCCGGGCGGCCTGTTTTGCCAGTGGCTTCCCCTGTACCAGATGGACCTGGAACTTCTCCGCCTGATCGTAAGGAGCTATTTGCAGGTCTATCCTCACGGATCCGCCTTTCTCGCACACTACAGCCTCCAGACACCCATCGTCGGGCTGATCGGCGGAGCGGAGCCGCTGCTCTACCGGCATTCGTGGCGGCAGCGGAACTCCGGAAACAAAGCTCTCGCAACCGAACTCGCAGCATTGCGGCTGAGCAGCCTTTACGAGCTGCTCGGCTGCTTCATCGCCGGACCGGTGGAACTCGCGGGCTTTGCGGGCGAAGGCCCCATCAATACCGACGACCGGCCGCTGGTGAATTTCCAGGCCCCTCGTTTTGTCTATGCGCCGCAGGCATCCGCCGCGACCCGGCTGACGGCATTGCTGGGGTCATTTCACCCCCTGCCGGTGCAGATCCTGATGACGGACTCGACGGAGGAGAGCGCCGATGCCGAGGCGCGCCTGAAAGCTTACTGGGAAGCCCGAGATGAGTTCCTGCGCGCCGGATTCCGTATGAAACCGACGGCGGATCCGGACCGGCTGCTGGCCGATGCGCGAGGCCCATTGCTGGCTATCCTGCGCCGCAGCCCGGACTTCACGGCGGCCTATGACCCGCTGCTCGCCATGGCGGAGCACCTCAACGATTCCGATCCTGGAGCGTCCCGCGAACTGCTTCTCCAGCTGGAATCGATCCGGCCGCAGGGGAGCGGCGCCCGCAAGCCGCACCGGCGGCTCCATTCGGAGCGGTGAATCGCGAGAGACCGCATCGGTCGACGTCAGGGATACCCGCGGCGCCGAATTCGGATTGATTCATCCGCCGGCAACGCCTCGTTGACTCCCGCAGCACACGCCGGCCGCCCGCGATGCCGTCCGGCAATCGCCGGCAGCGTTCAATACCGAGCTTCTCTCCGGCAAGCGAGGCCGATTGCACCGGCCCCTTCCGCGCGACCGACGCGCGCCCCTCTCATTTGGCCTCTCGCACTACGGAAAACGCGGTGCCGACGCCGAAAACCTTCTCGAAGTAGCGCGCGTGCGCGTGAGCCGCCTCGAGGTCCAGCGACAGGGCCGACGGTCCGGCACTGGTCACGAGATCGAACCGGACGCTCTTCCGCCCCGGACGGCACCGCACCTCGCTCACCAGGGAAAAGTGGCTCCGGTCCAGGGCGTCCGCAATGCGAAGGATGGCCGCCAACCGCTTCACGGTTTTCTGGCCGGCCGCGGTCAGGGCCGCGAAAGGGGCGTGGGACGAGCTGGGGACGGCACGCCGGTGGTACCGGACCAGGTTTGCGAGAACGTTCCGTTCCTCGGGCGTGAAGCCGCGCAGGTCGCAGTTCATCACCAGGTAGTACCCGTGTTTATGGTGCCGGGTATAGCCGATGTAGTACCCGATATCGTGAAGGATCGCCGCATAGCGCAGCAGTTGCCCCTCCCGCTCCCCCAGCCCGTGCAGGTGCGGGATCTGCCGAAAGATCTGAACAGCGATTTCGGCGACACGGTGGGAGTGCTCCGCCGGATAGTCGCAGCGGCCTGCAAGCTCGAGTACCGACTGGAGGCGCAGGTCGCCCGCCGGAGGCGGTGTCACGGCTGCCGGTTTCTCCCGGGCTGCAAAGTCGTATACGAGGCCTTCGCGGAGCGCCACGGGTGAAACCCGGATTTCGTTGAAGCCCAGACCGTCCATCACCCCCTGGAGACAAAACAAAGCCGCCGGCAGGTATTCGGCCCGCAGAGGGTCGAGGTCCAGCTTCTTGGCCCGCTCCACCATCGTGAGCGCCAGCATGTCGCGCAGCAGGGAACGAATCTCGTCCTGCCCGACATGATCCGATGGTATCGACAGGCGCGGATCTTCGCCGCGGCGCAGGGCGGCCAGGCGCTGCAGGGAGGTCATCGAGCCGCTTGTGGCGATCAACTGCTCCGGCGCATACCGGCGGATGCGCATGAGCGGGCCGGCCAGAAGGTCCTTCAGATATGCGACGAGAGCCTTCTGTTCGCTTTTCCTGATCGGATCGCTGGTGATGAAGCGGCCGTGCATGCGCAAAAACCCGGCTTTCAGGCTGGTCGAATAATAGATCCGCTCGGCGTCGCCCACGATGAGTTCCACGCTGCCGCCCCCGATATCCACCAGCAGGCACTTCCGGCCGTCAAGATCCAGATGCCGGCTGACGGCCAGGTGGATGAGGCGCGCCTCCTCGCGGCCCGAAATCACGCGCACGGGAATGCCGGTCTCTTCTCTGGCCCGGCGCACGAACTCGTCGCCGTTCTCCGCCTCGCGCACGGCGCTGGTGGCGACGGCCAATGTCCTTTCCACCCGCCGCGCCAGCGCGAGGCGGCGGAACTCATCCAGGCACTGGAGGCCCTTCTTGATCGTCGCGGGATCCAACCGGCCGCTGACCAGCGCGGTCTTGCCGAGCTGGATCATCATTTTCTCCTGAAGAACCGTTTCAAAGCTCGCCGGCCCGCGCACCTCCGCCACCAGCATGTGGAAGGAGTTGGAACCCAGATCGATCGCAGCGATTCTCATATGCGGTCAGTCAATAAATCTAAGCGGATCCGTGCCCAATGACAACCGATCCGTCGGTTCTCCGCTGCCGGCTTGCCCCTCTTTCCTGCCGGCGCAGGCGCGACCGGTCATCGGAGCCTGTGGAACACCGAGGACCATGGCTGACAAATCGCCCGCCATCCGATGACCCCCCGCCGGACCAGGCAGCACCGCAAGGCCGTCCCGCGTGCATGGCGATTTTCGGGCTATGACCATTGATACTTAAGCCGCCCCATGTTATGAAATGTTAAACGAACCGTGAATTTATGACGAATCAAGCGGCCTGGGGATCCGATCATCAGGACATGGATTTTGCGCGGGCAACGCTCCAGAAACGGCTGGAGTCGCTCCTGAGCGAACTGGCGTCGCTCAAGTCCCGCACCACCGAGGAAGCCATCCACGATACGCGCGTCCAGTCCCGGCGCATGCGATCCGCGCTGGAGGCTTTCGAGGATCTCCTGCCCCCCCGCCCATACAGGGCGGTCTACGAGTCGGTCCGGCGCATCACCAAGACGCTGGGCCGGCCCAGGGAGCAGGGCGTGTCTCTGGCCCTCCTCCGGGAGCTGACCCTCGGGGGGGACATGGCCGAGAACCTGTGCCGCGAATACCTGGAGGAGCGGTTCGCGCGGAAGATGCGGAAGCAGGAACAACGGCTCGAAAAGGGCCTGAAGGCCATCGATGGGCGCTCCCTGCGCTCGCAGGTCGAGTTCCTTCTGGCAGGGATGGAGCCCCAGGAGCCTTGGGAAGCTCCCAGGGTACGCCGTCGCTCCGCGGCGCGCGCGGCATCCGCGCAGCTGTCGCTGTTCCCGCCGCACTCTCAGCCCGCCGAAAGAGGCCTGCGGATCGTGGCCCGCCTGGCGCAGCCCGTCCTTTCGTTCCGCGCGCCGCAACAGTTCCGGCGGGCTTCCGACGACAGGCTGCACGGCCTTCGCATCGCCGCCAAGAAACTCCGGTATGGTCTGGAGATCTTCGAGCCGGTTTTGCCGAAGGGATTCCAGCCGTGCATCGGCCGGGCCAAGGCGCTGCAGGATGCCGCCGGTCTCTACCATGACTGGTGCGTGCTGAACGAACAGCTCAAGGAGGAGATCCGGCGACTGAACCGACGGGGGACGGTGCACCTGGCGTTCCAGATAGGCCGGCTCCTGGCCCATGCATCCGACATAAAGAAAAACCTGCGCAAGCTGATACTCCCTGAGTTGACCGGGCTGCAGGCAATGCTGGCGCCGCTGTTGTCGGCGCACTCCAAAACGACGCCGGAGCCGGTGCACGAGCCTTCTGCGACGCAAGGGTAGCTCGCGGCGCTGCAAAACCTCAGCGAAGCACTGCGATGCGCGCCGCGCCTTGCGCCGACACTCTGCCGATTTCGTGGTGCGGGACGCGGCGGCGCTCGAGCGCCTCGTGCAGAAACGGGGCGCGCTCGGCAGCGACGGCGATCAGCAGGCCGCCCGACGTCTGCGCGTCGGCGAAGAGATCCACGAGCAGAGGATCGACTCCCTCCGCCACCGTGACGGCGCTCTCGCAGAACCTGCGGTTGGCGAAACTGCCCGCCGGGATCATGCCCATGGAAGCCAGGTCGCGCGCACCGCCGATGAGGGGGATTCGCGAGGCGCAGAGCTCGAAGGCGACGCGCGAGGCATGCGCCATCTCCAGCGCGTGGCCCAACAGACCGAAGCCGGTGATGTCGGTGCAGGCATCGACGCCCACCTCCTGCATCGCCTCGGCCGCATCCGCGTTGAGCGTGGTCATCCAGGTCACGGCTTCCGCGACCGCTTCGGGTCCGGCCAGGCCGGCCTTGAGGGCCGTGGCCACGATCCCCGTCCCCAGCGGCTTGGTCAGAATCAGCCGGTCTCCGGGGCGCGCCCCCGCGTTGGTGATCACCCGTTCCGGATGCACGACGCCGGTCACGCTCAGGCCGTACTTGAGCTCGGAATCCTCGATGCTGTGGCCGCCGACGAGCAGCGCCCCGGCACGGCGGATCATGTCGAGGCCGCCGAGCAGCAGATCGTGCAGCACCTCGAGCGGCAGGCTGCGGCGCGGGAAGCATACGATATTCATGGCTGTGAGCGGCCTGCCGCCCATGGCGTAGACGTCGCTCAAGGCGTTGGCCGCGGCGATCCGGCCGAAGGTCCTCGGGTCGTCGACGATCGGCGTGAAAAAGTCGACCGTCTGGATCAGGGCGAGATCCTCCCGCACGCGCACGACACCGGCGTCGTCCGCGGTCGCCGGACCCACCAGCAGATCGGGATGCTCGGTCACGGGCAGCCGCGCCAGCACGGCCTCCAGGTCCCCTGGAGGCAGCTTGCTGGCTCAACCGGCTGCGCGGACGCCGCGCGTCAGTCTGACTTCGCTGTCATCGCTCATGGCTTCAAGATTCTCCCGGCCTTCGACAGCGTCTCGACGATCGCATACATGTTGGAGACGCTGCCGGCGGCCAGCTTTTCCTTCAGGCCGAAATAATTGAGGCACGTGCCGCAGACCAGAATCTGGGCGCCGATCTGCTCGAGATGCCGGATCTGTTCCAGCACGGCGGATCCCTGGACCGCGAGCCGCACGCCCCCGTTGACGAAGATCACGTGCGACAGGGCGCCTTTGAAGTGGCTGAGCGTGTCGAGGAAAGCAGCCATCAGGATCGCGCCCAGTCCGTCGTCGCCGCGGCCCATGACTTCCGACGAAATGTAAACGACCAGACTGCCCGCGCCCGCATCCGGAAGCGTGCAGGCGATCGGCGCTTCCGCCGGCGCGCGCACTCCCCCGCCCGGCCGGATCGTCATATGATACTCGCCGCCCTGGCGCGCCACGGTCACCGCGGCACCCCGGCTCTCGGCGAAACGGCTCACGTTGGTGCAGGCGGCTTCGTTGTCGACGATCACCAGCAAGGGCGAGACGCCGCTCTCGAGCGCTTCCTTGGTCATGAGCACCGGCTGCGGGCATGCGAGCCCGCGACAATCGAGGGTTCTCCCTTCACTCATCCGGAAACTCCGTGGTCGATAATCGTCCCGGCCCGGCGTGGCCGGCAGTGGGCCGAAGTCGGTTGTGCCGTTCCAAATGCCCTCCACAGGCCGCCGGCGGCGCTTCCCGCCGCCGAGCGCCCGCAGCGAGGGCCTCAGGCGGACAGGGGTGCGCAGGGGCCGTGGCCGTCCGGAAGCCCGCCGGGCTCCCGGCCTGCCCTTCACTTCATTTCGAGAATGGAGAACTCACCGTCCATGTTGCAGTTCTCCCTCAGGCCTTCTGTCCGGGCGAAGGATCACGGGGTGGATTATTGAAGAACCGTCTCGTGTTGTCAATGCTCGCGCACCCGGGCGCCCGCCGGCGAGGCGGGCGCCCGCGCCGCCCCTGCGGGCGCTCACAGCTTGATCCCGAGACGGTCCCACACCGATTCCCCGTCCCCGATCTCCTGCGCCTTCAGATGCGGGAACGTCTTGAACAGGAACCAGGCAAGGGGAAGGATGCCGATCACGATGATCACCGTGTCGGGAATGATGCGCAGCTGGCCCAGGAGCGCCACGAACGGGCGCTCGAAAAAGCCCGCGTCGCGCGCCACCCAGAGCCCCTCCTTGTAACTGGTCCAGGCCTGGGCGATCCCGACCGGGAAGAGCGTGGTCAGCGTCATGGCGAGCAGGCCGCCGTTCAGGCCCCAGAAGGAGACGGCGAGCAGCCGGTCGCGCCATTGCTCGCGGCGCACCAGGCCGCGCCAGGAAAAGAGCAGGAGCGCGATCGACAGCATGCCGTAGACTCCGAACAGCGCACCGTGCCCGTGATTGACCGTGAGATAGGTTCCGTGCTCGAAGTAGTTGACGACCGGCAGGTTGATCAGGAACCCGAAGACCCCGGCGCCGAGGAAATTCCAGAACGAGCTGGCCACCAGGAAATACATGGGCCAGCGATACGGGAATTCCTTGCCCTGGGCGCGGACGGACTTGTACTCGAGCAGACCGCGCACGACCAGCCCGAAAAGCGGCACCGGCTCCATCGAGGAGAAGACCGAGCCGATCGCGAGCCAGAACGAGGGCCCGCCGTACCAGAAGTAATGGTGCGCCGTGCCGAGAATCCCACTCAGGAAGACGAGCGCGGCCGTGAAGTAGGCGACGCGCAGGGCGGCGCCTGCGGAAACGAGCCCCATGGCGACCAGGAGCACGGAAATCACGGCGACCCCGAAAAACTCGAAGATGCTCTCGACCCAGATGTGGACGACGAACCAGCGCCAGTAGTCGGCCACCGTCAAATGGGAGCCGCGGCTGAAGAACAGGCCGAAGGCGAAAAAGGCGACCACAAGGATGGCGCTGAAGACGTAGAAATTGACGAGCGCGCGGAAGTCGGCGTCGCGGATCGCCGACGAGCGCACCCGCACCGCCCGATAGACGATCGCCAGCCAGCCTATCAGCCCGGCCAGAAGCAGTATCTGCCACAGCCTGCCGAGTTCGAGGTATTCCCACCCCTGGTGGCCGATCCAGAACCACGCCTCGCCGAACAGTCCCATGATCCCGCCGACTTCACCCGCCAGGCTTCCCACGGCGACCACCAGAATCGCGGCGAACAGGAGCTGCACCAGGCTGCCTTGGGCGCGCGGCTCGCGCCCGCCCACGATGGGCGCGAGATATATGGCCGAGGCCACCCAGGTGGTCGCAATCCAGAATATCGCCAGTTGCAGGTGCCAGGATTTCGCCCAGCTGTAAGGGATCAGCTCTCCGACGACCGGGATATAGAAGCTGCCCGGGTGCACCGTATAGTGGGCGAGCAAGCCGCCGAAAGCGGTCTGGACGAGGAACAGCAGGATGACGACCAGGAAGAACTTGGCCGCCTTCGCCTGGCTGCGGGTCAAGGGCATATCGATGAGCTTGTCGGCAAGCGCTACGCCCTTGGCCTCGCCATACCAGAGGCGGTCGCGATGGACCCAGAAGATGAAAAGCCCCAGCGTGACGAACAGCGAGATGATGCCCCCGATCGACCAGATGTAGGTTTCCGCGGTGGCGACGTTGCCCACCGTACGGTCGGGAGGCCAGTTGTTGGTATAGCTGTGATCCGTGCCCGGCCGCGTCGCCGAGGCCGTCCACGCGGTCCAGAAGAAGAAACGGCCGATCTGGCGGCGTTCCTCGGGGCCGGGAACGGTGCCGGGCAGGAAGCCGTATGCCGTGTCTCCCTCGCGGAATGTGCGCTCCCAGAACTGCTCGATATCCGCCAGGGCCTCCACCTGGGCGGCGCTCAACTCCAGGCGGTCGGCTGCGGCATCGTAACGGTTGGCCTTCATCTCCCTGTGCACCCGCAGGTCGACGAGGTCCCGCTCCTCGACCGCAAGTTCGTCCGGCGCGCGGCCGTACAGCGAGCGCGCCGTGTGCTCCCGCACCTTTTCACCGATGCGATGCAGGGTCACGGCCGAAAACTCCATGCCGCGCTGGGAGCCGTGCCCCCACACGCTGCCGTGATCCATCAGGCCGTAACGCTGGTAGACATCCTGGCCGGCCAGGATGTCGGCCCGGGTGAACAGCACTCTGCCGTCGGGGCCGACGACCTCTCCCGGATAGGGCGGCGCGCCGCGATTGGCGAACAGCCCGCCCAGGAGCAACCCGCCCATGGCCACGACAAAACAGACAACAGCAGCCCGCTTCAAAGTATTCGTCGACATCGTTCCCTCCTTCGATGGCGGCGCGCCCCGGCGCCGAGTCCCGGGGCGGCCGCGCGGTTCTCCAATTGTGAATCTGTGTTCACAACAAGCCCAAAAAATTCATCCGGCCGCGATCGTGTCGCGGAAGACGGGCCAGGCCTTTTCGACATGCCGGGTCACGTCGAACGTGCCGCCGCTCAACTGCCACAGGATGGCGGCCGGCTGGATCAGTCCGAGGAACATGACGGCCACGACCGCCGCATCGAGATCCGCGCGGATGCTTCCGGCGCGCTGGCCCCGGCGGACGATGCCCGCGACTCTCTTCAGATAGCCGCGCACCATGTCGTACACGACCGCCTTCATCGCGGGCCGCCGGTGGTGCAGCTCGTCGGAAAACACCACGCGCAGGATCCCGCGGTTTTCGCGGATCACGCGCACGTGGGCCGCCGCCAGCAGCCGCAGGCGCTCGAGCGCATCGGGTGTCTGTTCCATCACGGCGGCGACGTTGCCGTACAGCCTTGCGCGCACCAGCGCGATCACCGCATCCAGCAGGGCATCCTTGCCGGCATAATGGCGATAGAGGGCCGACGGCGCGAGGCCCACCCGGCGGGCGACGCGCGCCACGCTCAAGCCCGCCAGCCCCTCGGCTTCGATCAGAGCCAGAGCGGCCCGCGCGAGCTGCTCCTGCCGGATTCTGCTGTCCAGCTTTGCCATGCCGTCCCGGTCGACAATGTGAATCAATGTTCACAATCTAGAAGATTTTGCGGCGGGCGTCAACGGAAATCCGCGGCCGGCTCCGGCCGCACGATCCGCAAGGAGAGCCTGCGGGCCGCCTCTCGGCGCGCTTGAACGCGTGGGGGGACGCGGATTATGCTCGGCTCTGCCGATCTGCCTTCATGGAGGTGCTTATGAAGACCCGATCCCTTTCTTCCCCGCCGTGGCGAGGGCCTCTGCTGCTGGCGCTCCTGGTCGCGCTGGCGGCGCCCCTGCTGTGCGCCAAGGACAACTTCCCCGGAAAGACGTGGCAGCGCATCGCGTCGCCCGGAAAGCTCGGCTGGTCGCCGGCCAAGCTCCAGGAAGCCCGGGATTACGCCGCGACCATCCAGACGGCAGCCGTGATGGTCGTGACCGACGGGCGCGTTCTCGACGAATGGGGCGAGACGGCCCGCCGCTTCAACGTCCACTCCATCCGCAAGAGCTTTCTCAGCGCGCTCTACGGCATCCATGTGCACGAGGGGCGCATCAACCTGGCGCTCACGATGAAGGAGCTCGGCATCGACGACAACGAACCTTCGCTGACGGACGCCGAGAAGCAGGCCACCGTTCACGACCTTCTCAAGGCACGCTCGGGCATCTACCACCCGGCGCTGTACGAGACCGCTTCCATGAAAGCCGCCCGCCCGGCCCGCTTCAGCCACGCGCCCGGCACCTTCTGGTATTACAACAACTGGGACTTCAACGCCCTCGGCACCATTTTCGAGCGCCTGACCAAGACGAACATCTTCCACGAATTCAAGGCGCGCATCGCCGATCCCATCGGGATGCAGGACTACAGGGTCGAGGACGGCAGCTATGTCACCGGGCCCGATTCCGTCTATCCGGCCTATCCCTTCCGGATGACCGCGCGCGACATGGCGCGCTTCGGGCTGCTCTTCCTGAGAAACGGCCTGTGGAAGGGCCGGCAGATCGTGCCGCCGGCATGGGTGAAGGAAAGCACCACGTCGTATTCCGACGCCGGCGCCAGCGGCGGGTACGGCTACCTGTGGTGGGTCGCGGTCAACGGCAGGCACCTGCCCGGCGTCGAGCTGCCCGACGGATCGTATTCGGCGAGAGGCGCGGGCGGGCACTACATCCTGGTGATCCCCGCCTACGACCTGGTGATCGTCCACCGGGTCAACACCGATATCCAGGGACGCTCGGTGTCGGCGGCGGAATTCGGCCGCCTGGTCAAGCTGATCCTGGAAGCGCGCCCGCGGCGATAGGATGCAACCCGCCGGCGGCACGCGCGCGGCGCGACGCCCGCTCCCGGCAGCCATCGTGCCCGGCCGGATGGCCGATCGGACGGCCCCCGTCAGAAGCCGGGGGTCAGGCTGAACTCCCAGAGCCAGTTCTTCAGCGGCCGCTGGTTCGGGTGCACCAGGCTGATCTGGCCGATCGCAAAACCGAGAAGGTTGAAGCGCAGCGAGACGCCGTAGCTGGTCGCCGACGAGCGCCGGCTGCCCAGGACGGCGGCACGGCGGTCGCCGCCCCATGCCAGGCCGGCATCGTAAAAGATCGCCGTTTCCACCGGCGGCGCCGACCGGCTGGGCACGAGCCCCAACGGCCCGACCAGCGGCACGCGCAACTCCGCGTTCGCGACCGCGATCCTGCTCCCCAGAAGCCGATCGAAGGCAGGGCAGCTCGTTTCATCCTCTGCGGCCGGGCCGCACTCGCCGACCGTGAAGGATCCCGCCCCGTAACCGCGCACGAGCGACGGGTATCCGAGGAAGAGGTCCTGCAGACGGTCGTCTTCCGCGTCCCCGCCGTAGCGCCCGACATGCAGCAGGCGGCCGGCGATGGTCAGCGGCCGCACCGGCATGTAGTAGCGCCGGTAGTCTCCGAGCAGCGTGAAGAAGTTGAGGCTCCCGGCCGCCGCATCCGCCTCGAAGCGATAGCTGCGGCCGAGCACCGGGCTGGTGCCGCCGAAGATCGACGTGTCGTAGACCAGCGCCGCCGCGCCCGTGGCCATGTGCAAGGCGCCGGGGACTTCCAGGTCGCGGCGTTCGTCGAGCAGCAGGCGGCCGGTGCGCAGGGAGAACGCCTGGACCACGGCATCCGCCGAAAATGCGATGTTGCGGTATCCCCCGGCGAACTCGAGTCGCTGGGCGCGGTTGAACGGATAAGCGTATATGCCCGACAGTTCGCGGTTGATCTGCCAGAAGCGCACCGTCTGCTCGATGAGCGCCGGCTCGCCCTGCACCACCGCGAGCGCCTGCCCGTACGAGCCGGTCAAGTACGGGATCTGCCCCCCTGCGACCCCCCATGTCCAGCGGCGCCTTTCGTTCTGGTAGATGCTGAGCGCGGTGAGGTCCTTCAGGAAATTGCGCGCCTCGGTCGCCGATGTCATCTGGAAGGCGGTCATGAGGTTGTGGTAGCCGAGCAGGTCGCTCCAGTAGAGGGCCGTGCCGCCGCCCAGCAGCGAGCCGAAGCTGCTCATGCCCACGGCCACAGTCGGCGGCGCGACGTAATCCAGGGAAAGCTTCGGCCGGTAGGGCACCGTCTTGAAGCCGTCGGGCGCCGCCAGGCCCGCGGCCGGATCGCGCAGCAGAGAGGCCACCTCGCCGGCCTTCGCGGGCGCCAGTGTCAGGGAAGCCGGTTCCAGGCCGGCCATCTCCGCGCCCACGGAGCGCCCGTTCAGGGCCGTCTCGCCCTCCATCACGTAGATGCCGTAGCCGCCGTCGGCAAAGACGCTGAGCGCCAGGCGTCCGGCGCCGGCTGCGACGGAAAAGGCCGGGCTCAGTGCGGCAATGCCCGTCACGCCCGTCTGGACGCGCGTGATCTGATAAATCGCGTCTTCCTTGAAGGAATACCGATAGATGTTCGATATGCCGTCGCGGTCCGAGACGAAGTACAGGCTGGAACCGTCCGGCGACCACTGGGGATTGATGTGTTTGCCCGCGGGAAAGCCCGGCAGCGGCTCCATGCGCCCGCTGTCCGGATCCACGAGCGCCAGGCGGTAGGCGCCGAAGGCAAGTTCGGCGAGGTCGGTCGTGAACCGATCGGTGGCGACGGCGATCCTGCGGCCGTCCGGCGACCAGGCGGGATGGAGCACCGCATAGGCCTCCTCCGTCAGGCGGCGCACCTCCCCGGTCTGCAGGTCGACGCGAAAGAGGGCCGACAGGCCGCCGGCGACACCGGTGCAGGCGATGTAGCGGCCGTCCGGCGACCAGGTCAGGCCGAGGATTTCCCCGATCTGCGGCACCGGGATGCGGCGCGCCACCCGGCCGCGCCCGATGTCGTAAAGGGAAAGCTCGGCGCGGCCGCGGCTCACCGTGCCGAAGGCCAGCGTACGGCCGTCGGCGCTCCAGGCACCGGCGGAGTTCACGAACTGCAGGCTGTCGATATGGGAATCGACTGCCGTGCGCGTGATCTTGCGGCGCACCTTGCCGGTTTCGGCATCGGCGAGAAACAGGTCGATGGAGAAGAGATCCCGTTCGGAGTAGAAGGCGACCCACTTCCCGTCGGGGCTCAGGACGGGGCTGACGTTGAGCTCGCCGCCTCCCGTGTCCTTGCCGATCAGCAGGCGGCCCTGCTCCACGGGGGCGGCGGCGCGCAGCACGGGCTCGTAGGCGTCGCGCAGCGCCTGCCGCCAGTCGCGCGAGAGCTCCTCGAGCGAAACGTTGAGAACACTGCCGATCGACGCCGGCACGCCGCCGCCGCGCGACGCGGCCTTCAGCATGCGGCCGATCACCTGATCGCCGAAGCGGCCCGCCACGTAGGCCCATAACGCGTGGCCGTAGCGGTAGGGCATGTAACGCGGGTTGTCGAGCTTGCGGATCTCGGGGACGTCGTTGCGCCGCACGGCGTCGCGCAGCCACATGGCGGTATTGGCGTCGACCGGCCCGAGGGAGAGATACTCGCTCATCCCCTCGACGAACCACAGCGGCAGGCTCAGCACGCCGGGCACGCCCGCGCCGCCCTCCGGTCCTGCCCGGGAGGTCATGTCGTATTGAAAAGCGTGCACCAGCTCGTGACCCAGCACGTGGTCGGTCTCGGCGAGCGGGCCGGCAAAGGGCATCACCACGCGGCGGCGCAATGCCTCGGTCACGCCTCCCGTCGTCTCCCCGATGTAGTCCGGGATCACCGAAGTGGCGCGGAACGCCGGATGGCTGTCATAGAGAATCACGGGCTGCGCCGGGCTCAGTTCGTGACCCAGCACCTTCGACAGCCGCGCATGCCACCGTTCGGCCATGCGCCCGGCCATGACGGCCGCATCCCGGGCCTCTTCGTAATAGTGGATGTCGAAATGCTCGGTCTTCAGGACCTTGAAATCGAAGGTGCGGTAGCGCACCTTGTTCTGCCCGAAGTACTGCGCATGCGCGCGCGCCGGCGACAGGGCGGACCACAGAAGCAACGCGGCCGTCAGCCCGAGCGCGGCCGACAGGTTGCAGCGCTTTTTCATGGCGGGGCCTCCTTGTGCCGCCGATGCGGCGGCCATGATCCCCGGAGGATCACGGGTTGCGCCACGCCGGCTTCATTCCGGCTCCGCGCAGGGCCGCCTCGATCATCATGAACTCGCCGATATTGTCCATGGTGAGCAGGCCGACCAGCTCCTGCCCGCGCATGACCGGCATCGTGTGGCAGCGGCAGCCCTGCAGCCGCTGGAAGGCAGTTTCCAGCATTTCCGCGGGATCGGCAACCTGAAAATCGCGTCCCATGGCCGAAGCGACCGGCAGATTCAGGCCGTTGCCCGCCAGAGCCTTGAGCAGCGCATCCCGGGTCAGCAGGCCCGCCAGGCGCCCGTCCTCGAGAACGGGGAAATCCTGCTGCGAACCGGCCAGGATCAGGTCGACGGCGCGCGACAACGAATCGCCCGGCGACAGCGTGCGGAAGTCCGTGAGCATGGCCCTGCGGACCGGGATGCCCCCGAGGGCGGATTTTATCTGCACCATGCTGGCTTCCTGGGCAGCGCCGATCCAGACGAACAGGGCGATGAAAACCAGGAACGGGTTGTACAGCAGGCCGAGCAGGCCGAAGAGGAACGCCATGCCCTGGCCGATGCTGGCGGCGATATGGGTGGCGCGCGTGTATTCCATGCGCATGGCGAGCAGCGACCGCAGCACCCGGCCGCCGTCCATGGGAAAGGCCGGCAGCATGTTGAAGACGACCAGGAAGACATTGACCAGCATCAGGCGTTCCACGAACGATCCGCCGGTCATGCTGAGCCGGTCGAGCGGCTCGAGGCCGGCGCTCAGCAGGAGCCCGGCATAGAGCACGCCGGCGATGACCACGTTGACCGCGGGGCCGGCCAGCGCCACCCACAGCTCCTGCCGGGGGTCGTCGGGCATCCGTTCAAGGCGGGCGACGCCGCCGATGGGCAGCAGCGTGATGTCGCGCGTCCGGATGCCGTACTTGCGCGCCGTGAGCGCATGGCCGAACTCGTGCAGCACGACGCAGCCGAAAAGCGCCAGAATGAAGGCGACGCCCGACAGCACCATCGCGAGGCTCCGGCCCTGCGCCCAATGAACGAGCGCAATCCAGACGATGATCAGCAGGAACGTCGCATGCATGTAGACGCCGATTCCGGCGAACTCGCCCAGCTTCCACGACCATTTCATGAGATCCCCCTGTCTTCGATGAGCGCCGGATTGCCTGCCGCCCTCAACCGGTCTCTGCCAATATATAGGATGCCCGACGGCCGCTGTCCATGCGCAATCGCGGGCGATATCGAAATTGCGGCGGCGACGCCGTGGCGCACGAGCCTTTCGAACGGAGGCACATCGGCATGGAGGTGCGCGACTCGGTCTTCCTTCCCGCCCATGCCTTCCCCT
>CAZHQK010000003.1:0-12819 GCA_964534795.1 uncultured Acidobacteriota bacterium
GATATCTTTGCGCATCACGGGCTTTCGTCCCGCATGCGCCTGCTGAAGGCCGACCTTCAGGGCCTGACCCTGGAATCGCTGACGTAGGTCCGCCGCGCGGTAGGTCCGCCGCGCCGCGGCGGACCGACCTATCCGTCCCGGAGGGACGGAAGCTGGTAGCTCCAGGTGAGCGGAAGCGAACCTGGAGAAAAGGGAGCGGCATGCGACAAGCCCCGAAGGGCCGGCAGAAGGACATATCCGAAACCCCGGTCTGTCGGCCCTCCGGGGCTCGCCAGATCGATACGCTCCTTCCCGGGGGTTCGCCTGCGGCTCACCCCCGGCTACCGGCTCAGGGCCCCTGCGGGGCCGGATGGTGGGTTAGCCGCGCCGCGGCGGACCGCGCGCGGGACGTACTCGGCGTGGTGAACACGGCCGCATTCGGGGTCTGCCGGCCGTCCGGGACTCTGTTCATCGATGCGCCGCTTTCCGGGGGGTCGCCTGCGGCTCACCCCCGGCTGCCGGCTCAGGGCCCCTGCCGGGGCCGCCCGCCTCCCGGCCCGGCATGCCGGGACTACAAAAGCGTCAATCTAGATCTATTTGAGCGCCTGGAAGTCGACCATCTTTAGGTAGGCCTTGAAATGGTGCGGCCGTAGCAGCCGCGCTTGCCAAAGGCCGAAGAGTTCTTCCCCGCTCGCTTTGTCGAGGGCGGGATCCGATGGGTCGAGATTCAGGTGCTCGCTCCACAAGTCCTTCCTGAATCGACTCACCGATGCACCGGGCTTGTCCATCCAGGCGATCCCCAATTCCTCGTCGCGGCTTTCGAGGCTGCGATCGGTGAAATTGGCGGAGCCGATCGAGGCGTAGATGTCGTCCACGATCATCACTTTGGCATGGATGAACAGACCGTAGAGATCACCGTCGCTACCGGGGGTGGAGCGGTTGAGAAAAATCACACGGTCCGGCGCAGCCTGTTTGATGCGCGCCATCTGTCCGCCGTCGAGGAGTTTGTACAACGGCGAGTTCTCGACTTCCGTGGGAAGCAGGATGATGACGTGCAGCGAGCGCATCGCCTTCAAGCGCTCGATGATGAGCTGCGTGAGAAACTCGCAGTTGAAATACTGGTTTTCGATGTAGATGTACTGGCGCGCATTGATGATGGCCCGGGCATAGCTTTCGAGATAGGAATGGTCCTCGCGGTCGGCGTCGCTGTCGTGGTGAATGCTCCGGATCACCTGCACCGGCAGGCTTCCGGGCCGGGCGCCCACGACATCGTGAAGCTTGAGATCCAGTTCTTTTTCCCTTTCCCATCGCAGCAGGCGGAGGCGTTCGGGGCCCTTGGCCACCTCGGCGATCACACCGAGATCCAGAGGATCCGACTGCTCCGCGCGCCAGCGGCGGACGAAATTCTCCTGGATGCGGCGTACGGCCGGCCCGCGGATCCTGACATGGACGTCGTGCCAGACTGCGCCTTCATGTTTGCGCGTGGCCCAGCGGCCTGTCGCCAGATCGATGCCGCCGCAGAAAGCCGTGCGGCCGTCCACGATCGCGGTCTTCTGGTGCAGCGAGCCTACCAGCCTGGTCTGATCGTAAACCAGCGTCTTGCAGCGATAATCGGGCCTGAGGCTGCCGTCTTCCATCATCAGCGGACTCGAGTTGTCGGGGACGCTCTCGATCTCGAGGCGCAGGGCATTCCGGTAGATCTCGTAAGGCGAGGCTTTCGTCATAAAGGTGAGCACTTTGGCCAGCAGCCCTTCTCTTGTGAAATCCCAGCTCTCGCGTTCCCACAGGATAAACCGCAGGCGGACCATGCTCCCGGGCTTGTGGATCACATGCTTGACGACATGGAGCAGCGTGCTCGCGCGATTCTGCGGGCCGAGCAAAGGGACATTGACGCCGATGTCCCAGCCGGTGAGCAGAATGTAATGCTGGGCCGCCATGAACTCTTCATACATGGCTTTCATGGCCTCTTCGCCGTCGATCAGGGGCGTGACCTCGTTTCCCGAGGTGACCAGGGCCGCCGGATCGATGCCCTGGGCCGCCCACCATTGCCGGTCGGCACGGACCGGCTGTGATCCGTCGGCGCCGTACAGCCTCCCGCAGGCGTCCCGGTAGCCGAGGATGAGTTCCTTGGTTTCGTCGGCGCTCGCCATCGTCGGTTCCTTCCGGAAGTTCAGCGTCCCGTTCCCTGCGCTTCCAGAGCGTCCTGCAACAGCTTGTTCATCTCCTGATCGATCGCCTTCATGGTCGCGGCATCGAGCGTGCCCGTGACGGTCATGTCGTGCTCGCGCTGGAAATGAACGAGGGCGGCGTGCCGCGCCGGCTCTTCCTTTCCCGCGTGATAGCCGATGCGATCGAGCGTGAGCATGAGCCACCCCTGAGGGGTATAGACAGGAGGCGGGCTCTCCAGCTCGTACTTTTCGCACCAGGCGAACTCGGCGTCGGGCCCCTTCACGCCGGAAGGCTGCGCACCCGCGGCGCGCGGCCCGACGCGCAACCGGAGCGTGCCGCCGTCGGTTTGCGGATTGATGCGCGCGATGATCCATCCTTCCGGCGACACGGTGCCCCGGCATAGGACCGTCTCGCCGCGGCTTATCGCCCATATGAGGTCGAGCGGCCTTCCCTGGAGATCGGTCCAGGGCTTGCCGTCCGGTCCCGAGACGTCGAGGACGCGGATGCACAGCTTGCGTGTGACCAGGGTGTTGGCGGTGCCGCTGTCGTTTCTCGCGACGTTCATGGCACGATCCCCTCAGCAGCCGTGGGCCTCTTTGAGCTTGTCGCGGGTCGCCTGGTCGCATTCGCCGGTTTCCGCGAGACCGTGATCCTTCTGGAACCGGCGCAGGGCGGCGCGCGCCTGCTCGTCCCACGCATCGTCGACGGCCCCGCAGGCGTAACCGAGATTGTTCAGGCGCGCCTTGACGCCGGTCGTTTCTTCGATCGGATCGATGTGACCCAGGGCCAGAGGGTATGTTTCCCCGTCCTTGCCCAGGATGAGGGTGCCCTGGATCGCGCCCGGCGGAATGGGATGCTCGATCCTGCCCTCGGCATCGGTCTCGCCCCTGTATATCCGGCCGTCGATGTCCAGCGTGTATTCCTCGTGCGCTCTCGGCTGCTGCCCGTCCAGGATCCTCAGGCGCAGGACGGACGGCACACCCTTCCGGACGAACCGATGGCGCCCGTCCGTGGCGGCTGGATGCTCTCTGGCTTGCAGTTCGGGAATGTGGAGGCGGTCTCCGGGGCGCAGCACATTGGGATCCTTGCGCGCCGCCTTGAGCTCCCGGTTTTGCGGATGGTTCCAGATGGTTTTCCAGGAAAGGCCGTGGGCGGCGGCGATCGAGGAGAGGCACTCCCCCTGGCTCACGACGTACGGCCCGCTTCCGACCGGCGCTGCGTCGGCCGCGGTGCTTTCTTTTTCTTTCGGCGCCATGGGCAACCCCGAAGTCCGTTCTCATTGTATGGCAAGCAAGGTTGCGGACACAATGCGATCGCCGGCCGCGTGGTTTTTCCGGGCGATCGTTCTATACTGTGCGCGGCGCGATCGGTTTTGCGCCGGGGAGCGGGGGATCATGCAGAACGTCTTGGGAATCATCCTGGGCGGGGGCCGGGGGCAGCGCCTCCATCCACTCACGAAATATCGCAGCAAGCCGGCGGTGCCGCTGGCCGGCAAGTACCGCCTCATCGACATTCCGGTGAGCAACTGCCTGAACTCGGGCATCAACCGGATCTTCGTGCTCACCCAGTTCAACTCGGCGTCGCTCAACAAACATATCGTGCAGACCTACAAGTTCGACATGTTCAGCGAGGGCTTCGTCGACATCCTGGCCGCCGAGCAGACGCCGGAAAGCACCAGCTGGTTCGAGGGCACCGCCGATGCCGTGCGCAAGAGCATCAAGCACTTCGCGCCCTACCGCGCCGATCTCATCCTGATCCTCTCCGGCGATCAGCTCTACCAGATGGACTTTCGCAGGCTGGTCGAGTTCCACGTGCAGAAGCAGGCGGAGGTCACGGTGGCCGCCGTTCCGGTCAGCGCGGCGGAGGCTCCCGCGCTCGGCATCATGCGCATCGACGCCTCGCAGCGGGTGGTTTCGTTTCACGAGAAGCCCAGGCCGGAGGATTTGCCGCCGCTGCGCCGCCCCGATCCCGGGCTGCCGCAGGGCGAGGCCGGGGCGCGCGCATACCTCGCGAGCATGGGGATCTATCTCTTCGGCAAGCAGTTTCTCGTCGATCTGCTCGGCGCTTCCAAAGCGCGCGACTTCGGCAAGGAACTCTTCCCCGAGGCCGTCGCCGGGCACAAGGTTTACGCCTACGTCTTCGACGGCTACTGGGCCGACATCGGCACCATTCGTTCCTTCTATGAGGCGAACCTGGGACTGACCGCCGTGCTGCCGCCGTTCAATTTCCACGACGCCCGCATGCCCGTCTATACCCACCCCCGCAACCTGCCCGGTTCCAAGCTGAACAATTGCAGCATCCATCAGTCGATCGTGAGCGACGGCTGCATCCTGAACGGCGCCGACATCAAGCACTCGATCATCGGCGTGCGCAGCCGGATCGGGGGCGGGACCACGATCAAGCACTCGATCGTCATGGGGGCCGACTGGTACGAGACGGCGGAAGAGATCGAGGCGAACACCGCCCGGCGGGTGCCGAGCATCGGCATCGGCAATCACTGCACGATCATCAACGCCATCATCGACAAGAACGCGCGCGTGGGCGACAACGTTTCCATCATCAACGCCCACAACCTGAAGGAAAAGGAGGAAGAAAACTACTGCATCCGCGACGGGATCATCGTCATTCCCAAGGGGGCCCTGGTGCCGAACGGCACGGTCATTTGACGCTCTCCGGCCGCGACTGCGGCGAACCGTGACCGGGCTGCCGTTTTCCGCTGCGGGCGAGCGCCAGCTTGAGCACGGGCGGGGTGATCAGCGTCGTCACGATCACCATGATCACCACCGCCGAGAAGATGGCCGCGTCCAGGACGCGCAGTCCTCTGCCGATGCCGGCGAAAATCAGTCCCACCTCCCCGCGCGGGATCATGCCCAGCCCGATCGTCAGCCGGTCGACGCCCTTTTCCAGCACCCCCAGGCCGCAGACCTGCTTGCCGATGACGGCCGCCAGGGTGAGGGCCGCAGCGACTCCCAGCACGGGCCACTGGGTGAAGGTCTCCAGGTGCACCTGGATTCCCATGAGCACGAAAAACAGCGGCGTCAGCAGATCGGCGATCGGCTTGATGAGCTTCTCGATCGTCAGCTCTTCGCGGAAGTCCTGGAAGTGCACCTTTTCCAGGAGCAGTCCGGCGGCGAAAGCCCCCACGATCCCGGCCAGTCCTGCGGCGATCGCGAGATAGGAGAGCAGGAAAGCGAACAGCACGGCGGAAATCAGCATCACTCCCGCCGTGCGCAAGCGCGCGAGCTGTTTCATCACCCTCGGGACGAGGTAGCTGCCCACCAGCAGGGCGCCTCCCAGGAAGCCCAGGGCCTTGGCAATGAGACCCAGCAGGCCGGCCACGTCCATCGCTTGCCCCGTCTCCGCGGCGCCCACGATGCCCGAAACCAGCGCGAGCACGATCAGCCCCAGCACGTCGTCGATCACCGCCGCACCCAGAATGATCTGCGCCTCGCGCGTCTGCAGCTTGCCCAGGTCCTTGAAGACGCGCGCGGTGATGCCGACGCTGGTGGCGCACAAAACGGCGCCGGTGAACATGTGCACGTAGCCGAGACTGAAATCCGCGGGCACGACGGCGGCGAGCTCGGCCGGCAGTGTCTTGATGAAGATGGCGCTGGCGCCATAGCCGAGGATGAATGGAGCGATCACTCCCAGGACGGCCACCAGGGACGCCGACGCCCCCACGCTCACCATCATCTTGAGGCTGGATTCGAGCCCCACCTCGAACAACAGTATCAGGACGCCGAGGCGGGAGAGGCTGTCGATCTCCAGGGCCCACGGCTCGGTGATCTCCGGCATGCGCAGTGGCTCGAAAAATCCCCAGGAAGGGTCGACCAGGACCAGATTCCCCAGAACGACGCCGGCAATGAGCTCTCCCAGAACCGCCGGCTGGCCGAGACGCTCGAACAGCTCGCTGCCCAGCTTGGCGGCGGCCAGGATGACGACCAGAGCGATCAGGAGCCCGGCCACGGGATCGGCATGCCAGCCCGTCTCGGCAGACCGGGCATAACGCGCAAAGAGCGTACCTGACAGGAATATCCAGCACAGGATGCGTGTTCGCTTCATTGCGGCCGGTGCCCCGATCCGGTCCCGACCCGATCGGTCAGGAGAGAAATATTACATCCTGCTCCGGGTAATCGAGCGCGAGCAGCAGCAGGAGATAATACCTGAGCTGCCGGGTGAGCAGGAAGTTGTGTCGCACGTGCAGACGCCCGTTTTCGCCCATCCTGCGGCATAGTTCGGGATCCTTCAGCAGCTGCAGGGCGCGGTGCGCCGCCCCCTCCGGCGAGAAGACCACGAAGCCGGTAAATCCGTTCACAATCTGTCGCTTGATCCCGCCGGCCGTACCGCCGATCACCGCCTTCCCCTTCCACATCGCCTCGCTCACCGCAATCCCGAAGCCCTCGCGAATCGACTTGTGCATGACGAAAGTGGAGCCGCGCACGAGCGCGTTGACCTCGAGGTCGCTGAAGGCGGGCAGAAGGATGACATGGATGTCGGGATCGCCGGCCGCCTGACCTTCGACCTCGCTCAGAACATTGAAATTCTCCGGATCGTCGATCCGGCCGTCTCCCGCGAGGACGAGCTGGCAGTCGTGCTGGCGGCGTATCGTGCGATAGGCGGCGATGACACCCAGCGGATCCGAAGCGCGGTCGAAGCGCGAGATCTGGACGATGATCGGGCGCGCCGGATCGAGTTGATGGCTTTCCAGAACCCGGCGCACCTCTTCGGGATCGAGTTCCTTGTTCCTGTCGCTGAGAGGGTCGATCCCGGGAGGAACAATGAACTGCGGCACGGCCGCGCGGGTGCCGAACTCCGGCATGGAAAACAGCAGGGCGTCGTAGCACTCGACCCAGGGGCGCAGAAACTCCCAGGCTGCAGAGTCCGGCTTCGAAAGATCCATGTGCACGTGCCACAGCCAACGGCGCCCGATCTCCCGCTTGCGCTGGACCAGGCCTGCCGGTTGCGGGTCGTGGATGAAGACGGCGTCGCCGGAAAAATCGAGGTCGCGCAGGTTCATCTCCATGGCGGCGCGATAGGTGTCGAGCATGGCGGGGGAAAGCAAGCCCGGCTTGCCGAGCAGAGCCTGGTTCAAAGCCCTGGTCACCGCGAAGAACTGCTCGTCGCCCTTGATCACGTCCCAGGCGGTCTCGATCCCCAGCTCGCGCATGAGCGGGACCAGACGCGTCAGCTGCTCCGCCACCTCGCCGCCCACGGGCGTCGCATTGACGTGCTGGCAGCGGCGGCCGCGCACCCTGGCGGCGATCATGCGCAGCTCTTCCACAGCCTCCGCGCCCACGACTCTCTCGTAATCTCCCAGGGTTGCAGTCATCTCAGCCTCGGCCGTATTGCGCGCACAGCTCCACGATCGCCGCCTTCAACTCGTCGAGCGTCATCGAATACGGATTGAGCCGGTCGACGGCGATCGCCAGGTCCTCCTCGCCTCGCCCCAACAGCCAGAGGGAAAAGTCGTTGGTCGGCCTCTCGAGGCGCAGGCGCGCCTCGAAGAAGTGGAAATACAGCGAGGAGTTGGTCACATGCGGGAGCCTCGAGACGAACTCGGCCACATCGCGCGCCACGATCCCCGTGGGCATGATGAAGCTTTTGGACCGGCAGAAATGGAACTCGTTGCCCGGGGCGCACTCGCGCGGCGCCTGTTCCGTCTGTGCAAGATGCTCCTCGATCCGCACCACGATCGCCTCGCGCAGCTGCCGGATGGAGGTGAAGGCCAGCAGGTCGATCGTCCCCAGACGCTCGGCGAGCGCCTCTTCCTGAAGCGCCTCGTTGACCCAGAGCGCGAACTGGTTGTAAAAGACCGGCTTCTCGAAGTGGTGTTCCAGATACAAGTGGTGCGTGTGATAGAAGATCGAGGAGCCGGGGACCTCCTTGAGCGCGCGCACGAGTTCCTGCAGGCTCGAAGCCGTCACGCCGCAAAGCTCGACGAGCCGATGTTCGGTGTTGAATACGAAAGGTTCCTTGTGAGGCATCGACCGACCTTTCCCCGGCAAGCGCGGCAGCCCGGCGCAAGCCTACGCCTGTTCTTCGCGATAGCCCACCACCATCATGGTGATGTCGTCATGCTGCGGCGCGTCGGCCGAAAACGCGGCCAACGCTTCCTCGATGCACCGCACGATGCGCGAGGAAGGCGAGCCTGCATGGGTCTCGAGCAGAGCGCGCAGCCGCTCATTGCCGAACTCCTCCCCGGCCCGGTTGCGCGCCTCGACCACGCCGTCGGTGAAGAGCACGAGGTGGTCGCCCGGTTCGAGCCGTGCCGACCCCGCTTCATAGGAAGCCTCGGGGAAAATGCCGAGCACCATTCCCCCGGCCGTCAACTCCTGCATGGCGCCGTCGGCCCGGACAAGAAGCGGAGGATTGTGGCCGGCATTGGTATAGACAAGCGTGCCGTCGGGCTCCAGCATTCCGAAAAAAAGCGTGAGAAAGCGGTTGCCGGTGCCGCGCCGGACAAGGTTCCTGTTGACGTTCGCGATCAGCGACTCCACGGGCCCACCGAGCAGCGCCTGCGCCGAGAAGATCCCCTGAACCACCGAGGTGAGCAGCGCCGCGGGCATTCCCTTGCCGGCCACGTCCCCGAGCGCGAAGCCGAACGCTCCTCCCGGCATTTCGAAGTAGTCGAAATAGTCGCCCCCGACCTCGCGGCACGGCAGGTTGCGGCTGCAGGCGCACGCGAAGGGCAGGGTGCGCTCGGGCGCAGGCAGCAACGACTGCTGGATCTCGCGCGCGATGACGAGCTCCTCTTCCATCCGGCGCTTTTCCTCGGATTCCTTGAAGAGCCGGGCGTTGTAAATCGCCATCGCGGCCTCGGAAGCCAGGGTTTCGAGCGCGTCGACCTGCGTGGCGGAGAGGCGTTCGGCGGCGGTCTGACTGTCGACGTAAAGCACGCCGATCGTTTCGCCGCGCCCCTCGGTGGAATCCGCGACGGCGTCATGCAGGGCCCGGTAATGCAAGGGCACGCAGACGATTCGGCGAAGCCCGAGCTGGCGCGTGGAGGAATGATTTCCCAGGTCGTCCAGGTCCAGGTCGTTGATGACCTTGCGCTTCCCGGTTTGAAAGACCTCATCGGGCACCCGCCGGCTGGTCTTGAACGAAGTGCCGTCCAGCGGCTGCTTGCAGTTGTTGCGCGCGCAGCGGAAGCTCAGGCTGCCGTCGCGTTCCTTGAGCATGATGAAACCGCGCTCGGCCCCCGTCAGCTCGACCGCCGTGTCGACCACCAGGCTCAGGAGGTCGTCCAGCAGCGGGATGGAACTCACCGCCCGCAGCGTCGAAAGCAGCAGGCCCATCTCACGGAAGCCGCGGATCGAAAGGCCTGCGCCCGACACGGCTTCGCGGGTGCCGAGCAGAGACTGCAGCAGGTCGCCGGTGTGGAAGCTCAGGCTCACACCTTGCGGGCCGCCCAGTTGGATGCGGTCGCCCGGGGCGAGTTCCTTCTCTTCGATCCTGACCCCGTTCACCCAGGTGCCGTGCTTGCTGCCGAGGTCGCGCAACACGTGAAGGTCGTCCTGGACCCGGATCTCGGCATGGAAGCGCGAAACGCTCATGTCCGCTAGCACCAGATCGTTTTCCGAGCTGCGGCCGATCGTGAAGCGCGGCGGTATGACGGCCGCCCAGTGTTCCTTGCCGACATGGTCGAGATAGCGCAGGCGCCCTCGGACGCCGATGCGCTGCTGCGGCTCGCCCGCCCGCGGGCCGCGCGCGACGCGCTCCAGGCTCTCCTCGAGCGATAGCGCCGTCAGCGGCAGCGGCAGAAGGTCGGCAGCCCCCGCGCGCCATGCCTGGAGAGCGAGCTCGGCCGAAGGCTTTTCGGCCAGCAGGACCACGCGAGCGTGCCCGCAGGAACCGACGAACTCCCCGGGAGCGTGCGCCCCCGCCCCCACATGGGCATAGACCAGATCCGGTGCCAGCGCCCGGATCCGCTCGGCGAGCCGCCCGGGTTCGGCCGCGGAAGATACGGTATGCCCGGCAGCCGTCAGATGCGCATGCGCCAGTGCCTCGTCGGCCGCGGGCAATCCCGCCAGGAGAATTCTGTATGTGCCGGCCATGATATTCTGCTGCGCGGAACCCCGCGCGCATCATATCATAAAGTGCGCCGGGCCGTGCCCGCGCAACCCTGTTATCGATATGGACCCTCAGCGGTCGGGAGGATCGATCATGAAATCCAGAGTGATATTGCGAATCTGCACCCCGGTGGCCGCATTCCTGCTCGCAGCGGCCGCAGCCGGCATTGCGGCATCCGGATCTGCGACCACCTACCAGAAGCCCCCGAAGGCCGTTCTCGACATCCTGGACGCGCCCGATGCACCCCAGGTCCTGGTCAGCCCTGCCGGCGATCAGATCCTGCTGGTGGATACGATCCGCTATCCTTCAATCGCGGACCTGGCACGGCCGATGCTGCGCCTGGCCGGGTTGCGCATCGACCCGGAAACCAATGGGCCGCACGGCGCCGGGCGCGTGACCGGCTTGACGCTGGTCGGCATCGCCGACGGCGGCACGCGCAAGATCGCGCTTCCTGCTGATTTCCGCGGCGCCATCGGCGGCGCTGCCGCAGGCATGCCGCCCTTCGGGCGCGGCGGCGGGCCGTGGAGTGCCGACGGCAAGTACATTGCGCTCACCAACACCACGCCCAAGGGCACCGAGCTGTGGATCGTCGACACCGCGAGCGCCCAGGCGAGAAAGATCCCCGGGATCATGGTCAATGCCGCCTACGGGGAACCCGTCCAGTGGATGCCCGATCAGCATACGCTGCTCGTCCAGACGATACCGGCGGGACGCGGGCGGCCGCCCGCGGCTCCGGCCGTCCCCACCGGGCCCAATGTCCAGGAGAACTACGGCAAGCAGGCGCCCGTCTGGACTTTCCAGGATCTGCTGGGAAACGCGCACGACGAGGACCTCTTCGATTACTATGCGACCGCGCAGCTCGGCACGCTGGACCCGGCCTCGGGAAAGTTCACGCCCGTGGGAAAGCCCGGCATCTTCCGGACCGCAAGGCCGTCGCCCGACGGCCGGATGATCCTGGTCGCCCGTGTGCACCGCCCCTATTCCTATATCATCACGCACGAGAATTTCCCCAAGGACGTCGAAGTGTGGGATCGTGCCGGCAACACGCTGTACACGCTGGCCCGGCTTCCCCTGCAGGAGCAGGTGATGAACAACGGCGTGCCCGTCGGGCCGCGCGAGTACGACTGGCGCCCGACCGAGCCGGCGACCCTGGTCTGGGTCGAGGCCCTCGATGAAGGCAACCCGCGCGCCAAGGTGCCCTTCCGCGACCGCCTTCTGATGCTCAAGGCGCCCTTCAAGGATCAACCGGCCGAGATCGCAAAGACGGAATTCCGCTACGCCGGCCTCATGTGGGGCGAAAAGGGCGGCCTCGCCCTGCTGAGCGAAGCGGATCGTAACACGCGCTGGCGCCGCGCCTGGGCGCTCGACGTCGACAGGCCGGGCGAAAAGCCGCGCAAGATCTGGGACATGTCGCAGCAGGACCGCTACAACGACCCCGGCGCGCCCATGACGAAAACCCTGCCGAACGGCAGGTCGGTCATGTTGCAGAACGGCTCTTCGATCTATCTCACCGGCGCGGGCGCCTCGCCGCAGGGCGATCGGCCGTTCCTGGACATGTTCGACCTCGGCAGCCTGCAGAAGACGCGCATCTATCGATGCGCCGAGAAAACCTACGAGACCGTCCTCGCGGTGCTCGATCCGGGTGCCGACAGGTTCCTGACGCGCCTGGAGACGCAGACCGAGCCGCCCAACGTTCTCGTGCGCCGCAGGGACGGCTCGCAGGAGCGCGCGCTCACGCAGTTCCGGGACCCCACGCCCCAGATCCGCGGCATCACGAAACAACTGGTCACTTACAAGCGAGCCGACGGCGTCGATCTTTCGATGACGCTCTATCTGCCGGCCGACTACAAGCAGGGCGAGCGGCTGCCCACGGTCATGTGGGCCTATCCGCGGGAGTACAGCGACGCGGCCGTCGCCGGCCAGGTGACCGGCTCACCCTACCGCTTCACCACCATCACCGGACCCTCCCACCTGTTCCTGCTGACCCAGGGATATGCCATCCTGGACGATGCGGCGCTGCCCGTCATCGGCGATTCGATCACGGTCAACGAGACCTACATCGACCAGATCGTGGCCGGGGCGAAGGCAGCCATCGACAAGGCCGTCGAGATGGGTGTGACCGACCGGAACCGGGTCGGCGTCGGCGGCCACAGCTACGGCGCTTTCATGACCGCCAACCTGCTGACGCATTCGGACCTGTTCAAGGCCGGCGTGGCGCGCAGCGGGGCCTACAACCGGACACTGACGCCGTTCGGCTTCCAGCAGGAGCTGCGGACCTTCTGGGAAGCGCCGGAGCTCTATTTCAAGATGTCGCCCTTCATGCACGTGACCAAGATCCGCACGCCGATCCTGCTGATTCACGGGGAACGCGACAACAATTCGGGAACCTTCCCGATCCAGTCCGAGCGCTATTACCATGCGTTGAAGGGCAACGGCAAGGATGTGCGCTATGTGACCTTGCCGCTGGAATCGCACGGCTACGCGGCGCGCGAGACGATCGAGCACGTGATCTGGGAGCAGATCACCTGGTTCGACCGGTGGGTCAAAAACGCGGGCAAGTAGGTCCGCCGCGCAGGTAGGTCCGCCGCGCCGCGGCGGACC
>CAZHQK010000004.1:0-3477 GCA_964534795.1 uncultured Acidobacteriota bacterium
TCGCCCTCCATGCCGTAGATGAACGAGGTGATGGCGTAGATGTCGCGGGCGGCCAGCGACTGCAGCGCCGAGGCGTACGAAGCGGGCTTGTTGAAGCCTTTTTGCGCCGCCTTCAGGCTCACCGGGTCCAGGGACTCGAGACCGATGAAGATCCATCGGCAACCGCTCGCCGCGCACAAATCGAGAAGCTCCTCGTCCCCGAGGAGGTTCGCGCTTATCTGACCGACCCAGGGAAGACAGACGTCCTCGGCGATCATGCTTTTGAGGAGAGCCTTGGTATGCTTGCGGTTGACGGCGAAGTTGTCGTCGACGAAAAAGACCATCACCAGGGCGTTCTTCTTCCGGGCAAGCGCTTTGAGGCGCTTCAGTTCGGAAACGACGTTCTCGATCTCCCGGAATCTGACGCAATCGCCGAAGAACCCGGTGACGGTGCAGAACTCGCACCCGTAGGGACATCCCCGTCCCGACTCGACGGGAAAGACATAAGCTTTCTCGAACCCGACGCCGGCCTTCTTCAAGAGGGCCTTGACCGGCCGCGGTATGAAGCGCATCAGGTCGAAGGATTCGAGGTCCATCTCGTCCCACGGAACGACGGGATAGCCGGCGAGTGACGGTTTTACGTCCCTTCCGTCGATCACGGCCGGACGGTAGATCTCGGCCAGGCAGCCGTTGGCGGCGTCGCGCACAACGGCGGGCCAGATGTCGTCGGCCTCCCCCAGGACCACGGCGTCGGCGTATCGAGGCCCTCCCGAGCGGCCGAGCGGCTCGTCGGGCACTGCCGTCACATGGGGTCCTCCCATTACGATGGGCACTCCCGTGGACTTGCGCACGGCATCGGCCATCGCATAGGCTTTCCGGGCCATCCGGGTCATGAACCCCATGCCCATCAGGTCCACCCGGTTGGCACGAACAAACTCGCAGAGCTCCGCGGGGGAATAGCGGAAAATGTTACCGTCGACGATGCTGACCCGGTGCTCGGCCGGGGTGAGCCGCTCGAGGATGAACGGCCAGAGCTGGGGGACGAAGTTGCCGGTGGTCTGGTTCCCGGGGACGTATAAAAGGATATGCATCATGCTCCGTTGCTCTCGCGGCAAGATCTCGCCGGCAGTCCGGCTGCCCGGGCGTCGGCTTTTCGCTGTGCCCGGCACCGGTATCCCAGGCCCTTGTCGGCGTCCGCGAGTGCGCAGACAGGAGCGCGTGACGCGAGGGTGAAGGAATTCCGAGCAGCCCTGTGTCGCGAATTCATCATACTCCTTAGTCCCGGGTAGCTCCACCTCAATACCGTACGGCGTGTGCGTCCTCACCTTCCTCGTTCTCCCGCCCTGGCCCTCACGGCTTCCTGCAGCGCGCGGCGGCACAGGCCGGAAACGTCGAAGCGGCCCCCCGCGTTTCGCAGTACGATGGCCCCGATTTTGGCCACCGGATCGAAAAGCGCCGCTGCGCGATAGCCCGCCACCGATCCCCCATGCCCGTATGAGACGAATTCGCCGCTGCGCGAAACCTGGAAGCCTATGCCGTAGCCGGAGGTCAGGCTGCCGTCGGCCGAGTTGACCCTGGAGAGGTTCTCCAGCCAGGCCTTCCTCGGCAGGACGCTTTCGGGACCTTCGCCCAGCTCGAAGGCAACGAAGCGCGCCAGGTCATCCACTGTCGTGTAGATCGCGCCGTTGGGAACCTTGTAGCCCCGGCCCTCGTGCTCGCGCGCCGGCGTGTCGGCATCGAGGCGCCCGTCCGCGCCGATTTCGTAACCTTTGGCGAGCGCCGGTCGAATGGCGGGCGTGGGCTCGAAGTCGGTGTTCTTCATGCCGAGCGGCTGGAAGATCTTCTCGCGGACGTACTCGGTGAACGGCCTGCCCGCCGCGCGTGCCAGGCTAGATCCCAGCATGGCATATCCGATGTTGGAATAGAAGTAGCGGGTGTCGGGCTCGTAGGCGTACTTCGTTTCGCCCAGGGCGGCAAGCATGACCTTTTCCCAATCGGCGACCGGGCCTTTCAGGTAGGTATCGAGATGGGCCGGTTCGCGGTCCATGCCCGACGTCATGGTCGCCAGCTGAATCAGCGTCACGGGCGGCGCCCACGGCCTGCGCTCGGCTACCCTGGAGATTTCGGGCAGGTACTTCTCGACCGGATCGGCGAGATGGACCTTCCCTTCATGGACCAGCTGCAGGAGCATGAGGGCGGTGAACTGCTTCGTGATCGACCCGATGCGATAGACCGAGTTGCGCGTCGCCAGGATCCTGTTTTCCATGTCGGCGTAGCCGAAGCTCCGAGTCCAGACGAGCTCGGGGCCCGCAACGATGCCGACGGTCACGCTGCCGACGCTCTCCTTGGCCAGCTCGAGCGCCGCCATGTCCTCGATCCGTTCCAGGGCCGGGCGCAGTTCCGGGGGCACCGCAGAGCGCGGCGCCTGTGCCGGAAGGGTGCGCACCACGACGGCTGCGAGCAATAGGGCGAGATAAGGCATCCGTTTCATCATGATCGTTCTCCTGTGCGTACAGTGGGGTAATAATCCCTCGGCCCCCGGTCGAGCAACCGAAAAAGGGCGACAGGCTGCTCCGAGGCCACTTCCGGCAACCGCGGCGAAATCGTATTCCACTGGAAAGGCGGGGAGCCGGTGGTCTGCCGCCGTTTTTCTGCTATTCTTTGAAAGTCCGGCTGTCCAAACGCGAGGGAGGAAATATGGCGAAGATTCTCATCTGCTACTATTCGCGCACGCATCACACCGAGCATATGGCTGAGGCGGTGGCCCGCGGGGCGAGGCAGGTCGAAGGGGTCGAGGTCGAGGTCAAGCAGGCCGGCCAGGTCAAGGCCGCCGACTGGCTCGATTACGACGCTCTGATCATCGGCTCGCCGACCTATTACGGCACCATGGCGGCGGAGCTGAAGGCGCTCTTCGACGAGTCCGTCGCCTTCCACGGCAAGATGGAGGGGAAGGTAGGCGGGGCATTCGCGAGCAGTGCCAATGTCGGCGGGGGCAACGAGACGACGATTCTCGATATTTTGAATGCGATGCTGATTCACGGCATGGTGATCCAGGGATCCTCCCAGGGAGGGCACTACGGCCCGGTCGCCATCGGCGACATGGACGCGCGCGCCCGCGAGGAATGTTTGAATCTGGGCCGGAGAGTGGCCCGGCTGGCGCTCAAGCTCGCCGAGCCCGCGTAGGGCAAGGCAACGGTGTGTTTCTTTTGTAAGGAGGCAGACATACCCGGCCGTCTCATCATGGTGAGCGGTGTGCTGGCTTTTCATCGGCGGCGCGCCCGCTATGAGCAGAGCGGGCCCAGAAACGGATCCTGCGTGAGCGCGGCGCGCGTGTCGACGATTCGCACCGTGGAAAGGGCCCGGGTCAATGCGATGTACATGCGCTTCCGGTAGTCGGGCTTGCCTATCGCCAAATTCAAGTCCGTGACGATGACCGCCGGGCGCTCCAGACCCTTGAAGCGCAGAAAGGTCTCCACCACGACATTCGAGCCCGCCTGC
>CAZHQK010000005.1:0-20017 GCA_964534795.1 uncultured Acidobacteriota bacterium
GTGAGCTGGAACGACGCGCAGGAATTCATCGGGAGGTTGAACGCCTTGCAGGACGGGTATCGGTATCGGCTGCCGACGGAAGCGGAATGGGAGTATGCGGCTCGGGCGGGGACGACGGGGAAGCGCTATGGGGATCTGGACAGGATTGCGTGGTACGAGGGAAACTCGGGCGGGCGGACGCACCCGGTAGGGCAGAAGGCGCCGAACGGGTTTGGTTTGTATGATATGTTGGGGAACGTGTGGGAGTGGTGTGCGGACTGGTATGACAGAGACTACTACAAGAAGTCTCCCACCCGCGATCCTCAGGGTCCGACGAGCGAAAGCGCCAAAGTACTGCGGGGCGGTTCCTGGAGCTACTATGCCAGGGACACCCGGGTATCCAGCCGTGGCAGGTACAACCCGGACGACAGGTACTTCAACCTCGGCCTGCGTGTTGCCCGGGAGAAGAAATGATTCCCTTGATTCTTTTTTCTTTTCCCTTGACGGGGGTCCAGGGGGCGCGAGCCCCCGGGCGGCGCCTGGATCGCAGCCGAGGGAGGTCGCAATGCCCGCCTGCCGATGATGCCTGCCACCCAACATTGTGATGCGTTGCCTTTTGAGCGCCCGAGGCGCCGCAATCCGGGTTACAATTCACTCATGATCGCCCAATATCGGTGCCTGCTGAAAGCGCTTGCCGACGAGTTCGGCGACCGCCTCCGGACCGTCGTCCTTTTCGGATCGCGCGCCCGGGGCGATGCGCGCCCGGAGAGCGACCACGATATTTTTGTCGTCGTGGAAGGCTTGCCCGAGGAGCCGCCGGTACGTTCCAGGCACGTGCGCACGGCCCTCCTGCCCGTACTCGCGGATCTGCCCGGCGCGGTCAACCTGCATGCCAGGACGCCATCGGAGTTCGAAGCGGATTTGACCCCTCTCTATCTCGACGTCATCGTCGACGGCGTCTGCCTCCTCGGCGAAGACTACTTCGAGCCTCTGCGGCGGAAGGGCTTGGCTGCGCTCGCCTCTTCCGGTATGGAACGGAAGCGGGTCGGCGGCAGCCTCTTCTGGATTCTGCCCGGAAAAGTACCGCGCAACTGGGAACTCACCTGGGAAGGCTACCGTGAACGCCCCTGATCTTGCTCGGTATCGTATTCGACTGGCGGAAGGGTTCCTGGCTGAAGCAGAGCAGGACTTCGAGCTGAGGCGCTGGCGATCGTGTGTGGATAACGCCCAGCTCTCCACGGAAAATGCCGGCAAATGCGTGCTGGCGGTATTCGGCGTGGTTCCGCGGACGCACGATCCCGCCCAGCAGATCGCGCAGATTCTGCGAACCAAGGACCTGCCCCCGGACCTCGAGAGCACTCTGGAAAAGATGTTGCCCGATCTTCTCGCTCTCGGCTCCGCCGAGCATTTTCTTACGGACTACGGCGATGAAGTCCGTTACCGATCGCCCTGGGAGATATTCGACAGGCAGGCGGCCGCCGACGCTCTTGGCGCCGCCCGGCGCTCGGTGGCTTCCGCCCGCGAGATTCTCCTGATGCAGGGCGCGAAGGGAAACGAACCCGTGTGAGCCGGCTTCACGCCCGGCCTCGAACAATGCGCGCCTTTGCCCCCGTCCGCCCGGGGCCTCACGACAGCAGCGCCGCTTTCTCCGGGTCCGCCGGGCGCGCGGAGCTGATATAATGCCTCCCCCTACGGGAGGTTTCCATGCCGCAGGAAGCGAAGATCCACTGGGCGCTGGCGCCCTGGGTCATCGCAGGCAACCTGCTGCGCAAGATCTACGTGCAGCGGGGCCTCATCCGCAGCTTCGTGGTGCGGGATCTCAAGGCGCGCTATGTCGGGTCGTTCATGGGATTCTTCTGGAGCGTGATCCACCCGGTGGTCCTGCTGGTGAGCTACACGTTCGTCTTTTCCGGCATATTCAAGGTGCGGCCCATGCCCGACAGCGGCACGACCAGCTTCCCGCTCTTCCTTTTCTGCAGCATTCTCCCCTGGCTCTTCTTCCAGGACACCCTGCAGCGCTCGAGCACCGTGATCGTCGACAATGCGCGCCTGATCAGCAAGACCCTTTTCCCTTCGGAAATCCTGCCGCTGACGGTGGCCCTGGCCGGGCTGGTCAACCATGCGATCGGCTTCGCCATCCTGCTCGTGGTGCTGGCTTTCACCGTCGGCAAGTTCAGCATCTACATCCTGCTGATTCCAGTCTACCTGGGCTTGCTGCTTCTTTTCACCCTGGGCCTGGCATGGCTCGTGGCCGGGCTGAACGTTTTCGTGCGCGATGTGTCGCAGGTATTGAGCGTCATCCTGACCTTCTGGTTCTGGTTCACGCCCATCTTTTACTCGCCGGAGCTCTTCCCGCGCCGCTGGCTCTTCCTCCTGCACTGGAACCCGCTGGCCTACGTGGTCGCGGGCTACCGCGACTGCCTGCTGCGCATGCGCCCGCCGGACCCGCTCGTCCTCCTGCTTCTGACCCTGGTGTCGGCGGCGGTCTTTGTCGCGGGCGGCTGGTTTTTCCGGCACACCAAGCGCGAGTTCGTGGACGTGCTGTGATGCCGATCATCCGGGTGCGCCACCTCTCCAAGAAGTATGCGATCTACGATCGGCCCCGCGACAAGCTGATCGAGATCCTGAGGCTCGCGCGCGCGCCGCGCCACCGGGAATTCTGGGCGCTCGAGGACGTCTCCTTCGATGTCGAGCCGGGCCAGACCGTGGGGATCATCGGGCAGAACGGCTCGGGGAAGAGCACCCTGCTGCAGGTGCTGGCCGGGATCGTGCGCCAGACGCGCGGGGACTGCTACGTCGACGGCAAGGTGTCGGCGCTGCTCGAGCTCGGCTCCGGCTTCAACCCGGAATTCACCGGCCGCGAGAACGTCTTCATGAGCGGGGCCGTCATGGGACTCGACGCGCGCGCCATGGCGCAGCGCTTCGACGCCATCGCGCGCTTCGCCGAGATCGGCGACTTCATCGAGCAGCCGGTCAAGACTTACTCGAGCGGCATGTTCATGCGCCTGGCCTTCGCCGTGGCGGTCCATGTCGACCCCGACATCCTCCTGGTCGACGAGGCCCTGGCCGTGGGCGATCTGATCTTCCAGCACCGCTGCATGCACCGCATGAACCGGCTGCGCGCGAGCGGCAAGACCATCCTGCTGGTGACGCACGACCTGGGCGCGGTGACGAAGTTCTGCGACCGCGCCCTGCTGCTCGATCGGGGCCGTCTGCTGGAAGACGGCCCGCCCGACATGGTCGTGCAGAAGTACCGCGCCCTGATCTTCGAACGCGAGCGCCGCTACGGCGAGTTCGCCGGGGAGCCCGCGGGCCTCTCGGCGGGCGGCGCCGCCGCGGTGCAGGAGCGGATCCCCGTCGTACGCTCCATTCCCAACATCGATCACCGCTTCGGCAACGGCGATGCCGAGATCCTGGGCGTGGAACTGCTCGACGAGGCCGGGCGCCCCACGCGCGAGCTTTTCGGCGGGGACCGCGCGGTCGTGCGCGTCTCGGCGCGCTTCCGGCGCGACCTGGCGGCGCCCATTCTCGGGTACACGCTGCGCGACCGCATGGGGGTCGAGATCTCGGCGTGCAACACCTCCTATGCGGGCCGCAGCCTGCCGCCCGTGCGCGCCGGGCAGGTCTGCACGGCCGATTTCTGCATCGAGCTGCCGCACATGGCGGCCGGCAGCTATTCCATCTCGCCGGCCGTCGCCGGCGGCAGCCTGCTGCAGCACGACATGTGCGACTGGATCGACAACGCACTCGTTTTCAGCCTCGCGTCCCGCAGCCTGGTCTACGGGATGCTCAAGATGAACGTGGAGGTTCGCACCTGTATCGGCGACGATGAGCCGGCGCCCGGCCGATGAGGTCCGGGGCCCGGCCCGGCAACGGCACGTATGCTATCCCATCTGCGGCGTTTCTTCCTTCTGCTGCTCACCATCCTGCTCACGCCGGGACTGGCGCTCCTCTCCCTGTTTCTGCTGCTCGCCAATCTTCTCGAGCGCGCGGCGCGGGCGGCCAGGCCTGCCGCTCCGCTCGACGGCAGGCCCTTGTCCGGCAAGGCGTCCATCGTCGTTCTCAACTGGAATGGCAGGGACCTTCTCGAAGAGAACCTGCCGTCGGTTATCGATGCCGTGCGCGCCGACGGCCGCGGCCATGAGATCATTGTCGTCGACAACGGCAGCGACGACGGTTCCGCCGAGTTCCTGCGGCGGGAATTCCCGCAGGTCAAGGTCCTCGAGCTGGGCGCCAATCTCGGTTTCGCCTGCGGCAACAATGCGGGCGTGCGCGCGGCGGCGCACGATGTGGTCGTCCTGCTCAACAACGACATGCAGGTCGACCCGGGTTTCCTGCGGCCGCTGCTCGACGGCTTCGGCCCGCGCACCTTCGCCGTGACGAGCCAGATCTTCCTCCAGGACCCCGGCGCCCGGCGCGAAGAAACCGGGAAGACCGCCGCCGCCTTCCGCCGCGGCATGATCGATTTCACCCATCGCGAGGTCGATGCCGCCCGGCACGCGCGGGCATACTACCCGGCGCTGTGGGCCGGCGGCGGCTCGTCGGCTTTCCACAAGGAGCGTTTCCTCGAGCTGGGTGGATTCCAGGAGCTGTACTCGCCGGCATACGTCGAGGACACGGATCTTTCCTTCCAGGCCTGGAAATGCGGATATCAGGTTCTGTTCGCTCCGCGGTCCGTCGTCTATCACCGGCACCGGGCTTCGAGCAGCCGGCGTTTCGCGCCCGCCGCCCTCGAGGCCCTCGTCGTGCGCAACCAGCTGCTATTTACGTGGAAGAACATTTCGAGCTGGACGTTGCTGCTTGCGCACGTACTCCTGCTGCCGTGGAACTGCTACCGGCTGGCGCGCGATCGCGGCCTTGCGGTGTGGCGCGCCCTGCTCCGGGCGGCGCTGCGCCTGCCGGCGGTCGCGCGCGCGCGCCTGCGCGCCCCCTACCGGGCGGTTCTCGGCGACGGTGAGATCTTCGCGCTTTCGGCCGAGCCCGAGCTTTTCTACGCGCGAGCGCGGTCGCGCACCGCTCCGGCCGCCGGGGAGCGGCCGCGCGTGCTGTGGCTGACCGCCTATCTGCCGCACCTGGGCCGGCATGCGGGAGCCGGCCGCATGTTCCAGCTCCTGAAGCGCATCGCGCCGCACTACCGGGTGACTTTGCTCACCTTTCTCGAGAGCGACGACGAGCGGGAGTTCCTCCCGGAGACGGAGCGATTGTGCGAGCGCGTCGTCGCCGTGCGGCGCCGCCCGCCGGCGCGCTGGCATTGGTTTCCTTACGAACCCTTCGACGAGTTCCGCACCCCGGAGATGGAGGCGGCGCTGCGATCGTGCCTGGAGCACGAGGATTTCGACCTCGTGCAGCTGGAATACACGCAGATGGCATGCTACGCGCGGCGCGAGCTCGGCATACCGATTCTGCTGACCAAGCACGAGGTGGACTTTGCGGCCTGCGCGCGCCGCGCCCGGACGGAGCGGCGGCCCTGGCTCAAGCTGCGCTGGTTCTACAACTACCTCCAGGTCCTGGAGCGCGAGATCCGATTGCTCGGGCGCGTGGATGCCGCGATCCTCATGACCGAAGCCGACCGGCAGGCGCTCGCAAGATTCTCGCGCGGCGTCGCGCTGCACGTCATCCCCACGGGGGTGGACCTGGATTACTTCCGGCCTGCAGGGCGGCGCGCCGACAACGAGCGGATGGTCTTCGTCGGCTACTTCCAGCACCACCCCAACGTCGATGCGATGCTATACTTCTGCGGCGCCGTTCTGCCGCGGATACGGGCCGAGGTGCCCGGCGCGGAGCTGCTCGTCGTCGGCAACAGCCCGCCGCGCGAGATCCGGGAACTGGAGTCGATCGCCGGCGTGCGGGTCACCGGGTATGTGCCTGACATCCGGCCCTGGATGGCTTCCAGTTCGGTCTACGTCGTGCCCCTGCGCCTGGGTGTGGGCATTCGCGGCAAGATCCTGGAAGCCTGGGGCATGGCACTGCCGGTGGTGGCCACCCCGCTGGCGGCCGCCGGCCTGCACGCCGAAGACGGGGGAAATATCCTGGTGGCCGACAGCGCCGATGACTTCGCCGCGCACGTCGTCCGGCTCCTGAAGGATCCGGAGCTGCGCGCGCGCATCGGCATGCAGGGCCGGGCGACCGCCGAGCGCCACCACAGCTGGGAACGGGCGGCCGAAAGCCTCGATGATCTCTACCGCCGCTGCCTGGGCCTCGGCCCGCGGGAGGCCCGGGTGCTGCACGCGGCGGGCGGGACCGGGATCGTGGGATGACACGCGTACTCGTTGTCGAGACGGCTTCTCCGAAGCGCGTCCGCCGGAAGCTGGAAGACATCCTGGCCGGCAGGATCTATCCCGAGCCGGAAACGACCCTTCTGCGCCGTGACGATCCGGCCGGCCTGGAAACGTACCGGGATCTCGAGGGCGTGCATGTCGTGGCGCTCTCGCAGGAGACGGAGCGGAGAACTGTGCGCGCGTTGCGCGCCCGGCGCTGGGACGTGGTGCATGCTTTCTGGACCGGCGAGCGGGGCTTCCGGCGCATGAAGTGGCTCGCGTTGCGCATGGGCGCGCGCAGGATCGAGATCGATTCGGGCGACGGCGGAATGTTTCGCCTGACCTGGCGCTCGCTGCCGCGCTACTGGATGTTCCGCCGGCGGCATCCGCTCCCCCGGGACCACTGGGAATTCGCGGCCCCGGCGCCTTCGGCCGCTGCGGCTCCCCGGCATGCGGGCGAAAGCGTGCTCGTCATCCAGTCGGCGGAGCCGGAGCACGTGCTGCGCGCCCTGGAGCGGCTCGACGCCGACGGGGTGTTCCGCAATCCGCGTTACACCCTGTTCTGCAGGGAGCGGCCCGAGGTGTTGCGCCGCTTTCTCGGGCAGGCGCGCATCGCCGAGGTGCTCACGCACGCCGAAACGCGCGGCTGGCGCGCTCATCTGCGCCGGCTGCGGCGCGCACGCTACGACGCCCTGGTCCTGTTTTTCACGGGCGACCCGAGTTACCGCAAGATCAAGTGCTTCGCCTTCCTGCTCGGCGTGCGCCGCAGGTATATCTTCAACGAGAACAACGACTGCTTCGAGTTCACCTTGCGGGCGTGGCTTTCGTTCCTGGCCCGCCGCCTGGCGGGGCGGGCGCGTGTGGGTTCGCGGCCGGGACGGCTGCGCGCCGCCGCCCTGTCGGCCCTCGTGGTGCTCAAGGTGCTGCTCGTGCCCTTCCGCTTTCTCTATCTCCTGCTGGTCTGGCTGCGGCTGCGCAGCGCGGGCCTGCGAGCAGGTTAGATCATGTTGGTACGTTACGATTGCCGTCACTTTCTCGGGCACAAGCCGTGCCGGTTCCGGCGCGCATGCGACGGGTGTCCCCATTACGCGCCCTTCGGCGAGCGCATTCTGATCATCAAGCTTGCGGCCGTGGGGGATGTGCTGCGCACCACGCCGCTCTTGCGCGGCCTGCGCCGGGCCTGTCCCGAGGCGCACATCACCTGGCTCACGGACCCCGGCGCGGCGCCGCTGCTCGAGGGCATCGGCGAGATCGACCGGCTCCTGGCCTACGACTGCGAAAACGTTCTCCGGCTCGAGTGCGAGACCTTCGACCGGCTCTACTGCTTCGACAAGGAGGCGCGCGCCACGGCCCTGGCGATGAAGGTCCGGGCGGCGCACAAGGCGGGCTTCGGCATGAGCGCCTACGGCAATGTCATGCCGCTCGACCGCGCGTCGCAGTACATGTTCGAGCTGGGCATCGACGACACTCTCAAGTTCCGCATCAACACGAAGACCTATCCGGAGCTGGTGTTCGAATGCGCCGGGCTGCCCTACCCCGGCCCGCAGGAGTATGTGTTTCCCGACCTGTCCGCCGAGATCGGCGCGGCACGGGAGAAGCTGGCGGCCTTGGGCGTTGCGGATTCCGATCTGAAGATCGGGCTGAACACCGGGGCGGGCGCCGTCTTCGCCACCAAGAAATGGACCGAGGAAGGCTACATCGGGCTCGCCGATCTGCTGGCGGAAAGGCTGGGCGCCCGGATTCTGCTGCTCGGCGGGCCGGCGGAAGTCGAGCGCAACGCGCGCATCCGGGCGGCGGCGCGCCGTCCGGTGATCGACACCGGGAACGACAACCCGCTGCGTGCCTTCGCGGGCATCGTCGGCAACTGCGATCTAGTGGTGACCGGCGACACGCTGGCCATGCACCTGGCCATCGGCCTCGGCGTGCCCGTGGTGGTCATCCTCGGGTCCACCTGCCACCAGGAGATCGAGCTGTACGGCCGCGGCGCCAAGATCGTCTCCGATTTCGACTGCAGCCCCTGCTACCTGAGCGTGTGCCCGCGAGAGAGAACCTGCATGCAGGCGATTGCGCCCGAGCAGGTGTGCGAGGTCGTTTTGCAGGTGCTTGCCCGGACCGAGCGCGCACTCGGCCCCCGCCGCGAGCCGCGGTGAAAAGGATATCTTATTTCGGTGACAGGCTACTCAACCCCGAAACTCCGCCCGGGAGGCTGTGCCCCGGCGATACCGTTCGATCTCGGATTGCGGCTCGAGAAGCGCAACGAGGGACGGACAGACGGCGCCGCCGGTTGCGGATCGGCGCGGGAATTCTCCCCGATCCGGGCTGCGGGGGGCGCGACAAAAGGGGGCGCCGAACGAGAGCCCCTGCTACTGCCGACGCATCATGAAGAACTCGTATCCGTACCAGCTCGAGTATCGGCGATAGAGGTCGATCTCGGCCTGGACTCCCTCGATCATCTCCAGCTTCCCGGGGTCGGTCGCGTACTCGCGCCGCAGCAAGCGCAGTCGCGCTTCGAGCGGAGCATAGTAGTTATCCAGCCACGAGGACTCGGGCAGGGTGAAGTGCCCGACTATCTCGAGTCCGCTCTTTTCGATGGCGGCGAGATTCGCTGGAATGTCCATGATGGCGGGGTATTCGCGCTCGAAGTACGTCCGGCACGCTTGCGGAGGGTCGGGGCGGAGCCAGCAGAGCTCGGTGACTGCCATCAGCCCTCCGGGAGCGAGCAGGTCGCGGCAGACCTCGAGGCCTTTAGTGAATTCGAGGACGTAAAGTGCCCCTTCCGACCAGACGATATCGAACGAGCCCGGCGGGAGCCGGAGCTGCCGCATGTCCGCGAGACGCGTTTCGAGCACGTCCAGGACGCCGGTGGCCTGCGCGCGGCGCCTGAGTTCCGCAAGGTACGGCTCGTGGTTGTCGACGGCGAGGATGGGGCTGCCGAGGGCGCGGGCCAGGACGATCGTCTGCGGACCGGTCCCGCATCCAAGGTCGAGGACCTTCAGCGTTCTCCCTTCACCTGTGCCGCGCCGCTTTTCCCCCGGGGGCAGGAGCACCTCCAGCGCCTTCTGCGTCCACTTGTCGTCCCCCGGGCCGTGGCGCGGCAGGGAAGGGTCGAATATCTCGTAGAAGAATTCCATTTCCATCACTTCCATGGTTGTCGTCCCCTTTTCAGGCATATGGTGGATACATGGCAGTCGGGATGGCGGCGTGGTGATTCGAGCTGAGCGGTCTTTCCCCTTTGTTCCTTGACCCCTTTGCCCCTAAAGCCGGCGAGCGAAGCGAGCTGAGTTCCGGGCATGTGATCGGCATGCCGCACTGGATTCCCGGAATTCCTCCCGACGCCCGCTGAGCGGGCAGCTTCGCGCGCATTGTGCGGCGACTCAATTCGCCAGCACGAGCAGGCCCGAGACGAACGTGTGCTGCTGGTACTGATAAGGCAGGCCCTTGTACGGCGAGTTGATGGGCCCTAGCTCGCCCCAGGCATCCAGACCGAATACCGGGATGGCGGAGGCGCCCGGGGCAAGGCGGATGCCCTGCTTGACCTCGTCGGCGCGTGGGTCGAGCTCCCGCAGCCGGTAGCGCCGGGCGCAGCACGAACTGGTCAGCACCACCAAGGGGACCTCGCCCTGCCTGAGCTGCGAAAGCGCGCGCTCGATGCCGGCAGCCGCCCGCGCCCGCATCCGTTCGCCCACAGCAGCCACCCGCACGCCAGCAGTGCGCCGACCGCGACCGATGCCTTCCGATGAAATCCGGAGCTTCTTTGCATGGTTTCCTCGCCGTTGAGAGACCCTGCGGCCTTATATTCCGCGTTTTCGGTTCATTCGAGAACAATTACAGGGGAGCAAGCCTGCCGACTCGGGATGGGGCACTGCGCCGGCCGGACAGAGCGGGAACGCCAGGCCCGCGCGCCTGCCGGACGCGGGGTTTCCCGGTGATTTCACCCCGATTCGATGCTATTCTGCCGCCTCCGAAGGCTTGTTCGCCTCTGCCGCTTTTCTCGACACGGGGATCTATGACACAAGTTCCTACCGAAAGACAAGCGCCGGTCCGGCCGTTTCCACCGTCGTTCTGGGTCGCCAACGTCACGGAGCTGTTCGAGCGGGCGGCCTATTATGCCATGGCCAGCTTTGTCGTCATATATCTGGGGCGGCTCGGCATGGGCATCTACATCATGTGCCGGGATGCGGTCGTGCGGCCGGACGGCCTGCTCGACCTGGTTCCCGCGCATGCGGCCCTCGGATGGCTGGTCCTGATGGGAATCGGATTCGCTTCCGCTGCGAGCACGTGGCTTTACAACCGTTGGCTCGAGCGCAGCACCAAAAAGGGGGACGCTCGCCGTTTTCGATGAGCGCGGCCCGCGGGCGAGCGGGCGCGCCGGCCGCCTTGACCATGTGCGCCCTCACCTCGATGCGCCGTCGCATCCGTCCGCCGCCGGCTTCCGGCGCAAGCAACCGGCATCCATCGCCGGTTGCGGCCTGCGGGCCTTGGCCCGGGCGCCGAAACCGGATACCATTCGGGCGGCCATGAAAAGCGAATTGGAAAACCTGCAGCCGCTGCAAAGGCTGTTCGCAGAGGTTGCGCCGACGTACGAATTGGTCAACCGGGTCCTGACCTTCGGACTCGACGCGCACTGGAGGCGCAAGGCCGCGCGGCTTGCCGCCGCCGAGGGCGGCCGGGCGTGGATGGATGCCTGCTCCGGCACCGGCGAGCTGGCGGCGAACCTGCGCGCCCTTGCTCCGGCAGAGACGCGGGTCATGTCGCTGGATTTCTGCCGGCCGATGCTGGCCCGGGCTGCGGCCAAGCCCTCCGGCCGGAACATCGATTTCGTTCTCGCCGACGTCAAGGCCCTGCCTTTCGCCGACGCCAGCCTGGACCTGATCACGATCTCTTTCGCAACGCGCAATATCAACCTTTCCCGCGCCGCCCTGGTCCGGACCTTCGCCGAGTTCCGCCGCGTGCTCAGGCCGGGAGGCCGTTTCGTCAATCTGGAAACCAGCCAGCCCCGCTCCCGCATCGTGCGCGCGCTCTTCCACGCCTATATCCGCCTGGTCGTCCGGCGCGTGGGGGCGCTGATCTCGGGATCCCGGGCAGGCTACGCCTACCTGGGCACCACCATTCCCAGATTCTACCCGGCCGAAGAGCTGGCCGCGATCTTGAAGGAAGCCGGATTCGTTGAGGTGCGCGTCAGGCGCCTGCTGTTCGGTGCCGCCGCCATCCACCTCGCCCGCGTCTGAGGAGTTTCGGGGTTGAGTAGCCTGTCACCGAAACTCAGTCCACGAAGCGGTACTTGATGATGAAATAGAGGGCGGCGATGCCGTCCTTCCAGGTGATCTTCTTCCCTTCTGAGTAGTCGCGGCCGCTGTAGGAGATCGGGACCTCGTAAACCCGGCAGCGGGCGCGCGCCACCTTGGCGGTGAATTCCGGTTCGAACCCGAAGCGATTCTCGCGCAGGCGGATGCGCCGCAGGACGTCGGCACGGAATACCTTGTAGCAGGTTTCCATGTCGGTGAGATTCAGGTCGGTGAACATGTTCGAGAGCGTGGTGAGGACCTTGTTGCCCACCGAGTGCCAGAAGAACAGCACCCGGTGGGGGCCGCCGAGGAAGCGCGAGCCGAAAACGACGTCCGCCTTGTTTGCCAGGATCGGCTGGATCAGCGTGGGATATTCCGCGGGATCGTATTCCAGGTCGGCGTCCTGGACGACGACGATGTCGCCGGTGACCGCCGCGAACCCGGTGCGCAGCGCCGCCCCCTTGCCCTGGTTGCGCTCGTGGAAGACGATTTTGAGATCGCTCTCCGGCGGCAGGCTCCTGAGAATGTCCCGCGTGCCGTCGGTGGAGCAGTCGTCGACCACGATGATTTCCTTCGGCAGGTCGACGGCGCGCACGCGCCGCAACACCTCCAGGATCGTGTTCTTCTCGTTGTATACGGGAATGACGACCGACAGCTTCACGCCGGCCGGTGATTGCGCTTCGCTTTCGGGCATGGCGCACTCCCGCGATCGAGTCCTGACTTGAGCCTAAGGATTCGTGGGGCGGGCCGGCGGGGTTTCTGGCACCGGCGCCGGCATGTTCTCCTTGGTGAATCTCGGCAGCATCTCTTCCCGGTTGGCGAGGTGATAGACGGCCGAGGCGACCACGATGGCGCACTTCTTCAGGTCTTCCTCGCTCACCCTCTCGTACGTATCCAGGTTGGTGTGCCAGGTGTGCGTCTGGTATTCGATCGGGTCCTGCGACATGCCGATGCCGGCCAGGCCGGCCCAGTTGAACGATGTGCTGTCGGTGCCGCCGCGGTTGCGGCTGCGTGTGGCGACAGCCCCCATGACCCCGAGATCCTCGAAGGGTCGCAGGATGGCGCGCAGGACGGCGGCCGCCTCCGGCGGCCCGAAGATCGAGGCGCCGCGCACGCGCCCCGTGCCCGAGTCAATATTGAAATAAGCCACGAACTTTTCGAACTCCGGTTTGGGCGACTCGAAGGTGCCGAAATGCTCCCTGACATAAGCCTGAGAACCGAGCAGGCCCTGTTCCTCGCCGCCCCAGAGCGCGACCCGGATGGTGCGCCGCGGCCGCAGGCCGAGCTTCTGCAGGATGCGCACGGCTTCCATCATGGCCGCCACGCCCGTGGCATCGTCGGTTGCGCCCGTCGCTCCGTGCCACGAGTCGATGTGTCCCCCGAGCATCACGATCTCGTCCTTCTTGTCCGTGCCCGGGATCTCGGCGACGGCGTTGTAGGCCGTCCGGCCCTCGGGATAGACGGTATTGACGATCTCGACCTCCATTTCGACGGGCGTGCCGTCGGCCAGGACCCGGCAGATGCGGCCGTAGTCTTCGTTGCGCACGACCAGGGCGGGCACGACCTTGTCGGGGTCGTAGAGCCGGTTTCCGAAAACCCGGATCTGGCCGTGTTCCCGGGCAGCGTCGTTGACGCGCACGAGCGCTCCGGCCGAAAGCAGAAAGGCGTCGATCCGTTCTTCCACCTGCCGGGGTTCGAGCGGCCGCGGGCCTTCCCGGGGCGCCTCGGGCTGCTGGGGCGCGCGCGGCGGGCCCGCAGGGGGCGCCGGGTTTTCGGGATCGTACTGGGCGCGCACCTCGGCGTCTTCGCGCCGCTTGTAGGGCGCGTTGAAGGTGATGGGAACCGGGCGGTGGGCGCCGACCAGCACGATCTTTCCCCTGACCTTTTCCTTCACCGACTCGAGATACTTCGTCAGTGCCTCCTGCGTGGGCCGATCTGGCGGCACGATCTGAACGGCCTGGGCGCGCACCACTCCCTTGGTGCTCGGAGTCCAGGCGACCACCTCGCAGGTCAGATGATCCTTGTAGGGCGCCGTCACGTGGGCCGAGTATTTCTCGTTCGCCCAGCCGGGATGCCCGAAGTCCCACGGTTCCAGATGACCGTTCTCGAGACCCCATTCCTGCATCTGCCGCACCGCCCATTCGCATGCGGCCTTGAGATTGGGCGAACCCGTCAGGCGCGGGCCGTAGACGTCGGTCAGGAAATGCACGATGCGCATGACCTGGGAATTCTCGGTGCCTTCCTGGCGGATCTTCCAGTTGGCGGCGGAATCGATCTTCTCCTCCGCCGCAAGAGCGAAAGCGCACAGGATGCAGAACGCTAGCAGTGCCGCCGTCCGTCGAACCATGGCAAACCTCCAGGCTGATCAGCACGCAGCATAACCGCTTCGGGTTGCGTTTGCAATCGCGCGCGCCGGGCCGCAGCTGAAAGCAGTTGCCTTGGCGCCCGCAGGAAATGCAAAATGTCCGCCAGCGGATACCCTCGATGCGAGTCTTGATTCCTGGAGGACGGACCATGAGAAGAACCACGGCGGCGATTCTTTTTGGTTTCTTTCTGCTGGCCACGGCCGGGCTGGGCTTCGAGCAGAGCAGGGCCGATTTCAATGTGACGGTCGATCCCGCGTTGTTCAGCGGGATGCGCTACCGGCTCCTGGACTTCAGCCGGGGCGGCCGCGTGACGGCGGTGGCCGGCGTGCGCGGCGACGCGCTGACCTATTATTTCGGCTCGACGGGAGGCGGCGTGTGGAAAACCCGGGATGCGGGACTGACTTGGACGAACGTCTCGGACGGCTTTTTCGAGGCCGGGTCGATCGGGGCGGTGGCGGTGGCGGAATCGGATCCCAATGTCGTCTACGTCGGCACGGGCTCGGCCTGCCCGCGCGGCAACATCTCGCCGGGTGTCGGCATATACAAGTCGGCCGATGCCGGCAAAACCTGGAAACACGTCGGCCTGCGCGAATCGGGCCAGATCGGCAAGATCCTGGTGCATCCGTCGAACTGCGACCTCGTCTATGTGGCGGCCCTCGGCCATATCTTCGGGCCCAACGCGGAGCGCGGCGTCTTCCGCTCGCGCGACGGCGGCCGGAGCTGGGAGAAGGTGCTTTACGTCAGCGAAAAGACCGGCGCGGTCGATCTGGCGCTGGACCGCAGCAATCCGCGCGTCATCTATGCCGCGATGTGGACCGTCGAACGCAAGCCCTGGACCATCGACAGCGGCGGCGAGGAAAGCGGCCTGTACCGGACGACCGACGGCGGCGACACCTGGACGAAGCTCTCCGGGGGCCTGCCGGCCGGAGTGGTGGGAAGAATCGGCGTGGCCGTCTCTCCGGCCATGCCGGAGCGCGTCTGGGCTCTCGTCGAGGCTCCCGAGGATCGCGGCGGGATCTACCGCAGCGACGACGGCGGCGCGAGCTGGCGCAAGATCAACGGCGAGCGCCGCTTCTTGCAGCGTGCCTGGTACTATATCCATATCTACGCCGATCCCAAGAGCCCGGAGACGGTCTATGTGCTCAACACCGGCTTTTACAAATCGACCGACGGCGGCCGCACCTTCCAGACCATCCGGACGCCTCACGGCGACAATCACGACCTGTGGATCGATCCCGATGATCCGGCGAAGATGATCAACGGCAACGACGGCGGTGCCAACGTGTCGTTGAACGGCGGCCTTTCCTGGAGCGGGCAGATGAACCAGCCCACCGCCGAGTTCTATCGCGTGACCGCCGACACCCGGTTCCCCTACCGCGTCTACGGCGCGCAGCAGGACAACAGCACCGCTTCCGTGCCCAGCCGCGGGCAGGGCTTCTATCAGGTCGGTGGCGGCGAAAGCGGGCACATCGCCGTCGACCCGCGCAACCCCGACATCGTCTACGCCGGGAGCTACGGCGGAATGCTCACCAGGCTGGATGTCAAGACCGGCCTGGTGCGCAACGTCATGGTCTATCCCGAGTCGGCCACCGGCCAGCGGGCGGCCGACCTCAAGTACCGCTTTCAGTGGAACGCCCCCATACGCCTCTCGCCCCACGACCCCGACATCGTCTACACGTGCTCGCAGTTCGTGCACCGCTCGCGCGACGGCGGCATGAGCTGGGAGACCATCAGCCCGGATCTCACGCGCAACGACAAGGCCTTCCAGGACTATTCGGGCCGGCCGATCACGCGCGACAACACGGGGGTCGAGGTCTTCGGCACGATCTTCGCCTTCGAGGAGTCGCCCAAAGTGCGCGGGCTGCTGTGGGCCGGAAGCGACGACGGGCTCGTCCACCTCTCGCGCGACAACGGCAAAACCTGGGCGAACATCACGCCCGCCGGAATGCCGGAGCGCGGTACGGTCAACATGATCGAGCTGTCGGCGCACGACCCGGGGCGCGCCTTCCTGGCCGTGCATCGCTATCGCGAGGACGATTTCCGGCCCTACGTTTTCCGTACCAACGACTACGGAGCTCATTGGGACCTGATCACCGACGGCAGCAACGGCATCCCGGCGAACCATTTCGTGCGCGTCGTGCGCGAGGATCCGGCGCGCCGAGGCCTGCTGTATGCGGGCACCGAATTCGGGATGTACATATCGTTCGACGACGGTGTGCGCTGGCAGAAGTTCCAGCTCAACCTGCCGGTCACCCCGATCACGGACATGCTGGTCCATCGCAACGATCTCGTGGTCGCCACGCAGGGGCGTTCGTTCTGGATTCTGGACGACCTGACCCCGCTGCACCAGATCGACGAGAAGACGACGCAGGCGCGCATATTTCTTTTCGCGCCCAGGCCAGCCTACCGCGCGCCCGGCTTTTCGGCGGAGATCAACGCGTGGTTCGCGGAGGTCCCCAAGGAGCCGGTGGTGCTCGAGATCCTGGATGCGAAGGGGAACGTGCTGCGTGCCTTTACCACGCAGCCCCAGGCCGAAGGCGACACGGGGAGGCGCGATGCGCGCCTGTCCGTCCGTCGGGGCCTGAATCGCTTCGCCTGGGACGCCACCCTGGAGCCGATCTTCACGATCCCGCCCGGAACGGTGCTCTGGGGAGGAGCCGGCGGCGGTCCCAAGGCGGTGCCCGGCACCTATCAGGTGCGCCTGCGTGCGGGCGCGTTCAGCCAGTCGCAGCCTTTGCAGCTGCTGAAGGATCCCCGCAACGGCGCGACCGACGCCGAGTACCAGGAGCAGTTCGAGCTGGCCCGCCAGGTGGGCGCGCGCGTCAAGGAGCTCTATGACAACCTGCTCAAGCTGCGCGACGTGCGCCGGCAGGCCAATGAGACGGCGCAACGGCTGGAGAAGGGCGGTTACGGGCGAGAGGCGATCGAGGCGGCCCGGGCGCTCGGCGACAAGCTGACGGCGATCGAAGGCGAGCTCACGCAGCTTCGAGGCGAGGGCGGCCAGGATGCTCTGAATTTCCCCGGCAGGCTAGACAACCAGTGGGTCAAGCTCTACAACGAGGTGGCGGGCCCCGACGGCAGGCCCACCGCCGGCTGCAGGCAGAGGTTCGAGGATTTGAAGCCCGAGCTGGCGCGTCTTCTCGGCCGGTTGCAGCAGGTTTTCGAGAGCGACCTGGCCGCATTCAACAAGCTCGTGCGCGACAAGGGCGCCCCGGCGGTGATCGTCGCGAAGTAGATCGCGCCCCGAGCAGGACCGGTGGCAATTCGGCCCAGGCAGGGGCCTTGAGCCGGTAGCCGGGGGTGAGCCGGAGGCGAACCCCCGGAAATGGCGGCGATGCGGTTCGGGGCGATCAAGAGGCCCCGGCAGGGGCCCTGAGCCGGTAGCCGGGGGTGAGCCGCAGGCGAACCCCCGGAAAGGGGCGTATCAATGAACGAAGCCCCGGAGGGCCGGCAGCCCCGGATGGAGGTACGCCCCGCGCGCCGCGCAGGACCGGTGGCTTGAAGCAATGAGCTCGCGGTCCGGCACGGCGTGCCGCACGGTCAGGGCACGATTACGATATCGCCGCTCTTCAGCGTGATGTTCTGCTCGAGGTGCTTCCCCTCGGAGACGTCCTTGTAGTTGAACTTGAAGCGCAGCGTGCGGCCGCCCTCCTGCCTCACAATGGTGATGTTCTTCTTCTTGGCGTACTCGCGGAATCCACCGGCGCGCGCGAGCAGCTCGAGGACGGTCATGGGGGAACCGAGTGGATAGACCCCGGGCGAGTTGACTTCTCCCACGATCGAGACCTTCTGGCTCACGATCTTGGTGATGACCACGGTGACGCTGGGGGAAGCGATGAAATCCTTGAGTTTTTCCGTGATCTGCTGCTGCAGCTGATCCGCGGTCAGGCCCGCTGCCTGGATGTCGTTGATCAGGGGGATGGTGATCTTGCCGTCGGGGCGGACGGTGGTTTCCTTGACCGACAGGTCGGGCTCGCGCCAGACGAAGATGGAAAGGCCGTCCTCCACGCCGATCACGTAATCCTTGCTCGCCGGGCTCGGCGGCGCCTGCGGCGGCGTGCCGGTCTGCGGTTTGGGAGCCTGCGGCGCCAGGGCCGCCAACAATGCCGTCACGACCAGGATATTTCCAATCACTTGCTTCCTCGCTTGCAATCGAATCGGTGTGCCGGCGCACACGATAACCGTTTTGGGGCCGGATTTCCACCCCGTCGTGCGCGCCCGCCATGTATTACATATCTGCCGGGGTGCGCCGCGCTTGAGGGTTTTTTGCGGGTAGGCACTTGATCGGCGGGACCCGCATCCCATAGACTCGCGGTTTCAAGGGAGAAGATTCCATGCTGGTGATGATGCATGCGCAGGCGAGTGCCGAGCAGATAGCCGCCGTGTGCCGCAAGATCGAGGAGATGGGCTACAAGGCGCATCCGATCCCCGGCAGCATGCGCACGGCCATCGGCATCACGGGCAATCGCGGGCCGGTCGAAGCCGCGCCGCTCGAGGCGATGCCGGGAGTCGCGGAGTGCATTCCCGTTTCCAAGCCCTACAAGCTGGTTTCCAGGGAGATCAAGGAAGAAACGACGGTCATCGATCTGGGAAACGGGGCCGCCATCGGCGGCACGGAAATCGCCGTGATCGCCGGCCCCTGCGCCGTGGAGTCCCGGAAACAGGCGTTCGCCATCGCCGCGGCCGTCAGCCGGGCGGGCGCGCGTTTTTTCCGGGGAGGGGCCTACAAGCCGCGCACCTCGCCCTACAGCTTCCAGGGGCTGGCCGAAGAGGGTCTCAGGATACTGCGGGATGTTCGCGAAGAGTTCGGCCTGAAGATCGTGACCGAGGCGGTCGACGGCGAGAGCATGGAGCTCGTGGAGCATTACGCCGACATCATCCAGATCGGCGCGCGCAACATGCAGAATTTCTCCCTGCTGCGACTCGCGGGAAAGGCTTCGAAACCGGTCCTGCTCAAGCGGGGGATTTCCGCCACGCTCGACGAACTCCTGATGGCCGCCGAATACATCCTGGCGGAAGGAAATTACCGGGTCATCCTGTGCGAGCGAGGCATCCGCACCTTCGCCGACCACACGCGCAACACGCTCGATCTGAGCGTGATCCCTGCAGTGAAGCGCCTGAGCCACCTGCCGATCATCGTCGACCCGAGCCACGGGACCGGCCGGCGGGAAAAGGTGCTCCCGCTGTCGCGCGCCGCGGTCGCCGCCGGGGCCGACGGCCTCTTGATCGAGGTGCACCACCGCCCCGAGGAAGCCCTCTCCGACGGCTACCAGTCCATCGTGCCCGAGGACTTCGCTCTGCTGATGGCGCAGATCCGCCGCATTGCAGCCGTGCTGGAGCGCACCGTGGCCCCCGCCTGACGTCGGGGATGTCACCCTCGTGATCCTCAGATCCATGGTCCGATGGCATGGCAGCCCGCCGCAATGTTCCGTAGGGTCCGCGAGGGAGAGTGCCCTTGAATCGGGTGTTTCGCATTCTGTCGCCGGCCTTGGGCGGCATGCAGGCCGTAGGGGCGCGCCAAATCGAGATCGCCGTCAAGTACGCGTTCTGAGCCTGCTTTGCCGCGCCCGCCTGCCGCGCATGTGCTACCATGTCGCGGAGTGGAATCGATCGGGAGGAGGTTCGCCATGAAGTGCAACGTGGGCGGTTGGGATCGCGGTTTGCGCATCGTCATCGGTCTGGTTCTGATCGTTCTGGGGCTGGCCGGCGCGGTATCGGGCACCACGGCGATCGCGGCCTACGTGATCGGAGCCATCGCTCTGCTCACCGGGCTCGTGGGGTTCTGCGGCCTTTACACCATCCTGGGCATCAGCACGCGCAGGTAGTTCTCGCGCCTCGCGCCGGCGGCCCTGCCTGCGTGCCAGGGCTACCGACGGGCCCCGACAGGGGCCCTGAGCCGGTAGCCGGGGGTGAGCCGCAGGCGAACCCCCGGGAAGGTGCGTATCGATCAGGCGAGCCCCGGAGGGCCGACAGACGGACCTTTCCGATGCATCCTTCTGCCGGCCCTTCGGGGCTTGTCGCATGGCGCTCCCTTTTCTCCAGGTTCGCTTCCGCTCACCTGGAGCTACCAGCTTCCGTCCCTCCGGGACGGATACGTCCCGCGCGCCGCACGGGTCTGGCACGGCGTGCC
>CAZHQK010000006.1:0-7695 GCA_964534795.1 uncultured Acidobacteriota bacterium
GCCCTTCGGGGCTTGATGCATGCACGGCCCACGTTCCGGGGGTTCGCCTGCGGCTCACCCCCGGCTACCTGCTCAGGGCCCCTCTGGGGCCGTGCGATCACCTCGAACCGCATCGCTGCACGCTCCGGGGGGCGCCTGCGGCTCACCCCCGGCTACCTGCTCAGGGCCCCTCTGGGGCCGTGCGATCACCTCGAACCGCATCGCTGCGCGTTCCGGGGGTTCGCCTGCGGCTCACCCCCGGCTACCCGCTGCCGTGCCTCCGGCACTGGCGCATCGGACATCGGCGCAATGTCGGAATTCGGCGTCGCCGATTCTGGGGGCTGCGTTCCGGGGGTTCGCCTGCGGCTCACCCTCGGCTACCCGCTGCCGTGCCTCCGGCACTGGCGCATCGCACGTCGGCGCAATGTCGGAATTGGGCATCCCCGATTCTGGGGGCTGCGTTCCGGGGGTTCGCCTGGGGCTCACCCCCGGCTACCAGCCGCCGTGCCTCCGGCACTGGCGCATCGGGCGTCGGCGCAAATCGAAAGGAATATGCAATATTTGCAAAAAAAGATTGACATTTTGCATAATGTGGCTATCTTTGCGCCAATCGATGGCCAACGGAATGGCGATTGACATATAAGAATCGACGAAGTTGCAGAATTTCAATAACGTCATGAAGCTGATTCTGGCGATAATCAGACCGCATAGATTGCAGGATGTGATTGAAGCACTTGGAGATATAGGAGTGGTCGGGCTGACCGCCACCGACGTGCGCGGAGCCGGACGCCAGAAAGGACGCGTCGAGCGCTACCGCGGGTCGGAATACAGCATCGACCTGCTCGCCAAGATCAAAATCGAAGTCGCCGTCCTCGACGACCAGTGCGAAGAAGCCGTGCAGGCCATCCGCAAGGCCGCCTACACGGGCGAAATCGGCGACGGCAAGATATTCATCCTCCCCCTCGAGGACTCCATCCGCGTGCGCACCGGAGAGCGAGGGGAAGATTCCCTCTAAGGAGACGAAATGGCCGCCACCGTCCAGGATGTTCTTAAAATAGTCAAAGATAACAAGATCGAAATCGTCGATTTCAAGTTCATCGACCTTCCGGGAATCTGGCAGCATTTTTCCATCCCGGCACGCCGCCTCGACGAAACCCTCTTCGAAGAGGGCATCGGCTTCGACGGCTCCAGCATCCGCGGCTTCGCCCAGATCCAGGAAAGCGACATGCTCGTCTTCCCGGATCCGGAAACCGCCTTCGTCGATCCGCTCCTCGATGTCCCGACCCTCAGCCTGACCGGCTGGATCCGCGACCCGCTGACCCTGGAGCCATTCAGCCGCGACCCGCGCTACATCGCGCTCAAAGCCGAAAAATACCTGCTTTCGACCGGCATCGGCGACATCTCCTTCTGGGGGCCGGAGGCCGAGTTCTACGTCTTCAACGACATCCGCTTCGACCAAGGCGCAAACTTCGGGTATTACTTTATAGATTCACGCGAAGGCATCTGGAATTCAGGAAAAGATGAAAGGCCGAACCTGGGGTACAGACCGCGCCACAAGGAGGGATACTTTCCCGTCCCGCCCATGGATACCTTCCAGGACTTGCGCAGCCGCATCATGCTGACCATGCGCCGGGTGGGCATCGAGGGCGAGGTCCACCACCACGAAGTCGCGACCGCCGGCCAGGCCGAAATCGACATGAAGTACGACACGCTCGTGCGCATGGGCGACAAGGTGATGATGTTCAAATACATAGTCAAAAACCTTTGCCGGCGCGAGGGGTTCACCGCGAGCTTCATGCCCAAGCCGCTTTTCCAGGACAACGGCTCCGGAATGCACGTCCACCAGTCGATCTGGAAGAAGGGAGCCAATCTCTTCTACGACGAGCGCGGCTATGCCGGACTCAGCCAGACGGCGCGCTACTACATCGGCGGTCTGCTGCACCATGCGCCGGCGCTGCTTGCCTTCGCCGCGCCCAGCACGAACAGCTACCGGCGCCTGGTTCCGGGCTTCGAAGCCCCCGTCAACCTCGTCTACTCGCAGCGCAACCGCAGCGCCGCCGTACGCATCCCCATGTACTCGAAGAATCCCGAAACCAAGCGCATCGAGTTCCGCTGCCCGGACCCGTCGTGCAATCCCTACCTGACCTTCGCCGCACTGCTCATGGCGGGCCTCGACGGCATCCAGAACAAGATCGATCCCGGGGACGCCATCGACAAGAACCTCTACGATCTGCCGCCCGAGGAGAAGGCCGCCGTGCGCTCGACGCCCGCATCTCTGGCCGAGGCCCTGGCGGCTCTGGCCCGCGATCACGATTTCCTGCTCAAAGGCGACGTTTTCACCCAGGACGTCATCGACACCTGGATCCGCTACAAGACGGAACACGAGCTGGAGCCGGTGCGGCTGCGGCCGCATCCTTACGAGTACTTCCTTTACTACGACATCTGAGGGGCTGCCGGAATGAGTCCGGAGAGAGAGATCGGGCACCTGCGGCGCAAGTTGCGCGAAGGGCGCGCGAAGCTTTTCCCCGCGGGCGCGCGCACCGCCGGCAGCCGCGAACTCATGGAAGCGCACGCGGCGTTGATCGATGGGCTGCTGCGCGAGATCTACGAATTCTCCTGCGAGCGCGCCGCCGAGCGGGTCGCGCCCGGCCCGGCCTCGGGCCTCGCGATCGCCGCCACCGGCGGCTACGGGCGCCGCGAGCTGTGCCCCTTTTCCGACATCGACATCGCCTTCATCCCCTCGGAGGAGGGCGATCCCTGGGTCGAAGCCGCGGTGCACACGGCCTTCCGGCTGGTCATGGACGTCTTCCTTTCGCTGCGCGAGATCCGCGTCGGCTACGCCTACCGGCCCGCCGCCGAGGTGCCGACGTGGGATCTCGCGACGCGCACGGCGCTGCTCGATCTCAGGTATGTCTGCGGCGAGCGCCGGCTTTCCGACGCGCTTGCGACCGCGCTGCGCCGCCATCTCTCTCCTCTCGATCTCGTGCTCGAATTCAAGAACCAGGCGGAGCGCGAGCGCCGGCAGCCCTCGGGCTCGCAGTACAACGTCGAGCCCAATCTCAAGGAAGGGCCGGGCTCGCTCCGCGATCTGCACCGGGCGCGCTGGATCTACAAGCTGCTGCTGGGCGTCGACGACGACTCGCTCATGGCCGAGCTCGAAGCGCGCGGCTGCCTCCCCGCGGCGCGCCTCGCGGCGGTGCAGCGCGCCGCCGAGTGGTTCTGGCGCGCGCGCAACTGGCTGCACCTGACGGCGCACAAGCACTCCGACGTCCTGATCGCCGATTACCAGGACCGCATCGCGCGCGATTTCGGCGCCGCCTCGGCGCAGGCGTGGTTGATGGAACACTACGCGCATGCCGAGACCCTCGAGCTTTTTCGCGAGGCCGCCATCCGCCGTACCTTCGCCGGCCCGCTCGATCTCGGGGGCGTGCGCCTGCAGGACGGCTGCCTGCATCTCGACCCCGAAAGCGCCGCCGGTCCGGTGCGCCTCGTGCACCTGTCGCAGCACTACGACATCCCCATCGCGCCCGAAGACATGCAGTCGCTGGAGGACTCGCGCGACCGGGCGCTTGCGGTCGCCGAGCCCGCCCCCGATGAGGTCTGGAATTTCCTGGCGATCCTGCGGGAAGGGAAGCAGGTCGCGCCCGCGCTGCGCCGGCTGGTGCGCACCGGGCTGATCGACCGCTTCATCGAAGGTTTTTCGCGCACGATGCGCTTCGTGCCCGCCGACCCGGCGCACCGCTACACGGTGGGCGAGCATTCGCTCAAGATGATCGAGTATCTCGAGGACCTGCTTCACGGCACGGACACATCGGCGCTGCGCTTTTCCGAGCTGACCGCGCAGTGCCAGCACTTCGACGTGCTCTGCCTGGCCGCGCTCATCCACGACGCGGGCAAGCTCGTGCCCGGCACGGATCACTGCGAGACCGCAGCCGCCATCGCGACGCGCGTCGCCGAGCGCCTGAAGCTCGCGCCGGAAAAGCAGGAGCTGCTCGAGCGGCTCGTGCGCCATCACATCCTGCTCGTACGCACGGCGCGCCTGCAGGACCTGAAATCGGCGCACGTGATCCGGGACGTGGCCGACAAGATCGCCACGCCCGACGTGCTGCGCCACCTGTACGTCTTCACGTACGCCGACACGCGCGCGGTTTCCGAAGAAAACTGGACCTCGATGGACGACCGCGATCTCGAGGACCTCTACCGCCGGGTCCAGGACTGCCTGTCCGGCAACGGCGGCGCCGCCGTCGGCGCGGCCGCGGTCGAGGAGCGCCTGGGAAGCATCCGCCGCAAGCTGACGCGCTACAAGGATCTCGAGGAAGAGGCCGTCATGCAGCATTGCGCCCTGATGCCGGCGAGCTACGTGCTGAACAACTCGCTCGACGAGATCGCGCTGCACGTGCGCCTGCTCAGCCGGCTGCCGGACGAGAAGGTCGTGCTCGACTTCTACAACCGACCGGGCGATACCTATTCGGAACTGACCGTGTGCGCCTACGACGATCCCATGCCCGGGATGCTGGCGCGCATCGCCGGCGTCCTCTACGGCTGCGGGGCCGACATCTACAAGGCGCAGGTCTTCACGGTCGAGACCGAGCGGCCCATTGTGCTCGACGTTCTCTGGGTCACGGCCTCGGGGATGCAGGTTTCGGAAAACCGCGCGCGGCGCATCGGGGCGGCGCTCAAGGAGGTTCTCGGCGGCGGGCTGCCGATAGAGGAGTTTCTGCGCAAGGCGGGCAAGCAGCCGCCGCGGGCCGTGCCCCTGGAGAGCATCGACCTGCGCAACGACCTCTCCGAGGAGCACACGGTCGTGCACCTGATCGCGCGCGACCTTCAGGGACTGCTCTATCTGATGACGCGCGCGCTGTCGCGCTGCGGCCTGAACATCCATTCGGCCCGCGTGGCCACGTGGAACGCCAGGGCCGAGAACAACTTCTACGTCACCACCGTGACGGGGGGCCAGATCCCGGAGGCGGAGCTGCCGCTGTGGAAGGAGCAGCTCCGGCAGGTCCTCTGCGGATCCGGCCGGGAATAGCTCACGCCGTTACAGGATCTTTCATGCGGGATCGCCTGCGCGCCGTCGCCCGGCAGAGCATCGAACCGAATGCGGCGCTGGCAGCGCTCGAAGAGCTCGCCGCCGGCGGGGCGGCCCGGCTCGAGGATTGCCCCGACCCCTTCCTCGTCGATCTGGCCAATCTGCTCGTGATCTCGCCGCCGATGCTCGATGCGCTGCGCCGGCATCCGGAGTGGACCGGATGGCTGGCGCGGGCGGTGGAGTCACCGGCCGATGCGCGCGAGCGGCGGCGCCGATGGAAAGAGGAGCACGGCGCGGCGGTCGATTTCCTCGAGGATCTGCGCGCCTATCAGCGGCGTGCCTATCTCGAGATCGCCTATCGCGACATCGCCGGGCTCGATTCGTTCGAGGAAACCGCCGGCGCGCTGAGTGCGCTGGCGGATCTGGTGATCGGCGAGGTGCTCGAGCACTGCCGGGCGCAGGTTTTCGGGGAGAACGCCGGGCCGCGGCCGCCGGAGGGATTCGCGGTTTTCTCCCTGGGAAAGCTCGGCGGCGGCGAGCTCAACTACAGTTCCGACGTCGATCTGATGTTCTGCCGGCGCAACAGCCCGGACAGGGAAGAAGAGCGCCTCTTCACGCGCCTGGGGGAGATGCTGGTCCGGGTCCTCGGGCGCCCGGGTCCCGAGGGTTTCCTGTATCGCGTCGACATGCGCCTGCGGCCTTACGGCGCCGCGGGTCCGCTCGTCCCGGGGCTCGACAGCCTGACGACCTATTACGAATCGTGGGGCGAGGCGTGGGAGCGCCAGGCGTTGATCAAGCTGCGCCCGACGGCGGGCGATCCCGAGCTCGCGCGGCGCTTCGCCGACTTTGCCGAGAGGTACGTCTTCGCGCGGCCGATGGACGATGCGGCCCTGGAAGAGATCAAGACGGTCAAGCACCGCGCGGAACGGGAGCACGCCGGGCCTTCGGATGTCGTGGATCTCAAGCATGGGCCGGGCGGCATCCGCGACATCGAGTTCTACGTGCAGTTCCATCAGTTGATCGCCGGGGCGCGCGACGCCCGAGCGCGGGCGCGCTCGACGCTGCGCGCCCTGGAGGCGCTGGCGGAAGCCCGGGTGCTGCTCGAGGGCGAACTCGCGCCGCTGGCGCTGGGGTATCTCATGCAGCGCACCGTCGAGCACCGCCTGCAGCTGCGGGCGCTGACGCCTCGGGAGGCGCTTCCGGAGTCGCCGGCGGAGCTCGAACTGCTCGCGCGCGGGCTGGGCTATGGGGGCGTCCGGCCTGCAGGCGACGCGCTGCGCGCCGCCCTCGGCGCCCGGCGCGCGCGCGTGCGCGCGATCGTCGAGCGCGTCTACCTGACGCCGGGATATCTGCGGCTGCGCGAGCGCGAGGAGGAATTCGCGCGCCTCTTGAGCGAGCGCACGCCGCGCGAGCGGGTGCGCGAGCTGCTCGCCGGGTACGGGTTCGCCGATATCGACCGGGCCTGGCGCAACCTGCGCCTGATGGCGCTCGGTCCCGACGGGCGCATGCTCGGCCCGGGCGAGCGCCGTGCCTTTCTCGAAATCGTCTTTCCCCTGCTCGAGGTGATGCGCGACGCGCTCGATCCCGATCAGGCCCTGCACAGGCTCGAGAGCTTCGCCGCGGCCACGGGCAACCGGGTGTCCTTCCTGCGCGTTCTGGCATCGCGGCGCGCGCACCTGGCGCGCCTGGCGAACCTGCTCGCGCTCAGCAACCTGTGCCATCAGGTGCTCGTGCGCCATCCGGAATATTTCGATTCGCTGGCGCGCGGCATTCATCTGCACGAGGGGCGCACGGCGGAGGAAATGTACCGCGAGCTTGCCGGGCGCTTCGGCGCTTCGCCGCGGGGCGACGAGCGGGAAAACGTGATCCGCCGCTACCGGCAGCGGGAAATGGTGCGCATCGCCTACCGCGACCTGGCCGGGCTGGCCGACGCGCTCGAGATCAGCGGCGAATTGAGCGATCTCGCGGCGGCGGTCGTGCGCGCCGCCGCCGAGCTGGCGCGCGCGCCCGAGTCGGCCTTCGCTCCCGAGGAGATCGCGCCGCTGCGCATCGTCGCGCTCGGAAAGATGGGCGGCCGGCAGATGCATTACAGCTCCGATCTGGACCTGGTCTTCCTGTATGACGATCCGCCGGAGGATCTCGCGCCGGAAAGGCGCGCCGCGATCCAGCGGGAACTCGAGGCGCGCTCCGAGCGCATCCTCGAGCTGCTCGCGGGCGTGACGAGCGAGGGCGTGGCCTACCGCGTCGATCTGCGCCTGCGCCCCGAAGGCAGCGGCGGCCTGCCGGTGCGCTCCTGGCAAGGGTTCATGGATTACGCGCGCCGCTACATGCAGCCGTGGGAAAGGATGGCGCTCGTGCGCTCGCGTATGCTCTGGGCTGCGGAGGATGCCGCGCGCCGCTGGCGCGCTGCGGTCGGCGAGATCGCTTACGGCTACGGCTGGGACGAGGCGTCTTATGAGGAGCTGCGCCGCCTCAAGCGGCGCATCGAGGCGGAAAAGAGCCGGGAGAGCCGCTCGTACGTGGATTTCAAATTCGGCAGGGGAGGCATTACGGATCTGGAGTTTCTCGTGCAGTTCCTGCAGTTGCGCTTCGGGAGCCGGCACCCGGAAGTGCAGGTGCCGGAAATGGCGGGCGCGCTCGCAGCCCTGGCGCAGGCCGGCGCGCTGGCGGAGGAGGAGGCGAGGCTG
>CAZHQK010000007.1:0-67239 GCA_964534795.1 uncultured Acidobacteriota bacterium
CTAGCGAGCCCCTCACTAGCGAGCCTTCGTCCTGCTGACCATCGACCTGACGTCTCGTCGCCATCGATGTCGGACCGGGGGGCGCGTGAGATCGTGCCTCCTGGGCCGTCTGACGCGTTGCGGGCGATGCGCGAAAGCGTGGAGGAGATGAAGTACAAGCTCGAGCTGAAGCGGCTCGAGCGGGCCTACTCTGAGCTGGACGAGCGGGAGGCTCGCTTGGCCGGGGCTGGCCCGCAAGCTCAGGCTCCGCCGGCGGGCGAGGCCTCTGTTGTGGCCGAGCTTATCCGCAGCCAGACGCAGCTTGTTTCGACGGTCCTGGGCAAGATGCTGGATCGCTCGAAAGCTCCGGATGCCGAGCTGGCGGCGCTGCGCGCGGAGATACAAGATGTCCGCATGCTGCTCCAGGGGCTCCAAGAAGGGGGCCCGCGTGGTGGAGCCGGCGCCCTATCTGAACTTGTGCAGCTGGTCACGGGGTTGCGCGACGTGCTCCCTGAGCTTGCTACTTTGCTGCGTCCTGCCGGCGGTGGCGGTGCGACGGAGGCCGAGCCTCTCTGGGCTTCGATCTTGCGTGAGCTGGCGCCGCAGGTTCTGCCGCAGATCATGCCCCAGATCATGACGCGGTTGCGGGTTCCGCCCGAGGGCAGTGCGGCTGTGGTCGGCGTGCCGGCGCCTGCGCCTGGCGCTCCGCTGCCGCAGTCTGCGCCTGGTCCCCAGCCTAGGGCCGCGCCGGCTGCGCCATCGGGCGCCGCGCCCGGCGCCGGCGGTGTCGATGTGGAGCTGCTCCGCCAGGGCCTGCGTTACCTGAAAGGGAAGGCTGCTGCTGGTTCGGATCCGGCTCTGTATAGTTCATTGATCTTGGATGGCATAGCTGAGCCCTTCTGGCGGCCGATTGCGCGGCTTGCTGAAGGTGCCACGCTCGAGCAGCTGGCGGATCTATGCGGTGATTCGGAGCTCCTTGAGCCCCCGTACAGGCAGTGGTTTGCTTTTTTGCTCGACCAGGTGAAGCGCGGGCTCTCTGAGCCGCTGGGAGAGGACGACGACGGGGAAGAGGAAGATGCGGAGGAATCGCAAAGGTCCTAAACGTGTGGTTTCCGGGTGGCGGGTGGCCCGCGCATCGTGCGAGTGTCGCGCCGGCTGTAGGCGTACGTTTTGGCTGCTCCCCTTGCTGCCCAGTGCCGGCGGCACTGCACCCCGGGATGGCGGGACGCTCGGCGCTGGGGAAAAGGCGGCTTCGCGCAGCAGTCCAGCTCTTTATGGAGATGTCATTATCGATGAGCGGGCGGGGGCCTTATGGCAGCCATTTGTGGCGCTCGCTCGGGAAGCCGATGTCGCCAAGCTTGCCGACCTGGTTGGTGATCTGGAGCTCGCCCAGCCGCCGTATCGTCAATGGTTCGAAGCCTTGCTCGGGCAGGTGCGCGCTGGTCTCGAGGTTGGGGCCGCTGGTGCGTCTGAGGAGGCCGAGGGGCCGCCGGAGTAGAAGCGGTGCGGGAGAATACCCACGTAGATGGGGATGAGCTGTTGACCGTCGCAGAGCTTGCGCGCAGGTGGAAGCTCCGGCCCCAGACTATCTATTCTTGGTTGTGGGAGGGGAGGCTCCCCAGCTATAAATTGGGCCGAGCGCGCCGTATCCGGCGGAGGGATGCTGATGCTTTTTTAGAGTCCCACTACAAGAGCGCACGTGCTACTGTGTGAGCCACGTAGGGAGGATGGTATGGGATTGTTCCGGCGAAACGGTTTGTGGGGCGTCGATCTTCGTGACGCCAGGGGGCGCCGCGTCCGCCGACTTGTCGGGCCGCGCAAGCGTGAGGCGCAGGCCGTGCTCGAGCGCATGCGGGACGAGGTTCGCCGCGGCGTATTTCATCTTCCGCCGCGCCGCTGCTCGGTGAGTTTTGCCGATTATGTGGACCGCTACCTGGATCGCATGCGCTCTGTGCGGGTGCCGGCGACGTACCATGCGGAACGCTCTTGTTTGCGTGCTCCAAGAGAGTTCTTAGGTCTTCGCCCGCTTGCTCAGATTTCCCGGGGGGACATCGAGCGTTACATCGAATGGCGAAGGTCGACGCCCGGGCCTTCCGGTCGCGTCGCCAAACCGCGCACCGTCAACACCGAGCTTGACATCCTTCATCATCTTTTCGCGGTTGCTGAGCGCGAGAACCTAATTGTGAGAAATCCGCTCGACGGCCTACCGCGCCTGGCCGCGGGACCGCTTCCTGAGCGCGTCTTGAGCCCGCAGGAAGAGCTCCTGTTGCTGGCCGTCTGCCCGCCCTGGCTTCGCGTTGCAGTCGAGATCGCGCTCTATGCGGGCTTGCGGCTTGGCGAGGTTGTCGCACTCGATTGGCGTCACGTCGATTTCGACGCGGGCATCCTTCGTGTCGAGTGCGGTAAGGGTGGGCGCCGACGCGATGTGCCGATGGCAAGGGTGCTCGCGAATCTGCTTGCCGACTGGCGGCGCTCGACAGGTGGCGTTGGTGGAGTGATTGCTTCAGGCCACCCCGGCGATATCCGGGAGGGTATTACACGCGGGTTCCCGCGGGCCGTACGCTGTGCGGGGATTCCGCCGTTGCGTTTCCATGATCTGCGCCATACGTTCGCGACCCGTGTAGCCCGGGCCGGTGCCGACTTTGCGTCCCTGCAAGCGCTCCTGGGCGACCGCGCCGTACGCCATGTGATGCGCTACGTTCACCCGAGCTTCGAGGGCGCGCGCCATGCTATCGAGCTTTTGGAGGGCGGAGGATTGCCGGACGCTCAAGTGCTGCCGCCGGCGTCGGATGCTGGTCGCGTCAACTGACTCTTGATCACTCGCGCTCTCGCTTACTCCACGATGACGAGCAGGATGGAGGGTTTTATTCTTGCCGCGAGGTCGGCAAGCGGCGCAGCGGCGGCCGGCGGTGCCTGTGGAATCGCCGCGTTGACTCCTGCCGACTCGAGAAGCGGTCGCAGGTAGGCCGTCTTGATGGCGTAGGATACGTTCTCCGGCACGTCCCCCGTCCAAGCGAAGACCTTGATGGCGTCGAGCTTCGCGACCATAATCCCTACAACCTCACCCTTCATGTTTATGAGCGGCCCGCCGCTGTTGCCGGACTGCACTTGCACGCTTACCTGGAACATCCGTACATCGCCCCGAAACCCCGTGCTGCTGCTGACGATGCCTTCCGTCAGTTTCGGCTCGGTTCCCATGATGTCCGGATGGGGGTAGCCCAACGTGAAGACGCGCTCGGCCGCGGCCGGCTGAGCGGCAGCTATGGGCAGCGCAGGAGGGAGCAGGCGCGGGTTGTCGACTTTTATGATCGCGAGGTCGTTGGCCGTGTCTGCCGCCGCTACGCGGCCTGCAAGCTTTGCGCCCGAGGGCGTAACGATTGAGATATTTCCGTCCCCGGCCATTACGTGGCTGTCCGTTACGACCAACCGATGGAAAACGACCCAGGCAGTCCCAGTTATTTGATACTTGCAGGCCTCTGCGGGGCTAGCCTCGTCGGCTCGGCGTAAATCCGCGCCCGGAGCTTCTTGGCAAGGGGATTGCCCGGGCTTGCCCAGGTTATCCGGTCGCAGCAGACAAGTGCCTTTTCTCTGTTGCCCTGCGCAAGGTAGGCTAACCCCGCCCTGTAGTACCAGTCCGCTGCCGCAGAAGGGCTCATCATGACGCCCTCGCCCATGGAGTACATCACGCCCAGGTTGAATTGGGCGTCAGCATCTCCCTGCTCGGCCGCCTTCTTGTACCACTTCGCCGCCTCGGCTGCGTCCTTCGGGACGCCCTCGCCCTTGTGATACATCCAGCCGAGGTTGAGCTGGGCCGTGGCATGCCCCTGCTCGGCGGCTTTCCTGTACCACCTCGCGGCTTCAGCTGCGTCTCTCAGGACGCCCTCGCCGGTATCATACGCGAAGCCGAGTTTGTACTGAGCGCCGGCGTGCCCCTGCTCGGCGGCCTTCCTGTACCATTTCGCGGCCTCCGCTCGGTTTCTCGGGACGCCTTCGCCCTTGTCATACTTCATGCCGAGCAGCACCTGCGCGTCGACACCCCCCTGCTCGGCGGCTTTCCTGTACCACTTCACGGCCTCGGCTGGATCCTTCGGCACGCCCTCGCCAGTGGCATACATGGCGCCCAGCATGGACTGGGCGTCGGCAAGCCCCTGCTCGGCAGCTTTCCTGTACCACCTCGCGGCTTCAGCTGCGTCTCTTAGGACGCCCTCGCCGCCATCATACATCCAGCCGAGCTTGTACTGGGCTCGTGGATGGCCCTGGTCGGCGGCCTTGCGGAACCATTTCAAAGCTGCGGCGTAATCCTTCGGGACGCCTTGGCCGTAGTAGTGCATCTCGCCGAGGTTGAACTGGGCGTCCGCAAGACCCAGCTCACCGGCCTTGCGGTACCATTTCACAGCCTCGGCGTAATCGTGCGGAATGCCCTCGCCGTTGGCATACATTCCGGCGAGGACGAGCTGGGCTTCGGCATTCCCCTGCTCTGCGGCCTTGCGGAACCACTTCGCCGGCTGATCTGCGTCCACCGGGACGCACACGCCGAGTTGATCGGGCCGGAGCTCCTTGGTATGCATCTGCTCGGCGGCCTTGACTAACCACTTCACGGCCTCGGCTGCGTCCTTTGGAACACCCTCGCCCTCGGCATATATTCCGGCGAGAACGAACTGGGCTCCAGCATTCCCTTGTCCGGCGGCCTTGCGGAACCATTTTACAGCCTCGGCCGCGTCCTTCGGGACGCCCTCGCCCCTCTGAAACATCACGCCAAGGCAGTTCTCTGCCTCAGCGTGTCCCTGCTCGGCGGCCTTTCTGTACCACTTCACGGCTTCGGCTGCGTCCTTCGGGATGCCCTCACCGATCCGATACATCCAGCCGAGGATGTACTGGGCGTCAGAGTGTCCCTGCTCGGCGGACTTTCGATGCCACTTCGCAGCCTCGATTGCATCCCTCGGGACGCCCTCGCCGCTGGCATAGATCCGGCCGAGCTTAAACTGCGCCGCGGCGTCGCCGGCTTCCGCTTTTGCGCGCAGCGCTTGAATGGTGTCCTGGGTGACATTCTGTTCACGGGCGGAGGCGCATAGGCCGCTAGTGAGCACCAACGCCGCTAGCAAAACCGTCGTCCTGCGCATGGCATGTCCCTCCTGCTTGCAGCGTCGCTCGTTAGCGATGGCGTCATTATACAACGGCAAGAGACACGTTCGCACCCGCCATGCGGCGGTAAGGATCCTGGAGGCGCTCGACCGACGGGACTCGTCCTGTGGCTGCACGCTTCTTGTCGATTTGGTGCCGGCTGAGGTGTAAACGCGGTGGAGCCGGATGGATCGCGCTTCTTCGACGGGTCGCTATGCGCCGCTTGGATCGACAGTCCAGGGGTGAGCTCGAAACTGTCGTGGGGTCATAAGTGAGAACGGAGGCTCTCGCGCAGGTTGAATGTTCGTGGCTTGGGGAGATGGGGATTCGACGTCAACGGAGCATGTGGGTGCCGCGATCTGGGCTGACGCTGGGGCAATTTGGCATCGCACCGGGAGGGCGCCCGTGCTATCGTTGGAGCGTGTAATGGAAGATCTTTATGGCGCTGCTTGGGCCGAATGCTGCGTGGGGTGCTCGGACGCGCGGTATGGCAGCCCGCCGGGTCCGCTGGTTTGCAAGGGCGTCTGAGCTCCGACGGTGCTGCGTTGATTTCGACACTCGAATTCTGGGGGTCGACTCCGGCGAGGGCGGACATCGTCGGCCAGGTGATTGCTTCAGGTCAGCCGGATGCCGCCTTGGCCGATGCGGGTATGGCATCCGTTCAAGTGCTCGCGGGCGAGCGCGCCGTGGGTCATGCCATTTTTTGCGTTCACTCGAACCGAAAGGAAGTCGGGCATGCGTTTGAGGTGCTCGAAAGTGGGCAATATTTGGACACTTTCTCGACTGACCTCTGACGGGTGCATCAAGGTATCCACTGGTTTCGCAATGGCTTAGCTTAACAGGCCATGCGCGTTACCGGTTATGGTACCCTTGGAAGGCCCTCGATGGTAGGCGAGTCGCCACATGGGTCATGCGACAAGGGAGGAGCCGTGAAAAAAATGCTTATTCCTGCCGCGGCGGCCGTGCTTCTCTGCGCTGCGCTCGCGGCAGGCCAGAAGAGCGAAGTCGGTGACAGGGTCGTCAGTTCGGCGATCGTGCTCAAGGAGATCGCCGGCATACCCGAGCAGGGCATCCCGCAGGATCTTCTCGGCAAGGCCAGCTGCATCGCCGTCGTACCCTCGATGATCAAGGCGGGCTTCATCGCCGCGGGCAACTACGGCAAGGGTGTGATGTCGTGCCGGCTCCAGGGCGGCACCGGCCCCTGGAGCCCGCCGTCGATGATCATGGTCGGAGGAGGCAGCTTCGGGCTCCAGCTCGGGGTCCAGGCTACGGATCTCATCCTGGTGATCATGAATCTCTCCGGGCTCGAAAGCCTGCTCGGCAGCCGATTCACCCTGGGGGGCGATGTTTCCGTGGCTGCCGGCCCGGTCGGCAGAACCGCCGCGGCCGAGACCGATGCCTTCCTGTCGGCGAAAATCCTGGCCTACTCGCGTGCGCGCGGACTCTTCGCCGGCGTGAGCCTCAAGGGCGGCGTGGTGCGCCCCGATGTGGACGCGATCCAGGTGCTTTACGGAAAGCCGCTCGAACCGAGGACGATCCTGCTCGAGGGTGTGGCGGAGATCCCGCGCGACGCGCAGATCTTCGTGGACGAGCTCAACCGGCTCAGCCCTGCGAAGAAATAGGACGGGCCGGCGCCTTTGCAAAAGCGTGCCCGGCGCGGCTCTTGAAGGAAAAGAAGCCGGAAACGTTCTCCCACAGCAGGCGCGGGAAGGTCTTGTCGAGGTACGAGCGGATCGACACGTAGCACTCGTCGCACGTGTTGGTGCGCGTGAACTCCTCGACCATGCGAGCCTGCTCGTCCAGATTGTAGCGGCGGAACTGCATCGAGCAGGGCTGCAGGCGGCCGTCGCTCGTTACCACCAGGAAGCGCAGGCCGGCGGTGCAGCCGGGCATCCCGCCCTTCTCGAAATAGCGGCGCGTGGCCGCCATGGTCGTCGGCGAGTTGACGATCCAGTTGGTGTCGTCGCGGCGCGCCTCGACGCGCTCCAGCTCCTGGCGCAGCAGCGCGAGCTGCTCCGGAGTGTTCAGGAAATAGTCGCGGCAGCCGGTGCGCCGGGGGGAGTAGGCGCTGTAACAGATATTGACGCCCCACTGGCGCGCCCGGTCGGCCATGGCGTTGATCTCGGCGAGGTTTTCGCTGGTAATGCAGCTGTTGAGAACGATATCGTCGTGGCCGAGCGCCGCGAGGCGCGGCACGATCTCGCTCAGGTGCCGGTACAGCCCGGGGTGGCCGCGGAAGTCGTCGTGGCGCTCGTCGGGAAAGTCGAGGCTCACGGAAAACTGGTCGATGCCCGCCGCCCGCAGGGTGAGGTAAAGCTCCTCGGTCATCTTCGACCAGTTCGACACCAAAATGGTGTACGGCAGCCCCGTGTCCGATTTGATGTTGCGCACGATCTCGACGATGTCGTCGCGCAGCAGGGGCTCCCCCCCGGAGACCTGGACGACGCAGGGGCGCAGGACCTCCATGTAGCGCCGGTAGTCGGCTGCTTTGAGGTTGCGCGAATCGTCCCTGGGCCCGCCGTGGTCGCAGTGCTTGCAGTAACATGTGCACGAGTCGGTCACTTCGAAGGATACGACGATGGGCCGGCCGGCAAGCCAGTTGAGCGACCCGCGGGCGATGATCCGCAGCGATTCCGTCAGAGGCACCTTGCGCATGTTCGTCTCTTCTCGATCGGTCGACAGGCCTCGTACCGCACAGCGAGGCTTCAGGCGAGCCGCATGGTAGCAAAACGCCGGGGTGAAAAGCAAGGGCGCCCGTGCCTGGGCGCCGCCCGCCCGGGAGCTTCCCGCTGGAAACACGATTCCGGGCTTGTCATCCCGCCCCGCGTCGTCTAACATTCAGCCATCGGTTCGCTGCTCTCGGGTGCAGCGCAATCAGAAAAGAACAAGAGGCATTCGCCGGGGAGATACCGTCACGGTGGCGGGGCCGACCCGGGCGGAAGCCGTCGACAAGGGAGGAAAGCGACATGTTGTCTCGAGGAACCGGAATCAGGACCGCCGTTCTGCTGCTCTTCGCAGTGGGCATCGCCCTGCCCGGGCATGCGGGCAAGTTCAACAAGGTCGTCGATCTTGGGGCCGCCATGCCGGAGTTCGCCGATCTGCCCGCGGTGGATGGAAAGACTCTGTCGTCAAGAGACCTGAAGGAAAGCGTGGTCGTGCTCGTCTTTCTGGCGAATCACTGCCCGTGGGTCAAAGGAATGGACGGCGACCTCGTCAAGCTGGCCGCGCGCTTCAAGGGCAAGGACGTCCGCATCGTCGGCGTCAGCGTGAATCACCGCGAGGACGACCGGCTGGAGGCGATGAAGGTGCACGCCGCCAAGGCGGGATACAATTTCACCTACGTGTACGACGAGAGCCAGGAGCTCGGGCGCAAACTGGGGGCCACCCGGACGCCCGAGTATTTCGTGTTCGACAAGGCACGCAGGCTTGTCTACATGGGAGCGCTCCACAATTCGCCGGCTTCCATGCGCACCGACGGGACCATCAACTACACCAAGGGGGAGCCGACGGAGTTCTACGTGGCGGATGCGATCGAGGCGGCCCTGGCGGGCAAGGCGGCGCCGGTGGACGAAACCAGGCCGCAGGGATGCACGATCGAATACGCGCAGAGCAAGTGATGGGCGGGAAACTGTCGGCGCGGCTGCTTCTGGTCGGAATGCTCCTCGCGGGCGGCTGCTCGCGGCCGCCCGGCGGGGAGCGTGCGCTCGAGACGGCGTCCCTGGTCCCGATCAGCTTCGCGGGCTGGCAGGAGAAGCTCGCAGGCTATCGCGGGTCGGTCGTCGTGGTGGACTTCTGGGCCACGTGGTGCGCGCCGTGTCTCGAGCGCTTCCCGCACATGGTGGCCCTCTACGAGAGGTACAAGGGGCGCGGGGTGCGCTTCGTCTCGGTGAGTCTGGACGACACCGGCGATGCGGGCGCGCTCGAGCGTGCCCGGGAGTTCCTCAAGCGCCACAAAGCGACCTTCGAAAACTATCTGATGGACGAGAACATCACGGACGCTTTCGCGAAACTCGACCTTCTGAGCATCCCCGCGGTGCTGATCTACGGGCGGGACGGCAGGCTGCGCCACAAGCTGACGGGCGACGATCCGAACCGCCAGTTCACGAGCGAGGATGTCGACCGGGCGCTCGAGGAGACGCTGAAACTCGATTGACACGGCGCGTCGATGTTTGTATGGTAGATGGTGTTCGGCAGCATCCCGCAGGGATGGCTCCGCTCGCCATTGCTCCTCAGTAGCTCAATGGTAGAGCATTCGGCTGTTAACCGAAGGGTTGTAGGTTCGAGTCCTACCTGAGGAGCCAGAATCAATCCGCTGAACTTCAGCGGTTCTTGTTTAACGCAAGACCCCGTGGCGTGATCCCCTGAGGGTCTGGTGGTCCTAGGCGTGTCCACGCCGACTTGCGCCTGCCCGCACCTCTACCCCGATTATCCGTTTCGAAGCCTCTCGTCCGGGGTATCGTAACGCCGAAGTTCACGAAGGGAAAACGGCCACAGGGTCAGCATGGCTGTCCGGCCGGCCGGCAACTGGCTGATCGCCTCATGCAGTTGCGGCTGATGTCTGCCGGTCAGGATGAACCGCCCGCGTTTCCTGGTCTTGTCGACCATGCCTTGGATATAGGGGAGCAGAACCGGAAGCCGTTGCACCTCGTCCAGGACGGCGCCGTTTCCCATCCGGCCGAGGAAACCCCTCCGATCGGCCTCAGCCGCCATGCGCACATCCGGGTCCTCGAGCGAGAAGTACGGCATGTCCGGGAACGTCATCCGGGTCAGGGTGGTTTTGCCCGACTGACGGGGTCCCAGGATGGTCACCACGGGATACTCGGCGGCGGATCGCAACAGCTCTTGGGTGATGCCTCGAGTGATCATGACACGCTGGTGCGGCAACTCTGTGCAAAGAGCAAGTTAAGAATATGATTGGCACAAACGGTCTGCGGCCGGCTCCCAGAGAAGGGCACAGGCCCTATCGGCTTTTCTCTTGCCGAGAAGATTGCCCTGAACAGCAAAAACTCGTAAAAGTAATGGTGAGATCGCAAGGGGTGGGGGAAAAGATTCTGCAAATTGACAGCTAGAATCCAAGAGAGCATGACCATTGTTTGACGGATGGAAGTTTCTGGCCGGACTAGGCATCTTTCTGTTCGGCATGTTCATGGTGGAAGAATCCATCAAATTGCTGGCAGGCCGGTCGCTGAAAACCCTGATCCGGCGGTTTACCGGCACGCGTGCCAAGGCTCTGTTCACCGGGATTGTCAGTACGGCAGTGCTGCAGAGCAGTTCAGCGGTCTCGTTGATGGTGCTGGCCTTCGTCGGCGCCGGACTTTTGACCCTGGCCAATGCCGTTGCCGTCACCATGGGCGCCATGGTGGGCACGACCCTGACGGCCTGGATCGTGGCCGTGTTCGGGTTTTCGTTCAAGATCGACGCCCTGGCCCTGCCCATGATCGGCTTGGGTGGACTCGGCCTGATCGTGCTGGGCCAATCGGCCCGCTATGTGCATGTCAGCAAGCTGCTGGCCGCCTTCGGGTTTCTCTTTCTGGGCTTGGATTATATGAAAAGCAGCGTGGCGGCGCTGGCAGCGACAATCGATCTGACCACCTTACCCAACCTTGGTCTGTGGGCCTATGTTCTGGCCGGAACGGTAATGACCGCCATCATGCAGTCCAGTTCGGCAGCCATCGCCGTGGTTCTCACCACACTTTTTGCGGGCGTCATTGATTTTCGACAGGCAGCGGCCTTAGTGATCGGCGCCAACGTCGGCACCACGGTCACCATTCTGATCGGCGCCATCGGCGGTATTGCGGCCAAGAAACAGACGGCGATCAGCTCCCTGGTATTCAACGTGGGAACGGCCCTGGTGATGCTCCCCGCACTGCCCGTGGCCTTGTGGACCATCGGCCGCTTTGTGAACCCGGCCGACGATGCGGTCCTGGGAATCGCCGCTTTTCACACCCTGTTCAACCTTGTCGGGGTGGCGCTTTTTTTCCCGGCCATTTCCATTTTGGTGCGCTACCTGCAACGCCTCTTTCCCGAAAAGCAGACCGTATTGAGTGGCTTTATTCACAACACCTCCACTGAGGTGCCCGAAGCAGCCACCGCGGCCTTGCGCAGCGAGGTGCTGAACCAACTGGCCCTGTCGTTGAGCTTCATCGCAGGCAGGTATCGCTTGCGCCATGCCGTGATGCCCGCAGTCAACGTCGAGTCTCAGACGACCAGCCAAAAAGGCAGGACCTTTGATTATGAGGACCTGCAGCGCCTGCATGCGGAAATCTTCGCCTTTTACGCCCGCATGCAGGCTCACGAAATCGACACTCCCGAAGCCATGCGACTGGAACCGGTTATCCGGGCAAGCCGCAGCGTCATGAACGCGACCAAGAACCTTTACGAGATGCTTGCCGAGATCGAGGATATCGGCAGGCACGACAACCCGTTCATGGTCGAGGCCCACCGGGATTTCAGGGAACGGTTGGAGAGGTTGATGGACCAAGCCGCCACGGTCATCCGGGCCCCGGACGATGAAGGCGTATATGACGGCATGGAAACGTTTTTCCAGGAGGTGGAGGCGGCGGACAAGCGGTTCATCAGGTCGTGCGCCCAAGCCGTTTCAAAGGCAACGATCCAAGAGCATGAAGTGACCCGTTTATTGATGGCCAACCGCTTTTTCACCCAATCCAATCGTATGATGGCTCTGAGCATGCAAGCGCTGACGCGAGGGTTTGCTTTTCCTCAAAAGCGTGTCGATGATCACAACCAGGACAACTTGCAGGTCTAGCCATCGTTTTCAAAAGAGAAAAGGGCGTGGAGGATCAAACGGTGCGTGATCGGATGGTTCCGGGAGAGGAATTCGCGAAGATTACCGAATGCGTCATTCTTATGAAGCGCTTGCGTTTTTGAAAACCTCCCAGGAGAATGGGATAGAAGATGTGGCGCCTATGCGTTGGACATCGGCATTACCGGTTGTTTTGCCCTGAGGTTTTGCAGCACCGTTTCTGCGGTCAAGGTGTTTGAAGACAAACACGAATCGGCGCTTGTCATGCCGATACCGCCATTGGAATACGGTGAACGGCAATGAAAAGGGTTGCCCATGGTGATCCAGAATTGGCCCTGCGGCAAACGGCTGCCGGGACAAGAACCGCGCGAAGGCCCATCCTTCCACCACCCCGGCATCTCCTCCTACGAAAGACAGAACCTATCTGCGGGTGCCGGCGCCGCCCGCGAACGGCTTGTCTCCTATCCGGTTCGCGCGCCCTTTTTTTCCGGACAGGATGCACTGTGACTGCGTCGTCCGCGTCGGGGCCCAAGATCGTCGGGCCCCTTCGCATTTACACCTGTTGCTTCACACCCGAGAACGGTTCCCCCGTGAATGCCCCGGCTGCCTTTGTCCCGGAAAAGGGGCGGCGGATCGTCCGCTATCATGACGCTCGCTGGAGCCGGCCGCAGATCCGAGTCCCCGGAGCGGCGTCGCCGAGCGTGCAGGCGCTGCCGAAGACTGTGCCGCAGGTGACGGCGCCCGCCGTCAGGGCGGCCGGGTCCGCAGCAGAAGCTCCATGAACAATCCGGTTAAAGTTTTTGCCGGGGCGTGCGCTCGTGCGTAAACTATTGCGGGCGGCAGGGACGGCGGGCGACAGGCGCCGTTCGCGGGGCAGCTTCTCTCCAACCAGGCCAAGGAGGAGCGCATGAAAAGAGTGATTACGCAGATCAAGAAGTTCCAGTATTTCTACCCTTACACGGTGGCTATCGTCGGCGCGCAAGCCGGAGGACGGACAAGCTACATGGCCTGCGCCTGGCACACCGCGCTCTCATTCGATCCGCCGCTGTTCGGCGTGCTCATCGCCAAGAAGAGATTCACCCACCAGATCGTCTCCCGGGCAGGTGAATTCACCGTAAACTTCATCGGCTACGAAAAAGCGAAACTCTCGGCGCAGATGGGCAGGAAATCAGGTCATGACATGGACAAGGTCAAGGAATTCCAGGTGCGGCTTGCGCCGGCCCGGGTCGTGACATCGCCCGTCCTCGAGGATGCCTACGTCTCCTTCGAATGCAGGCTGATGGAGGTCAGAACCTACGGCGACCACGACCTGTTCGTCGGTCAGGTGGCGGCTATTCACGAGCAGGAAGGCGGCTTCACGGACCAGGGAGTGCTGGTGCCGAGCGCCATTCAGCCCCTGCTTTACCTGGGGAGCGACTTCTACGTCACGGTCGACCCCGAAACTCTCGAGCACGTGCTGCCCTGATTCCGGCGGATTACGGTGACGGACCGATCAGCTTCGAAATCCGCCGCTGCTTGTCCTGCCGGAATGTACGTGCCCGCGGCACCATCCGCGATCCGATGCGGCCCCGGGTGCAGGAGGGACCATGACGAGGCGATTCAGGTGCACGGTATGCGGTTATGTTCATGTCGGGGATGAACCGCCGGACGAATGCCCGGTTTGCGGCGCGGGTCGGGAAGCGTTCGTGCCGGAAATGGAGGCATCGCCGACCCCTGCGCCCGTACTTGCGCCTGCGTTCGTGCCGTTTCCGGACGGAGGCACCGGCCCCGGCCTGGTGGTCCTGGGGGGAGGCATAGCGGGCCTGTCCGCAGTCGAAGCCGCCCGAGACCAGAGCCCGGACGCGGTCATCACGCTGGTCCATCGAGAGACCGCCCTCCCATACTACCGCCTCAGTCTTACCCGTTACCTGGCCGGCGCCCTGACGAAGGATCACCTCCAGCTGCGCGCCCGCTCCTGGTTCGAGGAGCGGCGCATCCGGCTCGTGCGCGCCGAGGCCCGACACCTCGATCGCTCCCGGCGCCTGGTCGTGCTTGAGGACGGCACCATGTTGCCCTACCGCCGGCTGCTTGTGGCGACCGGTGCCCATCCTCATGTACCCCCGATCCCCGGCGTTCGCTTTCCGGGAGTTCATGTTCTGCGGACGATCGAGGACGCGGACGCGATCCTGGAGCGCGCCCGCGGCGGGGCGCGCTGCGTCGCGCGGTGCAGGAACGCCTCCTGTTCGCGGCGGTGCCCGAGTTCCGCTTCCTCGCCGGCGAGACGAAGCAGGAGGTCGGAACATAAGGATGAGACGCAAACCATGAAAGGAGATATCGCCATGCCGGAACCGAAGATCGCCGCCAAACAACCGATCATGCAGAAGCTCGAAGCCGGCAAGAAATATGCCTGGTGCCGTTGCGGCCTGTCGCAGGGGCAGCCTTTCTGCGACGGCAGCCACAGGAGCACCGAGTTCCTGCCGCTCGTATGGCAGGCCGACGAATCAAAGGAGGTCTGGCTGTGTCAGTGCAAACACACCAAGACCCCGCCATTCTGCGACGGAACTCACAAGACGCTTTAGTCCTGGATGCCTTGCCGGGTTTGTGACCGGACCCAGGAAGACGGATCGTTGCCCGGAGAGATGACGAACCGCCGGTCCGGGGTGCCGTATCAACCACTCAGGGTACGCAGCATGCCGGGTGTTCGGCCGCGCTCAGTGCCGGATCATTCGGCACCGACAGCCTCCGCCGGCCATAGGGAGCCCGCGTTCCTGCCGGCTGGGTGACGGCTCAGAATTGCAGGTCCAGATTCAGCTCGGTCCCGTCCCTGAGCACCTTCAACCGCATCGTCCCGCCGGCGCTCAGGGCGCGCACCGTCTTGATCAGCAGGCTCATCCCGCGGTCCCGGCGGCCGATGGGCATGCCGTCGATGGCCACGATTAGGTCTCCCGGACGCAGGCCCGCCTTCTGTGCGGGCAATCCCTCGACCACGGCGTTGACTTTGATACCGCCCTGCGCGTCGGGTACTCCACGGGCCTCGAATTCCCCGGGCGTCGGGTCCGTGCCGGTGATGCCGGGATCCAGGTCCAACTGCGCCGTGAACGCGGGCCGCTCCGGCAGGTCGGCAAGGACCGCAAGCGTCGCCGCGACGAAACGGCACCGCTCCGCCAGCGCGTCATAGGCGACTTTGTCGGCCGTGTCGCTCGGACGGTGGTAGTCGGCGCGCGAACCGCCGACCCCGAAATGGATCGCCGGAACGCCGCGGACGGCGAAGGAATAGTGATCCGCATCGTTGGTGATCCGGGGCGTGTTCATCGTGACGGTGGTGCCCGTGATTTCCGCCGCCCGCGCGAGTATCCCGGCCCACGCCGTACTCGTCCCGGTCGCACGGGCGTTCATCTTCATGCCCGGCTCGCCCCCGATCATGTCGAGGTTGATCATGCCTGCGTGGCTCGCCCAGGGGAACAGGGGATTCGCAACGTAATAGAGCGATCCGACCAGGCCATGCTCCTCGCCGGTGAAGGTGATAAACAGGACGGAACGGCGGATCGGCACCTTGGCTCTCACCATGGCTTCGGCGATCTGCAGAACAGCGGCGACCCCGCTGCCGTTGTCATTCGCGCCCGGCCAGTATTCACCGCTTTCCGGCGCGCCCGCCGCCGGCAAGCGGCCCATATCGGCCTCACCGGCCTTGCCCTGCCCGTCGTGATGGGCACCCAGCACCACGATTTCACTTGCCAGGGCAGGATCGCTCCCCCGCAGAAAGGCCGCACAGTTGCGGGTCGGCAGCACTGCCCATGGATCGGGAGGACGGCGCGGATGGAAGCGGAACTCCTGGAAACAGCCGGCGCGTGCCGCCGACTTGTCGACGGCAGGAGCAAGTCCGATCGACTCAAAATGGCCGGCGATGTATGCGGCCGCTCTCTCCTCGCCCGGGTAGCCCGCTCCCCTGCCTTCGAATTCCGGGCTGGAGAGGGCGGTTACATGCCGGCGCAACCGTTCGGCCGTGATGAACTTGAACGCCTCCTGCAGCGCAGCGTCGGCCGGATCCTTCCGCCCCGGGATGACGGCCAGGGAAATAACCGGTTTTTCCACCGCGGGCCGGGCAGCGGAGCCCGGGGCGAGCCGCTCGAGGTGCCCGGCGGCCTGCAGCACATAGGACGCGCCCAGCATCCGCGGCTGCTCGGGCCGCGCGCCCGCCGGACGGTCCGCCGCCGCCGACAAGGCGAGGAGTATCAGTATCCATGAGGTTCGAACGATCCGTTTGCGACGCATAGGTTCCGACCCTGCAAGTCAATTCCGGCGATTGGCATTCACTCGATCTCTCCGCGCGATCCCTACAATCCGTGCGGTTGACCGAGTACGAGTCTATCCGAAAAGCGGGCCATGGATACCGGCAAAATCCCCGGCCGGGCGCGTCGCCATGCCGCCTGCCATAGCCGAGGTTTGATCGCGGGATTGCGCGCCGATAGTGCGTCGCTCGGGCGATGCGGGCCGAACCGATCCTTTCCATCATCGAGTTCATCCGCCGGGCCGCTCGCGAGATGGCGGGCGCAGCTTCCGGAACGCTGAATCCCTGCCTCGGGCCTCACCGCGGACCTGAGAGTCATGGTCTGCTGTCGCTGAGAAAACGACAACCGTTGCGCCGCGTGCGGGCGTACCATCGAGACCCGCCGGCTGAAGGCTTACTACTTCTCCGAAGCCGATGGAGAGATCCGGCGTGTTGCCGGCTTTTCCGCACTCACGAACGCGTGTCCCGGCCTGCCCCAAAAGAACGTGGGCCTCAACTTCGCAGTCGTCCATGCCGGCAAAACCCGGACGGGCGGATAGGGGTATGGCCACATCCGCCGCCGATGCCCGTATTCCGGGCGATTGCATACTCCGATTCCACGATGGCGAACGCCCGCTCAGAACAGGCCGATAGAGTCTCCACCAGGGAGCGGGGAGCACTGTCCGCCGTCGTCGGAATACACAGGGGCCTCCCTTCGCGACCGCCTGCGCCCTGTCGTCGGCGCACAAGCCGCTTCACCCAGTCCGGCCCAAAGACTGACCCTGTCTTTCTTCGGCAGACGACCACGACAAGACGTTGACAACCTCCTGCCATGTAGGCGACTATGTCGCCTTACATATGACCTGCGCTTCTCCGGCGATAGGATTCGAGGTGGCGCCATGAAGAATGAGAACATCCCGGCACTCGTTCGCAAGCTTCGACAGCGGCTCGATCTAACTCAGGAGCAGTTCGCCCAGAAGGTCGGCGTTACTTACAGTACCGTGAACCGCTGGGAGAACGGCAAGCGCCTGCCTCTACCATTCCTCGTGAAGCGGCTCTTGGAAATGAGGGAGGAACTGGATTCAAAGGAAAGCAGGCCGTCAAAGAAGAAGTCGCCAGGATGAGCGACAAGGAACCGGCGGTGAACAAGGACGATAGCAACTTCGCTCCCGGCGACGTGGTCGCTGGACGCGGGTTATCCCAACTCGTCGAGATCCGGCGTTCGGCGTGTTTCGGCGGTAGGACGATGTCCGAAGGAGTCGGACTTCAGTCCCGCCGGATGGTCAAGCATACAGAGGTCGAGCGTCTTCAACGACGGATCGACAACCCGAACGCGAGGAAGGCAGATCGGCATAAGAAAGTGGAACTCTTGGTGAAGCTGACAGCGGATCTCGCTGATATCCCGACCGGGGTGGTGCTTGCCCCCGTTCCTGTGGCTACAGTGGAAACCGAGGAAGAAACCCTTTCGCGTGGCGTTCCGATCGGCCGCAACGAGGAGGTCGAGGCCATCGCCATGGGTGAGGCTATGCGCTATGAGCGCAGCTGCGGGCGGACCCCGACGGACCTGAGCCGGGAGGGCGAGCACGACCACATTCGCCCCGAGGGTCCGGATGGCCGGAAGCGATGCATCGAGGTCAAGGAGAGCGCGCAATCGGGCGCCCTCGTCCTGAAGGGCCCCGAGTCGGACAAACTTCACCAGCTCGGGCCGAAAACTTGGCTGCGCGTCGTCGCGTTCTGCAAGGGCGAGCGTCCGAGGCTTCGCATCTTCCAGCACGCGTTCTCGAAGCTCAATCGGGATATGCAGTACCGCCAGGTCCAGTTCCTCGTCGAAGAGAGTGAATGGACGCCGCAAGGCGAGGAAGTTGAGGCCCCTTCGAAAACCGAGGAGCGTTGCACATGATAACGAAGACCGACCCCATTGAGAGTGCCCGCAAACTTCCTTCCGGTGCACGCTTCCATAGGTGCGCCCTGCAGGTCAATCCCCATCATTATGGCACGACATTTCGAGGCGAGGCGTACAGCGGCGATGCCGCCGGCTATGCCCGCGCGATCGTAAAAAAGGCTGTGGAGCTTGAGATAACCGTGCTCGCTGTCACCGACCACAACAGCGTAAGCAGTGTGGGAGCCTTCCGAGCCGCAGCAGAGGGCAAGGACATCTACATTTTCCCCGGGTTCGAACTGGCTTCGCGCGAGGGAGTCCACGTCCTGTGCATCTATGGCCCCGATACCGCCGACGAGGTGCTGGATCGTTACCTCGGCGCGTTCGGAATTATTGACACCAAGCCCTCGGCGACCTTGGCAGACCAGTCGTTCGTCGAGATCCTCGCAAAAGTTCGAGAACAAGGCGGGATCGCGATTGCGGCGCACGCGACGAACGACGGCGGTCTCTTCAATGTCTTGAAGGGCCAACCGAGAATTCGCGCCTGGCAGGACAAGAACCTCCTTGCCGTTCAGATCCCCGGCGCGATCGAGGACCTGCCCCAAGATGTGCGCCAGATCATCGAGAACCGAAACCCGGATTATCGCCGCGAGCACGCCGCCGAAGAACGGCTGGCCATCGCCGTCGTTAACGCAAGGGATGTAATCGCGCCCGAGGACCTCGAGGACCGCACAGCCACTTGCTGGATCAAGATGTCCGAGATCAGCATCGACGGGTTGCGGCAGGCCTTCCTCGATCCGGGCTCGCGCATTCGCCTGAATCCTAAGACGGGAACATTGGAGCCACAGCGGCATGCGCAATTGGTCGCCTTGGCCTGGGAAGGCGGATTTCTCGACGGCGTAGCTGTTCACCTGAACCCCAACCTGAATGTGCTCGTGGGTGGCCGCGGGACGGGCAAGTCAACTGTCATCGAAAGTATTCGGGCGGTGCTCGGACTGGAACCGATCGGGGACGATGCGCGCAGGGCGCATGAGGGAATCGTTCGCCATGTACTGCGCAACGGCACCAAGATATCCCTCCTCGTCCGTGTGCAGCGCCCCGGCGTCCGTGAGTATAGGATCGAACGTACCATCCCCAACCCGCCGTTGGTCCGTGAGGCTGACGGCACGGTGTCGAACCTGGCGCCGTCGGACATCCTCCCAAGGGTCGAAGTGTACGGTCAGCACGAGATATCCGAGTTGACCAAAAACCGCGAGAAGCTCACGCGCCTGCTCGACCGCTTTGTAGAACGTGACGAAGCACTCGAACGGCGCAAGGCGTCGCTGAGCCGCGAGCTCCAGAGGAACCGCCGCGCCTTGTGCGATACGCGCAGTGAGATGAAGTCCATCGAAGAACGCCTGGCCGCACTTCCAGCGCTGGAAGAAACTCTCAAGCGATTCCAGGAAGCAGGCCTCGAGGATCGGTTGCGGGAGCAAAGCCTTCTGGTACGCGAAGAGCGCGTGCTCGCATCCATTCCCGAACGCCTCGCTCCTTTCCGTGAGGCTCTCGAAACGTTAAAAAGGGAGCTGCCGATCGACCGCACGTTTCTATCGGAGCGAGCGCTCAAGGACCTCCCCGGCAGGGATATCCTTTCGCGAGCGAACGAAGTGCTTGCGGAGCTCGAGCGCGATCTCACAATTATCGCCAGGGACCTGGAGGAGGCTCTGAAACGTGTCGACGATGGAATCGCAGGCGTCAACTCGGCCTGGGAGATGCGCAGACAGCAGGTTCACGCGGCATACGAGAAAATCCTCCGCGAGCTCCAGAAGACCCGCGTGGACGGAGAGGAGTTCATCCGGCTTCGGCGTCAGACCGAGGAGTTGCGCCCGCTTCAAGAGCGCCTAGCGCTGCTGAAGCGTCTGGAGATGGAACTCGCCGACACGCGACGGGCGCTGCTCGTAGAGTGGGAGGACGCCAAGGCCAAGGAGTTCCGTGCTCTGGACCAGGCTGCCAATAATGCAAGCAGGGGACTCCATGACCGAGTGCAGGTGGAGGTAACCGCCGGCGGAAATCGGGAGCCCCTCTTCAAGATTCTGCGCGAGCAGATCGGCGGCCGGATGGCGGAAGCGATCGACAGCCTGCGGAAGGCGCGTGATCTCTCCCTGACGCACTTCGTCGGGGCCTGCCGGTCCGGACCCGAGGTGCTTAGCAAGGCATATGGTATTCCGCCTGCCCAGGCCGAACGCCTTGCCGGGGCCGACCCGGAGGTGTTCATGCAGATCGAGGAGCTGGAGCTTCCGTCCACTACGGCGATCCGTCTCAATACCGCGCCGGCCGGAAGTCCCCCGGCCTGGCAGGTGCTGGAAGACCTTTCCACCGGACAGAAGGCTACCGCCTTACTCCTGCTTTTGCTCCTGGAGGCGGACGCGCCGCTGATCGTGGACCAACCGGAGGACGACCTCGACAACCGTTTCATTACCGAAGGGGTCGTGCCCCGAATGCGCGAGGAGAAGCAACGGAGACAGTTCATCCTCTCGACGCACAACGCGAACATTCCTGTGCTCGGTGACGCCGAACTGATCCTCGGGCTCTCGGCCTCCGGCGAAGCAGACGGAGGCCGCGCGCGAATCGCCCCCGAGCACATGGCATCGATCGATTCCCCGTCAGTGCGCGAACTGGTGGAGGAGATTCTCGAAGGCGGTCGCGAGGCGTTCGAGACCCGACGCCGGAAGTACGGTTTTTGAGGAAGGCTCCAATGATGAGAACGGAACTGACAGAGCTGATTCACAACGGAGAAAACTCGGGGGTCGAATTCAAGCGCGACGATATCCGTCCTGAAAAGCTGGCGGAAGGGATGGCCGCGCTTCTGAATCTCGAAGGTGGTCACATCCTCCTCGGCGTCGAGACGGATGGCACCGTCTCCGGTCTCACCCGCGATCCCAAGCGGGCGGAAGAATGGGTGATGGAGGTTGCGCGGACTCACCTGCGTCCGGCTGCCATTCCGTTTTGGCAAACGATCGAGTGGGAACCAGGGCGAATCGTGGGTATCATATCTCTCCCGGCCGACGCGCCCGACAAGCCGTACAAGGCGAAACGAGGCTCGGCATGGGTAACCCAGGTTCGAGTCGGAACGACGACGCGTGATGCGACCGACGAAGAAGAGATGCGTCTGTATCAGCAGTCGGGCCGGTTGCAGTACGATCGCAAGCCGGTGCCCGGTTCGTCGCTGGACGATCTCGACCTGCGGCGGCTCAGTGACTATTTCCGGCATATCAGGCGACAGAATTGCCCCAGGCAGGGGGATCGCGAGGATTGGACTCGTCTGTTGCTCAACACGGAATTGATGATCGAGAGCCGTGGCCGTGAGATGGCGAGCGCGGGCGGGCTTCTCCTCTTCGGTCTTCGGCCCAACAAATTCCTGCCGCAAGCCGGCGTCACTGCCGTTGCCTATCCCGGAGAGACCAAGGATTACGCAGCCAAGGAAAGGGCCTCGCTTCGCGGCCCCGTGGTTTCTCTCTTCATGGAGCCCGCACAGGGTCGCGGCGAACCATATCCCGAAATGCCGGATACGCCGTTCGCAGTGACCGGTGTCGTGGAGGCCGGCCTGATTGAGCAAGCTCTCGAGTTTGTCCGTCGTAATAGCGAGGTCAAGGCTTGGATCGACGACGGCGGACGCCGGCAGGAGCGTTGGGATTACCCGGTGGAAGCAGTACGTGAGGCCATCGTGAATGCAATCGCTCATAGGGACTATACGATCACAGTCGCGGACATCGAGCTATCCATCTACGCCGACCGTCTGGAGGTGATCTCACCTGGCCGCCTTCCCAATACCGTTACGGTCGAGAAAATGAGGGCCGGCTATCGTGCGTCCCGCAACGAACTGATCAAGGAGATCCTTCGCGACTATCGTTACATCGAGGCTACCGGATTGGGAGTGCCGCGCAAGATCATCGCCGGCATGCGTGCCCACAACGGAACGGAGCCGGATCTCATCGAGGAAGAGGATCGTTTTATCGTCCGCCTGTGGAAGGAGCGCCGGCAGCTGTGAACCAGCAACGAAACAACGCCGGCGATTGCCCGCGCAAGATCGAGGCGGCCCTGCCCATTCGGAAGATCTCGGCGGAGAGCGTGCGGGACAAGAATCTGCCGCACGGGCACGTGTAAAGGACTGTTGGGCGCTGCAGTCCGAGCCCCAAGCCCTGCAGAACGATCTCGGAAGCTCACAAGAAGAGATGCGAGCGCGAACGAGGTGGAGGCGCCGGGCCGGAGAAAAAGATGCTTGACTATACCTAGCACTGCAATGTATGGTGCCCTTAGGTATCCGGAGTCTTTGCCGCCATGGACATCGACAAGGATCTCGTCGCCGCTTCCGCCACGCCGCTCGTGCTCGCCATCCTGAGCGAAGGCCCGAGCTACGGTTACGCCATCATCAAGCGGGTGGGCGAGCTGTCCGGCGGCGAGCTGCGATGGACGGACGGCATGGTGTACCCGCTCCTGCACCGCCTCGAGCGCCGGGGTCTGGTCGAGGCGGTGTGGGGCCGGTCGGAAACCGGCAGGCGGCGCAAATACTATCGCCTGACCCGGGCGGGCGCCGAGCATCTGGCCCGCCGGCGCCGCCAGTGGCGGGTGGTCGACATCGCGCTGCGCGGCGTCCGGCTCATGGCCTCCGACCCGACATTGCAACCAGGCTGACCCCCACCAACGCGGAGAAATAATGACGAAAGAGGAGGTGTTGGAAGAGCGCATCGGGGAATGGCGCCGGTACCTGCGCAGGCGGCGGGCGATACGTTCCGTCGACGTCGAGGAACTCGAGGACCATCTGCGCAGCCGGATCGAGGCGCTGCGCGAAGCCGGCCTGGACGAAGACGAGGCGTTCCTCGTGGCGGTCAAGCGTGTGGGCAGCCTGGATTCGGTCTCGCGCGAGTTCGCCCTCGAGTATACGGAGCGTCTCTGGAAGCAACTCGTGATTCCGCCGGAAGCCGGCGGCGCGTCGCCCACCGCGCGCCGCGATGCGTTCGCGGCGGTCGCCCTGGCGGTGGCCGCGGCCGCCGCGCTCAAGGTCCCCGAGCTCTTCGGCATGCACATTGCGGACGACGCAGCCACGTCGTTCTACTTGCGCAATATCAGTCTCTTCGTCCTGCCCTTCCTCGCCGGTTTCTTCGCGCTGACACGGCGCCTGCCGCGAAGCGGATGGTACGCGCCGGCCCTTGCGTTCATCGCCGCGGCTTTGATCGCGAACCTCCTCCCCTTCGAGCCGAAAGGCCACACGGCGGTGCTGACCGCGATCCACCTTCCCATCGCCTTGTGGCTGACGGCGATCGGGTTCGTCTATGGCGGCGGCCGCGGGCGCAGCCATCAACAGCGCATGAACTTCGTGCGCTTCTCGGGGGAGTGGTTCATCTACTACACGCTGATCGCTCTCGGGGGCGGCGTTCTGATCTTCTTTACGGTCTTCGTATTCGAAGCCATCGGCCTGAATGCCCAGCAGGCGGTCGCGGAATGGATGCTGCCCTGCGGGGCGGCGGGGGCGGTCCTCATCGCGGCATGGCTGGTCGAGTCCAAGCAGAGCGTCATCGAGAACATGGCGCCGGTGCTGACGCTGCTGTTCACGCCGCTTTTTGCGGCGCTGCTCCTGGTTTTCGTCGCCGCCATGATCTGGACGGGCAATGCGATCGACGTCCGGCGCGAAGTGCTCATCGGATTCGATCTGCTCCTGGTGCTCGTGCTGGGCCTGCTGCTCTATGCAATCTCCGCGCGCGACTCGCAGGCCGTGCCCGGGAGATTCGACGGGCTCCGGCTGCTGCTCGTGCTGTGCGCCCTGCTCGTCGATCTTCTCGCCCTGTGGTCCATGGTCGCACGGACGTCGGAATTCGGCTTCAGCCCGAACAAGACGGCGGCGCTCGGTCTGAACCTGTTGCTGCTCGTGAACCTCGGCTGGTCGGCCGTGCTCTACGTGCGCTTCCTGGCGAAGCGCGCCCCGTTCGCGCGCCTCGAGCGTTGGCAGACGGCCTATCTTCCCGCCTATGCCGTCTGGGCGTGGATCGTGGCGGCCGTGTTCCCGATCATCTTCGGCTACCGGTAGGTTGCGCGCCGTCAGATGCGGCCGGCGGCGTCGCCGATGCCGTCCGAAAACGGACCAGCAGGACCGGAGCCCCAAGGCTGACCGCACCGGGGACATTTCCGGGGATGGCAGGCTCTGCAGCATTCCCTGGCGCAGGCCGGGCAGCCCGACAGACAGGACGGACACAGACAGTGCAGCCTGTCGTCGCATACGGAATAGACCTTGGCGGCCGCGCCGCAAGCCTCGCACGGCATCAGGTCGAAGCCCTTGAACGGTACGCTCCAATCCAGGTGCAGCTTGCGCACCCCCTTGCGCCGCAGCAGCGCGATGTGAGCGCGATAAACGGGCAGGCGCACACGCAGCGCCTGCATCAGCCGGACCTCGACCGTCATGGCGTATTTCCTGTGGAGGTCCGCCACCTTGGCATGATACTCGCGCTCGATGGCCTCGATGCGCGCCCGCCCGCCATCCAGCACCTCCTTGTCGTCTCCCCTGCGCTTCCGGTCCTCGAGCCACGTCGCGGCCTCGGCGCGCAGGTCGCTGTAATAGGCATGCAGCCGCTCCAGATCCCGCGCCATGCGGCGCTCCATGCCGGCGACGAAGGGCGCCAGCCTGCCCCGGACCAGCGGCGGCAGCATCCGTTCGGCCAGCTCGCGAACCCTCTGCCCGGAAAACGCCAGCGGCAGTTCGGCCTGAACCGGCTCTGCGGCAGGCGCCGCACCGTCCTCCCGCAACCTGGCGAGCAAGGCGCCGACCCAGTGGTTCGCCATCGCCCCGTTGGATTCATTGAGACACAGATGAATGATCTCTTCCCGCTTGTCGTCCGAGGTCGACGTGAGGTGATACACGAGAAGGAAGTAGACGCTCGCGGAAGGCACGATCTCCTGCAGGCGGTAGGTGGCGTTCTCCAGGATCAATGTGCGCGCCAGATCCCGTTCCAGATCCGCTTCGGGCGCGCGGGTTTCCTTCGGCCCCAGCTCGAGCGTCACATAGGTCCCGCGCCTGCCGAGCATGTCCATCAGGCGCTGGGCCCAATCGGATTCAAAGCTGATGCGGACGGCCTGTTCGGGGAGGACCGCGCCGAAGCCGACGCGGCACCACTCCGGCAGGGAGAGAGCTTCCTGTACCTCCGGCGGCGCGCAGATCTCCAGGCCCTCCGGATCGATGGGCTCGACCAGAGCCCCCTGCGCCGCCAGCGTGCGCGCCAGCAAATCCCTCAGGTCGCTCATGCCACCTCGAACTCCTCGCCGAAAATCTCGTCATCGAGCGCCTTGGCGGCCTCGTATTCCTGCCGCGCCGCCATCAACTGCTCGCCGATGCGCTCCAAGGCCTGGCGCCGATCCTCTTCCGTCTGCGCCACCCAGGCCTTGAAGACGAGCTCGGCAAAATCCTGCTCGTCGCCCAATTCGCCCAGGATGGACTGGATTTCCCCCACGACCAGCTCGAACATGTGGATCTTCTCGTCCAGGATGCGCAGGATATGCTCCTCCACGGTGTGCTTCGCGGCGAGGTTGAAGACGAACACCTCGCGCGTCTGGCCGATGCGGTGTATGCGCCCGATCCTCTGCTCGATGAGCTGGGGATTCCAGGGAAGGTCGAAATTGATCAGCGTGTTGCAGAATTGGAGGTTGCGCCCTTCCCCTCCCGATTCGGTGCTGAGCAGCACGGGGACTTCCAGGCGAAAGCGCTCGATCGCCGCGTCCTTTTCCGCGCCGCTCATCGAGCCTTCGAAGCGGGAGAAAGGAACCGCCCGCTCCGACAGAAGGTCCTCGAGCATGCGCAGCGTTTCCCGGAAGCGCACGAAGACGATTTTCTTTTCCTCCGGATTCCGCTCCAGAAGCGCCCGCAGGGCGTCCCACTTGGCGCTCCCGGGCAGCCTGCCGTATCTGGCGAGGATTTCCCGCCATTCGGCCGGGGATTGCGGTTCGACGAAGCGCTCCAGCGAGGCCCGGGCGGCGCGCGGCGACGATCCCGCAGCTTCCAGCAGGCGGTGCAGCGCCATGCTGTGCCGCACCATCTCTTCCTGCGACAAGCCGCGCACCAGGCGGCAGAGATCCTGATAGCAAGCCAGCTCCTCCTCTGAAGGCTCCGCCAGCACCGTCGCCGCGCGCCGCGGCGGCAGGCGGACATCGACCAGGGCGCGCGTGTTCCGCACCATGACATCCCGCATCAATTCCCGCAACCTCTCGCGGTTCGCGGGCACGCGCGGATTCCCCGGAGTGGCGTACAGGGCGCGGAATTCCCTCTCGGTCTTGAAAATGCCCGGCTTGAGCAGCGTGAGCAGGTTGTAAAGCTCGATCAGGCTGTTCTGGATCGGAGTCGCCGAGAGCAGGAGCAGGAACCTCTTCTGGAGGCCGTCGACGAGTTTCCAGTTCTTGGAGCTGCGATTCTTCAAATGGTGGGCTTCATCGACGATCACCAGATCGAAAGGCCGCTGCGCCAGAAGGCGCCAGTGCACCTCGCGCCTGGCCGTGGCGATGGAAGCGATGATGCGCGCATGGGACCAGAATGCCTGGGGGTCGCGGTGCAGAAGCGGATCGCGGCTGTCGATGAACTCGATGCCGAACTTGATCTCCATCTCCTCGCGCCACTGCCCGACCAGGGAAGCGGGCGTCAGAATCAGGACCCGCTCGGCCATGCCGCGCATCATGTATTCCTTGAGGACCATGCCGGCCTCGATCGTCTTGCCCAATCCGACCTCGTCCGCAAGCAGGACCCGGCCGCGGAACTGCTTCAGCACCTTGCGCGCCGTCTCGATCTGGTACCAGTAGTGATCCACTCCCCGCAGGTGCGGCAGGCATAACAGCTCGTCGAAGGTCCGGAAGAGCGCGGCATGGGCAAGATCGTGCCGCAGGAGAAAGTCCTCGGCCGACCCGCCTTCGGCGCGGTCGAGCACATCGTACGCAGCCGCATCGGGAAGCGTGAGCCGTATCGGGATTCTCGGGCTGTAGCGCGGGAGCGGCGCGACGGCCGCCGGGATCGCGGCCGCCGGAGCGGATGCCGGCGTCGGTGTGCCCGTCTCCTTCGGCAGCGGCTTCGCGTCGTGCCGGCGGCGCACAGGTTCCGGCTGCGGCTGCCAGCGCAGGATGTCGTGCACCCACTTCTCGAGCCATTTTCGATCCAATCCCGGCGGGCAGAAATACCGCAGGCGCTTTTCGGGGATCGCCGTGCTTTCGAGCAACGACCGGGCCGGGGGCCACTTGCCCAACTGGGCCAGGGCTATGGCGCGAGCGATGTAAAGGGAGGGTTGCGGGTAGAAAAGCCGCGCCAGTTTCTTCAGGTAGCGCAGGGCCAGTTCGGGCTGGTCTTCCACCAGGGCGGCGAATGCCGCGAGTTCGAGCATCGGCGCATCGTCGGGAAAGTGCCGGAGCGCTTCCCGGGCCGCCTCCAGCGGATGGGCACTCATGCTGAAGAGGCGCTCCTCGATCGCATCCCACCACTCGTGACGCGACAGCTGGTCCTTATCTCTTTCCATTTCCTGCAAGACTAGCCGGTCGGGCCGGTTTCCCCCGGCGCGGCCGCCTCCCCGCTCGCATCTCTGCGACGGCGCCGCAGGAAAAGAGGTTAACACGGCACGACCGCCGAACGGGATGGCAATTTCAGCCAGCCACGCCGCATCGGCCGATCCGCCGCATCGAGGAAGTGCCGCCGTCGCGCCCGGAGCGGCCAGGCGCGCCGCCCGTCCCCCCGCGAAGCTGCATACGATTCGCCATGACATATTGCATGAAATCTCTTGACTCGCGCCATGCGAAGGGATCTAATGGCCCCAGATCATGGAACTGCGAAGCATGCCGCACCCTTCGGATTCATGGCCCCGTCCGGCAGTCCCGCCAAGTCAGCGGTGCCGTGCGTCCGAATCGGCGGTTGGGGGATTACTTCGGCCAGGAGGCACAAATAAAATGAAGACATGCCTTAGGTACGCAGTCGCTTTGCTGGGCCTCACCCTCTGTCTGGCACGGGTGGCATCGGCCCAGGCCATCTCCGGGGTCGTCACCGACGAAAAGGGAGGGGTGATCATGGGCGCGCAGGTGACGATCACCAGCCCGGCGATGATCGAGGGATCCAAGACCACGATCACCAACGAGGCCGGGCGCTACATATTCGTCGATTTGCGGCCCGGCACTTACGAGGTGACCTTCGAGCTCAAGGGTTTCACGACCGTGAAGAAGCCCGGCGTCCTGGTGACCGCCGGCTTCACGGCACCCGTCAATGCCGCGCTCAAAATCGCCGCCATGGAACAGACGGTGGTCGTCGAAGCCGCGCCGCCGCTCGTCGACGTGCAGAGCATCGCCAATACCCGCGTCCAGACGCGCGAGGAGCTGGACGCGATTCCCACCAAGAGCCGCGACCAGCAGTCGCTGGCGCTCACCATTCCCGGCACCACCTTCTACGGGTTCGGCGAGGTCTCGTATCACGGCACGAACGACGGCCTGACCGCCGTCGACGGCATCCGTTCCACCGTCATCAGCGTCGGCGGCGTCTCCTTCAGCGGATCGTTCAGCAACGAGCAGTTTCAGGAAATGAGCTTCACCACGGCGATGGAAAGCGCCGAAATGGGCCAGCCCGGGATGATGATCAACCTGATTCCCCGAGACGGCGGCAACGAGTTCCGCGGCAGCCTGTTCTTCAATTTCACCACCGCGCGTTTCAACGACAGCAACACCGCGGGCCTCATGAAGGAATACGGTGTCGATTTGACCACGGGCAAAACGCTCCGCCACGTGAACCTCAACGGCTCCTTCGGCGGGCCGATCATCAAAAACAAGCTGTGGTTCCACGCCACCGGGGAATATTCAAAGGACCGGACGTCGGTGGTGAACGGCTTCGCCAACAAATCGACGGACCTGACCTACTACGTAAGGGATACCAGCCGGCCCAACGTGCTCGATCCCTGGCGCGGCCAGGGCAGCATCCGCCTTACCTGGCAGGCCACCAGCAAGGACAAGATCACGGGCCATTTCGACCACCAGTACGACTACACCGCGCACGCCGACACCGGATTGGCATCGATGTTCGGCTTCTCATGGGTGGGGCCCGACTCCGCCTTGATCCAGGATGTTCCGCGCCAGGACAATCTCCAGATCAAATGGAGCCGCATCCAGACCCCGAGGCTCATCTTCGATATCGCTTTTTCCTCCTTCAAGAACCATCTCTACTTCGATTTCCCAAAGCCGTACGACGCCTGGTCCGGCCGATACGTGGAAGACACTTCGGTCTCCAAGGTCATGCGCTTCAACAAGAACAGCTATACGACCTTCTACGGGGATTGGGCGACAGGCGAGGCTTGGGGTCCTTACATGATCGCCGACACCAACGTCTCCGATACCATCACATTCAGCCCGTCCCTCAGTTACGTGACCGGGTCGCACGTGTTGAAGGCCGGACTGCGCTATTTCCGCGGCTCCTACTTCCACCCGCAGGGGATCGTGGGCGGAGTGGACCTGGTCTTCATCGCCGGAACCCCGACGATGGCCATTCTGGGCGGGTTCTTCCCGCCGCTGACCAAGCCGAAAATCAACGGGGATTACGGCTGGTTCGTCCAGGACAAGTGGACCATCAAGCGGCTGACCCTGAACCTCGGCCTGCGCATGGATCATCTGATGTCGAGCCAGCAGGCGATCGACCTGCCCGCGACCGCGCTGCTGCCGCGCATCCAAACGCCGGAGGAGGACATCCTCAACTGGAAGGACCTTTCGCCGCGTATCGGCGCCTCCCTGGATCTGTTCGGCAACGCCAAGACCTCGGTGAAATTCGGCCTGGCGCGCTTCGTCGTCGGAGAAACCCAGGGGGCCACCAACTCCTATTCCACGATCTCCAAATACGACACCGCCTTCATCTTCGCCCCGTGGAACGACAAGAACGGCGACCGCACGATCTTCAATCCGGACGGCACCGTGCAATGGGATCCCACGCTGCCGCCCTTTGCCGCCTTCATGCCCGGCAATCCCAGCGAGCTGGCGGTCTTCGACCCCAACTACGGCAAGGTGGTCGAATCCAAGCAGATCGATCCGGAACTCAAGCGGGGCTGGTTCAAACGCGGATACAGCTGGGAATACAACATCGGCGTCCAGCACGAGCTGACCTCGCGGCTGGCGCTCAACTTCCTCTTCTATCGCCGGTGGAACGGCAACGGCGTCCTGACCGACGACCGGGCCATCAAGGCCACGAGCACGTATTACAACGGCCCGTTCTGCATCTCCCGGCCGGCGGACCCGAGACTCCCCGGGGGAGGCGGCGGGCAGATCTGCGGTTTGTACGACATCAAACCCGAATACGTGAATCACGTCCCGGACAATTACCAGACCTTCGCCAAGAAACTCCTGGGCAAGGACCTTCCGAATTACATACAGGGGTTCGACATCACCGTCAACGGGCGGTTCGTGAAGGGAGTGTTCCTGCAGGGCGGCCTGACCCTGATCAAGAGCTACCAGGACAACACTCTCTTGACCACCCTGGACAATCCCGAATTCCAGTATCCCGTCAGGGAAACGCCCTACAATGCCCAGATAAAGTTCAACGGCCAGTACACCCTGCCCTGGCAGATCGCCATCTCCGGCAGCTACAGCATGCTGCGGGGACCCGTGATCTCCTACGATTGGCCGTCCGCTCCGGTCGGCTTCACTCTGTCGAACGGCATGACCACTCGGAGCGTCCTGGTGTCCGAGCCGAGCCGGGAATACTATCCCTTCGTGCATCAGGCCAATCTGCGGTTCGGCAAGGTCTTCAAGGTCAACGAGCGCTATTCGTTCAAGCCGAGCGTGGATTTCTACAACATCTTCAACAGCGACGGGATCACGGCCATCGGCTCGTCCTATGCGCCTCCCGGCACTCCGGGCTCGAACTGGCGCGTGCCCACCGGGATCGTGCAGCCGCGCCAATTCCGCATCACCGCCCAGCTGCAGTTCTGAGCGGTTTCGTTCGCTCCCTGTCTCCGCGCGCCGCGCAGGCGCGCGGAGACATCGGAGATCTGCACCGAAGCTCCTTCGTTCACGACCGCCCCGGAATCGCCTGCCGGGCGGCAGGCCGCCCCGGAAGAACCTGCGCGCTGTTGCTTTCCGGCCGGACTTTGCTATAGTCCCTCCGGCCCCCAATCCGCGGATTGATCCGGGGGCAGCCGCGCCGAGGTGCCTTCCGCACCCGGAGTTCGAGGGGCAGGCTTTCCGATCGGCCGCCTGGACGGATGACCGCGCGGGGCCCCCGGGCCAGAGCATAACGGAGGATCTTCCATGAGCCTGATTCAACGAGCGATCTTTGCAGCCGGCCTTTTCCTCATACCTGCCGTTGCCTCGGGCCAGAGCGCGGCCGGCACCGACAAAGTGCTGGCTTTTCTCGAGGCCGGGCGCGAGCGCTTCGCCGCCGTCGCACTGCAGATCTGGGAATTTGCCGAAGTCGGCTACCAGGAAACCAGAAGCTCGGCGCTGCTGCAGCAGGAGCTGCGCAAGGCGGGCTTCTCGGTCGAGTCCGGAGTTGCGGGCATGCCCACGGCCTTCGTCGCCGCTTACGGCAGCGGCAAGCCGGTGATCGCCATCCTCGCCGAGTTCGACGCCCTGCCGGGCATCACGCAGGACCGCGTGCCCGAGCGCAAGCCCCTGCCCGGGAAAGACGCCGGGCATGCGTGCGGGCATCATCTGTTCGGCGCCGGATCGACCGCCGCCGCCATCGCGGTCAAGGAATGGCTCGCCGAGAGCGGTGTCAAGGGAACAATCCGGCTTTACGGCACGCCGGCGGAGGAAGGCGGAGCGGGCAAGGTCTACATGGTGCGCGCCGGGCTTTTCAAGGACGTCGATGCCGCGCTGCACTGGCATCCCTCCGACCGCAACGATGCCAGCCCCGGCGGTTCCCTGGCCAACAAGTCCGCCAAGTTCCGCTTCCACGGCTTTTCGACCCACGCGGCGGGCGCACCCGAGCGCGGGCGCTCGGCGCTCGACGGCGTCGAGGCGATGAATTACATGGTGAACATGATGCGCGAGCATGTGCCGCAGGAGACGCGCATCCATTACGTGATCACCAGCGGCGGCTCGGCGCCCAACGTCATACCAGACTTCGCCGAGGTGTTCTATTACGTGCGCCACCCCGACCCGGCGCAGGTCAACGCACTCTTCGAGCGGGTCTGCAAGGCCGCCGAGGGAGCGGCCATGGGCACGGGCACGACCGTGGATTACGAGGTCATCCACGGCCTCTATCCTCTCCTGCCCAACGAGACGCTGGCGCGCGTCATGGACCGGAACCTGCGCAGGGTCGGCGGCATCGAGTACACGCCTGAAGAGCGCGCCTTCGCCGAAAAGCTGCGCAGCACCTTCGACCCGCCGGTACCGCCGCTTTCGCTCGCCGCCGAGATAGCGCCCTATGAAATGAAGGAAGGGGGCGGATCCACCGATGTCGGCGATGTCAGCTGGGTGGTGCCGACGGCAGGGCTGCGAACCGCCACCTGGGTTCCGGGCACGCCGGCCCACTCCTGGCAGGCTATCGCCGCGGGCGGGACGAGCATCGGGATCAAGGGAATGATGGCGGCCGCAAAGACCATGGCGCTCGCGGCCGTTGACCTGTTCAAGGATCCGAAGGCGCTGGCCGAAGCCGCGGCCGAGCATCGAAAGCGGGTCGGGCCCGATTTCAAATACCGGCCTCTGCTGGGCGACCGGCAGCCGCCGCTGGACTACCGCAAGAAGCCGGAATAGCCGGCTGGAAGCGCCGCCAAAGCGGCGCGAACCGGCCGCTCGAAAGGCACGCATGGAGCCGTCCGACGATCGCACGGTTGCGCCGGGATCCGACCGGACCGGATCGGTGCCGCACGCGCGTCCGGCACGATGGCTCAACCGGACCGTGGGTGGCGCGGGCCTGACCAGCGCCCTCGGAGATTTCTGCTACGAAACCACCACGGTGATCCTTCCCGGCTTCTTCGCGGTGCTCGGCCTGCCGGCCGCGCTCCTGGGCATCATCGAGGGAATCGCCGATGCCGCCGCCAGTTTCACGAAGATGGCCGCCGGTTACATCGCCGACAAGCTGGGCCACCGCAAATTGCTCGTGGTCACGGGCTACGCGCTGACCCCGCTCGGGCAGGCGCTGATCGCGCTGGCCGCCGGCTGGCCGCTCCTTCTGATGGGCCGGCTCGTATCCTGGTTCGGCAAGGGCCTGCGCGGCCCCTTGCGGGATGCCATCGTGGTGCAGGCCGTCAGCCCGCAGACGCGCGGCCGCGCCTTCGGTTTCCACAGGGCCATGGACACCGTAGGCGCCGTCGTCGGTCCGCTTCTCGGCGTGGCCCTTCTGGCCTGGGCACGGAACAAGCAATGGGCCGACCCGTCGGACCCGTTCCGGATGGTGTTCTGGCTGACGCTGATCCCGGGTGTCCTGGCCGTGCTGTCTTTCATGACCCTGGTGGCGGACCCGGGGCATACGCCCAACCCGGCTCTGAAGTTCTGGGCGGGCCTGCGGGGCCTGCCGTCGCGCTTCAAACTCTACCTGGGCGCCGTGGCGCTGTTCGGCATCGGCGATTTTTCCCACACCCTGCTGATTCTGGCCGGGACGCAAGTGCTCGCGCCGTCATCGGGCGTGACCCGCGCCGCGCAGATTGCCGGGCTGCTCTATGTCCTGCGCAACGTCCTCCAGGTGGCCGCATCGTATCCGGCGGGAACGCTGGCGGACCGTTTCGGCGCCGGGCGCGTGCTCGTGACCGGCTACATGCTGGGAGCGCTGACCGGAATTCTGGCGGCCGCCGCGTTCCGCCTGCCGGCCGGCGTGCCTTTTCTCGCCGTGCTGTTCGTCGTCGCCGGCCTGTACATGGCCGTGCAGGAAGCCCTCGAGGCCGTCGTCACGGCGGAGATGGTCACCCCGGAGACGCTGGGAATGAGCTACGGGGCGCTGGGCACGGTCAACGGCACCGCCAAGTTCGTTTCCAGTTCACTCGTCGGTGTCTTGTGGACGGCCGTTTCGCCCACGTTCGCTTTCGGCCTGGCTGCCGCTCTGATGGCCGCGGGCACCGTGGTCTTGATGCGGCTGAGAGCGAAATAGCCTCTTCCCTGTATTCGATTCTGCGATTCAGATACCGGCAGCCGGGGGTGAGCCGCAGGCGAATCCCCGGAAAGGCAAAGGTGGATCAACCAAGCCCCGGAGGGGCGGCAGAGTCCGGTTGCGTGCGGTTTTTCTGTCGGCCCTCCGGGGCTTAATCATTCCGTTGTCCGCCTGTCTCCGGGTTCGCCTTCGGCTCACCCGGAGCTACCAGCTTCCGTCCCTCCGGGACGGATACGGCCCCGGCAGGGGCCCTGAGCCTGCAGCCGGGGGTGAGCCGCAGGCGAACCCCCGGAAAGGCAAAGGTGGATCAACCAAGCCCCGGAGGGGCGGCAGAGTCCCGGTTGCGTGCGGTCTTTCTGTCGGCCCTGCGGGGCTTGCCGGTGTCTGAATCGCCGATATTCGATTGCATCCTTTCCGGCGCTGAGATAGTTTGACGGAACAACCGCCCCGCAACCGAGCAGGCGGCGGGGAGAACCGAGGATCCTATGTGGTACGCACTGTGCGCACTCGCGGGAGCCGCCATCGGCGCCGTCATAGCCTGGCTTCTGTCGGCCGAGCGCATCCGCGCGCGCCTGGCCGCCCGACTGGAGGAAACCGAGCGCCGCGCGAGCCTCGCCGAGGGGCAGGCGCGGGCCTTCGAGGCCGCGATCGGCGAGCTGCGCGCGCAGGCGGAGCAGGAGAAAAACAGCTCCGAGCAGTTACGCTCCCAGCTCGACGCCGAGCGCGAGGCCAGGGTGAGGGCCGAGACCGACCTCGACAACGCCAACCTGCGCATCGAAGAGGAGCGCCGGACGCTGGAGGAAGCAAGGACGCGCCTGTCGGATGCCTTCAGGGCCCTGGCGGCCGAAGCCCTGAGCAAGAGCAACGATGCGTTCCTCCAGTTGGCCCGCGAAACCTTCGACAGGATTCTCGCCGACGCCAGGGGCGACCTCGGCAAGCGACAGGAAGCCATCGACGGCCTCGTCCGACCTCTGGCCGAATCGCTGCAGAAGTTCGACGAGCATATCCGCGGCCTCGAGAAAAGCCGGCAGGAGGCATACACGAGCCTGGAAAGCCAGATCAGGACGCTCACCACCACGCAGCAGGCCCTGCAGAGGGAGACGGCCAACCTGGTGACCGCGCTGCGCGCCCCGCAGGTGCGCGGCCGCTGGGGCGAACTTACCTTGAGGCGGGTCGTCGAGCTGGCCGGCATGTCGGCGCATTGCGATTTCACCGAACAGGTCACCGCCGACGCCGACTCCGGCCGCAGGCGGCCCGATCTGATCGTCCACCTGCCGGGCGAACGCCAGATCGTCGTCGACGCCAAAGTGGCCCTCGATGCGTTTCTCGACGCCGTCGCCGCGACATCCGAAGAGCAGCGGAATCAGGCCCTGGTCCGCCATGCCGCCCAGGTGCGCGCCCACATGACCCAGCTCGCCGGCAAGAGCTACTGGGAGCAGTTCCCCAAGGCGCCGGAGTTCGTCGTCATGTTCATTCCGGGCGAGTCCTTCTTTGCCGCCGCCGCCGACGCCGACCGCCAACTGGTCGAAGACGCCCTGGACAGGAAGGTCGTTCTGGCCACGCCCGCGACCCTGATCGCCCTCATCCGCTCGGTCGCCTACGGATGGCGGCAGGAGCAGATCGCCCGAAACGCGCGCGAGATCAGCCAGCTCGGGAAGCAGTTATACGACCGGATGAGAACCATGATCGACCACATTGCCGAGATACGCGACGGCCTGGAGAAGGCCACCCGGGCATACAACAGCGCCGTCGGTTCCCTGGAATCCAGGGTGCTTCCGGCCGCCCGCCGCTTCCGCGACCTGGGGGCCGCCTCGGGCGGGGAGATCGCCGACCTCCCGCCGGTCGAGACGGCCCCGCGCGGCATCCCCGCACCGGAAGGCGTCGACGAGGGGATCTGAGCGCCGTCGCGGGCCGTGCGCCGGTCGCACGCGCCGCCTTTCGGCTTGGCGCGGCGCCTGATGCGGCATGCGGGCCGCGGCCGGGTCAGGGCGCGTAGAGGGCCCCGGCGTGCGCGTGGTTTTCCTGCGGCGCCGCTTGCATGGCGATTTCGTCCCACAGGCGCCGGTTGTACAGGCAGCCGGGATCGCCGGCCTGCAGATCGCCCAGGTAGTTCAGCGCGCGGGCGCGGCAGCCGCCGCAGTAATGGCGGAAGTCGCAGATCGCGCAATGATCGCCCCGGTCCCCGCGGTCCGACAGCAGCGCAAACAGCGGATTGTGCCAGATGTCGATGAGCTTCTGCCGCTTCAGATCGCCGACTTCGACCTCGGGCATATAGACACAGGGCGTGACCTTGCCGTTGGGCTGAATCGCGCAGTAGCAGCGGCCGGCGCCGCACCCTCCCAGGTATTTCGCGAGCACCTTGGCCTGCATGCCTTTGCCCTTGCCGGCGTGCGCCGACGCCATGAACCCCTCGGGAGGCCCGTAGAGAATGCAGGCGCGCCCGAACTGCGGCGCTGTGGACATGATGGAGATCTCGCCCTCCTGCAGGTGGCGGTTGAGGAGGCGCATGAGGGCTTCCCGCTGTTCGGGATCGATATCCGTTTCCGCCATGGCGCGCCCTCGGCCCACGGGAATGAAGTTGAAGTGCACGAAGGTGGTGCAGCCCAGGTCCTTGGCCAGCCGGATGAGATCCTCGACCTGATCGTAGTTCCGGCGCGTCACGCAGCAGGCCAGGCCGCAGCGCAGGCCGGGGGTGGCGGCGGCGTTGCGCATGCCCTCGACGGTCCGCTTCCAGGCGCCCCGCAGGCCGCGGAAGCGGTCGTGCTGCTCGGGATCGATCGAGTCGAGCGAAACCTCGACATACTTGACGCCGCAGTCGGCCAGGCGCCGGCAGACATCCTTGGTCAACAGGGTGCCGTTGGTCGCCACCGTCGTGTGCACGCCGCGCCGGCGGCAGTGCTCCAGGACCTGCCAGATGTCCCCGGCCACCAGCGGCTCGCCGCCGGCGATGGCGAGAAACGGGACATACTCGTGCGCCATCTGGTCGACGAGATCGAGTTTCTGCTGCGTGGTGAGCTCGTCGCCCGCCGGCTTGCGGCCGGCGTCTTGATAGCAGTGCCGGCACGTCAGATTGCAGGCCTGGGTGTAGTTCCAGACCACGATCAGCGGCGAATAGAAGCGCTGCGGCACCATGAGGCCGAAGTGTGCGATGCTGCGCGCGGTATTCACCAGGGCGCGCGCCGTCGGCCGGTGATGCAGCACCTGATCCCGGAGCACTTCGCGGCGCGCGCCGGCGCGCCGCCGGAAAATCTCTATGGCGTAATGGGGGACGGCATAGCGCAGGCGCCGGAGCGGGCCGACACCCGGGGCGTCGTAAGTTTCGAAGACCTCCTCGAGGAAACAGCGGCCCGCGCCGTTGCGCCGCGTCAGCAAGGCGAGCATCCGCCGCACCATGGGGCGGGCCAGGTAATCCTCGAACTTGTGGCGTGGAATGTCGGCCGGGGGCGACAAGCGTTCTGTTGCAGGACGCCGAGCACCGTGCGCGCGAGCTGTAGCAGGCATTTCCCTCATCCCTCGACGAACGATGCAGCACGCATGGGCACGAGAAACGCGCGAGAAATCCTACAGGACTTCGGCTCGCATGGCAAGACCCGCCGGCGCCGCTGCCACAGAGAGCGGACGCTCTTTCAGCTCCCGGCCGCCGACCCGCCGCCGCGTCGAACGGACACGCCCGAAGGCGGTCCTGCGATCACGGCTTCAGGTAGTAAGGCTCCATCTTCGGCCGCCATTTTTCCATCAGCTCGCGGTTCAGGTCGGTCGGCGGAGCCGCGTCGGCCGGAAGGAACGACTTGTACGGGTGCTCCTTCGAATAGGCTTCGAACTCGTCGCGCAGCTTCTTGAGCTCCTCGGGCCTGGTGAGGAGGTCGACGGCCGAGGCGGCCATCGCCTTGGCTCCGGCATTCAAGCCCTTCCAGGCCGTGGAGCCGAAGTTGCATGCCACCGAGGACCAGTGGTGACCGATGGCGCCGGGAACCTGCCCGGGGAAGCGGATCGTGGCCGTAGGAGCGATCAGCGTGACGTCGCCCACGTCGGACGAGCCCCCGCCCACGAATGTGCGGCCCGGCTCGCGCAGATCGCCGACCTTGGTCGGCATCCCTTCTTCCTTGACCCCCAGGGTCTTCTGCAGCGCCCTGGCGAAGGCGTGCTCCTCCTCGGTCCATTGCGGCATCCCGACGAGCTCGATGTTCTTCTGGAAGAGTTCGGCCGCGGCTTTGTTGGCGTGACGCTGGTGAATCGCCGACAGGAGCCGCGTCTCGACGAGCTCGGTCTCGGTGGCCAGAGCGCCCGCCTTGGCGCAATTGACCACCATGCGGTACATGTCTTCGACCCGGTCGTCGGAGTTGCGCACGTAGTACCACACGCTGGCCTTGTCGGGCACGACATTGGGGGCTTCCCCTCCCTGGGTGATGACGTAGTGCATCCGGTAGGTATAGAAGAGGTGCTCCCGCAGATAGTTGGTGGCGTGGTTCATGATCTCGACGGCGTCGAGAGCGCTGCGGCCGGACCAGGGCGAGGCGCTGTGGGCCGTGCGCCCCTTGAAGGTGAAGATCGCCGAGAAGAGCGCGTTGCCGTCCACCCCGTACGAGGTCCCGAAGCCGCTGCCGCTGTGGTTGTCGATGACGGCGTCGACGCCTTCGAACAGCCCGGCGCGGATCATGTAAGGACGGCTGATCAACGTCTCCTCGGCGGGGGAACCGAATACCTTGATCGTGCCTTTGATGCCGAATTGCTCCATGGCGCGCTTCACGGCGATGGCCGCGGCCGCCGCCGCCGTGCACATGGTGTTATGCCCGCACCCGTGGCCGGGAGCGCCCTCGAGCAAGGGATCCTGGACCGGCACGCGGCCCTTCTGCGAGATCATGGGCAGCGCGTCGAACTCGCCCAGGATCCCGATCACCGGCTTCCCGGAGCCGTAGGAAGCCACAAAACAGGTCGGCATGCCCGCCAGGCCGCGCTCGACCCGGAAGCCTTCGCTCTCGAGCGTGTCGGCCAGCAGCTTCGACGAGCGGAACTCCTGCATCCCCAGCTCGGCGTACGACCATATGGCATCCGATATCCTGCCGAACTTCTCGACGACTTCCGGCCGGCTCAGCCAGTCGAGCACCTGCCGCTTCTCCCGGGCGATCTCCTGCGGAAACAGCACAGACGCGGCCGCCAGGCCGGCTGCGATCGCTGCAAGCGAAAACCTTCTGATCACGGATACCTCCTTTCAGATCGGCACCCCATTCTGCTACAGATACCGCCCCGCGGGGTAGAGATTTGATCATCGGCCGCGGATCGCCGTTACAGGCGCCGGGAGTCTTTGAGGACCTCGAGGTGTTCGCGGAAGCGCGAGCGCACGGCGATGAAATCCCTGTGCTCGATGCCGAGTTCGGCGGCGATCTGGCTGATCTCGTTGTCCTCGACGACGGAGATCGAGCGGTCGGCCGCGCACACGGCGAAGAGGCACTCGAGCAGGGCGAGCTTCTGCTCGTGGGAGGCGATCCGGTTGAACTCCCGCGTGACCAGGAAGTTCTCCGTCGCCCCGAAGAGCGTATTCTGGGTCTTGGCGATCTGGACCACAAGGACGGCCTGCTCCTCGGGCAAGCCGCCGATACGCATCACAATGCGCTCCATCTCCCGCAGTTCTTCGGGGCTGATTTTCATGTCGGCGCGCGCCACCCGGCTCAGCACGTAGGCAAAGGAAGCGATGAACTTGGCGCGCTCCGGCTCCATGCGGTCGAGCGCCGCCGTAATTCTGCGCACGGTCTCCGTTTCGGCCGGCGAGCCAGCGGCCGCGCCCCGAGCCGGCTCCAGTCCGAGAAACCGGAGAATCGACATGGGCAACCTCCCGCGTGCGCTCCAGGTGGTCATTCGCCTCCGAAGGCGCGCACGGATCACTGCCGCGCAATCCTACCACACGCAGCGAAAGCCTCTCAATGAAAGCCCTGTGGGGCACAGCCGGGGCAGCCCGCCGCAGCAAACATCCCCCGAGTCCGCCAGCGGCACCCGGCGCTCGCCGAGCCGCATCATGCAGGAACAGTCGCAAGGTGAGGAATATCTCCCCACCGCCGATCTATTAGAGGAGATTATCTCTCCGATAAGGAAATTGAATGAAATATCATCCGAAAATCGACCATCCGAGCAGGCCGAACAGCGCATTTTTTGCATGATATATAGGTCGGATTCTTGACATCCTTCGATGGTGGGGTATGATGCTCCAGTGGTGCGGGGATCATTGAATCACGGGTCATTCGCATGGAATGAACCGGGATGACCGGCAGGCAAAGCCGGAAATCCCGCAGAGGGCATGCCCGAGCACTTCGGGCCGGGCCGGCAAGCATTTGCGAGCGAGAGCGCGCTGGACGCAGCCCGCCGACGATGCGACGCATGGCTCGCCGGGCAGCCCGGCCGGCGGGCGGCACGGCGCGGGCCGTGCGGCTTGCGGCGCCGAGATTGCACGCACCCGAAAGGAAGGCCATCGGATCGTGAACAGGCAGGCTCGTCCATCAGGCGCGCAGTGTTTCCGGGACCCCCATTATCTGGGCGAGCTGATTCAAAGTCTGCTCTTGCAATCGCACCAGGCGTGTGCACCGCACGAGTTTCTGCGGCGGGCAGCCGAGACCCTACTGGAGTCATCCGGGTGCGACGCCCTGGAAATCAGATTGAGCGAGGCAGGCAAAGTCCGCAGGTGCCGTGCTTCTCTGGAAGAGGACCGGGGTTTGCGCTTCGATTGCAGGCCGGCGGGCGAGGTTGTGCCGGATGGATCGTGGACAGGGGAGGCGGAGGTTCCGGTCATCGAGCGGATCCTGGATGCCATGCTCGCGGGGCGTTTCGCCGCAGCAGCCCCTTTCATAACGCCACGGGGAAGCTTTTGGACCGGCGACGTCGAGCGGCCCATTCTGCTCCGCACATCGGCCAGGGGCACGTTGCTGGAGGCCGTCGTGATCGGCGGGGAGTTTCCATCGCTGGTGCTGGTTCCCTTCCCTGCGCCCGAGCGCGCCGGAGGAGTGCTGTTGCTCGCAAGCCGCGAGCGGGATTATTTTGCCCGCGAGGATGTCCTCTTTCTGGAGATCGCAGCGGTCGCCCTCGGCATCGCCATAGCCCACCAGGAATCCCAGTGGGCATTGCAGGAACGCGTCAAGGAGCTGAGCTGCCTGTACGCAATCGCCAGGGCGACACAGCGGCTCCACAGGCCCATCGACGCCGTCCTGACGGAAGTGGTCGAGCTTCTGCCCGCCGGCTGGCAGTATCCCGAAATAGCATCCGCCCGCATTACCCTGGGCGATCGGACCTTCACCACCCCCAATTTCGCCGAAGGGCCCCAGAGGCAGGCCGCCGACGTCGTCGTGGGCGGCGAGCGCAAAGGAACGGTCGAGGTTTTCTATGCCCAGCCCAGGCCGGTCATGGACGCAGGCCCGTTCCTGGCCGAGGAGCGCAGCCTGATCGATGAGATCGCCCGCCAGGTGGGATTCGTCTTGGATCGCAGAGATGACGAAGAGGAAAAAGTGCGGTTGCAGGAGCAGTTGCGCCATGCGGACCGGCTGGCGACCATCGGGCAGCTGGCCGCCGGCACCGCCCACGAGCTCAACGAGCCGCTGGGCAGTATTCTCGGCTTCGCCGAGCTGATCAAGAACAGCCAGAGAATGTCCAAGCAGACAAGATCCGATCTGGACAAGATCATCGAGGCGGCGCTCCATGCGCGCGAGATCATAAGGAAATTGATGATCTTCTCGCGGCAGATGCCGACGCAAAAGGCCTCCGTCCGCCTCAACGATCTCGTGGAAAAGGGCCTGGCGTTTCTCGAGCCGAGATGCCTCAAGGAGGGCATCCGGTTGAAGCGCGAAATTGACCGGGATCTGCCCGAGATCGTGGGCGACGCGTCTCAGCTGCATCAGGTCCTGGTCAATCTCGTCGTCAACGCGATCCAGGCCATGCCCGAGGGGGGCACGCTGACCGTCAGAACTTCCGATAGAAACGGCGAGGTGGTGCTGGCCGTCGAGGATACGGGGATCGGCATGAGCGACGAGGTCCTCAAACAGATCTTCGTGCCCTTCTTCACCACCAAGCAGGCGGGCCACGGAACGGGTCTGGGGCTGGCGGTGGTGCACGGGATCGTGACGGCGCACGGCGGCACGATCGAGGTCGAAAGCAAGGTCGGCGAAGGGACGCGCTTCGAGGTGCGCTTGCCGGCCGGGGCGGCGCCGCAGGTCGGGGAAAGGGTGAACCATGGCAGCGAATCCGGGCGGCGAGCGACTCCTGGTCGTCGATGACGCCGCCGATACGCGCGACCTGCTCGAAAGAAACCTGAGTGCGCGGGGATACCGGGTTTTCACGGCGCCCGGCGTCGAGGGGGCCGTGCGCCTGCTCGAGTCCACGCCGGTCGACCTGGTGATCACCGACCTCAAGATGCCGGGAGCGTCGGGCCTGGATCTGATCCGCCATGTCCGGGACAACTTCAAGAACGTCGAGGTCATGGTGATCACGGGATACCCCTCGATCGAGGGGGCCGTGACGGCCGTGAAGACCGGGGCGGAGGATTACCTGTCGAAGCCCTTCACGCAGGAAGAGCTGCTGACGGCCGTGAGGAAGGCTCTCGACAAACTCCGCGTGCGGCGCGCATCGCGCGCCGAGGAAACAGCCGGCCCCGCGCCGCTCGTGGGGCTGGTCGGCGAATCGGAAGCGATGCGCAAGGTCTACGATGAAATCGTCAAGGCCGCCGCCACCTCGGCCACCATCCTGATCACCGGAGAAAGCGGCACGGGCAAGGAACTCGTCGCCCGCGCGATCCATTACCGCAGCCCGCGCGCGGCCTCGCCTTTCGTCCCCGTCAACTGCGGCGGCATCCCGCAGGAGCTTCTCGAAAGCGAGCTCTTCGGCCACATCAAGGGAGCTTTCACCGGCGCCTTCGAAACGCGCGCCGGATTCTTCCAGACCGCCGAGGGAGGAACGGTCTTCCTCGACGAGATCAGCGAGATGCCGCTGCCCATGCAGGTGAAGCTCCTGCGCGTGCTCCAGGACCGCGAGGTGCGCATGGTCGGTTCGAGCCGGGCCAAGACGGTGGATGTGCGCATCCTGGCCGCCACGAACAAGGACCTGGCCGGATTCGTGGAAAAGGGGGCTTTCCGCGAAGACCTCTTCTACCGGATCAACGTCATCACCATCGCCGTGCCCCCTCTGCGCGTGCGCGGGAACGACATTATCCTGCTCGCGCAGCACTTCGCGCGAAAATTCGCCGCCGAATTGGGAAAGCCCGCGCCGCGCATATCCGAGAGGGTATTCCAGGTACTGAAGGAATACCCTTGGCCGGGAAACGTGCGCGAACTGGAAAACATCATCCAGCGCCTCGTCGTGATGACCGACGGCGACATCGTCGAAGTCCCCGACCTCCCTTCCCTGATGCGTTTTTCGGCGGCGAGAAACCAGAGCCTGAACCGTACCCTGGCCGAAGTCGAAGCCGAGCACATCCAGAACGTCCTCACCAGTGTGGGCGGCAACAAGAGCCGGGCCGCAGAAATACTGGGCATCGACCGCAAAACATTGCGCGAGCGCCTGAAACGGATAAGGCAAGGCTAGTCGCATCACCTTTACGGTGCTGTGACTCAGACACTGGCACTGCGATTCAGATACCGGCAGCCGGGGGTGAGCCGCAGGCCAAGGCAAGTAGATCCCGCGCGCCGCGCGCGATCGGTGGCTTGAAGCAATAAGCCCGCGGTCCGCCGCGGCGCGGCGGACCCACCATCCGGCCCCGGAGGGGCCCTGAGCGGATAGCCGGGGGTGAGCCGAAGGCGAACCCCCGGGAAGGCGCGTATCGATCAGGCAAGCCCCGGAGGGCCGACAGATCCACGTTTCTGATTTATCCTTCTGCCGGCCCTTCGGGGCTTGTCGCATGACGTCCCTTTTCTCCGGGCTCGCATGCGCTCGCCCGGAGCTACTTTCCTGCGTGCCTCCGGCACGCCGACCGGTGGCTTGAAGCAATAAGCCCACGGTCCGCCGCGGCGCGGCGGACCTACGGTGAATTCCTCCCCGCTGGTTCGTTTCTCCCCGCCATTATGGCAACCCGAGATCGGAAGAAGTGCAGCAATCCCCTTGGGGTAGAGGGTCGGTCATCCCTATTGAACGGTTAACCAAGGACTTATCTTAACCATGTTAAGAGAGGCTGCGCCGCTTCGCGGGATGCCACCGTGGCACGCCCGTTGCTAGCCCGAAAGATTGTGAAAGGCCTGGCTGCATGTGCCCGGCCGGCGGCGTTCCGCGCCGGTTCGGGATTCGGAGCGGGAGGAATGCAGGGGGCATCGAGGACGCCGGACAGCCCGTGCATGACATGCGCCAAGGCGGATTCCTGTACCATCCCGCTCGCAAGCGGCGCTACAATACTCGAGTGCTCGAATTACGAGCCAAGGCCGATCGGCTCTCCCTCCGAAGATTCGCCTCCCAGGCGGCGGAGAAAGCCGGCAAAGAAAATTCCATTACAGGGCTTATGTGCGGATTGCCGGCGCCGCAACAAGTGCACGATAGCGAAACCCGAATCGGGCGTCTGGCGATGCGAACACTACTGTTGAAGTCATAGATGGGGTTGTTTTTGCAAGGAAGGATCCGATGAAGGCAAGCGAAGTCCGGGAAATCATCGACAAGCACAGCGGAGAACGCGGCGAGTTGATCGCGATTCTCGAGGATATCCAGTCCAGATACAGCTACCTTCCCGAGTCTGCCCTCCGGGAAGTAGCCGAACGGACCGGCCGCTCGCTGGTGGATATATACGGCGTGGCCACGTTCTACAAGTGGTTCAGCCTCAAACCGAGAGGCAAGCACCTCCTGTCCTGCTGCCTCGGGACGGCCTGCCATGTGCGCGGAGCGCCGAGAGTGGCCGAGGAGTTCGAGCGACAACTTGGCGTCAAGCCGGGGTCGACGACGCCCGACAACGAGTTCTCCCTGGAAACGGTCAACTGCCTCGGGGCATGCGCCTTGGGCCCGATCGTGGTGGCCGACGGTCACTACTTTTCCAACGTCACCCCCAATCGCGTCAGGTCCATCATCGCCAGGACGAGCGAGGGATTGGATCAGGTCGATGTGGCGACCGACGAGCGCCTGTTCCCGATCGAAGTCGCTTGTTCCCGATGCAATCACGGCCTGATGGACGAAATCCATCCGATCGACGGCCTTCCTGCGATCAGGGTGACAATCGCCTTCGGCGGCAGCAGCGGGCGGTTGCTGCTGTCCTCGATTTACGGAAGCCGCAACACCGAGTGCGAGCTCGAGATTCCGGTCGATGCCGTGGCGGATTTCTTCTGCCCGCACTGCCATGCCGGCCTGCGCGGCGCATCGATATGTCCGGAATGCAGCGCGCCCATGGCTACCATGATCGTGCGCAAGGGCGGCGTCCTCCTGATCTGTATGCGCCGGGGCTGCCGCGGCCACCGGCTGGACGTCGACGGGATCAACGCTTAGCCGCGACCATGCACGCCCTCCGGCGTGGGCACCGCAGGCAAGCAAAAACCTAAGGCAAAGGAACGGATTCATGGAAAGACTTGAATCGATCAAGGAATTCAAGGCGTTGCAGGCTCGTCTGGCGGCAGGCCGGGACGCGCAAAAACCGACGATAGTGATTTCCGCGGGAACTTGCGGGCAGGCCAGCGGAGCGAACGACCTCATCCGGATCGCCAAGCGCGAGCTCCTCCAAAAGGGACTCAGCGACAGAATCGGACTGCGGGTCACCGGCTGCCTCGGCTTTTGCCAGGCCGAGCCTTCCATCCTGGTGGAACCGCGCGGCACCTTCTACCCCAAAGTTCCCGCGGGCGAAATCCCGCAGATCGTCGATGCCGTAGCCGCCGGCGGGACACTGGAACGGCTGCTGACGGTCGATCCGGCGACCGGTGAACGCATCGAAAGGATGGCCGACCTGCCCTTTTTCAAGAAGCAGGTGCGCACCATCCTTTCCGGGAACGAGAAGATCGATCCCATTCGCATCTTCAATTACATCGAGAATGGGGGCTACAGCGCGCTGGCGCGCGCCCTCGAGCGGGAAGACCCTTCCTGGATCATCCAGGAGGTCAAAGCTTCGGGCCTGCGCGGGCGGGGCGGCGCCGGCTTCCCCACCGGCTTGAAGTGGGAACTGCTGGCGCGCCAGCCGGGCGGCAGGGGAAAGATCCTGGTATGCAACGCCGACGAGGGCGACCCCGGCGCCTACATGGACCGCAGCGTCCTGGAAGGCAACCCGCACAGCGTGATCGAGGGGATGATCATCGGCGCCTTTGCCACCGGCGCGGGCGAGGGCGTCATCTATGTGCGTAACGAATACCCCCTGGCCATCAAGCATCTCACGATCGCGCTGCGCCAGGCGCGCGAGCTGGGGCTGATCGGCAGGAACATATTGGGAACGCCCTTCTCGTTCGAAATCGGCATCGTCCGGGGCGCGGGCGCTTTCGTGTGCGGCGAAGAAACCGCGCTCATGCGTTCGATCGAGGGCAAGATCGGCGAGCCGCGCCAGCGCCCGCCCTTCCCGGTGGAAAAGGGCATCGAGGGCAAGCCCACGGCCATCAACAACGTCGAGACCTGGGCCAACATCCCGATCATCATCCGCGAGGGTTCGACCGATTTTGCCAAGGTCGGCACGGCCAACAACCGCGGGACCAAGATATTCAGCCTGGTGGGCAAGGTGCGCAACACCGGCCTGGTCGAAGTCCCCATGGGAACCTCGATCGCCGAAATCGTCTACGACATCGGCGGCGGCGCCCCGGGCCGGAGCCGCATCAAGGGCGTACAGACCGGCGGGCCATCCGGAGGGTGCATTCCGGCGCGCCTCTTCGACCTCCCGATCGATTACGACAGCCTGACCAAGGCCGGCTCCATCATGGGTTCCGGCGGCATGATCGTCGTGGACGACAATACCTGCATGGTGGACCTGGCCAAGTACTACATGAACTTCCTCAAGGACGAATCGTGCGGGAAGTGCTTTTCGTGCCGCAAGGGAACACAGCGCATGCACGAAATCCTCGACGACATATCGCGGGGCAAGGGCACAAAAGAAAAGATCAAGCTCCTCGAGGAACTGGCCGTGGTCGTCAAGGACGTGTCGATGTGCGGGCTGGGGCAGACGGCCCCCAACCCGGTGCTCTCGACCCTGCGCTACTTCCGCGACGAGTACGAGCAGCACGTGACGGCAAAACGGTGCCCGGCCGGAGTCTGCCGCGAGCTGGTGGGAGCACCGTGCCAGGCGGCATGCCCCATCGGGACCGAAGCCTGGCGCTACGTCGCCCATATCGCGCGCGGCGAATACGAGGCCGCCTACCAGGTCATACGGGAAGCCAATCCCTTCCCCTCGGTATGCGCGCGCGTATGCAACCACCCGTGCGAGGAGAAATGCCGCGCCGGCGCCGGCGGCGGCGACCCGATCGCCATCCGGCTGCTCAAGCGCTTCATCACCGACAGGTTCGATCCCTCGATATACCGGCCGGAGACGCTGGTTCCGGCGCCGCCGGATGCCGCCCGCATCGCGGTCGTCGGCTCGGGTCCCGCCGGCCTGACCGCCGCCCACTATCTGTCGCTCAAAGGATTCCGCGTCACGGTCTTCGAAGCCGAGGATCGGCCGGGAGGCATGCTCTTCAGCGCCATACCGTCCTACCGGCTGCCGCGCGAGGTGATCCAGAAAGAGATCCTGTCGCTCCTCAACCCGAATATCGAGCTGCAGTGCGGACGCAGCCTGGGCCGCGACGTCACCGTCGACGGCCTCTTCGAGACGGGCTACGCCGCGGTGTTCATCGCTCTCGGCGCCCACAAGAGCCTGCGCCTGAACATCGCGGGAGAGGACCTGCCCGGGGTTTGCCCCTCCATCCAGTTCCTCAAGGCCTTCAACTGCAAGGGCGAATCGCTCGCCCGGGGACGCGTCGGCGTCATCGGGGGTGGAAACTCGGCCCTGGACGCCGCCCGCGTGGCGTTGCGCCAGAAAGACGTCAAAAGCGTCACCATCTATTACCGGCGCACGCGCGAGGAAATGACGGCATTCCCCGAAGAGGTAGAGGCCGCGCTGCAGGAAGGCGTCCGGCTGGTGACCCTGGTGTCTCCGACCCGGATACTGCCTGCCGACGGGCGCCTCGGCGCCGTCGAGTTCGTCCGCAATGAACTGGCCGGGATCGACGCCTCCGGCCGCAAGAAGCCCGTGGCCGTCCCCGGGAGCGAATTCCAGGTGCCGCTCGACACGCTGATCGTGGCCATCAGCGAAGGGTCCGACACCGACTGCGTCGCCGTCGCCAGCGGCCAGAAGATCGAGACCAGCGCCGCCGGCACCGTCATCGTCGACCCGGAAACACTGCTTACCAGCCGGCCCGGGGTCTTTGCCGGCGGCGATGTGGTCACCGGCCCCAACACGGTGGTCGACGCCATAGCGGCGGGAAAGAAGGCGGCTGTGACTATCGAGCGCTACCTGAAGGGCCGGGAGATGCGCGTGCCGCACGCGCCCCGCCTGCCGCGGGTCTACGTCGAGCCTCCCGAGCCCCTCGATCTGGATCTCGCTCAGTTGAAACGGACCGAAACCCCGCGCGCCCCCGTCGAGTGGCGCCGCAGGGGCTTCGCCGAAGTGGAAATGTCACTGTCGGAAGAGGAGGCGGTGCGTGAAGCGCGGCGCTGCCTCCGCTGCGATCTCGAGTTCACGCGCCCGGCCGGGCCGGCTGCGGAAGAACCCGCAATGAAGGGAGAGATGGCATGATCAACCTGAAAATCAACGGGCTGCCGGTGTCGGTCGAACCCGGCACCACGATCCTGGAGGCCGCCAAGTTCCTCGGATTCCCCATACCCACCCTGTGCCACATGGAGGGCCTCTCGCCGTACGGCGCCTGCCGGCTGTGCGTCGTCGAGATCGGCGAAGGCCCCAAGGCCAAGCTGGTCACCAGCTGCACCTACCCCGTCGAGGAAGGCCTCAAGGTCCGCACCGCTTCCCAGCGCGTCGTCCGGGCGCGCAAGATGATCCTGGAACTGCTGCTGGCTTCCTGCCCGCAGTCCAAAACCATCCAGGACCTGGCCTCGGCCCACGAGGTGCGCCGGCAGCGCTTCCGCCAGGAATACGAAGACTGCATCCTGTGCGGGCTGTGCGTGCGCATGTGCAAGGAGCAGATGATGGCGGGAGCCATCGGCTTCCGCGGGCGCGGCGAGCACCGCAGCATCGGCACCCCGTTCGACGTCAAGTCGGAAGTCTGCCGGTTGTGCGGCGGCTGCATCTACGTCTGCCCCGCCTGCCAGCTGCGCTGCACCTACACGGAGCCGGAAAAGGCGATCTGCGGCGGCTGCGCCAATCTCAGCCCGCCCTGCCTCGAAAAACCCAAGTTCAACGACATGATGTGCTACATGACACCCTGTGTCGCGTGTGAAATCCGAAAAGATTGAAGATCCCATAAGGAGATATCATCCATGACATACTCGAGAACCAACGCCTCGGCAGCAACTCTCACCAAGAACCGGACGGAAGGGTCCATCGTGCCCGGCTCCGGCATGTGCGTCACCTGCGTCGACGGTTGCATCGGCATGTGCGAGATCGGCAAGTCGGCCTATCGCGGTCACGAGGTGATCTACCCGCAACCCTTCGGCGTGATAACCACGGCCGCGGAGAAGACCTACCCGGTGGATTACTCCCACTTCAATATCATGGGAACCGCCGCCGGCGCCTACGGCGTGGAAGCCGACAGCGACAAGGCCATCTTCCCCGCGGTCAAGCTCGAGGTGCGCATCGGCCATGACGGCGGCCTGAAGTTCCGCTACCCGTGGATCATCCCGGGCATCGGCTCGACCAACATCGCCAAGAACAACTGGGAGGGGCTGGCCATCGGCTCCGCCCTGGCGGGAACCGGCCTCACCATCGGCGAGAACGTCGTCGGCATGGATCCCGAAGCCGTGATCGAAAAGGGCCGGGTGGTCGACACCGTGGACATGAAGCGCCGCGTCAAGCTCTACCAGGATCACATGCGCGACGGCTACGGCGCCGTCATCGTGCAGGCCAACATCGAGGACACCCGCCTCGGCGTTCACGAGTACGTCATCGAAAAGCTGGGCGTGCAGTGCGTCGAGCTGAAATGGGGCCAGGGAGCGAAGGACATCGGCGGCGAGGTCAAGATCAACAACCTCAAGAAGGCGCAGATCCTGCACGAGCGCGGCTACATCGTCCTCCCCGATCCGACCAATCCATTCGTCATCAAGGCCTTCGAGCGCGGCGCCTTCAAGGAATTCGAGCGCCACTCGCGCGTCGGCATGGTGAGCGAGGAGTCCTTCGCCCGCCGCGTCGAGGAGCTGCGCAAGGCCGGAGCCAAGTACGTGTTCCTCAAAACCGGCGCCTATCGTCCCGTCGACCTGGCGCGCGCGGTGGCCTACGCCTCCAAGTACGGAATCGACCTGCTGACGGTCGACGGTGCGGGCGGCGGCACGGGCATGAGCCCCTGGAAGATGATGAACGAGTGGGGCGTGCCTCCCGTGGAACTCCATTCCCTGCTCTACCGCTACGTCAAGCAGCTCGCCGACGCCGGCCGGCCGGTGCCGGCTCTCGCCGTCGCCGGCAGCTTCGTGTTCGAGGATTCCATATTCAAGGGACTGGCCCTCGGGGCGCCCTATGTCAAGCTGGTCGGCATGGCGCGCGCGCCCATCGCGGCGGCCATGGTCGGCAAGACCATCGGGCGCGCCATCGAGGAAAACCAGCTGCCGGTATACGTCGAGCGCTTCGGCAGCACCAAGGACGAGATTTTCGTCACCGCCGCCGCCCTGCGCCAGGAGCTGGGCGACGAGGCTTTCGAAAAGCTCCCCGCAGGAGCCTTGGGGCTCTATACCTACTACGAGCGCCTGGCCCAGGGCCTGCGCCAGCTCATGGCGGGGAGCCGCAAGTTCGCTCCGGAGTTCATCGCGCGCGACGACATCGCCGCGCTGACGCGCGAAGCGGCCGAGATCTCGGGCATCCAGTACGTGATGGATGTCGATCGGCAGGAGGTCGAGGCGATCCTCAGGGGCTGATCGCTCTTCTCCTCTTCACACGCGCACACACGGCCGGGGCGGCCCGCGCACAGCCGCCCCGGCCGTCACAATCCTCTTCGCCCCCCGGCCGCTTCCCACTACAATATCCTCGCCGCCCGTCGCACACGGGCCGCTTGCAGACGATGAAAAAAGTCGCGCTTCTGGGGGCGGGAAACGTCGGGCGCGCGTTCGCGCGCCACCTCGACGACACAAAGGCAGAGCATCCTTACCGCATCACGGCCGTGGCCGACATTTCCGGCGGCATCTTCCGGGACGATCCCGACGAGATCCGGCGGCTGCTCGATTGCCTGGAGCGCGGGCTCCTGATCCGCGACTGTACCGCAGCGGAACGTCTGCTCGAAGTTCCCGAATTCATCGAATGCCTGCGCGCCGCAGGCATCGACGTTCTGGTGGAGTGCATGCCGACGAACATAACCGACGGCAGGCCCGCGCTCGATTACCTGCATGCCGCGCTCCGCCAGGGCATCCCGGCGGTGACGGTCGACAAGGGCCCTCTCGTGCACGGTTTCAGCACGCTCGCCGCCGAGGCGCGGCGCGCGGGCGTCGCCCTGGCATTCACGGGCACCACCGGCGTGCGCCCGCCGCCCGGGATCGCCGGGCGCCGCATCGCGGAGATCCAGGGGGTGCTCAACGGCACGACCAACTTCATCCTCACGCGCATGCTCGAGGATTCGATCCCCTTCGCGGCCGCGCTCGCCGAAGCTCAGAGGCAGGGCGTGGCGGAACCCGACCCGTCGCTCGATACCGGCGGATGGGATACGGCATGCAAGATCCTCATCCTGGCGAACCGGTGGATGAACGCCGGCGCCGTACTCGCCGACGTCGCGCGCGCGGGGATCGGCCCCGAGACGGAGCCCCTGATCCGGGAGGCCCGCGCCGCCGGCCGCGCGGTCCGGCTGGTCGGCCGGGCGCGCGCGCTGCCGGGAGGCGTCTCGCTCGGCGTGGCCCCGGAAGCGGTCGGCCCGGACTCGCCGTTTTTCAGTGTCGCGGGGACCGCCAAAGGAGCCGTTTTTACGACAGACGAGGGCGGGCGGTTTTTCTCCGCCGGGCGCTCGGGCCGGCAGGAAATCGCCCGCACCATCCTGGACGACGTCCGGGAGGTTGCGGGCGCGCAGCCCTGATGACGCGCGATCGGAGCGCGGGAGTGTGACCCATGGTCAAGTTTCTCCTCTGGTGCATCCTGCTTGTGCTCTGCTGGCCCCTGGCCTTGCTCGCCCTGGTCCTGTATCCTCTGGTCTGGCTCCTGCTGCTTCCGTTCCGCATCCTGGGGATCGCGGTCAGCGGGGTGCTCGAGCTCCTCCGGGCGGTGATCACCCTGCCGGCCCGGGTCATCAAGAAGATCGCATGAAAGAAGAAACCGTGAACCGAGAAGAGAACGGGCAGCCGCGCGCGGCTGCCGAGGAAGCCCTGCCGCTGCGCGGCGGCGCGCAGCGCCTGGCGGAAAACATGCAGGCCAGCCTCGCGATTCCGACGGCAACCTCCTATCGCGCGATCCCGGTCAAGCTTCTGGAGGAGAACCGCCGCATCATCAACGAGCACATGGGCGCCGCCGGCGGGCCGAAGGTGTCCTACACGCACCTCATAGCATGGGCGCTGGTCGCGGCGCTGAAGGAGATGCCGTCGCTCAATTCCTGCTATGCCGTGATCGACGGCGTGCCCCACAAGAAGCTCCGCCGCGAAATCCATCTGGGCATTGCGGTCGACATGGAGCGCAAGGACGGGACGCGCACGCTGCTGGTCCCCAACATCAAGAACGTCGAGCGCATGACCTTCCGGCAGTTTCTCGAGGCCTACGACGCGACGATCGACCGCGTGCGCCGCGGCACCCTCGATCCGGAGGACTTTCAGGGAACGACCGTCACGCTGACCAACCCCGGCACCGTGGGCACGCTCCTTTCGCTGCCGCGCCTCATGGAAGGCCAGGGAGCGATCGTCGCCACCGGGGCGGTGGACTATCCCGCCGAGTACCGCGCGTGGGACGAGCAGGCGCTTTCCGCTCTCGGGCTCAGCAAGGTCATGAACGTGAGCTGCACTTACGATCATCGCATCATCCAGGGGGCGGAATCGGGACGGTTTCTGGGCAGGATCCAGGAGCTGCTGCTCGGGAACGAGCGGTTCTACGACGCGGTCTTCGAGGAATTGAAGCTGCCTCAGGTGCCGGTGCGCTGGGCGACCGAGCGCGGCCCCGCGCCCGCAGCCGGAGCCGCACCGCACGAGGATCTCAGAAAGCAGATCGGGGTGCTCGAGCTGATCAACTATTATCGCGTGCGCGGTCACCTGATCGCCAACCTGGATCCCTTGGGGGATCGCGCCTATTACCACCCGGAACTCGATCCGGCGACTCACGGGCTCACGGTCTGGGACCTCGACCGCGAGTTCGCCACCGGAGGGCTGGGCGGGCTGGAGCGCGGCACCCTGCGGGAAATCCTCTCGATCCTGCGCGAGACTTACTGCCGCAGGATCGGCGTCGAATTCCGCCACATCCAGGACCCGGAAGAGAAGGACTGGATCATCGAGCGCCTGGAGACGCCCGCCGCCCGGGCGCCCCTCGAGCGCAGCCTGCGCCGCCAGGCGCTGCGCCATCTGGTCTATGCGGAGGCGTTCGAAAAGTACCTCCACACCAGGTTCGTCGGCCACAAGCGTTTCGGCCTGGAAGGCGGCGAGACCTTCATGCCGGTGCTGGCGCGCGTCCTGAGCGAGGCGGCCGATGAAGGCACGGCCGAAGCGGTCATCGGGATGGCGCACCGCGGCCGGCTCAACGTGCTGGCAAACATCATCGGCAAGGCCTACGAGAAGATCTTCACGGAATTCGAAGGCAATCCCGAAGCGCTCGTGACCCAGGGTTCGGGAGACGTCAAGTACCATCTGGGCGCCGCCGGCGTCTACCGCTCGGACGAGGGGAAGGAGATCCTGGTTTCGGTCGTTCCGAATCCCAGCCACCTCGAATGGGTGAATCCCGTGGTCGAGGGAGTCGCGCGCGCCAAGCAGGAGCGGCGCGGCGACCGGGAACGCACGCAGGTGATTCCGATCCTGGTTCACGGCGACGCCGCCTTCGCCGGCCAGGGCGTCGTCTGGGAGACCATCAACCTGTCGCAGCTGCACGGCTACCGCACGGGCGGCACGATCCACATCATCATCAACAACCAGATCGGCTTCACCACCCCGCCCGAGGAGGCCCGCTCCTCACCCTACGCCTCGGATCTGGCCAAGGCCGTGCAGGCCCCGATCTTTCACGTCAACGGCGAGGATCCGGACTCGGCGGTGCGGGTCGCGCGCCTGGCCTACCACTACCGCCGCCGCTTCAAGAAGGATGCGGTCATCGACATCGTCTGCTACCGGCGCCACGGCCACAACGAGGGGGACGAGCCCAGCTACACGCAGCCGCTGCTCTACCGCAGGATCGCCGAGCGGCCCTCGGCGGCGAGCCTCTACGCCGAGCGCCTGATCCGCGAGGGCGAGGTCACGCGCGAGGAGATCGAAAGCCTGCGCCGCGGTATCCTCGAGTGCCTCGATCTGTCCTATGCGGAAAGCCTGAAAGGCACCCACAGTTTCGAGCCCGACATCCCGCTCGCCGTCTCCAAGGAGGAGCTGGAGGAATTCCAGCCGGTCGAAGCCGCCCGGGTGGGCATGAGAACCTTGAAGGAGGTCGCGCGCGCCATCTGCACCCTGCCCGCGGGGTTCCATCTCCATCCGAAGCTCGAGTCCTTCATGGCGAAGCGCAGGGAGCTGCTCGAGCGCGACGTTCCGATCGACTGGGCATACGCCGAGGCCCTGGCCTTCGGCACCCTGGTCTACGAAGGCACTCCGGTGCGGCTCAGCGGGCAGGACTGCGCGCGCGGGACTTTCAGCCAGCGGCACCTGGTGCTCACGGACTTCGAGACCGGGGTGCCGTACGGGCCCCTCGAGCACGTTCATCCGGAACAGGCCAGGTTCGAGGTCTGCGACAGCTCGCTTTCCGAAGCGGCGGTCCTCGGATTCGAGTTCGGCTACAGCACGGCCGACCCGTTGAGCCTGGTGATCTGGGAAGCGCAGTTCGGCGACTTCGCCAATGCCGCCCAGCCGATCATCGACAACTTCATCGCCAGCTCCGAGTCCAAGTGGCGGCAGCCCTGCGACCTGGTGCTCCTGTTGCCTCACGGGCTCGAAGGGCAGGGTCCGGAGCATTCGAGCGCGCGCCTCGAGCGTTTCCTCGAATTGTGCGCCGGGGACAACATGCGCGTGTGCCAGCCCACGACCGCGGCCCAGTATTTCCACCTGCTGCGCCGGCAGGTGCGCGACGCCCAGCGCAAACCCCTGGTGATCCTGACCCCCAAGGGCACGTTGCGTCACCCGGGCACCATGTCGGCGCCGCACGAGCTCGCCGACGGCGAGTTCCAGCCGGTCCTCGACGACCCGGAAGTGCAGCAGCGCGATGCGGTGCGCCGCGTGCTGCTGTGCAGCGGCAAGATCTACTTCGAACTGGCACGCGAGCGGGAGCGGCGGCGCAGCGCCGACTGCGCGCTTCTGCGCATCGAAGAGCTGTATCCTTTCCCGCTCGATCGCCTTGCGGGCGCGCTCGCTTCATACCGGAGCGCCCGCGAATTGCTGTGGGTCCAGGAGGAGCCGCAGAACATGGGCGCGTGGAACTTCGTCAGCCGCCGGATCCCGGCGGATCTTTCCTTCGGGCGCGCCGTGCGCTACGTCGGGCGGCCGGAGAGCGCCAGCCCGGCCTCCGGCTCGCGCAAGGAACACGAGGCGACTCAGGCGGGCATCATGAGGGCGGCTTTTTCATGATCTGCCGGCCCTGCCGGGGCTCGGCGCATGCGCAACCGGCCTTCCGGGGGCCCGCCTGCGGCTCACCCCCGGCTACCAGCTCAGGGCCCCTGCCGGGGCCGTATCCGTCCCGGAGGGACGGAAGCTGGTAGCTCCGGGTGAGCGCAAGCGAACCCGGAGAAAGGCGCACCGGCAACCGATAAGCCCCGGAGGGCCGGCAGACACCTGCCGGGGCCGTATCCGTCCCGGAGGGACGGAAGCTGGTAGCTCCGGGTGAGCGCAAGCGAACCCGGAGAAAAGGCGCACCGGCAACCGATAAGCCCCGGAGGGCCGGCAGACACCTCATAACGCGCATCCACCGACTCGCATCAACCAGGAGTCGAAACGACCATGAAAATCGGCATCATCTGCTACCCCACCTACGGCGGCAGCGGGATCGTCGCGACCGAGCTGGGCAAGGAACTCGCCGACCGCGGCCACGAGATCCACTTCATCAGCTACGCTCCCCCACTGCGCCTAACCAGGGGGAAACCCCAAACACACTTCCACGAGGTGGAAGTCACGACCTACCCCCTGTTCGACCACGAACCCTATGCGCTCGCCCTGGCGGTCAAGATGGCGGAGGTGGCCGAACTCCACGGTTTGGACCTGCTGCACTGCCACTACGCGATACCCCATTCGGTCAGCGCGTACCTGGCGAAATCGATGCTGCAGCCGCGCAGGCTGCCGGTCGTCACCACGCTCCACGGCACCGATATCACGCTCGTCGGCAGGGATCGCTCCTATCTGCCGATAACGAAGTTCTCCATCGAGCAGTCCGACGGCGTCACGGCCGTGTCCCGCTACCTGAAGGAGGCCACCTACGAAGCCTTTGCGGTGCGCAACGAGATCGAGGTGATCTACAACTTCGTCAACTGCGACATCTACCTTCCCGCAACCAAGGCTGAACTGCGCGATTACTATGCACCCCGGGGCGAGGCGATCGTCATCCACCTCTCCAACTTCCGCCCGGTGAAGCGAACGCCGCAGGTGGTGGAGATCTTCGCGCGCGTGCGCCGCGAACTGCCGGCCGTTCTTCTCATGGTGGGCGACGGCCCCGAACGCGGCAAGGCTGAATGGACGGCGCGCGAGAGCGGCATCGAGGAGCACGTGCATTTCCTGGGCAAGCGGGACAACATCGAGGAGCTGATCGGCATCGCGGACCTGCTGCTGCTGCCCAGCCGCAACGAGTCCTTCGGCCTCGTCGCGCTGGAAGCCATGGCATGCGAGGTGCCGGTGGTGGCTTCCCGGGTCGGCGGGCTGCCCGAGGTCGTCGCCGACGGGGAGGACGGCTTCCTGGTCGACCCGGACGACCTCGACATGATGGCGCGGCGCGCACTGGAGATCCTGGGCGACGGAGCGCGCCGTCGCGCCATGGGCCGCCGCGGGCGCGAGCGCGCCAAGGCGCATTTCTGCGCGAGCACCATCATCCCGCAGTACGAAGCCTACTACCGGAAGGTCCTGGGCGGCGATCAACGGGACTCGACGTAGAATTTTCCGCGCCGGATCCCCAGGTCGCGTACGTGCGACGGAAGGCGGAACTTTTCGCGGTTCTCGGGATTGTCGAAAACGCGCTGCACGGCGCTCTGCAGGGCGGAGCGCGGCAGAGGAAGGCCTCCCAGGCTGCCGCTCGCCGGCTCGAAGCGCAGGTAGCCGTCCTGCACGAAGAGCCGCCCCATGAGCATCAGGGTCAGGTCGATGCCGTGAAGATCGAAGACGACGAAGGCGCGCAGGCTGTCGTCGAGCAACTCGACCTTGACGTCGCGCACGGTCGACCGCACCCGTTCGATTTCCTTCTCGCCGGCGGTTGCCACGGAAGCGGCCTGGGCGCTTCCCTCCCCGCTGTAGTCCAGGTGGGTTTCGAGCCAGCCGTTGAGTTCCGGCTGGTTCAGCTCGAGCCTATGCGGCCGGCCCGCCCGGGTGAGCCGCTCGTGCTCCATGAACTTGGTCTCGGCGCTGTGCACGGCCTGCGGATCGGCGGGGCCCGGCCGCCGCGGGCTCCAGAAAACCAGCATCAGCGCCAGGAGAACAGCGGCCGGCGAAGCCCAGCGCAGCGCGCGCCACAGGCGGCGCCCGGCTCCGGCGGGGCCGAGCAACTGCGTCGGGTCGGGCGAAGATCCGGTTTGAGGCTTCTGGTAGCGCGCGAAGATGACGCCGCAGCTCAGGCATTCCTCTCCCTGAGACTGCACGAACCCGCATCGCGGACAGACCTTTCGAGTCATGATTGTCCGATCCATGCTGCCGGGGGGAAGGCTCCGGGCCTCTATCCGGTGTGCATATCGTCCGGACGAGCGGTCGACTTCACTTCCCGTCGCCGGCGGCGGCCGTCCGCATCAACGGCGGCAATTGTGCGGCTCTTTCTGTTATAGTAAGGGTTAGAACGCTCCGGGCGGCACAGTGCCGGGGAGCGAACGTCCCATGCCGACGAAAACCGCATCCATCATCATCATCGGAAACGAGATCCTCACCGGGAAGACGAGGGAGAAAAACTCGGAGTTTCTCATCGACGAGCTGCACCGCCTGGGGATCGCGCTGCGCCGCATCGTCGTTATCCCGGACGACATCGAGGAAATCGCCCGCGTGGTGCGCGAGCATGCCGCCCGGTTCGATTATGTCTTCACCTCGGGCGGCATCGGCCCCACCCACGACGATCTGACCATCGCCGGCGTGGCGCGCGCCTTCGGCCGCGCGGTCGTGCGCAACGCCCGGCTCGAAGCGCTGATCCGCGAGCTTTTCGGGGATGGCCTGGACGAGGCCCGCATGCGCATGGCCGACACCCCGGAAGGTTCGGAGCTGATCGCAGCCGAGGGGCTGCGCTGGCCGGTGGTGGTGACCGAGAATGTCTACATCTTCCCCGGAGTTCCCGAGATCCTGCGCAGCAAGTTCACGGCCATCCGCGAGCGGTTTCGCACCACGCCCTATCGCACGACCTCGGTGTACACGCAGGAGGACGAGTTCGATCTGGCGCCGCGCCTCAGCCGCCTGGCGGCGGAGCATCCCGATGTGGAGATCGGCTCGTATCCCACATTCGGACGCGAGGAATACCGCGTCAGGATCACGCTCGAGGCCAGAGAGACCGCGGCGGTGCAATCCGCGCTTTCCGACCTGCTGAAAAACCTCGACCCCAACCGCCTGGTGCGCATCGAGTAGTGCGTCCGGCGCGCGGTCTATGCGGCCTTCACCTCGGCCGTGCAGAAGGCGCACTTGGTCGCCTTCAGAGGGATGGCCGACAGGCAATAGGGGCACTCCTTGGTCGTCGGCGCCGCCGGTGCCGGGGCCGGCTGCCGCTTCAGCCGATTGATCTGCCGCACGAGAAGGAAAACGGCGAAGGCCACGATCAGGAAATCGATCACCGTGTTGAGAAACAGGCCGTAATTGACCGTCACCGCCCCGGCCTTCTTCGCCTCTTCGAGCGTGGCCGCCGAAGCGCCGCTCAGGGTCAGGAACTTGTTGCTGAAATCGACGCCGCCCATCAACAGGCCCAGCGGCGGCATGAGCACGTCGGCCACGAACGAAGATACGATCCGGCCGAAGGCCGCCCCCATGATGATGCCGATCGCCATGTCCAGCACGTTGCCGCGCATTGCGAATTCTTTGAATTCCTTGAGCATGGCTGCCCTCCTCCGTTTCGAAATGCGGCTCGCCCAGCGCCCCGGAAAGCCGTCGCTTTCCGGAAGCTCGCAGGTTTCCGCATTATAAGCCTGCGACCGGCGCTCGCCGCCGGTTCATTTCAGCCCGCCTGGCCCGTAGGCTCGGCCTGCCCCGCCAGCGATCTCTGGTAGGCCTTCCAGCCGGGACACCAGCCGGTATGCCAGCGCCACAGGCGGGCCAAAAGCGACTGCGGCTTGCGTTCCGCGTGTTTCCTCCAGGGACAGACTTCGCACATGAATCTTCGCCTTGCTTCCTTCATTTGTTGCATCCCCTCCTCGAGCCCGGCCGATCGCGCGCAAGAGACCATGAAGCGCGCGCCCCGCCTCTCATCGGCCTAGCGGCGGCAACGTCCTGTATCTCGGAAACTCGGGACGTCTGATCTCCCTGGGCGGATTTTTGGCGAGCTCGCCGAGCACGATTTCGACCGCCTTTTCGAGCTATCGGGCGACCACGCGGGGACGAAATCGTTGCCCAGGTTCCAGTAGCGCTCCTTGTCGACGGGCACGACCTTCTTCGCATCCAGGTCGGCGTACCAGATCTGCATGTGCGAATCGACGAAAGCGATCTTTTTCGAATCCGGGGACCATTGCGGAGCGCGGTAGAAGCCCGGCCGCGGCATGGCGATCCGGGTCGCCTCGCCCATGCCGCTCTGCGGCGCGAGGTGAAGCTCGTACTCGCCCGACGCATCCGAGAAATAGGCGATCGTCCTGCCGTCCGGCGACCAGGCGGGATCGCGTTCCATGGCGCCGGCCGAGTCGGTCAGATTGCGCGCGTCCCCCTTCTCCACCGGCACCGTCAGAATCTCGCCGCGCGCCTCGAAAACGGCGCGCGCGCCGTTCGGCGATATGTGCGAGTTGCGCAGGCGGCGGCCGACGTTGACCATGCGCGCGCGCACCTCCGGCAGGTCGGCCGCGATCGTCACCGGCACCGGCCGGCTCCGACCCGACTTCAAGTCGAAGAGATGGAGTCCGCCGAATTGCTCGTAGACGACGGCGCCGGGGCCGGCATCGGCGGATTTGAAATCGAAGCCCGAATTGGCGACCTCTTCCCTCACCTGCCTGGAGCGGACGTCGTACGAAAACAGCGTGACGGCCCCGTTGCGGTCGCTGAGGAAGAAAACCCTGTCGTCCACCCACATCGGATTGAAATCGTTGGAACCGGACGACGGGATCTTCTCGACGCTCGAATCCGAGAGCCTGGCCAGCCAGACAGGCGTCGCACGCCCGCCCCGGTATCGTTTCCATGCCGTGAAAGCGCGGCCCAGGGGCACGTAGGCAAGGCGCGCGCCGTCCGGGGAGTAGCAGCCTTCCCAGCCCGAAGGCAGCGGCAGCTTTTCCGGGAAGCCGCCGCCCGCATCGACGGTGAACAATTCGCGGAAGCCGGCGTAGCTCTCGCGGTTGGAGGCAAAGAGAATGCGCTTGCCGTCGGGAGTCCAGTCCAGAACTACGTCGGGTGCCGGATGCCAGGTCAGCCTGCGGGGCACGCCGCCCGAGGCCGGCATGACGAAGACGTCGACGTTCCCGTCATACTCGCCGGTGAACGCGATCCACGACCCGTCCGGCGAGAAGCGCGGATTCGTCTCGCTGCCGGCGCCGGTCGTGAGGCGGCGCGCTTCGCCGCCCTCGCGCGGCACCTTCCACAGGTCGCCGGCATAGACGAAGACGATGCTGTCGGCCGACAGCGTCGGTTGCTGCAGCAGCAGCGGGGCCGGCGATGCGGCCGCCGGCATCCCCGCCGAAAGGAGCGCGAGTAGCATCCAGGCGTACATGGTCAGATCCTCATGAAAGAATGTTCGGGCCGAGCGTCACGGCCGACAGCATATCACGTCCCGGTGGAAACCGATCGGCCGATTGCCCACGGACGGCGGGCAGGATATCATCCGGGCTCATGGAGGAAAGGATTCCCATGGATAAACGATTCACCGCGGCGGCGTGCGCAGCGATGGCGGCGCTATTGATGCTATGGCAGGCACCGCGAACGGCTGCGGCCCAGGAGGCGGCAGCGCCGGCCTTGCAGAAGCCGCTCGTCGAGACTTATGAGGAGGCGATGATCACCGAGCCGCCCGCCGGGCTGGAGCTCGATCCCTTCTACAGAAAGTACACCGACGCATTCGGCATCCCGATCGTGTCGTCCGAAAAAGTGCCGGATGCGGCCTTGCTCATGGCGCGCGACATCGTCAACTACATGCTCGCCAAGCGGCCCGACGTGCGCGCCGTCATGATCGAGCGCAAGACCCGGGTGTGCATCATGGCGCAATCCGAGATGCAGACGGATCTGCCGGAATACCGGAACATGAAAAAGCCGGCCAAGGACGATCCGCGCCTGACGCCGCGCGAGCGCGCCGAATACGACAATCCGGGCGGAATCGGCAGCATGACCGACCGGGAGTACTGGAACCGCCGCGCGCGCGGCATGGGAGGCAACGTCACCTCGTGCGCGGAGGAAAACCTGCTGGGCTACCCCGGCACGCGCTATTTCGGGGAGCACATCCTCGTCCACGAGTTCAGCCACAATATCATGAGCGTCCTCAGGACCGTGGAGCCGCAACTGATCGAAGAGCTCCGGGCGGCCTACGACGAAGCCGTGCAGAAGGGCCTCTATAAAGGACAGTACGCCATAAACAACGTGGCGGAATACTGGGCCGAGGGAACGCAGTGGTGGTTCTGGTCGAACTTCGAGTTTTACGACGGCGCAACGCGCGTGCAATCGCCCGAGGACCTGAAAGCCTACGACCCGAAGCTGTATGCGCTGCTCGAACGGGTCTACCTGGGCCACCACATACCCGCCGACATCTATCATGGGCGCAACCTCAGGCCTGCCAGGCGATGACCCTCCGCACGGCGGAGCCCTGTTCTGCGCTTTTCGCTTCGGGACCGACCGCGCCGCCACGGAGACGGGGGAATCGGCAAAGGGATCGCCGGCCTGCCCTGAGCAGCAGAATCGAAGCCGAAGCACAAATGGGAGACGGGACACCATGAAGCCTTCATTCCGGCTGGTTGCCATGATAACGCTGCTGCTCGGCGCGCAGCGCCTGCAGGCGGCACAAGCGGTCTCTCACGGATTGACCTCGCCGGGCGGCCGGATCGAGGTCGTCCTGTCGGCCGGCGAGAACCTGACCTATTCGGTCCGCTGGCGCGGCAGCGAGCTGATATCGCCCTCGGCGATTTCCATGACGATCGACGGCGCCCGCGTTCTGGGCGCCTTGCCGCACATTCAGGATGTCAGGCGGCGCTCGGTCCGCGAGACCCTCACGCCCGTCGTGCGCCAGAAGGCTGCGGCCCTCGCCGATGTCTTCAACGAAATGGTCCTGATATTCGCCGGCGGCTATTCCCTCACGTTCCGCGCCTACGACGATGGGGTCGCCTACCGCTTCTCGACCTCGTTCCCGGACCGTATCACCGTTTCCTCGGAGCGCGCCGAATTCGCCTTTCCGGCCGACCATACGGTCTACTTCGCCGAAGAAACGAGTTTCCAGACGCACCAGGAACGCCTTTACCTCCCGGTCCGCTTGAGCCGGGTGACGTCCGGGAAATTCGGCCTGTGCCCGGCCGTGGTCGATGTGCCGGGCGGACCCAAGGTGGCGATAACGGAAGCCGACCTCGAGAATTACCCCGGCATGTACCTGACGGGCGCCGAAGGCGCTCCCACGACCTTGGTCGGCAAATTTCCGCAGTACGCCGTGAAGGAAGAGGCGAAAAACGACCGCAACGTCCCGGTCGTCGAACGGGCCGACTTCCTGGCTGTAACCTCGGGCACACGTGCCTTTCCCTGGCGCGTGCTGGTCATCGCCGAGCGCGACGGAATTTTGATCGAATCCCCGATGATTTACCGTCTGGCTGCGCCGTCGTCGGGTGATTTCTCCTGGGTCAAACCCGGCAAAGTCGCCTGGGACTGGTGGAACGATTGGAACATCGCCGGCGTCGACTTCCGCGCGGGAGTCAATACGGAAACCTACAAGCACTACATCGACTTCGCCGCCGAAAACGGCATCGAATACGTGATCCTCGACGAGGGATGGTACAAGCTGGGCGACCTGCTCACCCTCAGTCCAGGGATCGACATGGACGCCATCCTCGCCCATGGGCGGTCCAGAAACGTCGGCATCATCCTCTGGGTGGTATGGAAAACGCTCGAGCAGCAATGGGACAAGGCTTTCGAGCAGTTCTCGCGCTGGGGAGTCGCGGGCCTCAAAGTCGACTTCATGCAGCGGGACGATCAGCGCATGGTCGACTACTATTACCGGGTGGCGCAGGAGGCAGCCCGCAGGCGCTTCCTGGTCGACTTCCACGGCGCCTTCAAGCCGACAGGCCTCTATCGCACTTTCCCCAACGTCATCACCAGCGAGGGCGTGCTCGGATTGGAGCACAACAAGTGGAGCCGCAACGTGACTCCCGAGCACGACGTCACGCTGCCCTTCACCCGGATGCTTGCCGGGCCGATGGACTACACGCCCGGCGCCATGGCAAACGGCGCGCTGAAAAACTTTCAGCCCATATACAGCCAGCCTATGAGCCAGGGAACGCGTGCCCACCAGCTGGCCCTGTACATTGTCTATGAAAGCCCCCTGCAGATGCTGGCCGACTCGCCCACCAACTATCGGCGCGAACCGGAATGCCTGAAATTCCTGGCCGGGGTGCCGACGGTCTGGGATGAGACGCGCGTCCTGGACGCCAGGCTGGCCGACTATGTCCTCGTCGCCCGCCGAAAAGGCGTCGACTGGTATCTCGGCGCTCTGACCGACGAGGCGGACCGTGACCTTGTCATCGACCTTTCCTTCCTCGGCGAGGCCGAATACGACCTGACGGCATACCAGGACGGCCTCAACGCCGACCGTAACGGCAACGACTACAAGAAACTGACGAGGCGCGTGCGCCGCACGGATTCCATCGCCGTTCACATGGCCCCCGGAGGCGGCTGGGCGGCCGTCCTGACGGCCCGAACCAGGTGACGGCTCTCCCTCGGAAACCGGCAGCGGCAGTGAAGGGACCGATCGCACGGAGGAAAAGGGACTCGAGCGATCGGGAATCGATGGCGTCCCCAACGGGATTCGAACCCGTGTTGCCGCATTGAAAGCGCGGTGTCCTAGGCCGGCTAGACGATGGGGACCCGTGCCGGAAATCGAGGCGTCATTCTGGCACCTTTCCCGCGCGAATTCAAGATCGCCCGGCAAGCCGGGCTGGAACGCAGTGCCTGATGGGGGTACCATGAATGCGCCGGGAACAAGCCCAAGACGTCGAGCGGCGCCGCCCGGCGCGCCGCTATTGTGGAATCATGGAGGGAGTATGCGCACGATCCTGAGCGCAACGCTGGTTGTCGTGGTTCTTCTTGCCGCGGTCCTGTTGTTCGCAGCCGACGCCGCCAAAGGAAAGCAGGTCTATATGACCAGGTGTGCCGCCTGCCACGACCGGGACGGAAAAGGAAAGGAAGCGATCGGCAAGATGTTCAAGGTCACGATGAAGCCCCTCGGCTCCAAGGAAGTCCAGGCCGCCAAGGACCAGCGGCTGCAGGAAGTGATTCTCAAGGGCACCGGCAAGATGCCGCCGGTCGCGATCGCGCCGCAGGAGGCCGCCGATGTGGTCGCCTTCCTGCGCACCCTGGCCGCGAAATAACGACAGGAGGAATGCCATGGAAGAGGAGAAAGCACCGCAGATGGAATGGGTCGGCCATCTCGGCCGGGCTCTCGAGTCGTTCGTCCGAGACCTCAAGGGAGTGCTGCCGGAGGAGACCTACAATCACCTGCGCGCGTCGCGGAGAGAGCTGCTGCTGGCGATCCGCGCCGTCATCGATCGCGAAATCGAAAAAGCCGGCGAAGGGGAGCGGCCCAAGGTGCACAAGGTAGAGGTCCAATGAAGGGCCCGCGCATCCTGTTATTCACGGGCAAGGGCGGCGTCGGCAAGACCACCGTGGCCACGGCCACGGCGGTGCGCGCCTCCGACATGGGCTATCGCACGCTCCTGATGTCGGCCGACCCGGCCCACAGCCTGGCCGACGCCCTGAGCCGGGAACTCGGGCCCGAGCCCCAGGAAGTCCAGCCCAGGCTCTTCGCCCAGGAAATCGACATCTATTACACCATCCAGAAGTACTGGGGGAGATTGCGCGACTACATCCTGCAGGTCTTCCGCTGGCAGAAGATCGACGAACTGGTCGCCGAGGAGCTGGCCGTCCTCCCGGGAATGGAAGAGGGCGCTTCCTTCCTGTGGGTCGAGAAGTTCTACAGCGAAGGCGAGTTCGACCTGATCGTCATCGACAGCGCACCCACGGGCGAGACCTTGAAGCTCTTGTCGCTGCCGCAGGTCGGGCAATGGTGGATGGACCGGATCTTTCCGATCCAGCGCCGGGTCGCCAAGAGCCTCGGCCCCATGGTGCGCATGATGACCGACGTGCCCATCCCCGAAGAAGGCACCTATCAGGCGGTCGAGGATCTGTACGGGAAGCTGCTGCGCATTCACGAGGTGCTCTCGGACCCGGAGGTGAACTCCATCCGCCTGGTGATCAATCCCGAGCGCATGGTGATCCAGGAGGCCCGGCGCACCTACACGTACCTGGGCCTGTACGGCTATCCCGTCGACGCCGCCATCGTCAACCGCATCCTCCCGGAGCAGGCCGCCGACACGGTCTTCCATAACTATCTTGCCGCCCAGAAGAACTACCTTGCCGAGATCCGCGAAACCTTCGCGCCCCTCCCGATCCTGGAAGTGCCTCATACGGGCGAGGAAGTCTTCGGCATACCGATGCTGCGCAGCCTGGGGGAGAAACTTTACGGCGACAAGGATCCCACGACGGTATTCCTCAAGGAGAAGCCCTACTTCCTGAGGGCGGACAACGGGGCTTACCTGCTCGGGATCTATCTGCCGACCATCGAGAAGGGCGAAGTGTCGGTCGTGCAATACGCCGACCACCTGGTGGTGCAGATCAAAAACCAGAGGCGGAATTTCTTCCTGCCGAAGTTCCTGGCCTATTACAACGCCGCCTCGGCCCGCCTGGAAAACTCCTGGCTCCACGTGCGCTTCGAAAGGCAGACGGGCCCGCCGGCAGCCCGCGGTCCGAACTCAGAATAGTGAGAAGACGGCGAATTGTCTCCCGTCCCTCCGGGACGGGCGCGCCGCCCATTGCCGCAACATTCGCCGGCGGTCCGTCGCAGCGCGACGGAGCTACCCTTCGCGGCCCCGCAGGGGCCGGGAGCTGGAAGCCGGGGGTGAGCCGAAGGCGAACCCCCGGAAAGCCCGTCACGCATTCACCAAGCCCCGAAGGGCCGGCAGAATTCCCACCCCGCTCGCGGTCCGTCGCGGCGCTACGGAGCTACTCAGGGACGATCCTGCGCCGGCACCGCCGACAACGCCGACAGGCTGTTCGTCCCGAACAAGGCGAAGCTCGCCACCCCCGCGCTCGACCGCACCCGGATATATCCGGCGCCGTAATTCTGACCCTCCAGCTGCCGGAAGTACTGATACACCAACTGCGACACCCTCTTCCCCGGGTCGATCGTTTCGCTCTTGGAGGCCAGCACCCTGCCCTGGTCGTCGTAAACGTCGATCTGCACCGTCACCGGCGTCGCGCTGGGATTCAATATCGCCAGGCCCGTGAAGTAGGTCTCGTTCGATACCAGCTGGCTGAAGACCATGTCCGTCTTCATCCGCCCCACCAGCGGCAGCGCCGAGGCAAACCGGCTGCGCGCCGGATCCCCGAACACCACGCTCCCCGCCAGCCGGATCCCGTCGCTCTCCACCTTCACGTACCCCTGCGTCAGCCCGCTCCCCGCCGCAACGAATATGTCCTGCTCC
>CAZHQK010000008.1:0-26574 GCA_964534795.1 uncultured Acidobacteriota bacterium
TGATTTCGACCAGCCGGAGCCTGTCGGCCAGACGCCACAGTGCCGCCGTGGCGCCGAACTCGCGCTCTTCGGCCCACAGGGCCCGGCCCCGGCTCTCGGCCAGCAGCCGCATGAGTTTCTGCGCCGTTCCGAGGTGGCGCACGACGCGCAGGCGCGGGCGGCCGCGGGGGTCGCGGCAGGACTCTCGATGCGCCAGTAGCGTTTTCCGCGCACGGAATAGGCAGGCTTGGAGGCTCGGAATGATTCATTCCTGGTGGAGCCTGTCAAGCGAAAACGCAACGGCTTGTGGTACGTCATGCCACTCAATCCCGGAGCGCCTCTGCGCACCGGCCACTCCCTGCCAAGGATCGGCTGTTGGGCCCTATGATTCGTATATGCGCTCAAACCTCAAGTAACGGCGATATCGGCGAGCGCGCGGAGCGGGACCGCAACATGCGCGCAAGCCGCATGGTTAGCGGGTCCGCTGGAGATACATGCGAACAAGCGAATACCTCGGTGCACGCGGAATTCGAGAGATTTTGTATCCGTAACCCGGAAACTCGCGCTAGCAGTAGCCACAGCCGTCGCCCGGTATCTGCAAAAAGGTTCATGCACGCTTCTTGCGGGAGAGCGAGCCACCGAGCCTGCCGTCCGGCACAACCTGGCCAAGAAGCGCGTCATTCATCTTGCGACCCACGGTGTGCTCCGGGAGGACCGGCCTCTCGACTCGTATCTGGCACTCGGGCAAGTCTCCGCATCCCCTGCCGAAGACGGACGCCTCACTGTCGCCGAAATCTACGAGCTCCGCCTGAGTGCGGATCTCGTTGTCTTGAGCGCCTGTCGCGGCGGATTGGGGTCGATAACCGGCGATGGCGTCGATGGCCTGACTCGCCCATTTTTTTATGCCGGCGCCGATACCGTGATAGCAACCCTGTGGGACGTGCTGGATGAGCCCACGAACCGACTGATCTCCAGTTTCTACAGGCGCTACCAACAGGGCGGCGAGAAAAGTGTCGCGCTCCGAGCGGCTCAACTGGAGCTTCTGGCTGCGCTGCGGAAAGGTACGGTCACCGTCGAAACTGCTCTCGGTCCGGTGAAACTCCCGGAGAACCCGCTTCTCTGGGCAGGCTTCGTTGTAATCGGCGAGCCTTGAAGGTGTGAGCGCGATTTGCCCCGCTTCCGGAACTACCGGGACAGGCCCCTCTGCTACCGAATTCCTGGAGGGCTGCCACTTATGTCTGCCTACCTTTCAAGCCCGCGGGAAATCCGCCACGTCGACAGCGAGCTGTAGTAGAGCAAATACAGTGCCCTTTTCACTACCGACTCAAACCAGGGTGACGAAGTAGCTCGGTGTCCTGCGCTCGCCTGCCGAAATGTAATACTCCACCAGGGGAGACCCGGGAGGGAAGGGGCCCAGGACGGCCTCGTACGATTTCCTGCCGATCGACTTGGCCGGTGTCCTGACCCATGCAGCAGATCCCTGGCGGCGGGTGTTGAGCGTAACCGCGCCCGCCCCGGTCGAGACGATGCTCAGGCGCACCCTAGCTCCGGGCGCGAGCACCGTCGGGTGCGAAAGCAGGAACAGCCGGGGGCGCGCTTTGGCTTCCGGGAGCATGACTTGGGCGTAAAGCTTTTCGGCCTCCGCGGGAATCTCGCCGAGGTACTCCTTGATCGAAAGGCGCAGCCGGACGAGCGCCAGGCGCACGAACTTGTTGTGGATCGAGGCCAGCGTGCCCAGATCGCTGCGGCCGGCGGCGATGCCCTGGAAGGCCAGAACCGCGCGGCGCACCGCGGGCGCCAGAAGCATCCATGCCGGCAGCGCCTCGGCGCGCACCTTTTCGCGCGCCTCCTCGGCTCGCCCCTCTTTTTTCAAATCCGCCGCCGCTTGGAGCGCCTGCTGCAGGCGGCCCGCAGTCTTACGGCATTCCATGTATTCGGCCATAAAGGCCGTGTAGCCCGCCAGGTACTCGAGCCGCTCGCTTTCCGGGAAGGCGGAGGAAGCTTCAGCGGCCAGGGCGCGCAGGACTTCGGCGACCTCCTGGTGCGACCCGGCCGCTGCGGCTTCGGGCTCGCAGCTTTCCCAGAAGGTGAAGCCCTCTGCGCGGTCGTCGGCAAGCGGGCACAGGACGGCGCGTCCGCCCTCGAACTCGCCCGAAAAGGACGAGGGGAGCTTGTGGTCGCGATCGGCGTCATTCAGGACGCGGGCCAGGCGCGACGCCCGACTGCCCGACGCCTGAGTTCTGGCATAGGATAAATAAAACTCCCCCGGTGTCAGGCTTTCTTCCCAGGCGAAGCGTGCGAGGAAGCCGGCGTTGGGATCCGCGATGCGCTGCCTCCAGTGGATGCCGAGGATGCCCCGGGAGCGGAAGCGCTCGGCGCGGTTGATATCGCGCTCGCAGCGGTACACGTGCAACTGGGGCAGCCACATGGCCGCCTCGTCTTCCAGCCACAGCACGGGCCAGCGTTCCCGATCGTCCAGCTTGTCGAAGGCCTCGCTCACCGGCTCCCAGCCGCGCCGGTCGCTCAGGCAGGAAAAGATCACGTCTCCGGGCAGGAGCTTGTGGAACGACTCGAAGTGATCGGCCGCGCCCCAGCCGGCGAGCACCAGGCGTTTGCTTTGTGCATGCCGGCGCAGGAAATCGTACGCCTGCCGGATCGGCGTGAGCGAGGGAGCCTCGTGCCCTCCGGCGCCGGCCGCGGGCGCCGGGCTGTCCTTCCACAGCCACACGTAATCCACGTCGGGATACGTCTCGAGCAACCGGCCGAGGCGCGCCTCCAGCAGGTCGCGGGCAGCACGCGATTCCACATCGAGCTGCGAGTCCTTGGCCGCCCGGGCTTCCGGCGGCAGCGCCCGCAAAATTTCATCCGGAACCTGGTAGGGGGAAAAGCCGATGCCGGTCCGGATGCCGAGGCGCGCGGCGTAGGCGAACGCCTCCTTCAAGAGACGCTGCGCTCTTTCCGCCGCTTCCCACGGATCGCGCGCGAGTCGGGCGCCGTCCGAACCGAACACTTCACCCGCAAAGAAATCCGCTGCTCCCATGCCCAGCCGGCCGGTGCGCTGCGGCAGGTATCCCCAGCGCCCGGTTGCCGTCGTGTCGAGGAATGCCGCGTGGCCGGCGCCCCCGTATTCGAAGGACAGGAAGGGCTCGACCCGGCCGCTTTCGCCCGAACAGACGTGAAGCGCCAGAAGATTGAGGCGCATGCGCAGCATCGATTCGAGATAGGCGCGGAAGTCTTCTTCGTTGTAAGCCGCGACGGAGTTCAGCAACCCGGGTCCCGGCAACAAGCCGCGCACAGCGAAGCGCGGGCGGCCGTTCCAGGGCCGGTTCACGTCGGGCATGCGCAGCTCGCGCGACGGTTCCATCGGGTAGCTTTCGCCGTCGAGGCCGAAGAACGCGCCCTGCCTTTCAAGGAACCAGAAGACCGCGTGCAAGAGCGCCTGCTCGCTCGCTCCCGAAAGCACCAGGCTGCTGGCGCTCGAGGAGATGATCGAGAAGGATTCGGAATCGGGATAGCGCTCAGGCTCGACGCGCAGCGCCACGCTGACCTGGATTGCCCCCGGTCCCTCGATGGCGAAACCGAGCCGGTGCAGGCCGCGCATCAGTTCCATCCTGGCCAGGCGTGTCCGGAAGTTTTCCTCGCCGCCCGCCTGGACATCGATGCGGCGCAGGGAGGGAACCTGGACGGCCAGTCCCGCCAAACCACCCAAGAATTCGCGTCGATTCATCGGAATGATACCTCGCTGGCACCCTTCGTCGCACGCCGCCGGCCGGCCGCGGACCGACGGCTGATGGAAAATCGGGATCGAGCGGCGGGCCCGCCGCGCCCCTGCATGCGGCCGCGGCGCAGGCCGGCCGCCGTCGCCCTTGCCCCTATTGTCCCACGCCCGGACCATCCGGCAAAAGGGCCGGCGAAATTCGGTCGGCGAAACGGCGGCTCTGGGGTATCATGAATCGCGTTCGAGGGGAGCAAAATAGACAGAGGTTCGCAGCAGGGGAGGTGAGGAATCGTGAGCACGCAAAAATTCGCATTTTTCAAGGGTCGGATCGTACCTTACAGTGAGGCCAAGGTCGGCATTCTGACGCACACGCTCCATTACGGCACCGGCGCGTTCGGCGGCCTGCGCGGATACTGGAACGACGAGGCCGAGGAGCTGTACGTGTTCCGGGCGCGCGATCATTACCGGCGCTTCCTCGATTCGGCGAAGTTGCTCTGCATGGAATTGCCGTACACCGCCGACGATCTGGTGCGGATCACCGTCGATCTTCTGCGGGCGGAGAACCATCGCCAGGACTGCTATATACGCCCCCTGGCCTATTTCTGCGACGAGACCATCGGCGTCCGCCTGCACGATCTCCACCCGGAGGTCACCATCGTCTCGTTCCCGTTCGGCTCCTACGTGCGCGATGAAGAGGATCTGCGCGCCGGGGTCGCCTCCTGGCGGCGCATCGACGACAACGTGATCCCGGCGCGCGGCAAGATCGCCGGTTCCTATGTCAACAGCGCGCTGGCCAAGACCGATGCCCACCGGGCGGGCTATGACGAGGCGATCGTCCTCGATCAGCAGGGGCACGTGTCGGAGGCCTCGGCGGCAAATTTCTTCCTGGTCCGCAACGGGGTGGCCGCAACCCCGCCCGTGACGGACAACATTCTCGAGGGCATCACGCGCCGGACGGTGATTCACCTGCTGCGCCAGGAGCTGGGGATCGATGTCGTGGAGCGCTCCATCGACCGCAGCGAGATCTACGTGGCCGAGGAGGCGTTTTTGTGCGGCACGGGCGTGCAGCTGGCGGCGGTAACGCAGGTGGATCATCGCATGATCGGGACGGGCAAGATCGGCCCGATCACGGCGAAGCTGCGCAGGCTGTATTTCGACGTCGTGCGCGGGCGCGTACCCAAGTACCTCGGCTGGTGCACCCCGGTCTACCAGCGCAAGGAAGCCGCCGCCATGGTTTAGTGGGGACGCTCCCCTGTTTTGCCGTGAACGCTCGATCGCGCGCCGCCATCCGGCATGAAAAACGGTGAGCGTCCCCGGTTTGCGGCGATGCGGGAACCGCTGTTTCTGACATCGAGGGAAAGGGCGGTCGCCGACCTGTACGGCGAGCTGCACCGCCATGCGGACGCGTCGTTCGCGCGGCAGCATATCGTGCCCCGCTTCGTCCGCCATTTGCGCGAGCTCGGGCTCGATCCCGAAAGCGCGCTGCGGGGCAAGAGCTTCCTGGACGCCGGCTGCGGAGGCTTCGCCGGCGGCGTGGCGGCGGCCGTCGAACTGGGAGCCCGGGAGATACTCGGGATCGATCTTTCGGCCGCCAACGTCCTCTCCGCCCGGGAAAGGTTCCGGCATTGCCCGAACGTGCGCTTCCGCCGGGAGAACCTGATCCGCCTCTCGCTCGAATCCGAAAGCTGGGATTTCATCTATTGCGTCGGCGTGCTGATGTGCCTCGAGCAGCCGCCGGCGGCCTTCCGCCAGCTGGTGCGGGTGCTCAAGCCGGGTGGAAGGATCTATATCGGCGTCTACGGGAGCGGCGGCCTTTACAACCGGTTGGCCGTGCCCGCCGCCAGGCTGGCGGGCAGGATCGTGCCCAGGAGAATCACCGCGAGCTTCCTGAAACGATGGCTGCCGGCGTGGCTGAAACCCACGACCTCCTTGATGGACCTGATGTACGTCCCGATCGACCGCCACTACCGCGTCGCCGAGGTGCGCCGGTGGTTCGAAGAAGCGGGCATGGACGCGACCTTCCTGCGCCACCCGGAGCAGCCGCGCACGCTGCGCAACCGCCTGCTTTTCGGCGAAGGATCGATGATCTATTTTTCCGCGGTCAAGCCCCGGGCCGCCGGCCCGGCGGGGGGAACGGAAGACCTTTCATGAAGATCCTCGGCATTCACGACGGCCATCTGGGCACGGCGGCGCTCTTGATTGACGGGCGCATTGCGGCCATGGCGAGCGAGGAGCGGTTCACGCGCCGCAAGAACCAGGGAGGGGCGCCGGCGCGCGCCATCGCCTGGGCGCTGGAACACGCGGGCGTGCGGGGATCCGAGCTCGACGCCGTGGCTCTGGCCACTCTTTCCCAGCCGCTCACGGACTGGGAGTCATCCGGCACGCAATTCCGCCGCAGGGCCTTCCAGGCGGCTTCCCTTCTCCTGCCGGGCGCCATTCTGGGCAGCAGCGCGCTGGTGCGACCTTACGTCCGGCTTTACCGGCGCAGGCGCGACTGGGCATCTCTGGATGCGGCCCTGGTGCAGAACGGCATTCCGCCGGGATCCTATGCCGGCCACCGCTACGAGCACCACCAGTGCCACGCCGCCACCGCCTATTATCTTTTCCCGGGGCGGCGAAATGACGACCCCGTCCTCGTCGTCACCGCCGACGCCTCCGGCGACGGCCTGTGCGCCACCGTCGCCATCGGCCGCGCCGGCAGGATCGAGCGGCTGCACTCGATTCCCAGCTACCACTCGATCGGGGAGCTCTATACGCGCGTGACGGAACTTCTGGGAATGAAGCCGCTCGACCACGAATACAAGGTCATGGGGCTGGCGCCCTATGCCCCTCCCGCTCTCGCCGAAAGGGCGTACCGCGTCTTTTCACGATACTATCGCCCGGTGGCGGGCGGCCTGGGTTTCGAGAACCATTCGGGCACGTGGGGGCCGCGGATGGCGGCCCGGCTGGCGCGAGACCTCGCCGGCATGCGCTTCGATGCCGTCGCCGCCGGGGTGCAGAGATTGACCGAGGAGATCGTCACCGGCTTCGTCCTGGCCTGGGTCCGCAAGACCGGAGTGCGCCGCGTGGCCGTCGCCGGCGGGCTTTTCATGAACGTGAAGCTCAACATGCTGCTCGCGGAAAGCCCCGAAATAGAAGGATTCTTCCCGATGCCTTCCTGCGGCGACGAAAGTGTGGCGCTGGGGGCCGCGCTGCTGGCCCATGCCGAATGCCGGGGCGCAGGCGCCGCGGCGCGGGAATTCCGCCCGCTCGAACACCTCTACCTCGGCCCCGAGTTTACCGACGGGCAGATCCTCGCCGCCCTCGGGCAATGCCGCGACCGCATCGCCTGGGAGGAGCCGGAGGATATCGAGGCCGAGACCGCATGCAGACTGGCACGGGGCGAAATTGTGGGCCGATTCTCCGGCCGCATGGAATGGGGCGCCCGGGCCCTCGGCAACCGCTCCATCCTGGCCGATCCCCGCGACCTGCGCAACATCCGCCGCCTCAATGCCGCCATCAAGAAGAGGGATTTCTGGATGCCCTTCGCTCCCAGCATACTGGAGGAGCGAAGCTCCGACTACCTGCACAATCCCCGCGGCCGGGCGGCGCCCTTCATGATCCTCGCCTTTCGCACCACCGCACTGGCCGAGCGCGACCTGGCATGCGGCCTGCACCAGTTCGATCTCACCTGCAGGCCGCAAATCGTGGCCAGGAGCGCCAACCCGGAATTCCATCGCCTCATATCCGAATTCCAGAAGCTCACAGGCGTCGGCGCGGTGATCAATACCAGCTTCAACCTGCACGGAGAACCGATCGTCTGCAGCCCGGCCGACGCGCTGCGCACCTTTCTGGAATCGGAAATGGACGCGTTGGCGATGGGCAAGTACCTCGTGCGCAAGAAAAGCGCTCCCGATCAGCCGGCCAGCCGGTAGAGGGTCACGTTGTTGCGGGAATAGACCGGCTCCAGATGCTTTTCCTGGAAAGCCTTGTCGAGGAAAAAGTAGACTCCCCGGCGGGGCTCGACGCCGGGCAACGGCGCGATCTCGTTGTAGTTGAGAAGGACGTAGGTGATACCGGCGGCCTTCAGTTTCTGCAGTACGCCTTCCTCGGTCTCCTCGAGGAGAATGCTCTCGCCTTCCACGGTAAAGGAATAGAGCGTGGGCACGCGCGAGTAGAACCGTGCGTGATCGTTGAGCAGCAGGATCCGGTCATGGGGAGTCAGGTTGCGGTTGACGTAGTCGTAGACGTGGATGGAAGGCACCTCGCCCTCGAGATACTCCTGCGCACTCTGCAGGCCGAGCAGGTAACGCCAGGGCGGCTTGTAGGAGTGCCAGTAGGTCCATTCCTTGACCCAGAGGGGATAGAGCGGCGGGAAGCTTCCCGCTGCGGCCGCAAGAATGACCAGGCTGCCTGCGAGCGCGCCCGCCGGAAGCCCGGAGCGTCCGGCTGCAGCATTGCTCGTTTTTTCCGCGGCGGGCGCTGCCGCCCGTTCCCCGAGAATCCCGAACGCTGCCACCGCAGCCAGAAGCGGCGCGAGCGGCAGCAGGTAGCGGATTTCCTGGGCGACCAGGGCCCATGTGTAGAAACAGACTCCGGCCATGACGAGACCGTAGCGCTGCTGCCGCGATTTCGGCCGGAGCAGGGCCACGATGGTTCCAAAGAAGAATCCGACTCCGAGCGTGCCCCGGAACGGTCCCGGATGGAAGCTGACGGTCCAGGGCAGAGCGAGCAGGGCCTGCCAGGAGCGCCCCACACCTTCGTTGGCAAAGGCGGCCCAGCTCGCCCGCTCCATGGCCGGCGTGAAATGCGGGCTGCGGAAGAATGCATTGGCCAGCGGAAACACGGGATTCCCCGTGTAAATCCAGGTGCGCAGCATCCAGGGGAGATAGAGCAGGAAGGCGATCAGGCCGTAGCGCAGAAGGAATGGGAGGCAGGTGCGCACCGGCGTTTTTCTGACGGCCAGCAGGTGGCGGAGCATTACCAGAACGACGGGGAGGACCCAGAAGCCCGCGTGATATTTGCAACCGAAAGCCATTCCCAGGGAAACCGCCGACAGCCACAGGAACGAATCGTCGTCCGTGCGCGTCCACTCCAGCAGGCTGAGGACCGCCGCTCCCGAGTAGAGCGCAAAGGGAAGGTCGATGAGCGCCGTCGTCGCCTCATAGAGCGCGACCGGCGAACTCCAGAAAAGCGCGGCGGCCGCCAGGCCGTGCAGCCGGCTGCCGCGCCGGCGGCAGAAATGGTAGACCACCCCGCCGGTCAGGACGTAGCAGAGCGCATTGAAGAGCTTCGCCAGCGTCACGCCCGAAAAGAGGAAACCCGTGACGTACGTCATCAGCGGGAGCGCCGGCATGGCGCTGCTCCAGTTGTTCGGCGCGAACCGGATGCTGCCGGAAGCGGCACTGTCGCGCGCATAGGGCAGATGGACGTTCAGCGCGTCGAAGGACAGCTCCGGTGCGAGCGCCGATGCTGCAGCGATGCACAGATAGGCGGCGGAAAGCAGCAGGAAAGCGGCGCCGAGGAAGCGACCGGCGCGCGTCTTCGGGTTCTCGTCATGGGTATTCCCCGGCGCTTCCGGCTTGCCGGAAGGCCCCATCCTCGAAATCAGCGCCGCGCCGATCGCCGATGCGAGCACCGGCACCGGGCGGAGCATGCTCAGGACCCCCAGCAGCAGGATCCACAATCCCCAGGCGCCCATACCGGTCGCAATCGCGAGCGCCGGCGGCCCGTATCTTCGCCCACGGAATACCGTCATGAGGATGCGGCGCCCCAGAGGCGCCCACACCAGCAGCGCAAAGGCCAGGCAGAGTGCCAGATTCCATATCATCCGGGCGATTCCGTCCGACATTTGCCGTCAGCCTGCCGACAGCCGGGATCGCTTGTAATGGACTGTCGATGCGGAGCGCAGCCGCGCCGCCGCCTGTTCGGGCGTGAGATCCCGCTGCGGCTCGGCCAGCATCTCGTATCCGACCATGAATTTTCTCACCGTGGCCGAGCGCAGAAGCGGCGGATAAAAATGGGCGTGCAGGTACCAGTGGCCGAAATCACCCGCCCCGAAGGGCGCACCATGCCAGCCCATCGTATAGGGAAACGAAGTCTGGAAAAGGTTGTCGTATTTTGTGAGAACCGTTTTGAGGACCGCCGCCAGGCGGGCCCTTTCTTCAGGGTCGAGATCGGGAAGGCGAAGTACATGCCGCCTGGGGAGCAACATGGTCTCGAAGGGCCATACCGCCCAATGCGGAACCAGTACGACCCAGTGGTCGTCCTGCAGAATTATGCGTTCCTGGATGCGCAATTCGTGTTCCAGGTAGTCGTCCAGCAGAGGCCGGCCCGCATCTTTCATGTAGGCTGCCTGGCAGGCATCCTCCCGCGCGGGCTCGACCGGGAGCGAGTTCAGCGCCCAGATCTGGCCGTGCGGGTGCGGATTCGAGCACCCCATCATCTCGCCCTTGTTCTCGAACAGTTGCACCCAGAGATATCTCCTGCCGAGCTCGGCGACTTCGCGGATCGCCAGACCGAGCGCCCCGGCGATCTCCGCCTCCGGCATTTCGGCCAGAGTCAGGTCGTGTCTGGGAGAAAAACACAGAACGCGGCAGGTGCCGTCGACCGTTTCGCACCTCATCCAAGGATGCTCCGATGCGCCTGCCGGAGCCGCTTCCGGGAGAAGAGCCGCAAAGTCGTTGGTGAAGGCGAAGGGGCCCGTATAGTCCGGGTTGCGCTCGCCGCTTGCGCGCAGGTTGCCGGGGCACAGGTAGCAATCCGGATCGTAGGGCGGGAGCTTCTTTTCCGGGGGCGCCTCTTCCATGCCTTGCCAGGGCCGCTCCGCCCGCGACGGCGACACCAGGACCCACTGGCCGGTCAGCGGATTGAAGCGCCGGTGCGGGTGGTCGCAGCCGCTCATCTCCGGATATCCTGACGGGCCGGGCACCGATCCCAGTTCCGCGCCTCCGACCTGCGGTTCATGCGCCAGCGCACGAAAGCCCAGGCGCCGAGCAGCGCATTGATGAATACATCCTGCAGCCGGGTCTGGGATCGGTAGCGCCGGATCGCCGTAACGAATCCGTTGTCCACACGAAAGCCGAGCCGCACCGTCAGAATCGCTATCTCCTGGGCGCAACTGTAGCGATACCCCGTGTAGTATTCCATCAGCGGAGGAAGCACGCCCAAGCGCAAGGCGCGAAATCCCGATTCCACGTCATGGTACCGGAAGCCGCTCCACAAGGATCCCCAGAGCGTCATGAAGCGGTTTCCCAGCCGCTTGTGCCAGGGATAGAGCGCAAAGTCGCGCCTCGTGAGCGCCACGTCGAGCGCTCGATCCTGGAAATAGAGGCTGAGGGATTCCAGCTGGCCGGCGTCGTGCTGCCCGTCGGCGTCCATGGTGAACACCACGTCGTCCGGATCCAGCTCCCCCGCCCGCATCCGGGACACCAGGTGGAGAAATCCCGCGCGCAGGGCTGCGGACATTCCCGAGTTGCGCTGCAGCGCGAGCACGCGGATGCGCGGCTCGCGCAGGGCACGCTCGCGTGCGAGCGCGAGCGAGCGGTCCGAAGAACCGTCGTCGACGACCAGCAAGAGATCGACCAGCGGGACCAGGGACTCCATCACCGCGGGGAGCGTGGCTTCCTCATTGTATACGGGGATCAGGGCGATCCTTTTCACTGCCGGCCTCCGAATGCCCGACCGGGCAAGATTATCGCTTCGCCTCCGGGCCGACAACAAATGATTTGCGCCGGAGGCAACCGCGGTATAATTGGATCCAAGCGGTGGCGATCCGTTTCTTCCGGACCTTGGCATAAAGGAGCCTCACCATGTCCATCGCAAAAAGTCTCAAGGAATACCTCGACGGGCACGGGATCCAATACCAGTCCTGCACGCATTCGCCGGCCTATACCGCCCAAGGGGTTGCCCACGCGCAGCATATCAGCGGCAGGGAGCTGGCCAAGGTGGTCGTGCTGGCCGCCGGAAACCGCAAGCTGATGGCCGTGGTGCCGGCGAACAACCGAGTGAACCTGGAAGAACTGGGCAGGCTTGCCGGCGTGCCGGATCTGCGGCTGGCCGGCGAAACCGAGTTCAAGGATCTGTTTCCCGATTGCGAGCTCGGGGCGATGCCCCCGTTCGGCAACCTGTACGGTCTCGAGGTTTGGGCCGACGAGGCGCTGAAGTGCGCTCCGGTCATTACCTTCAACGCCGGCACGCACACGGAAACCATACGGATGAGCTACGCGGATTTCGAGCGGCTCGTGCAGCCGAAGACGGGAAGCTTCAGCGCCCCCAGGCATTGAGGTCCTTAAGCCGCGGGGTGGGCCGGCCGGACGTCCGCGGCAGGGGCGGGCAGGAGAAAAAAAGCGAAACTTTTTCGACGGTGGAGTCGTCTATATAGGTACCCATTCAAAACCTCCTTCGAGGGCGGCAGGGTCGAAGCGACACGCACTAGATCCTGCCGCTTTTTTTCCTCAACTCGAGGAAAGAAAAATACTTTGAACCATCGCCGGCGTCTGTGCATCAATCCATAGTGGGTGCGCCCACATGGCCGGCAATAGCGGAAATCACATCGGTGTTGCCGCTCGGCGGAGCATGGTATAATGAGTGACAACGAGAAGGCAAAGTGCCCTCTCCGAGGCAAGGGAGGCTTGCAATGAGCAAAGGGGCCGGAATCAGTGTCTTGACGGTGTGTCTGTTGTTGCTTGTGTTTCTGCCCCTTCCGGCGCAGGAACGTACGCAGGCTTCCTCGGCCGGCAGCAACCGGGGAGGCGGGGGATCCGCTCCGGACGTCCGGACCTCCACGCCCGCCGTGTCCACGCGTACGACCTCGGCGCCTTCCTACAGCAGCGCGGGTTCGGCTTCCGGAGGCGCCTACCGGGACTTCGGCACGCGCACCTACGCAGGCGGTGCGGCCCCGGTAGTGCGCGAGGTGCCCAATCTGCGGGGAACCTCCTTCTATTCTTACAGCAACTACTATTATTGGAACGACTTTCTCTTCCGGCTGATGGATCGCTTTTACATGGATCCCACCTACTTCAGCCGGTTCTACCGCAACAACGAGCCCTTGCTGACGCCCAAGCTGCAGAGACTGGCCGTCGGCAATCCGCTGATCCTCAGCAAGCGGTTGGTGTCCGCCGTGGATGAGCTGTCCCAGATGGTCGAGGCGCGCGAAGCCGGCCAGCCCATAGACAAGGATCTGATCCTGGCAAAGGTGAAGCAGATCCGCGATCTGGCAAAGAAGATCCGCAATGACGATCTGCTGCCCTATGTCGACCAGCGCAGGGACATCGACATCCTGAAGGACAAGAGTGTCGATACTCTCGGCCTGGAAGCCGTCGGGGAACTCCGGGCCATGGCGCTGGATTTGAACAGCCAGCTCGCGAACCTGTACAACTCATCGAGCACGGCTACGATATCCGTCGATTCTCTGGCGCAACCGTCGCTCGCATCGCTTTCCAAGGGGATCGAGCGGCTCTGCAAGACGATCGAAGCGTCGGCGAAAAGACTCTGACGCCGCCCATCCGACGGGCCGCGTGGGAGCGCACATCCCGGCATGCGCCCGCTTGCAGCGGGCGCATCTTCTAACGTATCCGGCCGCATCTTCCGATCTGGCATAGAGCAAAGTGTTTGGGATTGACATTGGCAGGTGGCTTTCGGTAGTATCGTAAAGTCATATGCATCAATCATTTACAAACCTCAGGAGAGAATCATGCTTTCCGCCTCGGATTATGCACAACGCTTGCGCGAAGGCGCGCAGCAGCTGCTGGACGTGCGCGCGGCCGCCCTTCAGAAGGCTTTGGCGGATCTGAGAGACAGGCTTTCTTCTTCTCTTGCGGAAGTCGAGCAGCGCCTCGGGTCGCTGCGCGGCTTCGACTTCCCCGACGTGGATGCGGTTCTTGCGCAAGCCGTCAAAGAGGCGACGGCCGCCGTCACGCGCCGGGCGGGTGAGGAAAGGGAGCGCCTACTGGGATTTCTCGCCCACTTTTCGCACGACGTGCGTCAGAAGGAAACCCAGGAAGAAATTCTGAACCTGCTTCTGGATGCGGCGAGCATGTTCGCTCCCCGGGTCGCCCTTTTCGTCACGCGCGAGGAGCGTTTTCATGGATGGTCGTGCAGGGGGTACTCGCCCGACAGGTCCCGGAAGATCGGAAGCTGGTCGTGCGCGAAATCCGAAAGCCGCTTCCTCCAGGAGGCGCTGCAGGCCGACGGTTTGACCTCTCTCAAACAGCGCGCCGCAGAGGCTGCGTTGTCCGAGCTTCTCGGAGAGGAATCCCAGGTTCCCTGGCACGCCTTCCCCCTGCGCGCGATCCGCCGTCCGGTCGCCGTGCTGCTCGCTGCCCCGGCCGAGGGACGGAGCTGCGAGCTCGAGGCCCTTTGCGTTCTGCTCGACCTGACCGGCCTGAGCATCGAGAATCTCGCATTGAAGATCCTGCAGGAAATGCGCCAGGCGGAAAAGGCCGGAGCGGCGGCGGTTCCCGAGCGCGAGGAAACTCCCGCGCCCGAGCAGCCGGCGGAGATGCGGGAGGAGGTTGGGGAAGTCCACGCACCGCAGGAAGCTGCGCCTGCGGCGGGATCCGAGCCGCCGCTCGCGGCAGAAGAACCGCAAATCATCGCCCCGGAAGCTGCAGAAGCTGCTCAGGCCGCTCCTGAGGTCGCCGTTTCCGCCGAAGCCGTTTCTCCGCCCCCTGAGGCCCAGGAGCCTGCGGCCGCCGTCGAAGAGCCTGTCGCTGCCGTCGAGGAACCTGTCGCGGCGGCAGAGCCCGAGGAGGTTGTCGGCGAGAGCTTGGCTGCCGAACCGGCTGTCGGTCCGGGAGCCGTGGTCGAGGAGGCCGAGCCGCAGAAGGCTCCGCGGCTGAGAGAGGTCCCGCTCCCGAGCGAGGAGGAGAAGCTGCACTCCGACGCGCGGCGCTTCGCGCGCCTGCTGGTGAGCGAGATCAAACTTTACAACGAGCAGCAGGTTCTCGAGGGCCGCGCCAATCACGACCTTTACCTGCGATTGAAGCGCGACGTCGACCGCAGCAGGGAGGTCTACGAGAAACGGGTCTCGCCGGAGGTCGCGCGCAAGGTCGATTACTTCCACGACGAGCTCGTACGGATTCTCGCAGCCGACGACCCGGCCAAGCTGGGCAAGGACTATCCCGGGCCGCGCATCTGGGAGTGATTCAGGTATCGAAAGTGCCCCGGCACGTCAAAAGGACCGCATCCCGGCACCGCACTGCGAGCATCTTTGCTTTCAGGATGCTCGTCTGGGCGGTGGTTTTGCTGGCATGCGCAGCGGCCGCGCCGCAAGGTGGAACGCGCCTGCCGCAGGGCCTCGATCCCTACTCCAGGCGGTACGAGGCTCCGGTCGCAAATGTGCTGCAGGCGCTGGGCCAGGCCGTACGGCAGCATATGGGCGGCGCCCACGAACTGGCCCTGGACGCTCTGCCGGACGAGGCGGCGGCCGATCGGACCGCGGTCGCGGATTACGCGCTTTACTACCGCGCGCGAACACTGCAGGCCCAGGGGCGCACGGACGAGGCGCTCCAGCTCTATCGAAGGTTCCTCGACCGCTTTCCCGATTCGCGCCTGCGCGCGAATGTCAGGCTCGCCGAGGCCCGGGCGCGGATCGCCGGCGGGGATCCGGCCAGCGCCCTGGCTGCACTCGCGGACACCGCCCTTGCCGAGGATGCTCCCGCCCTGTACTTGCGCGCCCAGGCGCTCGAGCAGGCCGGCAACAGGCAGCAGGCAACGGAGGTCTATCTCCGTATCTTTGCCGAGTATCCCCAGGCCGAAGAAGCCGGCCGGGCCCAGAAAAGGCTTCAAGCACTCGCGCCGTCCTTCCTGACTGCCAAGAATAACTACACTCTGCTTTTGCGGCGCGCCGAGAAGCTGATCGATGCCGGGCGCAACCGCGAGGCGCGCAGCCTTCTGGTGAAGCTCGGGAGCGTTCCTGCGCCCGACGGGACGGCGCGCGACAGGCGATTCCTGCTGCTCGCCCGGGCTGATTTGAATCTCAAGGCGGCCACCGAGGCACTCGGGAACCTGAAAAGGATCGGCGGCGCCGACCCCGAGCTGGCGGCGCAGGCGCTCTACCTCGAGGCCCTTGCCGAGCGCCGGCTCGGCAGGGAGTCCGATTTCCTGGAAGCGCGCGCAAGGGCGCTCCGGCTCTATCCGAAATCGCCTTATACGGAAGAACTCCTATACTCCGTGGCCGCGTACTTCGACGTCGAGGGCCGGATCGCAGAGGCGCGCGAAGCCTATCGGTCCGTGGCCGCCTTGTTTCCCGGCGGGAGGTACCACCGGCAGGCTCTGTGGCGCGCGGCGACATTTTCCTATGCGCTCGGTCAATACCGGGCGGCTCTGGAAGATTTCCGCGCCTGCCTTTTCGCGCAAAACGGGGGCGAGGCCGCCGCGGCCCAGGCATACTGGCTGGCCCGCTGCTACGCCAGGAGCGGCGAGCCTGCCAGGGCTGCGTTTCTCTATGCGCGCGCCGAAGAGATGGGGGGGGACAGCTATTACGGCCGGCTTGCCGCGGAGGCCCGCGCCGCACTTGCGGCAAGCGGCGGCGCGCGCGGCAACGGGCTCTCGCCGGAATTCGAGGAGATCAAGAAACGCCTGGATGAGCTGGATCGCCCGGCGGCGGCGCTCCGTCCTCCGGGCGAGGCGGCCGCCCGGGTCATCGAGCGGGCATGCCAGCTCGTGGGCGCCGGGCTGCCCGATGCGGCGCTCGACGAGCTGCGGTCGGCTGCGCAGCGGCTGCAGGAGGAGAGAGCGATTCACTATGTGGCCGCCCGCATCCATGCGGCGCAGGAGGATTACCTCAACGCCATCGTCACACTGCGGCGCGCCTGGCCGGAATATGGAAGGCTCGCCCCGCAGGCGCTGCCGCCCGAGGTATGGGAACTGCTGTTCCCGATCAAGCACTGGAAGCTCGTGTCGCAGGCCGCCGCCCGGCACGGGCTGGATCCCGCGCTCATCATGGGGATCATCCGCCAGGAATCGGCGCTCCAGGAAAGGGCGCGCTCGAGCGCGGGCGCGCGCGGGCTCATGCAGATCCTGCCCGGCACCGGCATGCGGGTCGCGCGCGAAGCCCGGATGGCGGCCTACTCAACCAGCAAGCTCTACCATCCCGAGACCAACATCGAGCTGGGAGTGCGCTACCTGGCTTCCCTTCTCAAGCGATACGACGGCAAGACAGAGGCCGCTCTGGCGGCGTATAATGCCGGTGAAAGCCGCGTGGACCGTTGGATGAAAGCGTACGCGTGGGAAGACATGGCGACTTTTGTCGAGCTCATCCCTTTCAGCGAAACCAGGACGTATGTCAAGCTGGTCTTGACCAACCAGGCCCATTATCGCCTCCGCGTATCATCCGCGCCGTCCGCCACGGCTCCTTAGAGATCACCGCAGGGTGCGCCCTTGGGGCATGCCGGCAGTGAAATTCGCCAATCTGGTTCCGGCTCGTCCGGGTCAGGCAGACCGGAAGCGAAAAGATGCAGCCCGAATCCACAGGTGCGTGGCGCGATGCGAGTGCGGAAGAGGATCGCGAATGGGTGCACCAATGCCAGCAGGGGCAGGAGGCCGGATTCGAAAAGCTGCTGCGCAAGTATCAGCAGGCGGTCTTCAATCTCGTCTACCACAACCTGGGCCCGCGCATCGACGCCGAGGATGTCGCGCAGAAGATTTTCGCCAAGGTCTACTTCGCCATCCACAAGTTCGACAACAATCGCCCCTTTTTCCCCTGGCTCTATCGCATCGCGATCAACCAGTGCCACGACGAGCTGCGGCGCCTGCGTCGCAGCCGGTTGTACACGTTCACCGACCTGAACCTCGAGGAAATCGAGCGCATCGAAAAACTGATCAACCAGGCTTCGCCGCCGGCGGCGACAGCGGACGAACACCAGGATCTCCATGCGCTGCTGCTGAAGATGCTCGACCGGCTGAACAAGCAGCAGCGCACGGCGCTGGTCCTGCGCGATATCGAGGGGGTTCCCTACGAGAAGATCGCCGAGATCATGAAGTGTTCCGAGCAGGCCGTCCGGCTCAAGGTGTTCCGCGCGCGCGCGCGCCTGAAGAACCTGGTCATGAAAGCGCTGCGCCGGCGGGAGAGCCTGCGCCGGTAGCGCGTCCGTGGGACTCCGATCAGCCCCGATCCGGTTCCCTCACGCCCATGCCGCCTCCGGTCCCGGCGCATCGACCCGAGGTGCATGCGGCCAGGGTTTCCCAGAAGCCGGGGAAGCTGACATCGGCGCACTCGGCCTCATGGATGCGCGTCTCGCCCTCCGCCGCCAGGCCGGCGACGGCGAATGCCATGGCCATGCGGTGATCGCCCGCCGTGACGATGTCGGTGCCGCGCAGCCGTTTCCCTCCGCGGATGCGCAGGCCGTCGGGCAGCTCCTCGACCTCGGCTCCCATCGCCTTCAGGTTGGCGGCGAGCAGCGCCAGCCGGTCGCTCTCCTTGTAGCGCAGCTCCTGCGCGCCCGCCACTTCCAGGCCGCCGGCGCAGCGGGCGCCGAGCACCGCCAGCACCGGGATTTCGTCGATCATGGCTGCGGCGGCCTCCTTGCCGATCGCGGGCAGACGCCCCTCGAGAAAGCCCGGGTCGTGGCGCACCCGCAGGTCGCCGCGCGCCTCGCCCGCCTGCTCGCTCTCGTTTTCCACGCGCAGGTCCATGCCGGCATCCCGCAGGTATGCCAGCAGGGCGCGCCGCCTGCGGTTCAGTCCGATCCCTGAGAGGCGCAGGTCGGACCCGGGCACCAGGGCCGCAGCCGCCAGGAAGAAGGCGGCGCTCGAAAGGTCTCCCGGAACTTCCAGCTGCCGGGCGCGCAGCGTCGCCCCGGGCTCGACGAGGATCCAGCCCGCTTCGCCGCGCACGGCGGCACCGAAATGCGCGAGCGCGATTTCGGTGTGGTCGCGCGTCGGCAGCGGCTCGCGCACGGCGGTGGTGCCGCTCGCGTACAGGCCCGCCAGGAGCACGCACGACTTCACCTGGGCGCTGGCCACGGGCAGCTCGTAGCGGATCGCCTTCAGGTTGCCGCCGCGCAGAGTCAGCGGCAGCAGCCCGCCTTCCCTCGAATCCACCCGTGCGCCCATCAGGCGGAGCGGCTCGATGATCCTCTGCATCGGACGGCGCGAGAGGGAAGCGTCGCCGCACAGCGTCGCAGGAAATCCCTGGCCCGCGAGGATGCCGGCGAGCAGGCGCACGGTGGTCCCGGAGTTGCCGGCGTCGAGGGGCGCGCGCGGCTCCTTCAGGCCGCGCAGCCCGCGGCCCGCGACCACGAGCTCGCCTTCCTCGATGCGCGTGTCCACCCCCAAGGCGCGCAGGCAATCGAGCGTGCTCCGGCAGTCCCTGCCGGAAGCGAACCCGCGTATGCGGGACTCGCCCGCGGCGATCGCCGCCAGCATGGCGTAGCGGTGGGATATGGACTTGTCGCCGGGCAGGCGTATGGTGCCGCACAAGGGACCGGCGTATCGTATCGAGCGCATCATGGCACGGCCTCCGCGCCGCCGCGCAGCTCCATCTCCATCCTCTTGAGTTTCTTCACCTGGTCCCGCAGCACGGCGGCCGTTTCGAACTCGAAGCGCTTGGCGGCGGCGCGCATCTCCTTTTCCGTGCGCTCGATCTCGGCCTCGATCTCTTCCACGGAAGTGTAGCGCGCCGCTTCCTCGGCCACTTCGGGCAGCTCGCAGTAATCGGCCTCGTAGATCCGCAGGAGCTCGGGATCGAGCGGCTTGACGACGGACTGGGGCGTGATGCCGAACTCCTCGTTGTAGCGCTGCTGCAAGGCCCGGCGGCGGTTGGTTTCCTCGATCGCCCGGCGCATCGCCCCGGTCATGGTGTCCGCATACAATATGGCTTTCCCGTTGATGTGCCGGGCGGCGCGCCCCGCGGTCTGGATGAGGGAGGTCGCGGAGCGCAGGAACCCTTCCTTGTCCGCGTCGAGGATCGCCACCAGCGAAACCTCGGGAAGGTCCAGCCCCTCGCGCAGCAGGTTGATGCCGATGAGGGCGTCGAATTCGCCGGCGCGCAGCGCGCGCAGGATCTTGATGCGCTCGAGCGTCTCGATCTCCGAATGCAGGTAGCGCACGCGCAGCCCCATTTCGGTGTAGTACTCCGCCAGATCCTCCGCCATGCGCTTGGTGAGCGTCGTGACGAGCACGCGCTCGTTGCGGGCGGCGCGCGCGCGGATCTCCTCCATGAGGCTGTCCACCTGGCCCGCCACCGGCCGGACCTCGATCTCGGGATCCGTCAGTCCGGTCGGGCGCACGATCTGCTCGACGACCACCCCTCCCGATTTCGTCAGCTCGTACGGCCCGGGAGTGGCCGAGACGTAGATCACCTGGTTCAGCCGCTCTTCGAACTCGTGGAAGTTCAGCGGCCGGTTGTCCAGCGCCGAGGGCAGACGGAAGCCGTACTTCACCAGGTTCTCCTTGCGCGAGCGGTCGCCGAAATACATGCCGCGCACCTGCGGGATGGTGGCATGGCTCTCGTCGACGAACAGCAGGGCGTCGCGCGGCAGGTAGTCCAGCAGCGTGGGCGGCGGCTCGCCCGGCTTGCGGCCGGTCAGGTGCCGGGAATAGTTCTCGATGCCGCGGCAGTATCCCAGCTCCCTCATCATCTCGACGTCGAACAGCGTGCGCTGGCGCACCCGGTTGGCCTCGAGCAGCTTGCCCTCCGCTTCCAGGCGGGCCTGCCATTCCTCCAGCTCCTCCAGGATGCCGTCGATCGCGGCCAGCATCTGGCTGCGCGGCTGGACGTAATGGGACCTGGGGTATATCGGCAGCCGCTCGTGCTGCTTCAGGACGCGCCCCGTGAGCGGGTCGATCTGCGCGATCGAATCGATTTCGTCGCCGAACATGTCGATGCGGATCGCCAGTTCATCGTAGCTGGGGAAAATCTCCACGACGTCCCCGACCGCGCGGAAGTGGCCGCGCTCGAGAACGAAATCCTGCCGGGCGTACTGCATCTCCACCAGGCGCCGCAGCAGGTCGTCGCGCCGGATCCTCTGCCCCTTTTCCAGGAAAAGCAGCATCCCGTAATAGGCTTCGGGCGAACCCAGGCCGTAGATGCAGCTGACGCTGGCCACGATGATGCAATCGCGCCGTTCGAAGAGCGAGCGGGTTGCCGAGTGGCGCAGCTGGTCGATCTCGTCGTTGATGAGGGCGTCCTTTTCGATGTAGGTGTCGGTGGCCGCAATGTAAGCTTCCGGCTGGTAGTAGTCGTAGTAGGAGACGAAATATTCCACGGCGTTGTCCGGAAAGAAGCTGCGGAATTCCCGGTAGAGCTGCGCCGCCAGCGTCTTGTTATGGACCAGGACCAGGGTGGGGCGCTGCAGCGCCTCGATGACCTTGGCCATGGTGAAGGTTTTGCCCGATCCGGTCACGCCGAGCAGGACCTGGTGCTTTTCGCCGTCTTCCACCCCGCGCACCAGTTGTTCGACGGCGGCCGCCTGGTCGCCGCGGGGCTCGAAGGGGGTGCTGAGGCGGAAGCGCGTGGGGCGCACCGACAGCTTCGTGCCGGCTGCGCCGCACTGGGACAACTCCCGGTCGACGCGTCTTCCGTCAGGGGCCATGGCAGAACTCGCAATCCTTCATTATACCCCGTACGCGCGCCGGCGGCAGTTTCCGTGCTCGCGCATCCCCATTTCCCGATTGCCGCCCCGCCGCCTTTGTGATTTCATGATGCCTGCGATGCTTTGGGCTGCCCTGGCGAGTCGGAGGCTGAATGCGCGTGAATGTGTCTGAGTTGCGGAGGCATTGTCGAACCGTGTCGGTGGCGCTCCTGTCGGCGCTGCTCGCTGCCGCGCCGGCCGCCGCCCAGACTCCCTCGAACCCTTACGGGCGCGGCGCGGCGGGTGCGAACGGCGTGATCGCCGCCGCCAAACCCGAGGCGTCGCAGGTCGGCATCGAGATTCTCAAAATGGGAGGGAATGCCGTCGACGCGGCCGTGGCCGTGGGGTTCGCCCTCGGCGTTCTCGAGCCCAACGCGAGCGGCATCGGCGGCGGCGGCTTTATGATCCTGCGGCTGGCCGGCATGAAGAGCGCCGTCGTGATCGACTTCCGCCCGACCGCGCCGGCGGCCGCCGCTGCCGACATGTACCGGCTGGATGAAAAGGGCAGGCCGGTCGGCAACGCTTCGACTGAAGGCGGCCTGGCCTCGGCCGTACCGGGAGAGGTGAAGGGCCTGCTCTACGCCCTGGAGAATTACGGATCGAAGAAGCTCGCCCGGGCGCAGATCATCCAGCCTGCGGTCGACTGGGCCGAGCGGGGCATACCCGTCACCGCGAACCTGGCGCAGATCATCAAGGACAACTTCGGCAAGCTGCGGAAGTACGAAAACGGCCTGGCGATTTACGCCAGGGACGGGTTTCCGTACGAAGCCGGCGACACGATCGTCAACCGGGATCTGGCAGCCACGCTGCGCCGCATCCAGAAAGAGGGCGCGGATGCGATCTACAAGGGCGAGATAGCGGGCAGGATCGTCGACGAGGTGCGCAAGCGCGGCGGGATCTTGACGCTGCAGGATCTCGCCGATTACCGCATCAAGGTGCGGAAACCGATCGCCGGGAGCTACCGGGGCTATACGCTGCTGACGCCTCCGCCGCCTTCGGGCGGCGCCCACGTGGTGCAGTTGCTCAATATCATGGAAAACTTCGATCTCGCCGGGCTCGGCGACGCGACGGCGCCGTGCGCGCATCTCTGGTCCGAAGCGATGAAGCTCGTCTTTGCCGATCGCGCCAAGTATTCCGCCGATCCCGATTTCGTCAGGGTTCCCTTCCGCGGAATGTCTTCCAAGGCCTATGCCAAGGAGCTTGCCGGCCTGATTGCGCCCGACAAGGTGATGCCGGCCGCGGCGGCCGGTGATCCTGCGAAGTACGAGTCCGGCTCGACGACCCATTTCAGTGTCATGGACAGGGCGGGCAACATGGTGGCCGTGACCAAGACGATCAACCACTTCTTCGGCTCGGGCGTCGTGGTTCCCGGAACGGGCATCATCATGGGCGACGACATGGACGACTTCGAGCTGAAGCCCGGTTCGGTCAATTCCATCGAGCCCGGCAAACGCCCCTTGTCGAGCATGAGCCCGACGCTGGTCCTCGACCCGCAGGGCCGCGCGTTCATGGCCCTGGGTTCGCCGGGCGCGACACGCATCATACCGACGGTGGCGCAGGTGATCTCCAACGTGATCGATCACGGCATGCCCATCCAGCAGGCGATCCATGCGCCGCGGCTCTTTCAGCGCCAGTCGGGCAGCCTTCTCATGGAGGGCCGCTATCCGGTCGGCGCCTACAACGGTGTCAGGGCGCTCGGCCACGAGGTTTCCCTGGGACAGGACTACGACCCTTCGTTCGGCGGCGTCCATGCCGTGCTTTACGATCACGCGGCGAAGATCCTGCACGGCGGTGCGGATCCCCGCCGCGACGGGCGAGCGGCCGCCTACTGACCGCGGATGCGGTGCCGCGCACCCCGTCGGCGATGGCGCCGCGGCGCCGACCGAGATAAGGAGAAGGAGATGAAACGCAACCTTGCGCTCGCCGTTTCGCTGTGCCTGGCGGCCCAGGCTGCCTGGAGCGCCGCCCAGGCCCTCAAGACGCCCATCGCGCAGAAGCCCGCGCTGCTGACCTCCGTGGGCCAGAGCGCCGACGTCGAAATGGTCAAACTGCTGCTCGAAAGGGCGGGCGTGCCGCACAAAGTCGGCGCGCAGGCCAAGGCGTCCGAACTCGCGGCCTCGGGTGCCAGGACGCTGATCGTCGTCGTGGGCGGCAGCACCAAAGGACTGGGCGCCGCCGGAATCTCCGCCGAGGCCGAGCTCGAGCGTTCCCGGGCCCTGCTCGCCGAAGCCAGAAGACTGGGAATGGCCGTCATCGGGCTGCATGTGGGCGGCGAGGCGAGGCGCGGCGAGCTGTCCGACAAGTTCATCAGGGCCGTGATCCCCGACAGCGACTACGTCATCGTGGTCGCAAGCGGCGACAAGGACGGACTCTTCGGCAAGCTCTGCGGCGGCAGAATCCCCCTCGAGAGGGTGGAAAGGATCTCCGGCGCCGTCGACCCGCTGCGCAAGGCGTTCCAGTAACCGGGCGCGGGCCTGCGGATCCGGAAGCCATGAGCCATACCGACGCGTTCCTCCTTCTCCTCACGGCGGCGAGTTTCGTCGCTCTGGTCGTGGCCGCCAGGCTGCCGGTTTCGCTGAGCCTCGCCGTATCGTCGGTTCTCCTGTCTCTGGCCGCGGGCAAGGGTTTTCCCCTCGACCACCTGGTCGAAGGGATGTTCAGCTACCTCGACGTCAGCCTGGTCATCATCACCGCCATGATCCTGATGAAGGTGCTCGAGGCGAACGGCCTCCTGGAAGACCTCACGCGCAGCATCATCGCGCGCCTGGGCCGCTCGCCGATCCTTCTTCTGGTCGCCCTGACGGTGGTGATCATGTTCCCCGGAATGATCACGGGTTCCTGCACCGCGTCGGTCCTGGGAACCGGGGCCATCGTCGCGCCGGTGCTCATGCACATGGGCCTGCCGCTCGCCGAGGCCGGCGCCGTGATCTCGAGCTCGGCCGTCTACGGCATGATCGCCCCGCCCGTCAACATACCCGTCATGATCATCGGCGGCGGCATCGACATGCCCTACGTCGGCTTCGGCCTCATCCTCGCGCTCGTCACCTTCATCCCCGCGGCCCTGACCACGCTCTGGATCTCGCGCCCGTGGATCGACCGGGTGAAGCTCGCCGCCGTCGTCGAGGCGATCGGTGCGCGGCCCGAGCAGGCGGTTCCCCGGGGGGCGCGGCGCTTCCTGCTCTACCTGCCGCTCTTCATCATCGTCGTTCTGATGGCCGGCCCCAAGGCCTTTCCGGGGCGGTTCCCCGATCCGCGCCTGCCGCTGACCTTCCTGCTCGGAAGCCTCGCCGGCCTGGCCGCGGGCAAGCGCTTCGACATCGTGCGCGCGGCGCGCGCGGGCGTGAGCGAGATTCTTCCGGTCATCGGCATCCTCGTGGGTGTCGGCATGCTGATCGAAGTTCTCACGCTCACCGGCCTGCGGGGCGCCATCGTCGTGGGATCGCTCGCCATTCCGGGGGTCTTCCTCATCGCCGCCATCGCCGTAAGCCTGCCTCTTTTCGGCGGCATCTCCGTTTACGGCGGTGCGAGCGTTCTCGGCGTGCCCTTCGCCCTTGCTCTTCTCGGGCGCAACCCCGTCGTCGTGCTGTCGGCCCTTTCGCTCATCGGCGCCATGGGCAGCTACGTGCCGCCGGTCTCCTTCACGCCGGTCGTGACCGCCGGGCTAATCGGCGCGGACTACCTGGCCATCGTGCGCCGCTGCCTGGTCCCGGCGATCGCCGCCGTGATCGCCGGCGTTCTGCTGCTCGTTTTCGCCGACCCGATCGGGCGTCTCCTCGGAGTGTGAACATGATCACCGTGGTCTACCGGGCCATCGTCCTTCTGGCTGTGATCCTCGTACTGGCCGAAATATTCTCCCAGCGAAGCCTCGGACTGAAAATCAACGCGGCGCTCGTGCTCGTGCCGCTGGTTTTGCGCGCTTTGATGATCGCGTAGGAGCCCGCCGTGAAAGGAGAACCCCCCGACATGAGCGGAACTCGGCTGAGGCGCGGGCTTGCTTCTTCGATTCTGGTGCTCGCGGGCAGCGCGGCCGTCATCGCGGCCGCAGTCCCCGGCCGCCTCGCGCAGGAAAGGGACGAGCGCATCCGCCGGGGCCCCGGGGTCACCGCCGTTTGCAGCCTTTCCGACTGGTTCCCCGGCATCCGCGGCTCGCGCGGCGACACCGCCGTCTATGTCCTCGACTCGGGCAGGTCCGGCGGGAGCGCGCTCATCCTCGGCGGAACCCACGGCAACGAACCGGCGGGTTACATCGCCGCCATTCTCATGGTGGAAAACGCCGTGCCCCGGGCCGGAAGGCTTCTGGTGATACCGCATGCCAACCGTTCGGCCATGACGCACACCGACTACCAGGAGGCCTCGCCGCGCTTCATCGAATTCCGCGGTGCGTCCGGGCCGCGGAGATTCCGCTACGGCAGCCGGGCGACCAACCCGACCGATCAATGGCCCGATCCCGACATTTACGTCCATGCTGCGTCGGGACAGAAACTCTCCGGGGCCGAAACCAGAAACCTCAATCGCGCCTACCCCGGCCGTCCCGACGGCACCTTCACCGAGCGTGTGGCTTGGGCCATCACCTCCCTCGTCCGGGCCGAGAAGGTGGATATCGTCCTCGACCTGCACGAAGCCTCGCCGGAATACCCCGTCGTCAACGCGATCGTCGCACACGAGCGCGCCATGGAGGTGGCTTCCATGGCCGTGCTCAATCTCGAACTGGAGGATATCCGGATCTCCCTGGAACCTTCGCCGTTGAACCTGCGCGGGCTGTCGCACCGCGAGCTGGGAGATTACACGCAGGCCCTGGCCATGCTCCTCGAGACATCGAATGCGTCGCAGGGGCGGCTGCGCGGCGCTACCGACATGCGCCTGGTCGTCGACGGGACCGACGACAAGTATCTGCGAGCCGCGCGGCTCGGCAGGCTCGCCGTGCCGTTCGATGAAAACGGGTGGCCTCTGAAGCAAAGGGTGGGGCGCCACACGTCGGCAGTCATGGCGATCTTCGATGCCTTCAGCGCCAGGAACCCGGACAAGCCGATTCTCGTTTCGGGCGTTCCCGGACATGCGGAGCTCATGGAAAAGGGGCTCGAGCCCTTTTTCTGATCGGCGCAAGACCGCCGGCAGCGCAGGTGCCTGATGGATACGGCGACGATCGAGAGAGTGCTGCGCCGGCTGCGCAGGGAAATCCGGAAGTGGAAAGTGCCCGCCGTCGGCAGGGTCGCGCAAAAGGCGGCCGACCGCCCCTTCGAGACCCTCGTCGGAACCATGCTCTCGCTGCGCACCAAGGACGCCGTGACGGAGCGCGCCGCCGAAAGACTGCTGGCGCGCGCC
>CAZHQK010000009.1:0-32760 GCA_964534795.1 uncultured Acidobacteriota bacterium
GTCAACCGTCCCGGAGGGACGGAAGCTGGTAGCTCCAGGTGAGCGGAAGCGAACCTGGAGAACAGGAAGCGGCATGCGAAAAGCCCCGAAGGGCCGGCAGAAGGATATGCCAGAGACCCCGGTCTGTCGGCCCTCCGGGGCCGGACCGCGAGCTTATTTCTCAAAGCTACCCGTCCGGCGCGGGACGTACTACTTGACCGGCGAGCGTCGCTGGATGATCACCAGGCTGTTGCGCGCGCCCTCGAGGTTCTTGGGATCCTTGCCGATCTCCAGGTACTTGGTGAGCAGCTCTTTGGCCCGGGCATCGTTCTTCTTGCTGAAGTAATAGCTCATGCCCAGTTCGTAGCAGACTTCCGCGTTCTGGGGATTGACCTGCAGGGCCTTCTCGTAGGCCAGCTCCGCCATCTCGTTGTTCCCCTGCTGCGACATCCTCTTGGCCAGCGCGACGAGCGCCTGGTCATCGGCGGTGCCGGTCTTGGTGTAGACATTCAGCGCTTCGTCGTATTTCTTCTGGGATATGTAAAGCTGCGCCAGCAGATCCGCATATCGAGGGTTCTCGGGAGCGAGCTCGATGGCTCTCTTGTAATCGGCGGCAGCCTCATCCGGCCGATTCAACTTGGCGAGCACGGACCCCATGGCGGCGTAAACGATCGCCTGGTTCTTGTCGGAGAGCAACGGGCGGGCCTCTTCGTATTTCTTGAGCGCCTCGGCAAGATTCCCGGCCGCGGCCAGCTTGTCGGCCTCCTCGAGGATGGCGCGCGCCTGCTTCAGGTGGAATGCCTCATGGTGTTCTTCGATCTGCTGTTTCAGCTTGGTGTAGTCGGACTCGTTCGGCCGCAGCTGCAGCGACTTGTCGATCGCTTCGATCGCCTCCTCGAAGCGCTGCGCGTTGGCGTATGCGAGCGCCAGGTTGTAGTAAGTATCCGAGTCGTCGGGAAACGCCTTGAGGATCTCCTTGTACTTGGCGATGGCGGCATCGAAGTTCTTGTTGGCCAGGTCGTTGCTCGCCTCGCTGCGCATCTTCAAGGCCGGAAGCTTCTGCAGCAGGTCGGAGGCGCGCTGCTGCAGCTGTTCGAGCGCCACGGCGACTTCGGGATTGCGCGCCCGCTGGATCTCGGCGAGCGCGCCCGATGACCGGGCGGCGTTCCTGAGCGCTTCCTCCGCCGGCTCCCACTTGCCCTGCTGGATGTATGCGATCGCCAGGTTGAGCCAGGAATCCGGATTCGAAGGGAACATGTTCAGGGAGACGCGCAGCTTGTTTTCCGCCTCGGAAAACTTCTGCTCCTGCAGGGATCTTATGCCCTCGTTGGCGGCCTCCACCGCCTGCCTGTACAGGCTCTGGTCCTCGAAATACAGCTTGCGGTCCGTCGGACCGGGCTCCAGCCGCAGGGTCACGGTCTCCTGCGCGTCATTCTTGAGCAGGATGTATTCGTAGAGCGCGGGCGCATAGCCGTTGATTCGTCCGATGATGCGATACGGGCCGTCGTCGAGACCGTCGATGCGCGCCAGGCCCTGGGCGTCTGATTTCTTGTCCTTCGATTTCTGGCTCATAACCTGCTGCGCCGTGACTTTGACGCCCGGCAGGGGCTTGCCGTCTTGATCGAGGCAGGTGACGCTGAGCACGTTCTTGGCGGCGAAGGCCTGCAGGGGCGCCAGCAGCACCAGAACGGCGAGCGCCGGCCAGACTTTTGAAGTGCGGAGTGATCGTTTCATTGCGTTGCTTCCATTTCCTTATTTTATAGTTTCGAGTTCGAGGCGATGCACCGTCGCCCGGCCGGCTTCCGAAAAAGTCGACCTAATACGATAGCACGCCCTTTTTCATTATGACAGCGGAATTCCGCCCCCGGAAGATGCACCTTGACCGCCTTACCCGGGCTCCTCCCGGGATCGAACGATCGTGCCGATGCCGGAGCTCGGGCACCGCCGAAACTTCAAGGCCTGACTTTTCCGTCGGCTTTCCAGAGGTAGATCGTGCGCGTCATCCCGCCGGCGTCGGTGAAGTGTTCGGTCCTGAACGGCTCCCAGTCGTCCATGTCGAAGGCATGCGACACGATGCGCGCTCCCGGCTTCAGCTCCCTCGTCAGGTTGGCACGCAGCCTCCGGTTGGAGTCGGGAAGCAGGTAAAGCGTGACGACCGTCGCGGGCGAAACGTCGACGGTCATGGCGTCCTGCAGGATGAACTTCACCAGGTTCTCGACTCCGGCGCGCCTGGCGTTTTCCTGCGACTCCTTGATGCGCTGCGGGTCGATGTCCACGCCCACGCCGTGCGCCCCGTATTTCTTTGCGGCGGTGATCACGATCCTGCCGTCGCCGCACCCGAGATCATAAACCACATCCTTGGAGGTCACCTGCGCGATTTCGAGCATCTTCTCCACCACATCCTGCGGCGTAGGAACGTAGGGCGCGAGCGATTCCTGCGCGGGTACCTGACTCCATGCATGGGAGGCCGCCATGGGCAGCGCCGCCATGATGGCGAAACCGATGCACAAGGCCGCCCACACCGGCCGGAGACGTCGTGTCAGCATTTCTTCTCTCCTCCTGCCGCCCGGGCCGAACGCTGGATTGCCTTACGCGCCATTACGGCAAGGGCGATATTTTCGTCCAAGAACCCCGCCCTCGGCAAGTCCGCGATGCGGGATCGGTGCGCTCCGATCGCTCTCCCGCTTTTCCCGTTGCGACACGAGCGCCGCACCTTCAAAGTTCCCGCGGGATGCACGTCGGCCGGCGCGCGGAGGTGGTCAATCCGCCGGGCATGATCGGAAGTCGTGACGAGGGAATCTTTCCGTGGAATTGGTGCCGAAGGGGGGACTCGAACCCCCACGGGTCTCCCCACCACCCCCTCAAGATGGCGTGTCTGCCAGTTCCACCACTTCGGCACTCGGGTCGCCGCAAGCCGCCGCACGAACGATCCGGGAAAGTTCCCCGGCCGCTCGCTCACTCGGGCTTTGGCGGCGGAGGGGGTACAGTCTTTGCAGGCTCGCTCTTTTCAGCGGGCGCCGGCGTCGCCTGCGCTGCCGCCGGCTGGGCCGCCTGACCCTGCTTCGCCTCCACCTCCTGCTGGATCCGCTTGATCTCGTCCGGGCTCGGCGCGGGCACCTTGGCGACGGGCGCGGGCGCCTGCTTGGCGGGAACGGCCGGAGCCGCCGTACCTTCCAGAACCGACGATCCCGTCGTCTTGCGCCCCAGTCCCGAAAGCGCGAGGCTGGTCATCATGAACAATACGGCAGCCGCAGTGGTCACCTTGGAGAGAAACGACGCCGGCCCCCGGCTGCCGAAGGCCGTCTGGCTGCCTCCCCCGCCGAACGCACCCGCGAGGTCCGCTCCCTTGCCGGATTGCAGCAGCACCACCAGCACCAGGATGATGCAGACAATCACGTGGAGCGCCACGATGAGATAATAAATCATGAATGCACCTGACCGCCTTTCGACTGGCTCCCTTGCGAGTCGTAGTGAACGATGCGGAGAAAGCTCTCGGCTTCCAGACACGCGCCGCCGACCAGGGCACCGTCGATGTCCGACTGTGCCATCAGGGCGCCGATATTTTCCGGCTTGACACTCCCGCCATACAGGATTCTTACCGCCCCGGCCGCCTCTCCGCCGAATCTCGCCGCCAGCCACCCCCGGATCGCCGCGTGCATTTCCTGGGCGACCTCCGGCGATGCGGTCCGTCCGGTGCCGATGGCCCACACCGGCTCGTAGGCGAGAATGATACGCAACGCGTCACCGGCTGTCAAGCCGTCCAGTCCGCCCGCAAGTTGTTGGAACACAATTTCATAGTGATTCCCGGCCTCGCGCTCCGCCAGTGTCTCCCCGATGCAGACGATGGGCTGGAGCGAGGACCGAACGAGCGCCCGAACACGGCGGTTCACCGTAAGGTCGGTCTCGCCGAAATACTGGCGGCGTTCGGAATGACCGACGATCACCATGGTGCAGCCGAGATCCTCCAGCATCGGGATGCTGATTTCCCCGGTATAGGCTCCCCTGGCTTCCCAATGGACATTCTGGGCGGCAAGCAGCAGGGCCGAGCCCCGCAGTTCTTCCGCTACGGCGGCGAGGGCCGTGAAGGGCGGGGCCAGGACCGTCAGGCAATGGCGCGCACCATCGGCGCCGGCGCGCACGGCGCGCGCGAGCGCACGCGCCTCAGGCACGGTCTTGTGCATCTTCCAGTTGCCTGCTATCACCGGCATGCGCCCCATCGGCCTCTCCCCCGCGACAGGGGGCGCATTATACCGGATCGCGCGCGCATGGGCAAAACCAATTCCGGTATTGCCACCGCCCCGCGCGCACCATACAATCTGACTGAAATTCTGGCCCGCAGTGCGACCGACGACCAGGAGGAAGGACTCATGGCGATCAAGACCATCGACGACATAGATGTAACGGGCAAGACCGTCCTGATGCGGGTGGACTTCAACGTTCCCATCAAGGACGGCAAGGTGGTGAACGACAAGAGGATCGTGGGCGCGCTACCCAGCATCAGGAAGCTCCTGGAGTCCGGCTGCCGCCTGGTGCTCGTCAGCCATTGCGGCCGCCCGTCGGGCAAGGGTTTCGAGGCGGAATTCTCCAATCGGCCCGCCGCCGAGCACTTGAGCCGGCTGCTGGGCAGGCCGGTCAAGCTCGGAAGCCCGGACGTGGCGGGCGAGGAGGATTTCGCGGCCGTGCGCGCGCTCGCCCCGGGCGAGGTCATCCTGCTCGAAAACATACGCTTCCATCCGGGCGAGGATGCGATCGACAAAGCCAAGAAGAATCCCGACAAGAAGCCCACGCCTGAGCAGGAAGCGCAGATCCGCGATCTCACCGAAAAGCTCGGCCGCCTCGGCGACGTTTATGTCAACGATGCCTTCGGCACGTGCCACCGCAAGCACGTCAGCATGTACGGAGCGGCCAAGGCCATTCAGGCCAAGGGCGGTCCTGCGGTCGCCGGCTACCTGGTGCAGAAGGAAATCCGATACCTGAGCGAGGTCCTGGCCGACCCCAAACGCCCGTTCGTGGCGATCCTGGGTGGAGCCAAGGTTTCCGACAAGATCCGGCTGATCTCCAACCTTATTCCCAAGGTCGACAGGATCCTGATCGGCGGCGCCATGGCCCACACCCTGTTGAGAGCCAAGGGAATACCGACGGGCACAAGCCGGGTCGAAGAGGACCAGCTGGAGGAGATGAAGAAGCTGCTCGCCTCTGCCAGCGACAAGATCATGCTGCCGCTGGATCACGTGGTCACGGATTCCTTCGATTTCAAGGCCATGCGCGGAGGCAAACCCGAAGTCACCGAGGACGCCCGGATACCCGACGGGATGATGGGCATGGATATCGGCCCCAAGACGATCCGGGCGTATACGGAGATCATCACGACGGCCGGAACCGCCGTCTGGAACGGTCCCGTGGGGGTGTTCGAATGCGAGGATTTCGCCGCAGGCACCAGAGCGGTGGCCCAGGCCCTGGCCGCCGCCGGCGACAGGGGTGCGGTGACCGTGATCGGAGGCGGCGATTCGGCGGCGGCGGTCGAGCAACTGGGACTCGAAGGCCGCATGACGCACGTGTCCACGGGCGGCGGAGCGAGCCTGGAATACCTCGAAGGGAGGCCGATGCCTCCCATCGAAGTCCTGGACCGGAAGTAGGTCCGCCGCGCCGCGGCGGACCGCGAGCTCATTACTCAAAGTCACCGGTCTCGCGACGGCGCGCGGGACCTTGTAGGTCCGGCACGCCGTGCCGGACCCGTAGGCGCATTGCTCCAAGTTACCGGTCCCGCGGGGCGCGCGGGACCATCATGAGCGACAAGGAGGCTCTCGTGACGGTTACCAAAGTCGGCATCAACGGCTTCGGCCGCATCGGGCGGCAGGTGCTCAAGGCCATACGCGATTTCCATGCGGCCACTCTGGAGGTCGTCGCTTTCAACGACATCGGCGATCTGAAGACGATGGCGCACCTGCTCAAATACGATTCGAACTACGGCCGCTTCAACGGAACGGTGGAAATCGGCGACAACACGCTGATCGTCGACGGCAAGCCGATCCGCGTTTTCAAGGAAACCGACCCTTCGAAGCTCCCGTGGCGCGATCTCGGGGTCGACATCGTGATCGAGAGCACGGGGCTCTTCACCATCAAGAAGGACGGCGTCAACAAGAAGGGCAAGCTGGTGCAGGGCGCGGAAAACCATATCACGAAGGGGGGTGCGCGCAAGGTCATCATCTCGGCCCCGGCCGAGGGCGAGGACCTGACGATCGTGATGGGGGTCAACGAGGACAAGTACGACCCTGCGGTCCACCACGTGGTCTCCAATGCTTCCTGCACCACGAACTGCCTGGCCCCGGCGGCCAAGGTGGTGCACGACCGCTTCAGGATCCTGCGCGCCTTTATGACCACGGTGCACGCCTACACCAACGACCAGCGCATTCTCGACCTGCCGCACAGCGACCTCAGGCGCGCGCGCGCCGCCGCCGTGAGCATCATTCCGACGACCACGGGCGCGGCCAAGGCGGTCGCCCTAGTCATCCCGGAGCTCAAGGGGAAATTCGACGGCTATGCACTGCGCGTGCCGACGGCGACCGTCTCCATCGTGGATTTCACGGCGCAGGTGGAAAAACCCACGACCACGGAAGAGCTGCGCCAGGCCTTCCGCGATGCGGCCGCCGGGCCGATGAAGGGCATCCTCGCCGCCGTCGACGAGCCGCTGGTGAGCGTCGACTTCAAGGGAGACCCCCACAGCTCGTCCGTCGACCTGCCCTTCACCATGGTGCTGGGAAAGGAAAAGAGCGACTTCGTCAAGGTCGTCGCCTGGTACGACAACGAATGGGGATACAGCGTGCGTACGGCCGATCTGGCGAATCTGATGGCCGGCCGATTGTAACCCGGAGGCCGGAACCGGCGGCGGTTCCGGCCTTTACCCTTTGATCACGCCGACCGGGCGCAGGCGCGCGACCTTGCGGCTTATGCCGGCCTTCTCGACCGCGTCCACCACCGCGTGGACGTCCTTGTAGGCCTCGGGCATTTCCTCGGCGACCGTGCGGTGGCCCGAGGCCATCAGGGTGATGCCGCGATCCTTCATCTCGCGGAAGAGGTCCCTGCCCTTGCCCTGCTTGAGCGCCTGGGTCCGGCTCCATACGCGGCCCGCGCCGTGACAGGTACTCCCGAAGGTCTCCTGCATGGCGCGCCCGGTCCCCACGAGCACGTAGGATGCCGTGCCCATGTCGCCGGGGATCAGCACGGGCTGCCCGGCCGCGCGATATGCGGCGGGAATCTGCGGCGAGCCGGGCGGAAAGGCGCGTGTCGCGCCCTTGCGGTGCACGCACAGCACCTCCTCGGTGCCCTCGACGTCGTGCCGCTCGATCTTGGCGATGTTGTGGCAGACGTCGTACACCAGGCGGAAGCCCAGCTGCGCCGGGCCTATGCCCAGTGCCTCGAGGAAACAGCGCTCGGCCAGCGCCATGATCACCTGCCGGTTGTTCCAGGCGTAATTCGCCGCAGCGGCCATCGCCGCCAGATAGCGCTTCCCTTCCGGCGACTCGATCGGCGCGCAGGCGAGCTGCCGGTCGGGCAGTTCGATCCCGTAGGTGCGCATCGCCTTCCCCATGACGGCGAGATAATCGTCGCATACCTGGTAACCGAGGCCGCGCGAACCCGAATGTATGAACACGGCCGTTGCGCCCTCCTCCAGTCCGAACACCCGGGCCACATCGGGCAGAAACACCTCCTCGACCACGTCGATTTCGAGGAAGTGATTCCCGCTCCCCAGGGTGCCCACCTGCGTCGAGCCGCGCTCGCGCGCCCGCTCGCTGACGGCCTCGAAGTCCGCACCTGCCATGCAGCCGTTTTCCTCGGTGAATTCCAGATCTTCGGGCCGGCCGAACCCGTGCTCCACCGCCCAGCGCGCCCCGTGCTCCAGGATGCGGCGCAGGTCGGCCCCCGAGGCGCGCTTCACCGCGCCGGACGAGCCCACGCCCGCCGGTATTTTCTGATACAGCCGTGCGACGATCTCGGGAATCCTCTTCTCGATATCCTTGTAGGTCAGGGCGGTGGCGATCAGGCGGATGCCGCAGTTGATGTCGTAGCCGACGCCGCCCGGCGAGATGACCCCGTCGGATATCCGGGTCGCCGCCACGCCCCCGATGGGAAAGCCGTAGCCCCAGTGGATGTCGGGCATCGCCAGCGAATACTTGACGATGCCCGGCAGGCAGGCCACGTTGCGCACCTGCTGCAGGCTTTCGTCGCTCTTGGGGTCGGCCAGCAGATCGGGCGATGCGTATATCCTCCCGGGGACGCGCATGGCGCCCGACTGAGGTATCTCCCAGAGATAGTCGTGTATTTTCCGCGTCTCCATCGCCCCTCCTTCGCCCGCTCCCTGCCCCGCTGCGGGCGCGTCAGATGTCCAGAACGATTCGGGCACACCAGCCGGATTCTTCCTGGCGGACCTCCAGCTTGTGATAGGTGACCGCCTTGACCTCGGAAAAGCTCCTTCGGTCCTCTTCGTCCCAGACGCGTCCCAAGAGCACGGCCTCCAGGCGCGTGCCGTCGAGCTTGAGCCGTTTCACGCCCGTCACATAGGCACGCCGCTGCTGGAAGATATACAGCGCTTCCTGCAGCCAGCGCACCAGCAGTCCTTCCAGGTCCTCTGCCTCGAGGCGCACCTCGATTTCCAGCTCCGCGCCCTGCGGCGCCGGCCCGATCCAGTTCATCACGGCCCTCACCGCGGCGGCGAACAGCTCCGGCAGGGACGGCGCCGCCACGCGGATCCCGAGGTCCGCCGCATGGTCGAAATATTCGAAGCTTCCGCCACTGCCCTCTGCGCCTTCGAGCGGCATCGACGTCCCCTCAGGGTTCGATCCTGCCCCTGGTGCCGGGGCCTTGTATGCCTGCACAAAAAGTATACTCCTCGGGCGGGGTCATCACGATGATCGGGTCCGGATCCAGGAAGCGGGAGTGTGCGGGCGCGGCCGGCGCGCACTTGCGCTCCCGGCCGCGCCCCGGAGGGTGATGAAGCGCTCAGGGTTCGTAGCGTATGGGCAGATAGGACGGGAACCACATCGCCCGGCCGACCGTCTCCTCGAGGTTCTCGAGGATTTCCGCGTCCGCATGCCCCTCCTGCACGGCTCTCTTGACGATCGCGCAGGCGACTGCATGGGAGCATTCGCGGATGCGCGTGAGCTCGGGATACACGGCGCATTCCGCCAGATCCTTTTCGCTCACCTTCGATGCCAGCGCCTTGGCGGCATCGAGAAACATGCCGTCGGTAACGCGCCGCGCCTGTGCGACCGTCAGCCCGAGGCCGATTCCCGGAAAGACGAAGGCATTGTTGCACTGGCCGATGCGGTAGCGCTTGCCGTCGTAGGTCACGGGATCGAAGGGGCTTCCCGTGGCGACGATGGCGCGCCCTTCCGACCAGCGAATCGCCTGCTCGGGCGTGCACTCCGACTTGGAGGTCGGGTTCGACAGGGGGAAGATCACCGGCCGCTCGTTGATCTTGGCCATGGCCCGCACGACCTCCTCGGTGAACGTGCCGGGAGTGCCGGAGGTGCCGATGAGGATCGTGGGCTTGGCATTGGCAACCGTCTCGGCCAGCGTGATGCGCGAGCGGTCCTTGCAGGCGTACGAGGCGACCTCTGCCGCCGGCCGGGCATAGGTGGCCTTGAAGTCCTCGAGGTTGGGCCGGTCGTCGGTCACCAGGCCCTTGCTGTCGGTGGTCCAGATGCGCCGGACCGCTTCGTCGCGCGTAAGACCCTCTTCCATGAACGCCGAAACGATCAGGTCCGAAATGCCCTGGGCCGATGCGCCTGCACCGGCGATGACGATGCGCTGGTCGCGCATCGCCTGCCGCGTGATGCGCATGGCACCGTAGAGGCCGGCCATGACGACGCCCGCCGTTCCCTGGATATCGTCGTTGAAGGTGCACAGTCTGTCGCGGAAGCGGTTGAGCTGCTTGATGGCGTTCCCCTTGAGGAAATCCTCCCACTGCAGCACCACCCGCGGGAAAACCTTCTGCACGGCGGCCACGAACCTGTCGATGAACGCCTGGTAGGCGTCGCCGCGGATCCTCTTGTGCCTCAGGCCGATATAGAGTGGGTCCTGGAGGCGTTCCTCGTTGTCGGTGCCGACATCGAGAGTGATGGGCAGCGTGCTGTACGGGCTGACCCCGGCACACAGGGTGTAGAGGCACAGTTTGCCGATCGGGATCCCCATGCCTCCGGCTCCCTGGTCGCCCAATCCCAGGATCCGCTCGCCGTCGGTCACCACGATCACCGACGGGTTCTCGATCCCGGAATTGCGCAGGATCCTCTCGATGCGGTCGCGCTGATCGTAGCCGATGAACAGCCCGCGCGCGCGCCGATAGATGTGCGAGTACTTCTGGCAGGCCTCGCCCACGACAGGCGTGTAGACGATCGGCATCATCTCGTCGATGTGCTCGTACAGGAGGCGGAAGAAAAGGGTTTCATTGCGGTCCTGCAGGCTGGTCAGATAGATGAACTTTTCGAGATTGGTCGTCTTGACCAGATAGTTTTCGTACGTGCGGTCCAGCTGCTGCTGCATCGTACTGACCGCGGCCGGCAGAAGCCCTTCGAGGTCGAGTTCCTCCCTTTCCCTTGCCGTGAAGGCCGATCCCTTGTTGGTCACGGGATGCGACAGGAGGAAAGCGCCCTTCTGGCTCACGGCCATGTACTTCTGCCCGGTCGCCGGATCGATCTTGATGCTGAATTTCATCGGACTTCTCCTTTTTTCCATATGATAATTACCGGCCCGCAGCGCGCAGGACTTTCCCGGCGCCGGCGAGCCGCGCATAGTTTACTACTCCCGCGGGCGATTGTCTGCACATCGCGAGAGCGCGGCCTGCGGGCGCCGGAGCCTTCAGCGGGTCGCGCGGCAGACTCCTCTGGCATCCGGCGGAATTCGCATCATAATAGGTTCTGCGGTCGGATTGCCGGCCGCAGCCATGAACACGACGCCGGACTCTTCCGCGTCGGCGGGAAAGGAGAAAGGCATGCCCGCCATTGTCGCGCTTCCGGAAATCCGCAAGGCGCTGGATACGATGGATCCCGTCGCAGGGATCATCGGGGAAATCGAGCAGGGCTTCATCGCATACTCCCAGGGCAAGGTCGTCGTTCCTCCGGTCGGCGAGCTGCTGTTCGACCAGCCGCGCGGCGAGACCCATATCAAGTACGGCTACATCCGGGGCGACGACTATTTCGTCGTCAAGATCGCCTCGGGATTCTACGAAAACCCGAAGATCGGCCTCCCGGCAGGCTCGGGCCTGATGCTGCTGTTCAGCCGGCTCACCGGAGAGTTGCTCTGCATACTCCTCGACGAGGGCCATCTGACGAACGTGCGCACCGCCGCCGCCGGCGCGATCGCCGCCAGGTACTTCGCGCCCCGGAAGGTGCGGTGCGCGGGAATCTTCGGCGCCGGCGTCCAGGGAAGGATGCAGCTGGAGTACCTGCGCTACGTCCGCGAATTCTGCGACGTCGTCGTCTGGGGAATCGATCAGGGGGAACTCGATCGCTATCGGGCGGATATGGAGCCGCGCGGCTTCCGGGTGCGCACGACCATGGATGCCGAGGAGGTCGCCTCGACCTGCAACGTGATCGTCACCGCCACGCCCTCCAACAAGCCCTTGCTGCAAGCGGCCCAGATCCGCCGGGGCACCCACATCACGGCCATGGGATCCGACACCGCCGAAAAGCAGGAGCTGGACCCGGAGATTCTGCGCAAAGCCGACCGCGTCGCCGTCGACAGCATCAGCCAGTCCTTCTTCCGCGGCGAGGTCTACCACGCACTCGAAGCCGGCATGATCGGCAAGGAAAGGCTGGTGGAACTCGGTGCGGCCATAACGGACAGGAGCCTTCAGCGCCGCTCCGAAGACGAAATCACCGTGGTCGACCTGACCGGAGTCGCGGTGCAGGATATCCAGATCAGCAAGGCCGTCTGGCGCGTCCTCGCCCCCCGGATCGAATCCGGTCGCGGACCGGCCGCCTGAACCGCGGGAGCACACCGAGCGGCATGGTCCGGGAATTTTTCCCGGCCGGATCCTCCCGCAGGCGCATCAAAGGGATCCGGAGAAGCCTTTGGACAAAGCGATGCAGCCGCTTGCGGTCACGCTCCCCTGCTGGCACGGCGATTGCGTGAAAATTCGGCGGAGCGGTACGCATACATTCTGGAATCTTTGTCGGCATGCGGGGCATGCGAGACCGGCCCCGGGAAAGGACTACAGTGATACGAATCGAGAGCAGGCCTGCAGGCTCGTTCCTGCTTCTGTTTGGCGGACTGATCGTGCTGTGCGCCGCGCCTCTCGCGGCCCAGGAACCGGGATTCGGCGTGCGCGCCGGGGCCACGATAAACCCGGAGCAGTTCCATTTCGGCGGCCACTTCGAAACCGGGCCGCTGATCGAGCATCTGTCGTTCCGGCCCAACATGGAATTCGGCCTCGGCAACCGGCTGACCACGGTGGCTTTCAATTTCGAATTCGCCTACCACATACCGGTCCAACGCCAGCCCTTTTCGCTGTACGTGGGTGCCGGCCCGGCGCTGCTCATCTATAGTTTCAATCCGGAAAGGGGCGCGGGCCGCGACACGAGCGCCGAGGGCGGGTTCAATTTCCTCTTCGGCGCACAGCACGAGCGCGGGCTGTTCGGCGAGCTCAAGCTCGGCGCCATCGACAGCCCCGACCTGAAGATCACCATAGGCTACGCCTTCCGCTAGCCTGCCCGGCAGCCAATCGCTCCGCAGCACGATCATGAACCGCCGGCCGCAGCGGCGGCACAGCGCCATGACCGGGCCAGCGGCATACAAGGCGTGGAGTAGCACCAGGATCGGAGGCTGCGCAGAACACCCTGATGCGTGCGGCCGGCCGGCGGAAAGCCTTCAACACGCAATCCTGCTTGTCCGCTTCGCCGCCGTCCGCGCTGAAGCCTGGAAACTCGCTCAGCTCTGTCCCTTTGTTTTCCGGCTGAAGTGATCCAGTTGCAGTATGGCAAGCCCCGGAATCTCCGGCAGGGCACGGCCGTTCGTAACGAAAGCGGAGCACCGGCATGTCAACGCCGCCGCCAGCTGGAGGGCGTCCGGAGTTCGCACCCCATAGCGGGCCCGGATCCGGGCGGCAGCTCGAAGCTGAAGCCGGTCGATATCGAGCAGACGGACTCTCCGGCTGCCGGTCAACAGAGCCTCGTAGCGCTCCGCAAGCGGCTGATTCCCGACTCTGTAGGGTACGACAAGGACTTCCAGCAGCGTCACCGCCGAAGTCACGATCTCTCGCTTGCCCCGCGCCGTTTCATGGAAAACGGGCGCGACGAGCGGCAGAAATTCCGGATGTTCTTCGATGAAGTAGATGAAGACAACCGTATCGAGGGCCACCGGCCCTTTTCCCAGCGCGTCGATCAGTCCCATGGCCGCCGCTCCTGATCCACATGGCGGCCCGGCTCGATTCCTTTCCAGCACTCCTTGCCCAGGCCTTGGAGATCCAGGATGCACAGAGGCTCCGGCTCCTGCGTCACCTCGGTCAGGATGTGGATGACTTCCTGGGAAAGCGAGCGATGCCGGCGCTGCGCCCGAGCGCGCAACTTGCGGTATAGGGGATCAGGCAGGTTTTTGATATTGAGCGTGGCCACGGTCTTCCTCCAATTTTCCTCCATTATGGGGGAGCCATCGAGGTCGGGTCAAGAGACCCGATTGCCTGCGTCACCGGGGATTTGGAAGACCGAACCCGGGCGGGTCCCGGCACTGCACTCCCTCCTGCTGGAAGAATTCGGCGAACGTCCGGCCTGGGACATGATCGAACTCCTGCGCCGCGCGGATTCGCGTCTGCTGTCGGCGGTCCTGGGAAAACGTGGAATTCTGAAGCTCTGCCGGCAAGCCGACCTCCGGGCCGGGGAGAGCATTACAGCATAAGCCGCGCTGCCCTCCCCGCGCAGACCCTGGCGTGCGCATCTACCGCACCGCATTCCTCGAACACTTCTCCCCAAAGCTGCCCAAAGGACCAGGGCCGTGCAATCCGCGGCGGCGACAGCCGTGCAGTCGCCGGTCGATTTAGCTTTTGACCCTGCGCCCGGCGGCCCGATAGAATGCCGATCGGAATCGACCCGGACCGGGCAGTCGCACATGAATAACGAGCCGCCATTCGATCCCGCCGCAGGAGAGGAGCATCCGACGGCGCTGGCCGCGCGCACCGCGTCGCGCTTCGATCTCGCGCCCCCGATCGAAGCGTTCGATTTTCCCGAAAGAGGGAACATCCACGAGCACACCTTCCTCGTCGTGAGCGGAACCGGCGCGCGGCGCCGGGAGTATCTGCTGCAGCGCATCAACACGCAGGTGTTCGCCTATCCGCGCGCGGTCATGGCGGCCATGATCGCCTGTCTCGAATCCCAGTGGGCCAATCTCGCGCGCGGCATCCTGCCCGACGGGCATCGGTGGGAACCCATCCGCCTCGTGCCCACGCGCGACGGCAAGCCCTACCTGGAGTGCGAGAACCTGCGCGGCTGCACCTGGTGGCGCCTGATGGTCCGCATCCCGGGGTGCGTCACCTACAAGAGCCTGGGCGAAATCGCCGACCGGCGGCGCCAGCTGCAGGTGGCCGAAGAGGCGGGGCGCGGCCTGGCCATCTACGGGACGCTGACCTCGAGCATGGACGCAAGCGGCCTCGAAAGCCCCTTGCCCGGCTACCGCGACACCGGAATCTATTACGATCAGCTCAAGTCCGTCCTCGCAGGAAACCGCAGCCCGGAGGAAGCGGGGCCGCTGCTGCCGCACGACGAAGCCCTGCGCGCGGGCACCGAACGCCATTTCCTGGTTCATCTGCCGCCGGCCGAGTACCGGCGGCGCCTGGAAGACCCGGAACTCCGGCCGTACATCGAACTGGCACGGAGCATGGAGGATTACGGGCTGACGCTCCGGCGCGCGCTCCAGGCGGGCCGCATACGCACGGTCGCCATTCACGGCGACACGAAGCTCGAGAATTTCCTGTTCTGCGCCGCCGGCGGGCGCGTGCGCTCGCTCGTCGACCTCGACACGATCATGCCCCACAGCTGGCTCTCGGACTGGGGAGACATGGTGCGCTCGCTCGTCAACCTCGCCGGCGAGAGGGAAAGGAACGTGGATCTCGTGCGGGTCGACATGGAGGTCTACGAGGCCCTGGCACGCGGTTTTTTCAGCGCGGCGCGCGCCGTGACGCCGGCCGAGATCGACCTGATGGCCGACGCCGTGCCGATCATCGCGCTCGAGCTGGGCGTGCGTTTCCTGGCCGATCACCTGCGCGGCGACACCTATTTCAAGCCGGCACCGATGGACCCGCCCGACACGAACAAGTGTCGCGCCATGGTCCAGCTGGAGCTCTTCCGCAGGCTGCGCGCCTGCGCCGACGAGGCCCGGGGATGCATCGCCCGGCTGGCGCGCGCCGCGCCGCACCTCGAGCGGGGAGGCGCCGGTGCGTGAACTGAAGATCAGCGCTTCCGGAGTTCGCGGCGTCGTCGGCGATGCGCTGACCCCCGAACTCGTCATCGATTTCGCCTCGGCGCTCGGCACCTGGGCCGAGGGCGGCCCGGTCGCTCTGGCGCGCGACACGCGACGTTCCTCGCCGATGCTGCACGCCGCAGCGGCCGCGGGGCTCGCGGCCTGCGGCTGCGAGACCATCGATCTCGACGTGGGCTCGACGCCGCTGCTTTCCTTCGCGGTGCGCGAACTGGGATGCGCCGCCGGCATCTGCATCACCGGCAGCCACAACGACGCCCGGTGGAATGCCTTGAAGTTCCTCGGGCCGGACGGCATGCTGCTCGACGCCGTAAAGGGGGAAGAACTGCTGGATATCTATCATGCGGCGGCCTTCCGCACCGGCGGCCCGCCCGCTCCGGCGCGCACGTTCGATCGCCGCGCGCTCGTCGAGCGCTACGTCGCCAACCTGTCGGCGTGCCTCGACGTCGAGGCCGTCCGCGCCGCGGCCTGGAAGGCGGCCGTCGATTTCTGCAACGGAACGTGCGCCGAGACGGCGGTGCCTCTGCTGGCGGAGCTGGGCTGCACCCTCATGCCGCTCCACGCGCAGGCGGACGGCTCGTTCGCGCGCCCGCCGGAACCCGTGCCGGCCCACATGGGCGCGCCGGCGCGCTTCACGGCCGAAACCGGCGCCGACATCGGGGCGGCGCTCAACATCGACGGCGACCGCATCGCCTTCATCCTTCCGGGCGGCACGCCGCTTTCGGAGGAGTGCACGCTTCCCCTGGCGGCGCTCGGCCGGCTGGCGCGCCGGCCGGGGACGATCGTCACGAACCTGTCGACTTCCCGCATGATCGAGGTCGTGGCCGGGCGCGCGGGCTGCAGCGTCCTGAGAACGCCGGTGGGCGAGAGCAACGTCATGGGACGCGGGCTCGAAGAAGATGCGGTCCTTGCGGGAGAGGGCTCCGGGGGCGTGGCCGCGCTCCCCGCCAGCATGACCTTCGATGCCCTGCTGGCGCTCGGCATGGTGCTGGAAGCCATGAGCGCGGCCGGCGGCCTGCCGGAGCTGGCGGCGCAACTGCCGCGCCTGGAGATGCGCAAGGGAAAGGTGCCCTGCCCGCCGGCGCAGGCTTACGCCGTGCTCGAGCATTTCCGCCGCTCGCTTTCCGATCTTGCACCCGATGTCAGCGACGGCGTCCGCGTCGCATGGGACGATGCCTGGCTGCACGTGCGCGTTTCCAATACGGAACCGCTGGTGCGCGTCATCGTCGAGGCCGAGTGCGCCGGGCGCGCGGACGAACTGTTCGCCGAAGCGATGGCCGCGGCGCGCCGCGCCGCCGGCACCGGGGAGGGCCGTTAGCATGGAACGTATTCCCCCGTTGAAGATCGGTCCCGCCGGGGTGCGGGGCATCGCCGGCCGGACGCTCACGCCGCGACTGGCGGCCTCGTTCGGCGCCGCCTTCGGCACCTGCTGCGCGCGCGGTGCGGTCATGATCGGGACCGACACCCGGCCCTCCCGCGAGATGGTGACGCAGGCCGTCGTTTCCGGGCTGCTGAGCACGGGCTGCACGCCGGTCGTGCTCGGCATCGTGCCTCTGCCCGCCATGCAGTTCTATGTCGGGCGCGCGGGAGCGGCCGGCGGCATCTATGTCAGCGCCAGCCACAATCCGGCGGAATGGAACGCCCTCAAGTTTCTGGGCTCCGACGGCGCTCTCCTGCGCCCGAACCGGTTCGCCGAGCTGCTCGATCTGTATCACCAGGGAATCTACGCGCGGGTGCCGTCGGAGGAGATTCCGGAAATCCAGGTACGGAGCGGGGCGATCGCGGAGCATCGAAGAAGGATCGTCGAGGCGGTTGCGATCGAGACGATCCGCGAGCGCGCCTTCCGCGTCGCCGTCGACTGCTGCAACGGCGCGGCTTCGCAGGCGGCGCCCGAGTTCCTGCGCGAGCTGGGTTGCGAGGCCATCGAGGTGTTCGCGGACGCCGGCGCGCCTTTCCCGCGCGATCCCGAGCCCGTGGCGGCCAACCTGGCCGAGCTCTGCCGCGCCGTGCGCGCTGCGGGGGCCGATGCCGGCTTCGCCCTGGATGCCGATGCCGACCGGCTGGCACTGGTCGACGAGCGCGGCGAGCCTCTGGGCGAGGATTGTACGGTAGCCCTGGCGATCGATCATATGCTCCGCAGGACCCCGGGGCCGGCGGTGGTCAACCTGTCCACGAGCCGACTCGTCGACGACGTTGCCGCACGGCATGGTCGCCCGGTCTTCCGTACCAGGGTCGGCGAGATCCATGTGCTCGAGAGGATGCAGGCGTGCGGCGCGCCCGTCGGCGGCGAAGGCAACGGCGGCGTGATCGTTCCGGCACTCAATCCGTGCCGCGACGCTTTCGCGGCCATGGCGCTGATTCTCGAGTTTCTGGCGGAAAGCGGAATTCTGCTGAGCGGCTGGCGCAGGAGGTGGCCCGAGTACGTCCTGGTCAAGCGGCGCATCCCATGCAGGCAGCGGGATGTGGCGCGCATCCTGCGGCTGGTACGCCACCTTTATCGCGAAGACGAACAGGATCTCACCGACGGCGTGCTGGTGAGGCGCTCGGACGGCTGGCTGCACGTGCGCGGCTCGCTCACCGAGCCGGTCGTGCGCGTGATCGCCGAGGCGCCGACGGAACAGGAAGTGCGGGCGCTGCTCCGTCCGCTCGAGCAGTATTTGCTCACCGGCGAGGTTTGATCTTCTTTCCTTCCCCTTCTTCTCTGGGCTTGCAGCAGAATGCCGACGTGGTTGTGCAGCACGCTTCGTACGGGGAATAGCAGCTGACCTGATGCCCGAGGCAGGAACACGACTGGGCGCCGGCCCCCCCGCACAAGCATTCTTTGTAGTTGCAGGGCGGCGGATCTTCATCGGTCCGCAGCAGCTGGGTCGCCGTGAACTCTTCGTGGGAAGACGGGGGCGCGAAGGGGCCGCCCACCGGCCAGGAGTAGACGGCGATGCCGATGACGTCGATCGCGCGCATGCCGGCAGGCACCGGGCCTGCGTAGGATGGGAATCGGAACAGGAGGGCATCGTCCGCTCCGTTCAGGGCCAGGATCGTCTCTCCGAGCGTAATCCTCCCCATCCCACGGTAGGCAACCTGGGGGGCCGAGCCGCCGTGCTGCACCGAAAAGGCCGCGTTCAGCGGCATGCCGGGCGCCGCAGCGACGGTCACGAAAGTGCGCAGGCCGCTCGCAGCCGTGCTCGCCTCTATATAGCCGTCGAAAACCCTTGCCGCCGGCGCCGGGCACCGATCGACCCCGTTGCCGAGCAGAGCCGGAAAAAAACACAACCACGTTGACACCATGAAAGCGGTGGTTGCGTGCATTTCCAACCTCCTCGACCGACTTATCTCATTGACCGGCCTTTAGAGTAATTCCCTTCTTGCGTCGATCTCGGCCTCTCTGTTGGCGTCTATAACAACCGATCGGCATTGTCAAGAGTTTTATGAAAGTTTTCTTAGGCCGTTGACTGTCCTACTGGCGGCCTCAGCAAAGCGAGTTCAAGACGGAGACTTCCGGGCATCGGCTCTGTTCTCGGGAAGGACAGTTTCGGGGGCGGGTAGCCTGTCGCCGCAACTTCTGTTACCGTAATGGGGCATGGAGGGGCGGGCGCCGAAGATTCGCATGCGCAGGGCGCTGCGCAATGCCGCAGCCGCGCTGCTTCTCTGCCCGATCCTGCCGCGTGCGCAGGAGCCGCCGCCGGCGCCCGGCAGGGTGCGCACGGAGATTCCCTACCGCAACGACACGGTCGTCCTGGTCTCCGATTTCCAGGAACGGATCTCCAAGACGCGCTATCGCGCCGCCGGCAACGTCAGCATCGCCTACCGGGACATCCTGATCACGTGCGACGAGCTCGAGTACGACGAGGCCACCGGCCAGGGCAGCGCCCGCGGCAACCTGCACTTCAGCCAGAAGAAGCAGTGGCTGACCTGCTCGCGCGCCTCGTTCGATTTCGGCAGCCAGACCGGCGTCTTTTACGATGCCGAAGGATTCACCGACCAGGAGTTCCTGATCCGCGGCAAGACCATCCGCAAGACCGGGCCGGACAGCTACAGGATCGACTCCGGATTCGTCACCGCCTGCCGCGAAGACAATCCCAAGTGGTCCTTTTCGATAGCCGAGGCGACCGTGCGCGTGGACCGCACGGCGCGCCTGCGCCATACGCTGTTCCGCATCAAGGGAGTCCCGGTGCTTTACAGCCCGTACATGATCCTGCCGATGGAAAGCAAGAAGCGCAGCAGCGGGCTGGTTCCCCCGCACACCGGCAGCTCGACATCCAAGGGCAGGGTGTTCAGCCTCGGCTACTACCAGACGCTCGGGCGCAGTGCCGATCTGACGACCTACGGCGACTACTTCACTCTCAGGGGCCTCGCCGTCGGCGGGATATTCCGCGCCCGACCGGGCGAGCGCACCAGGCTTTACCTGCAGGGATACGGCATCAACGATCGTCTGGGCCAGGGCGGCGCCAACCTCGTCGTCGACGCCGAGTCGCGTGTCGGAAGCAGCTTCCGGGCGGTGGCGGCAGCCAATATCACGACCAATTTCCGTTTCCGCCAGGCATTCTCGGATTCTTTCCGCCTGGCCACCGTGCCCGAGGAGCGCTCGATTTTTTTCCTGACGCAGAACGACGGCGCCTTCGCCACCAACATCGCGGTGCAGCGCGACGAGGTGCGCTTTCCGGTGCGATCGCTGGTCGTGCGCAAGTCGCCCTCGGTCGAGTTCCTCGCGCTGGGTAAAACCCTGGGCCGGACTCCGCTGGTATTGACGATGCGCGCGGCGGCCGAGGGCCTGGCCCGCTCCGACAGCACCATCGAGACACCCGCGCTCGTGCAGAGGCTGGATCTGTATCCCCGCCTGACCGTCCGCCTGCCGGCGCTCGCCGGATTCTCGCTCGTGCCTTCGGTCGGCGTACGGGAGACCTATTACAGCGCCCGGTTGAGCTCCGAGGGATCGATGGAGATCGCGCCCCGCAGCCTTGTGCGCCACTACCTGGACTTCGACCTCGACCTGAGAATGCCGGTCCTCGAGCGGTCCTTCCGCGACGCGCCGCTCGGCGGCTTCACCCACGCGATCGAGCCGTTCGCCGTCTATCGCCTGATCCGCGGTATCGACCACCTGCGCGAGACCATACGCTTCGATGACGAGGACGCCGTCGCCGACACGAGCGAGTTCGAGTTCGGCATCGCCAACCGCTTCTTCAGGAGGCACGGCGCCGGCGGCAGGCTGCAGAACGACGAGTTCCTCTCGGTGATCCTGGTCCAGAAGTACTATCTGGATCCGGGCTTCGGCGGCGCCCTCGAGCCGGGCCGGTCGAATCTGTTCTACCCGCTCAACACCGTCACCGGCTTTGCGCTGACGGGCAGCGAACGCCGGCTGCCGCCGGCGAACGCCATCGTGCGCATCGCCCCCCGGAACGTCATATCGTTCGACGTGCGCGCCGACCTGGACACCCACGTGCGCGCACTGCGCGACGCGAGCGTGTCCGCGAACTGGCAGATGGAGAAACTGACCGCGGGATGGACTTATTTCCGCACCAGGGCCCTGGAACCGGGAACCTTCGAGAGCCACCATCTCCAGGGGCAGCTCGGTTACGGATCCCTCGTGCGCGGACTGTCGGCGGGCGCCGCTCTCAGCTACGACATAAGAAACTCGAGCTTCCTCAACAGCAACGTGCGCGTCAACTATGCATGGGACTGCTGCGGCATCGCGCTGCAGTTCCAGCAATTCAACCTGGGATTGCGGGTCGAGAGCCGCTTCACCTTCTCTTTCTCTTTGAAAGGAATCGGAAATTTCGGCAATATCAGTCGGCCGGAAAGCCTGTTCTAGCGGGCGGCCGGCTGCGCGGCCTGCCCGAAGGGGAGGAGGATTGCACCATCCATGAGGGAACATCGACGGCCGGAGGCGCCGCAGGCGAAATCCATACCGGGAGCGGATCAAGCGCAAGGCGGCCCGGCCGGGCGGGTCGCCCACCTTTCTGCAGGCTCCAATCTCGGCGACCGCATGGCCAACCTGAGGCGGGCGCTCGCCGGCCTTTCCGCCGAAGGATTGCGCATCCGCAGGGTTTCGTCCGTCTATCACACAGAACCCGTCGGCTATCTCGACCAGCCATGGTTTTTCAATATCGCCGTGGAACTCGAGACCAGCCTTCCCCCGAGATTGCTGCTTCAGGCCTGCAGGACCGTGGAAGAGGCCGGCGGCAGGACCCGAACGCTCCCCGGAGGGCCGAGAGCCATCGATCTCGATATCCTCCTGTACGGCGATGCGGTCGTCGACGAGCCGGACCTGCAGATCCCGCACCCGAGGATGGCCGGGCGCCGGTTCGTGCTCCAGCCGCTGGCGGAGATCGCGCCGCAGGCGGTGCACCCTGTTCTGAAAATGAGCGTGCGCGCACTGCTGGACGCGTGCCCGGACCGCTCGTCGGTGATACCATACCCGGCGCAAGGAATGCTCTGATGCCGCGATACATTGCAATCGAGGGCCCCATCGGGGTCGGCAAGACCGCGCTGGCCCAGGCCATGCGCGACAGAGTTGCCGCCAGAACCTGGTTCGATGAATTCGAAAACCCCTTCCTGGCCGACTTTTACCAGGACCGACCCGGGGCGGCTTTCAAGGCCCAGCTTTACTTTCTGATCACCCGCTTCGGGCAGCAGAAGGAGTTGGCCGCCGCGCTGCCGAAGGAGCCTCTCGCCGTCACCGACTATCTCTTCGCCAAGGACAAGATCTTCGCCTACCTTAACCTCGACGATCAGGAAATCCTGATATATGACAAGTACTTCGAGGCCCTCCGGCCCCTGACCCCCAGCCCGGACCTGGTCGTCTATCTGCAGGCTCCCAAGGAAGTCCTGTTCGAACGCCTCCGGCGCCGCAACGTGCCGTTCGAGGCCGGAATCTCCGAAGCCTACGTCGAAGAGCTGATCGCGGCGTACGACCACTTCTTCTACCATTACAAGGATTCACCGCTCCTCATCGTAAACACCGGCGAGATCGATTTCGTGCAGAACGCCGAAGACCTCAAGGCGCTTCTCAGACGAATCACCGGCGAGACGATCCGCGGCATCGAGTACTACCACCCCGTCCGGCGCAAATAGCGCCGCCGCCGTCAGGCAAACGAGCACAGCCATTGCGCCCGGCCGCCATGCTGGCAGCATGCCGGGCATCTGTATACCAGTTGGTATACAGAGCTGTCGTTTTCGTGCGGGCGGGGCCGGGCAGGCCGGCAGAAGGCAGGCAGATCCCACGCGAGTAGATCCCGCGCGCCGTCGCGGGACGGGCGACTTGAAGCAATAAGCCCGCGGTCCGCCCCGGAGGGGCCCTGAGCGGGTATCCGGGGGTGAGCCGCAGGCGAACCCCCGGAAAGGAGCGCATCGATCAACCGAGCCCCGGAGGGCCGACAGACCTCACCTGGAGCTACCAGCTTCGGTCCCTCCGGGACGGATACGTCGCGCGCGTCGCGCCGGACCGGTGACTTGAAGCAATAAGCTCACGGTCCGCCTCGGCGAGCCGGACCTACCATCAGGCCCCGGAGGGGCCCTGAGCGGGTAGCCGGGGGTGAGCCGAAGGCGAACCCCCGGAAAGGAGCGTATCGATCAGGCGAGCCCCGGAGGGCCGACAGACCTCACCTGGAGCTACCAGCTTCCGTCCCTCCGGGACGGATACGTCCGCCGCGCCGCGGCGGACCGTGGACCCCTGCCAGTGTCTGAATGGCCACGAGGCGAATCCTACCCGTGGCCTCTTTCCGCGTTTCCTGATATCATGCGGCCCCCATGGAGATCGTTAACCGTGTCGCGCGCATGTGCGCCGTCGGCTCCAAGCTGCTCGCGAGCGAGCTCAGGCATGGGCTGATCTCCACCATGGGCGGCATCCATCCCGGGCATGTCGCCCTGATCCGGGCGGCACGCGCGATGGCCGACGTGGTGGTGGTCTCCATTTATGTCGACCGCCTGCGGTTGCGCAGCGATCCGGATTACGAGCGGTATCCGCGCGATCTCGCCAAGGACGCCGACCTCTTGCGCCGGGAGAACGTGGACTACATCTTCGCTCCCGCCGAAGAGGAAATGTATCCGCCCGATTTCGCCACTTACGTCCAGGTGGAGGACGCCGCCCGCAGATTCGCAAGCCTGCCCCGCGAGGCGATCTTCCGCGGCCTGACTACCGGCATCTTGAAAATGATCCATATCGTCAGGCCCGCGTTTCTTTTCCTGAGCGAGAAGGACGCCTTGGAGGGCGCCGTCCTGCTCAGGATGTTCCGCGACCTGAATATCGGCACGGAAGTCGTGCTCGGCCCCGCGGCGCGCGATCCCGACGGCCTGGCCTGCGGAGTGCGCAACCAGTTCCTGAGCCCGGAGGAGCGGGCGGCGGCCCCGATCCTTTACCGCAGCCTGCAGGCCGGCGCAGCGCTCGTCGCCGCCGGCGAGACCCAGGCGAAGAAGGTGATCGAGGAGGTCGCCCGGGCGATCGAAACAGAACCCCTTGCGAAACTGCAATATGCCGTAGTAATAAAAACAGAGGCCTTGGAGCCCTTGAGCAGGATCGAGGGCAAGGCTTGGCTTGCGGCCGGAGCGAGGATCGGGGCGACCCTTGTCGAAGACGCGCTGCCGGTCGAAAGGCATACTAAAAGCTAGATTTCGGCCGAAATGTACGCTTATATGGACTTCGGCTCCGGCGAGCGGAGTTGCTCGATGCGACGATTGCCGCGGTATCTGCACAGGCTCATTCTGCCGGCCCTGCTCTTTTTCCCTCTCGCGGCAGGCGGTGAGACCGGCGACACCATTCAGACCAAGGTGGCCCAGTGCCTGAAAAAGCCGGGCATCCGGTCCACCGACTGGGGAATCGAGGTCGTCGATCCGTCCACGGGCCAGGTGCTGCTTTCCGTCAATCCGGAAAAACCATTCCTGCCGGCGTCGGTCCTGAAGGTGGTGACGACGGCGGCCGCCGTGGAAAAGCTCGGCGCGGACTTTCGCTTCCGCACGACGGTTTACACCAACGGCACGCTGAAGGACGACGGTGTCCTGGACGGAGATCTGATCCTCTTCGGCCGGGGCGACCCGAACCTTGCGGATCCCGAAGGCGGCCTCCTCGCGCAACCCGCCCTGGAAGAGCTGGCCGACCAGCTCGCGGCCGCGGGTATCAAGAAAGTCACGGGCGACGTGATAGGCGACGACAGCTACTTCGATTCGAGCACGCACGGGCAGGGATGGACCGGGCGGGACCTGAAGTCGCCGTACGGCGCGCCGATCTGCGCCCTGAGCATCCACAATAATGTCCTCTGGGTCCACGTGCGCGCCACGAAAGCCGGCCAGCTCGCGCGCGTGAGTCTCGAGCCGCCCGGGACATATTTCAGCGTCCGCAATCTGGCGACCACCGGCAGCGCCCGCTCGCGCTCCACGGTGTACGCCCGCATCATTCCCGGGACCAAGAAGCTCGTCGTGTCCGGGTCGGTGCCCGCCGGGCAGAGTTCCAGCCGATACGTGATCGTGGAGCGCCCGGCCGAATGGACCGCGGCCCTGCTCAGGGAGGAGCTCAGGCGCCGGCGCATCACGGTTGCGGGCGATGTGCGCGCCGTACACCGCGGCGAGGTTTCGGCCGACGAGCGCGCGCAATGGACGGTGCTCGCCGAGCATCGATCGCCGCCGCTCGCGCGTGCGCTCGAGATCATCAACAAGCGCAGCGAAAACCTGCACGCCGAGATGCTGCTGCGCGTCATGGGCGCCGAGCTGCACGGCATCGGATCGGACGAGGCCGGCCTGCAGGCGGTGCGCGAATTCCTGGCGGAGGCGGGCCTCGACGACGGCAAGGTCAGCATCCGCGACGGTTCCGGTCTGTCGCGCGAAAACCTGCTCACTCCCAAGTTCCAGACCGATCTCCTGCTGTTCATCTCGCGCCGCCCCTATTTCGAACTCTTCATCAACACGCTGGCCGTCAGCGGCGTCGACGGCACCCTGAAGAATCGCCTGGCCTCCAGCGACGTTAGGGGCGCGATTTACGCGAAGACCGGGACACTGCAGGGCGTGGCCACACTCTCGGGGTACATGGTCACCAGATCGGGCCGCAACCTCGTCTTCAGCATCTTCGCCAACAACGCCCGCGCCTCGCTCGCGCGCGTGCGCCGCACCATCGACGAGATCTGCGCCCTCCTGGCCAGGCTCTATTGATGACCGTACGGGTCCTGTTCTTTGCCTCGCTCGCCGAGGCCGCCGGAACCGAGGCCGTCGAGGTGGCGGAACCGGGCGCGGCCACGGTGGCTTCCCTGTACGAGCGCCTGGCGGAACGCTTCCCGGGCCTTAAGCCTCTCGGCGCCGCCTGCCTGTGCGCCGTCAACCGCGAGTTCGCCCGTGCCGACAGCCCGGTCCGGGACGGCGACGAGGTCGCCTTCTTTCCCCCCGTCAGCGGAGGGTGATTTGGTCCGCCTGGTGCGCGAAGCCATCGATCTGACGTCGCTGCGCGCGGCTCTGCTCCGCCCCGAGGACGGCGCGCTGGTCGTCTTCGAGGGTACCGTGCGGGATCATGCACGCGGCCGGCGCGTGTGCGCCCTGGAGTATCAGGCCTACGAGCCCATGGCCCTGAAGAAGCTCGAGGAGATCTGCGACCGGGCCAGGCGGGATTTCGACATCCGGGAAATTGCGATCGTGCACCGGCTGGGCCGCCTGCTGCCGGGCCAGTGCAGCGTCGCCATCATGATCTGCGCCGCGCACCGGGCGCCCGCCTTCGAGGCCTGCCGCTTCGCCATCGACAGCCTCAAGAAGACCGTGCCCATCTGGAAAAAAGAGTACTACGAGGACGGTGCCTGCTGGATCGAATCCGGGGATTGACGTGCGCGCCCCCGGCCGGCACACCGCTTCCGCGTCCCGCCCTATATCTCGCGCCGCCCCTCGAGCGCCTTGGACATGGTGACCTCGTCGGCGAATTCCAGGTCGCTCCCCACCGGGACTCCCAGCGCGATGCGGCTGACCTTGATGCCGAGCGGCTTCAGAAGCCTGGCCAGGTAGATCGCCGTGGCCTCCCCTTCCACGTTCGGGTTGGTCGCCAGGATGACCTCGCGCACGGCCCCGGAGTGCAGACGTTCCAGCAGGTTCTTGAGCTTGAGGTCCTCGGGGCCGATGCCGTTGATCGGGGAGAGAGCCCCGTGCAGCACATGGTACTGTCCCCGGTACTCGCGCGTCTTTTCGATCGAAAGAACGTCCCTGGGTTCCTCCACGACGCAGATGGTTTCAGGCGACCGCTGGGGATCGCTGCAGAACTGGCAAGGGTCGCGGTCCGAAAGGTTGTTGCACAGGGAGCAGTAGCGGATCTTGTCCTTGACGTCCAGGATGGCGCGGCTCAGGCGTTCCGCATCCTCGCGCGAGCGGCGCAGCACGTTGTATGCCAGCCGCTGCGCGGTCTTGGGGCCTATTCCGGGGAAACGCCGGAACTCTTCGATCAATCTGGCGATCGGCTCGGCATAGTCCGTCATGTTTCGTCCTTTTCCGCTTTGGTCGGGCCGGGGAAGTGTTCCAGGAAGGCCTGGACCACCGGATCCCTTCTCGCCCGCTCCAAGATGCCGTCCGCCGTTTCCGGCGGCCGCGTTCGCTCCTCTGCCGCCCGGTTCTTGCCGTCCCCGCCTTCGATGAGGATCCGGACCTCGGCTCCCACGACCCTGGCGGCGGCCCGGGCGATGGCGTCGAGATTGTCGCGCAGTTGCCGGCGCACGAACTCGTTGGTCTCTTCGGCTTCCAGGATCAGCGCGTCCCGTTCCATGCGCGCGCCCGCCAGGGACTGCAGAATCGGTTCCAGCGATTCTTTCTGCACGGCGGCGGTAATCTGCGCCAGCAGGCTGCGCGCGGCCTGCCGGCGCTCTTCTTCGGCCGCCGCCGGCGCCTCCGCCTCCGGCTCGGGCTCACCGGCATCGGCCGCGCTGCGCGGCACCGCCGCGGCCGCGTCGCCCGCCGGGCGCGCCGGCGCCGGCATCGCCCGCGGGGCGGCTGCCGTTGTGCTCGCAGCCGCAGATGCGGCAGGCCTTTCCGGCGCGACCGCCTCTCCCCGGACCAGCCGCTGAAAGTCGGCGATGAGATCCTCGAGCGAGCGCAAGCGGGCAATCTGGGCCAGCTCGAGCAGCCCCATCTCCAGGTGGAAGCGCGTGTGCACGGCATGCTTCAGATCGCCTTCCAGGCGAACCAGAGAGTCGAACAGCCGCAGAAGGTCCTCGGGGGAAAACAGACCCGCCTGCTCCTTCAGCTCCGGCAGCAATGTCTCCGGCACGCCCAAAAACGACGGGCTGGAGACCCCCGCCTTGATGATCATGAGGCTGCGGATGTGCGCGATCAGGCGCCGGCAGAAGTTCTGCAGGTCCTGACCCGCGTCCACGAGCTCCGCGACCAGGCGCAGGAGGGATTCGCCGTCGTTGCCGGCGATCGCGCGCACCGTGCGCGCCAGCACGGCGGGCTCGACCAGATTGAGAAGCAGGGTCACATCCTCGTCGCGTACGCTCGACCCGCTGAATGCGACCACCTGGTCCAGGGCGGACATGGCGTCGCGCATGCTGCCGCCGCTGGCAAAGGCGATCTGCTCCAGGGCGAACCTGCTGATCGCGAAACCTTCGGCCTGGGCGATGCTGCTCAGGCGCTCGAGAATCAGATCGTAGGGGATCAGCCGGAAGGCATAGTGCTGGCAGCGCGACAGGATCGTGGCCGGGATCTTGTGGAACTCGGTCGTGGCCAGGATGAAGACCACGTGCGGCGGAGGCTCTTCGAGCGTCTTGAGGAGCGCGTTGAACGCCTCCGGCGTCAGCATGTGCACTTCATCGATGATGAAGATCTTGCGCCGGTCGCGCGCCGGCTGGTAGCGCACGTTCTCGCGCAGCTCGCGGATCTCGTCGATGCCGCGATTGGAGGCGGCGTCGATCTCGAGCACGTCCATGCAGTTGCCCGCGGCGATCTCGACGCAGGCCGGGCACTCGCCGCAGGGCTCGCCCGGCCGGCCGCGGTGGCAGTTGAGCGCCTTGGCCAGGATGCGCGCCGTCGAGGTCTTGCCGCTTCCCCGCGGACCCGAAAAGAGAAAGGCATGGGCCACGCGCCCGCTCTTGAGCGAGTTCAACAGCGTGCGGGAAACGTGGGGCTGGCCCACGAGCTCAGAAAAATCCCGGGGGCGCCATTTCCGGGCCAGGACCTGATATTGCATAGGCAAGGGGGCCGGGTCCCGGGAGACCTGCGGCACATATAACGATCCTCTTAATGCTGCTTCCTTCCGGACCTGACATGGTTCGAGGGTTATATTGCACAGGGCCCGGGACCCGATACAGAGATCTTTTCACTTCAGCGTGATCTTACGGCATCCGACCGCGGGAGACAAGCCGGATCGTCCGGCGCCGCGCCCCGACCCGGCAGCATGCTGCGGCGAGCGCGCCGCCCCGGGAGGCGCGGGTGCAAATCGGTGGCATCGCGGCGGCGCTCCCGCTACAATGGCGCCGCTGAAGCCCAGCATCAGGGAGGAAGCCGACATGCCGACCGGTGAACAATCCTTTGCCTCGACGATAAGCCGCAGGGATTTCGCGCGCCGCGCCGCCTGCGGTTCGCTCCTGGCCCTGGCGCCCGCCTGGCCGGCCGGGCAGCGGCCGGAGCCGGTGGCGCCGGCGCCCGCGGCGCCCGACGAGAAGTACTGGGCGGCGGTGCGCGCCCGCTTCGCCCTCGATCCGGGCCTGATCGCGCTGAACGCCGCCAACCTGTGCCCGTCGTCGCTCCCGGCACTGGAATCCCTCATCGAAAGCACCCGCGACGTCGACCGGGACCCTTCGTTCGACAATCGCGCCAAGATGACCGCCGGCAAGGAGGAGACGCGCCGGATCCTGGCCGAGTATCTGCGCGTCACCCCGGAAGAGATCGTGATCACGCGCAACACCAGCGAAGCCAACAACCTCGTCTCCAGCGGTCTGAATCTGAAGGAGGGGGACGAGGTCGTCATTTTTTCCGACAACCACCCCAGCAACCACACGGCCTGGACCGAAAAAGCCAAGAGGTTCGGCTTCACCGTGAAAACGGTCGAGCAGGTCAATCCTCACCCGGGAGCGGAGTACTACATCGAGGCCTTCTCCAAGGCCATCACCCCGCGCACCAGAGTACTGGCATTCACCCATCTGACCAACACGGTGGGCGACCTGTTCCCGGCGCGGGAGATCTGCCGGCTGGCGCGCGAGCGCGGCGTGCTGACGCTCGTCGACGGGGCCCAATCGCTCGGGCTGATGGACGTGGACCTCGGCGACATGCAGCCCGACTTCTACACAGGCAGCGCCCACAAGTGGCCGTGCGGCCCCAAGGAATGCGGGGTCCTGTACGTCAACAAGGCGGCGCACGGCAGGCTGTGGCCCGTAATTTACAGCGCCTACCCGGGGGCGGTGGGGATTTCGCGGACGTGCGAGACCTTCGGCCAGCGCGACGAGCCCGCGATCATCGCCTTCGGGGAAGCCCTGAAGTTCTTCCTGCGCATCGGGCGCCCCGCCATCGAGAAGCGCAGCCGCGAGCTGGCGCAGGCCCTGATGGAAGGGCTGCGCCGCATCGACGGGGTGAAGCTCTGGACCCATCCCGATCCCGCGCGCTCGGTCGCGGTCGTCAGCTTCCAGCCCGCCGGGCTCGACCCGCGCAAGCTGTCGGCGGCGCTGTATCAGCGGGAGAGGATCGCGGGCGCCACGCGCGGCGGCGCGGACCGCGGCGGCCTGCGGCTGGCGCCCCACCTGTACAACTTGCACGCCGAGATCGAAAAGACCGTCGCCGCCATCCGGCGCTACGTCGCGACGGGCGTATGACGGACAGCCCGCGCCGCTTCACTTGCGCCTGCGCTGCCGCGGCTGAGCGGTCTCCTGGTAGACCGGCGTGACGCCGTAGCGGCCGCCCGCCCACAAGGTCAGCAGGGCGGTGAGTCCGGCGATGGCCCGTTTCTCGCCCTCCTCGGGTATCACCAGGCCGTAGGTGTCGGCCACGAAGCGCAGGTTGCGCAGCACCTTCCTCGCCCTGCGTTTCTCGATCCATCCGTGCCAGAAGGCGACCTGGTCCACCATCATGTCGCCGTGGCGCCGCAGGAACTCGCCGAGCGAGAGCACGTTGGAACTGAGCGCGGTGCGCGGGCGGCACACGGCGAGCAGATCTTCCACGTACTTGTCCCACTGCTTGGCCAGCTCGCGGTTTTCCTGGCGGCGCAGGTAGCGGGCGCGCGCCAGGGAAACGTCCGCGCGCGCGGGCGCGCGGAAGCGCGGGATCACCGGATGGAAATCGTACAGCACCTCCACGATCCGGGGATCGACCTCGTCCCTGCGATGGTAGGCCCACAGGCTTTCGAACTCGGAGCGCGAGCAGATGCGCAGCACGGCCTCGTCCCGGCTGTCGAGCAGGATGAAGCGGCCGCGCGATTCGTTGACCACCGTGATCCAGTGTTTCCACTCGTAAGCGCAGATCAGCACCGGATCGTTCTCCCGCAGGTACGAGACGAGCTGGCGCCGCGCAACCTCGGGATCATGCTCGCGGAAATGCAGAAGATCGCAGTCGAAGCGGCGGGCGGCGCGCGCGAGCTGCAGCTCGTCGGTGCCCGCTTCCCTGTCCGTGCCCGCGATCCCGGCCAGCTCGCGCTCGTCGACGAAAATGCCCAGAACGGCCAGGGCGTGCTTGAGCGCGAACGGGCCGCACTGCCACAAGTTCGACTGCGGTTCGAAACCCATGCATCCTCCCGGCGGAAGGGCCCCGGGCGCAGGAAGAAACTAGCCAAAGCGCGCGCCTTTTGCAAGACGGCCTTTACAGCGCAGCCTGGGAATGACTATATTGCCCGATCGGACGGGCTTGGGGACTCACGGTCATGAGCGCGCGCCGAACTGCATGCACGATCCTGTACAACCTGGTGGGCGAGGACGAGTTCGAGCGCCTGCGCGCCGTCGATCCCGCGACGCTGCCCTTCCGGCCCGTCTATCCCATCCACGTCAAGACCGCGCGCGAGGAGTACGAGGCGATCGCGAGCGCATTGCGCTCGGAAGGCTTCGCCGTCGAGCTGTACAACATCCAGGACAACCTGGCGCGTCTGGAAAGATTCCTGCTGTGCGACGTGCCCGATGCGATCTTCAATCTCGTGGAGATCTTCGACGGCGACGCGCGCCTCGAGGCCGCCGTCACGGGTTATCTCGATCTGTGCGGCGTGCCGTACACGGGCTCGGGACCCTTCGCCCTGGCCCTGTGCCAGCGCAAGGCGCTGACGAAGCACATCCTGCTTCAGCAGAGGATCCGCACGCCGCGCTTCAAGCTGCTGCGCACGCCCCGGGTCGCGCCGCGGCACGGCCTGCGCTATCCCTTGATCGTGAAGCCCGCACGCGAAGACGCGAGCTTGGGAGTCGAGGCCGATTCTGTTGTTTACGATTTCGCCGGGCTGCGCGAGCGCGCCGCCGTGCTCTATGAAAGATTCCGGCAGCCCATCCTGATGGAGGAATTCATTGCCGGCCGCGAGCTGCACGTTGCCATCCTGGGCAATGATCCTCCCGTGGTATTGCCTCTCCTGGAATACGATTTTTCGGAGCTGCCCGAGGATCATCCCCCCATCATCACCTACGCCGTGAAATGGAACCCGCTGGATCTCAGCTATCACAAGGTGCACGCGCGCTGCCCGGCGGATCTCGATCCCCGGATCGCCGACGATGTGCGCCGTCTTGCGCTGCGCGCCTACGCCGCCACTTACTGCCGCGACTATGCGCGCATCGATGTGAGGGTTTCCGAAGACGGCCGGCCTTACGTCCTGGAGGTCAATCCCAATCCCGACCTGACCGAGGGCGTCTCGTTCATGGACTCGGCCGAAAAGGCCGGCCTGACCTTTTCGCAAACGCTGCGCCGGATCGTCGAGCTCGCCCTGGCGCGCGGCACCTATCCGTCCCGGAGGGACGGAAGCTGATAGCTCCAAGTGAGCGGAAGCCAACTTGGAGAAAAGGGACGGCAGAAAGATACATCGGAAACCCCAATCTGTCGGCCCTCCGGGGCTCGCCTGATCCATACGCTCCTTTCCGGGGGTTCGCCTGCGGCTCACCCCCGGCTACCCGCTCAGGGCCCCTGCCGGGGCCGCGCGATCGCCCCGAACCGCATCGCCGCAATTTCCCATGCTTCGCCTGCGGCTCACCCCCGGCTACCGGCCCAGGGCCCCTGCCGGGGCCGCGGGATCGCCCCGAACCGCATCGCCGCGATTTCCAATGGTTCGCCTTCGGCTCACCCCCGGCTACCAGCTCAGGGCCCCTGCCGGGGCCTTATGATCGCCCCGAACCGCATCGCCGCGCTTTCCCACGGTTCGCCTGCGGCTCACCCCCGGCTACCCGCTCAGGGCCCCTGCCGGGGCCGCGCGATCGCCCCGAA
>CAZHQK010000010.1:0-11049 GCA_964534795.1 uncultured Acidobacteriota bacterium
CCGGGACGGATAGGTCGGTCCGCCGCGGCGCGGCGGACCTACCGCGCGGCGGACCTACGTCAGCGATTCCAGGGTCAGGCCCTGAAGGTCGGCCTTCAGCAGGCGCATGCGGGACGAAAGCCCGTGATGCGCAAAGATATCCTGCATGGCCCGGCCGATCTCCTTTTCGTGCGAGTCGGCGAGCGCGATCACCGTCGGTCCGGCACCGGACAACGCCACTCCCAGCAACCCCTCGCGGTCCGTCATGGCGAGGATCTCGGCCAGCCCCGGGATCAGGGCGCTCCGGTAGGGCTGATGCAAATGATCGGCCATGGCATCGCGCAGGCCCTCCGTTCTTCGCTGGATCAACTGCGCAACGAGATACGTGGCCCGCTGCACGTTGAAAACTGCGTGCTTGTGCGGCACCTTCTCCGGCAGGACGGCCCGCGCCAGACGCGTTTCCAGCTCGAAGTCCGGCGTGACCGCCACCACGGTCCAGTCCTCGGGAAACTCGCACCTGGAACAGAGTATCGTTTCGCCGCTCATGGAGACCACCAGGCCGCCCCAGAGCGAGGGCGCCGCGTTGTCCGGGTGGCCTTCAAGCTCGGTCGCCAGGCCCAGCCATTGCTGCGCGCTCAGCTTCAGCTCGCACAGGAAGTCGGCCGCCACCACCCCGCCCAGAGAAGCCGCCGCGCTGCTTCCCAGGCCCTTGGTGATCGGTATCTCGTTGCGGATCTCCAAGGCGAAGGGCGGAAGCGTCGCAGCCGCCCGCGCGGCCGTCAGGCGCATGGCGCGCCAGATGAGATTCGACTCGTCCGCCGGGACCAGGTGCGCCTCCGGTCCCTGATACGCGATGCGGCAAGGGCCGCTATCGAGCCGGCTCACTTCCAGCGTGAGGTACAGCTGGAGCGCAAGCCCGACGGCGTCGAAGCCCGGGCCCAGGTTCGAAGTGCTCGCCGGGATGGTAATGCGCAAGGTTTCGCCGGCGATGTTTCCGATCGTGGTCATGGCATTCGTTCGGCCCTGTACGCGCCGCTTCGGCCGATGCGTTGCAATTCCGGGAGATTGTACAACAGATCGGGCGCCTGCCTTGCGCCGCGGATCACCGAATCGACGCCGGCACCCGCGCGCAAGTCACCCCGACTTCCTGCGCCTCGCGACCAGCGATGCGCGCCTGACGGCGTCCTCGCCGAAGCGGTCCGCGATGCTGTCGAGCGCCTGCGCCAGGCGCCGCTCCCGCTCGGTTGTCTCCGGGAACAGCTCGAGCTGCCCGCCTCTCCCGCCGATCACCAGATCGCTTGCGTACACGCCGATCAGGCGCGTGCGCTTCCCTTTGCGCAGCAGGCCGCGCAGGAGCTGCCATGCCGCCGGGAATACCTCTTCGGTGGTGTCGGCGGGTTCGGCAAGCCGCCGGCGGCGGCTGAAGGTGGAAAAATCGGCTTCCCGGTACTTGACGGTCACGACCCGGCAGCGGGCGCCGTGCTCCCGCAAGCGCCGCGTCATCTTTTCGGTCAGGTGCAGGAGCGTGTCGTGCAGGATGCCCGGGTCTTCGAGATCGTGCTCGAAGGTGGTCTCATGCCCGATGGACTTGTACCCTTCTTCCGGCGACACCGGCCGGTCGTCGATTCCGTTGGCGAGTTCCCAGAGAGAGGCGCCCGTGCTCCCGAGCTTGCGCACCAGCTCGGCGCGCTCCGCACGCGCGATGTCCCCGATCGTGGCCAGGCCCATGCCGAGCAGCAGGGCCTCGGTCTTCTTCCCCACTCCCCACAGCCGCGCCACGGGCAGCGGATCCAGGAACTCCTTCTCCCGCCCCGGTTCCACGACCACCAGGCCGTCCGGCTTGCGGAGGTCCGAGGCCACTTTGGCGACGAACTTGTTCGACGCCACGCCGACGGAGGCCGTCAAGCCGAGCTCGGTGCGGATGCGCTCCTTGATGCGCAGCGCCATATCGCTGCCCGAGCCGAACAACCTGCGGCTGCCGCTGACATCCAGGAAGGCTTCGTCGATGCTGACCTGCTCCACCAGATCGGTGAAATCGAAGAGAAGAGCCATGACGCGCTCGGATACGCGCTGGTACTTGTCCGGGTCGGGACGCAGATAGACTCCCTGCGGGCAGAGGCGCCATGCCTGCGAGATCGGCTGGGCGGAATGCACGCCGAAGCGGCGCGCCTCGTAGGAGCAGGTGGCCACGATCCCCCGGCCCCTGCCCTCCTTGGGATCGGCGCCCACGATCACCGGCCGGGCGCGCAACTCCGGGCGGTCGCGCTGTTCGACCGCCGCAAAGAAGGCATCCATGTCCACATGCAGGATCGTGCGTGCCAACGCATCATCTCCGCGCCGCCCCGCGCCGGCCGTGCATCATCGATTGTAGGCTTTCCTGCCGGCGACGCCGGAGCCTTCCCTGACGGTATAGATGGACCCGCCCGCAAGTGACCCGAGCCTGTCAACGACGCCCGAAGGCCACTGCACCTCGAGATCCTCGACTCCGGCCTCCCGGCCCAATCCGATGAAGACGCGGTAGTCGCAGGCCGAACCGTAACTGCGGCCGCCCATGACCTGGTCGTAGACGATGCGGCCGCCGAGCCGGTAGCGGATGCGCGCGCCGATGCCGTTGCGGTTGCTCTTGACGCCCGCGAGCTGGAGTTGGAGGGATGCGCGGCGGTTTCCCCCGTCGTTGCGCAGCAGCTGCGGCCGCTCGGAACAGGCGCTCACGACGATATCCAGGTCGCCGTCGTTGTCCAAGTCGCCGACGGCGGCACCGCGGCTCACACGCCGTTCCATCAGGGCCGCCCCGCACGAAGCGGTCACGTCCTCGAAGCTTCCCCTGCCGGTGTTGCGGTAGAGATACTTGGGCTGCGCATAATGGATATAGCTCTTGCTCTTCTCGACATTCGAGAGCACGTGGCCGTTGGCCACGAAGAGATCCTTCCAGCCGTCGTTGTCGTAGTCCATGAACACCGGTGCGAATCCGACGGTGAAGTTTTTCAGCTCGCTCATGAGCCCGGCCTTCAGCGTGGCGTCCTCGAACAGCTTGCCGCCGAGGTTCCGGTAGAGGATGTTGTACTCGGTGTCGAGGCAGGGGGCGATAATGTCGAACAGGCCGTCGCCGTCGTAATCGGCGGCATCCGCGCCCATGCTCGCCTGCGGTTTGCCGTTCTCGTCGAACCCGGCGCCTGCGGGCAGGCCGATATCGGTGAAGGTGCCGTCGCCGTTGTTGCGGTACAGGAAATTGCCCACCGAATCGTTGCAGACGTAGATATCGATCCAGCCGTCGTTGTCGAAGTCGGCCGCCACCACCCCCATCCCCTTGGCTTCGGGGCTGGTGATCCCCGCGCGGGCGCCGACCTCGGTAAAGGTGCCGTCCCCGTTGTTGCGGTAGAGAAAATCGGGAACGCCGGCGTAGTGGTCCGGGTGGCAGTAGTCGCGCACGCCCGTGCCTTCCCCGCATACCGGGTTCTTTTCCCAGGTGAAGTCGAGGTAGTTGACCACGAACAGATCCAGTTTCCCGTCGCGGTCATAGTCGAGGAACGCGCCGACGATCGACCACGTGTCGGATTTCACTCCCGCCTTTTCCGTCACGTCGGTGAAGGTGCCGTCGCCGTTGTTGCGGTAGAGCTGGTTGCTGCCGTAATTGGCGATGAACAGGTCGTCGTAGCCGTCGCCGTCGTAGTCGCCGACGGCCACGCCCATACCGTAGGTGCCGTTGCCCGGGACGCCGGCCTTGTCGGTGACATCGGTGAAGGTCCAGTCGCCGTTGTTGCGGTACAGGGCATTGCGCAAGGGCGTCGCCGGCCTGTATGCCGGCGTCGGGCCGCCGTTGACGAAATATATATCCAGCAGGCCGTCCTTGTCGTAGTCGATGAGCCCGCAGCCCGAGCCCATCGTCTCGATGTAGTACATCTGCACGCTGGCGGCGTTCTTGTGCACGAAGCGGATGCCGCTCGCGGACAAGACGTCGGTGAATACCACGCCCGACGGGGCGGGGTCCTGAGCCCCGAACATCCAGAGGCAAACCGGCAGGATCAATACCGGCGACAGGCCGCGGAAACGCACGAAAAAAATCATGCTATAAACGGCGCCGGAAGTCAAAACGCCCCGGCGCCGCCGCTCGAGCCCGAGCGGTGCAAGGCGGCTCTTGCCGGACGATGCCCGAGTCCCGGGGATGGGGTAAAATAAAGATCGTGCACCCGCTTCCGGCCGCCCTCATCGTCGTGTTTCTCTGCGGCGCGCTCCAGCAACCGCCGCCGCCACCGGCGCTCGAGCGCGGCATTGCTCTCGCCCGGCAGGAGCGCCTGGAGGAAGCGGAGCGCGAGTTCGACTCCATAGGCGAAGCCGATCCCTATTATTGGCAGGCCCAATACTTTTCCGCGGTGGCCAAGGCGCAGCTCAAGAAGAACGAGGCGGCGCGCGCCGTGCTCGAGCGCTTCATCGCCCGCATTCCCGACCACAAGGACGCACGCTATCTGATGGGCATGCTGCTCGAGGAAGCGGGCCGCTTCAAGGAGGCCGAGGCGCATTTCCGCAAGGTGACGGCGCTGGCGCCCAAGGACGCGCGCGGCTGGGCCGGTCTCGGCCGTGTCCTGCAGGAACAGGGGAAACTGCAGGAAGCCGTCTCGGCCCTGCAGCGCGCCGAGAAGCTGGCCCCGGAGGATCCCGCGCTTCTTATGCTGCTCGGCGAGCTGTACTACCGGCTGGGCAAGTTCCCCGAAGCGGCGCGATATCTTCTGCCCGCCTGGCAGGCCGACAGCGATAACGCGGAGCTGGCAGCGCAGCTGGCAGCCTGTTACGCCGCTCTGGGGGACTCGGCCAACCTGGAGGGCCTGCTGGAGAGCCTTCCCGCAGGAATCCGGCCGGACGCCGAGATCGCCGCCGGTCTGGTGCACATCGGCAAGGGCGAGGAAGCGGCGGGCTTTACGTTGCTGGTCGACGCGGCCGCCGCCCGCCCCCGGGACTTTCGCACCCAGCGGCTGGTCGCCGATGCCATGTTCCGCTCGGAGCTCTACCAGAACGCCCAGGAGGTTTACAGGAGTTGCCTCGAGCTGAAGCCCGACGATGCGGAGACCATGTTCCAGCTCGGCCGCTCCTACTACGAGGATCGCAAGATCGCCGAAGCGCGCGATCTCTACAGGCGGGCCGTCGAAGCGGATCCGGCGTTCGCCGCCGCCTGGTTTCATCTGGGAGTCGCCGACCGGGCGCTGGAAAAGACCGCCGAAGCGCGCGCCGCGCTCTCCAAGGCCCTGGAGCTGGACCCGAAGAATCCGGACGCCCTCTATCACCTCGGCATGGTGGCCCTGAGGGAAGAGGATGGGGCTCCCGAAGCCGAACGATGTTTCGGGCAGGCCCTGGCGATCTCCCCCGCGCACGCGGGCGCGCTTTACGAGATGGGCCGCATGCGTATTTCCCAGGGCAGGCTGGAAGAGGGCTTGGCCTTCATCGACCGGGTCCTGCGCGCCGACCCGAATCACACCCAGGCCCACTACCAGCGTGCCATGGCCCTGCGCCGGCTCGGCCGCACCGAGGAAGCCGCGCGCGAGTTCGAAGTATTCCAGAAGCTCGACAAGGAATACCGCGAGCGCAGGAAGATCCTCGTCAAGAAGGTTTTGACCCCCAAAGGCAAACCCTGAGCGGGGCGAGACTCCGCCGGCCCGCAATCTTGTCGCGCCGCGCCTTCCCGGCTCCGCGTCATCGGCCGGCGAAGAAGGTGCTTGCGGTGCGAGGTGCGGCTCGCGCGACGGCGCCGGGCGGCGGCAGCCCCGAATCAGGGCGCGCCCCGATACTCGAGGGCCAGCAGGGTGACATCGTCGCGCAGAGGCTCCTTGCCGCGCCATTCGTCCAGAGCGCCAAGGACCGAGTCCAGGCTCTGGGACAATGAGAGCCCGCGCCCCTCGAGAAGGCGCGCGCGGAATCGCCCGATCCCGAATTCCTCCCCTTGCGCGTTCGCCGCTTCCGCAAGCCCGTCGGTGTAAAGATACAGCCGGTCTCCGGGACGCAGGCGAACCGATTCGTCCTGGAAGCTCGCCTCGGGGAGAAGGCCGATGGGAAAGCCCCGGGATTCCAGGCAAGCCGCGTCTCCCGACCCGGGAACGAGAACGGGGCCGGGGTGGCCCGCCGACACGTATCGGAAATGGCCGCTGCGTTGCTCGAGAACGCCGTAGACCATCGTGAAGTACTGGGGATTCTCATCGGTCATGGGGAACTGCCGGTTCAGTCTGTGCGCGACGGCCGCGGGCGATACGATCGCCGCGCCGTCCGCACTTGCGGCGGGAGCGGCGCGATCCAGGCCGAGCAGCAGGGAAAGCCAGCGGTTGAGGGTAAAGGAGAGCAGGGCCGCCGCGACCCCGTGACCGCTGACGTCGATGACATAGAACGCGATTCGATCCCCACCCAACGGGATGATGTTGAGACTGTCGCCGGCCAGTTCCACGCACGGACGGAAGCGCCAGCAGAAGCGCACGCCTTCGAATTCCTGATCGTTGAGAGGAAGCAGCGCCTGCTGGATCCGGGCGGCCCGGTCGAGCTCCATCTTCATGCGCCTGTTGACCGCCTCGAGCTCGATCGTCGCCCGCCGCAGCGCCTCCTCCGCGTTTCTGCGCGCCGTGATGTCCGACTGCACGCCGATGAAGTGAGTCAATTGCCCGGCGGCATCGTAGACCGGAGTAATGGACAGGCGGTTCCAGAAGGGGGTGCCGTCGCGGCGGTAATTGAGAATCTCCACCAGGCACGCGCGCTTTTCCGCGATGGCGCGCCGGATTTCCGCAGCCGCGGCCGGATCGGTCCCCGGCCCCTGCAGAAAGCGGCAATTCCGGCCCAGCGCCGATTCGGCCGGATAGCCCGTCAGGCGCTCGAAGCCGGAATTGACGTAGATGACCGGCATATCCGGCTTGCGCGCATCGGCGATGACAATGCCTTCCGCCGCCGCCTCCAGCGCCCGGTCCTTGAGCGCCAGCTCCTCCTTTCGCCGGTCCTCGCTCTCCGTGGGCTCGGCCTGCCGTGCGGGGCGGTTCCATTCTTCTCGCGCCATGGCGTACTCGGGAATCGGTCGGAGACAGGTGATTGTAGCACTCTCGCGATGCCCGGGAATCGGGTAACGGCGAAGGGTGCGCTAAAAAGCCTCATAGGCGGCTGCGACCGCGGCGGATGAGTTCGGGTTCTTCCCCCGGTCGGCCATGGGCAGCACCAAGCGATCGATGGCGACGGCCACCAGGCCGGCCATCCTGCACCGCGGCGCGCTTTCCACTTCCACCTCCCCGAAGCGCGCCCACATGGCCCCGTGCACGATGGCGCTCGCCAGATGGGCCATGACCGGGGGCGCCAGCTCTCTCAGGCTGCCGGTGATGATGACGCGGCGCAGGCCGAGAACGTTCAGCGCTCCGGCGATAACGACGCCGGCCGCATCCAGCGTGGCGGCCAGCCAAGGCTCCACGCCGCGCTCGGCAATATGATCGGCCATCTCCTGCCACGTGACGCTTTCCCTCCCGCACTCCGCGGCATAGCTGCGCAGCAATCCGCCGATCGAAAGGAGCGTTTCCAGGCATCCGACGTTGCCGCAACCGCAGAGGCGCTCGTTGCCCAGCACTCTCGTGTGGCCGAGCTCGCCGCTGATCGAAAGCGGGGTGGCATACAGCCGGCCCGACACGATAATGGCTCCGCCCACGCCGTCGCCGACGTCGACCAGGAGAAAATCCTCGGCGCTGGGATCGAAGTACCGATGGCCGAGCGCGAGCGCGCGTTCCTCCTGCACCAGAATCACGGGCGCATCCCAGACATTCCGTATCAGTCCGGGAAGGTCGGCCTCTTCGGTCCAGTGCAGGTTGGCCGAAAAGACGACACGCCCGGCCGCTTCGTCCACGATTCCCGGAACGCTGACCAGGATGCCCCAGAATTCCTTCTGCTCCATGTGCGAAGCGGCGGCCTGCAGCCGGCTCAGCCACTCGGCCGCCGAGCCTCCGGTGCTCACGCTGTGGCTCCAGCAGTCGACCTGGTCGACGCCTACGGGCAGCAGTGCCGTCGAAGTCCTGGTGACTCCCAATTCGATGGCCAGGAACCGCGGCCGCGATCGGTCGAGGCGCAGCATCCGCCCCGGCCGGCCGATGCGGGATGCGGTGCCCGTCGCTCTCGACTGAAAGTGGCGCTCGACCTCGCCGGGATCCACCTCCTCGAGAACGCCCATGCGGAGCAGGATGTCGCAGATCTTGCCGGCCGTCGGCTGGCTCATGCCGAGCAGCTTGGCAAGCTCCGCCCGCGACGCCATCCCCTGGCGCTGCAGGCGATCGATCAGGGCGCGCATGTTCACGCGGCCCATTCTTGCAGGTACGAAGGCCATAGGTCTAAACGGTCACGGCATGATACAACTTCAATACGAGTCCTTTGTCAACCACCAACTCGGCCTTCCGCGGTCTGCACGCGATCGAAAGATCGAGCGGAAGAGCCGGTGCACCCAAGCACATCGAACCGCTCGCTCCTCCGGGAGTCCCCTGAAATCGCCCGGGTGCGCCCCCGGGCATCGTTCGCGCCCGGCGCCATCAGGATCATCGCCGCAAGCAATCCGGCCGCCGCACCTCGATAGGAGTTCGACCCGATCGTCATAGCGTTCCTCGCATGCGTCCCGTTTGACAAGGAACCGGCACCTGGATTATGGTGCGCCGAGCGCCCAGCCTCCGGCATCGAGTGCGGGTCAGGCGGGCATCGGTCAGGAGAATGTTAGTTTGTCACATTTCCTTAAGAAACGTCACTAACAAATTTATCGTCACTCGAAAAATTCTCTCGGCCCAATCGAGATAGGCAATGGGGTGATGACGGGAGGTCGAGCATGAACTGCGTGCGCCGCCGGCGCCGTCAATCCGCCGCAATCCTGGCGCCTGCTCTACCATGAAGGCCGGGAGTGGCGCGAGGTCCGCGCCCGATCGCAATACGGCGTCGAACCGAACACTTTCACCGTCGTGGAATTCGAGCCGGTCAGGACGTCGGCGCTGCGGATCGAAGCCAGGATGACGCCCGCCGCCACCGTCGGCCTGTCGGAATGGCGCGTGGGGCCGGAGCGCAATCCGGTGCCGCTCGACGATCTCAAGGTGAAGATGACCTTCAAGCTCGACGGCGACTATCTGGATTGGACGGTCCGCCTGGCCAACGGCACGTCCCGGCCGATCGAGATCGCAGACCTGGCCGTGCCGTTCAACTTCGCCGAGCGCACGCCGGCAAGGGGCGAGATTTACACGCGCAAGCTCTTGCGGCATGCCCTGATCGCGGGCCACGGCTCCTGGATTTACTGGCAGCGCAGCGGGGGCGACGGCCCCTACCTGGTCATGACGCCCATGGGTCGGACCAAGTTCGAATACTTCGACAACTCCGCGGGCGCCTATACGCCTTACATCCACGCCAGGAACGCGGCGGCCGCTGCGGTATGCGCCGGGGGCAACTGGCGCCTGCCGATCACCGGTCTGAAGGCGGGATGCAGATGACGGACAAGGAGAGGTACCCTTACGCCATCTACGGCATACCGAACTGGAAAGTCAATCGGGAAAGCGCGGACCCCGGCCGCAACGGCCAGGCGCATGTCTGGCGGATCTACGACTACCCGCACATCATCATGCTCTATTACCGCATGTACCAGATCGCGCGCTTCTATCCCGACATGATCGCACACCTCAGCGCGGCCGAGTATCTGGAGCGCGCCTACCGCACGGCCGTGGCCTACTGGACCGTTCCCATGGAAGTCGAGAAATGGTCGGCCGATTCGGTCGGCACCATGAACGAGGCGTTCATCCCGGAGCTGATCGAATCGCTCGAGCAGGAAGGCAGGAAGGAATGGGCCGCGACGCTGCGCGCTTACTGGGAAGGCAAGGTGGAGCATTTCATCAACCGCACGCCGAATCTCTACGGTTCGGAGTTCGCCTTCGACTCCACGGGCTTCGAATCCACCGGAGCCTTTGCCCGCTACGCCATGAAACGCGTGCTCAAGCCCGGCGAGAAGGTTCCGGCCTGCCCGAGACCGACTTCCGCCGGCGCGTGACGTACGATGCCGCCCTGAAGTTCATGAACTTCCAGCTCCTGCTGAACATGTGCGACCGCGGCTGGCTGGAGACGTCGTATTACCAGCTCGGCAGCGACTACCGGGGCTCCATGTCCTACCTGCTGAGCTACATGTCGCAAATGGGGGGGGTGGTCGATCCTGGACTACGGCCTGCACTTCGCCCAGGATCCCACGGACTACCTGCGGCTCGGCTACGCTTCCTCCCTCAGCTCATGGGCGCTGGTCAATTCGGGCACGGAAGAGAGCGGCTACGGTTACTGGAATCCCAGCAGGAACAACGACGGGGCCACGGGCGGCGGATTCGTTCCGGAGGCCGTGGGCCGCGGCTGGATCGGCAAGGAGATGGCGCGCGGCGCCTGGTATTACAGCGCCGAGGAAGACGTCGGGTACTGCGGCGCGCTGCGCACGCACGCCACCATAGTCGCCCGCGACCCGATCTTCGGCGAAATGGCCTACGGCGGCATACTCGCGCGCAAGGGGCGTGCGGTCGAAGTCGTTCCGCGCGACGGCCTGCGCGTCCGTTTCCACGTCATCCGCGACGACCAGCGCCTGCACATGACGCTCGATCACGACGGCTACGCCAGGGAAAAGCCGGTCGTGGTGAGCGACGACCTTGCGCGCATTCAGTTCACGCCCGAGAACCGCACGGGACGGGCGCATGAAACCGGGCTCGAAATCTCAGGGCTCCCGGCAGGCGAGTACGCGGTGGCCGTCGACGGCCGGAGCATTGCGACCGTGCGCGGCGGGACGCCGCAGGTGCAGCGTATCGCCCTGCCCGTCCCCGCCGTCCCGAGCGTGCAGGTGGCCATCCATAGAACCGCAACGGCGGGCCGATGATGAAAAGACAGCCATGGCTTCAGTTCATGGCGCTCTGGGCGCTTGCCTCGGTCTCCCTGGCCCGGACGGGCCCCGGGCTGACAAGCGAGGTCCGTCAGCTCAACGGAATGCCGGCGCTCTTTATCAGCGGACCGCCTCAGAAGTCAGCTCGCTTCGCTCGCCAATGCCAGGGGCCAAGGGGTAATGGGGTCAAGGGGTAAAGG
>CAZHQK010000011.1:0-44058 GCA_964534795.1 uncultured Acidobacteriota bacterium
GCGCGCCCGCCCGTCGTGGTCTCGGGGTTGCCGAACATGACACCGATTTTCTCGCGCATCTGGTTGATGAAGACCATGCACGTGTTCGATTTCGACACGATGGCGGTCAGCTTGCGCAAAGCCTGCGACATGAGCCTCGCCTGCAGCCCGGGAAGCGAATCACCCATCTCGCCTTCCAATTCGGCGCGCGGCACCAGAGCGGCCACCGAATCCACCACCAGAATGTCGATGGCCCCGCTGCGCACGAGCACTTCGGCGATCTCCAGGGCCTGCTCGCCGTTGTCCGGCTGCGACACCAGCAGGTCGTCGGTGTTGACGCCCAGCATCTTGGCGTAATTGGGGTCCATGGCGTGCTCGGCATCGATGAAGGCGGCCGCGCCCCCTTCCTTCTGCGCGTTGGCGATCGCATGGAGGGCCAGGGTGGTCTTGCCGCTGGATTCGGGACCGAAGATCTCGACCACACGCCCGCGCGGGAAGCCTCCCACGCCCAGCGCGGCGTCGAACGAGATCGAGCCGGTGGAGATGGCCTGCACGCCGGCCGCTTCCGTCCGGTCTCCCAGGCGCATGATCGATCCCTTGCCGAACTGTTTTTCGATCTGCATCAAGGCCACGTCGATGGCCTTGTTCTTGCTGCTCCGGTCTTCTGCCATCAATTTTTCCCTTCCGCTCGATAATCGTAGAAACCTTTGCCCGACTTGCGCCCGAGGAGGCCCGCATCGACCATCTTGACGAGCAGCGGGCAGGGCCGATATTTGGGGTCGCCGAAGCCTTCCTGGAGCACGCGCAGGATCTCGAGGCATACATCCAGTCCGATGAGATCCGCCAGCGCCAGCGGGCCCATCGGGTGATTCATGCCGAGCTTCATGACCGTGTCGATCGCTTCGCGCGTGGCCACACCCTCCATGAGGGCATAGATCGCCTCGTTGATCATGGGAAACAATACGCGGTTGGAGATGAACCCCGGGTAATCCTGCACTTCGACGGCCGTCTTGCCCAGCGTGCCGGCCAGGGCGACGATCCGCGCACAGGTCGAGTCGGACGTGTCGAGGCCGCGAACCACCTCGACCAGTTTCATGACCGGTACCGGATTCATGAAATGCATCCCGATGAAACGGTCGGCGCGCCGGGTTGCGGCCGCGAGCTTGGTGATCGAAATCGATGACGTGTTGCTGGCGAAGATGGTCTCCTCGGGGCACAGCCGATCGAGTTCGCGGAAGACCTGTGCCTTGAGATCGTAGTTCTCGTTGACCGCCTCGACCACCAGGTGGCAGGGGCGCATCGGTTCGAGACCGCACCCCGTGGTGATGCGGCTCAAGGCGGCATTGCGGTCATCGGCCGAAATGCTGCCCTTCTGGACGAAGCGATCGAGGCTCTTTTCGATGCCTTTCAGCGCGCGCTCGAGGAACTCTTCCCGGACGTCGGAAAGATGGACGAGGAAGCCCGATTGGGCGAAGACCTGCGCGATACCACTGCCCATGGTGCCGGCGCCTACCACGCCGACGATGCCTGTTTTGCCGCTCTGCATATTTTCACCCTCTCATGAGTTGGAGTCGCCTGCCCTGCGCCTCCCATTATAATAACTTCCGGTACGGGAAATGATCCGGAAAATATCCGTGCCGGCCGGGACGCTCACCTGTTTTCGCAGCAACGGGATGCCATCGTTGCGGGGCGTGCCCAACGCCCCAGGCTTTCCTGCTGCACCCCTTCGGGGCGCCAATCATCGCTCTTGCTGCAGCGGAGCTCCGATGACCATGGATCCCATCCCCGCCGCTGTGCGCATCGCAGGAAGGCCGCCGACCGATGTTGACTCGAACTTCCGCAGCTGCTAGTATTTCTGCTTCTAACCGGAGTTGTGCCATGCCCAGGCAATGCTATGTTTGCGCCAAGACACCCAGTTTCGGGCGTACCATTTCCCACGCGCACAACGTCAGGCCGCGCAAGTTCTATCCCAACCTGCAGAGCGTGCGCATCCTGGAAAACGGCAGCGTAAAGCGGGTGCGCGTGTGCACGCGATGCCTGCGCTCCGGAAAGGTGCAGAAGGCGGCGGGTTAGCGATTCCCGCGCCTCAGGCAAGGGCTACCGCATCGATCTCCAGCAGCACGCCCTTGGGCAGCGCGGCCGCTTCGATGGTGGAGCGGGCGGGCTTGCTTTCCCCGAAATATTCCGCGTAGATCTCGTTGCAGCGCGCGAAGTCGCGCAAGTCCTTGAGATAGAGGGTGGTCTTGACGACTTTGTCGAGGCCGCTGCCCGCCTTCTCCAGGATCGCCTTCAGGTTCTCAACGGCACGGCGCGTTTGCGCCGCGATGTCGTTTGCCGCGACTTCACCCGTGACGGGATCGAGCGGGATCTGCCCGGAAACGAAAATGAAGCCGCCGGCGCGCACCGCCTGGGAATATGGGCCCACGGGGCGGGGGGCTTTTTCGGTGTTCACGGTCTCGAGCATAGGATACCTCGCGGGATCAGTGCGGCAGCGTGCCGACCCGGGTCACCTCGTCGATTCCCCGGATGGCCTTCAATGCCTGCATGACCTTGTGAAGGTGCTTCTTGTCATGGATCTCGACGGTCAATTCCACCGTGGCCCTGCCGTCGTCGTCGGTGGCGGAACGCGATTCGCGTATGTTGGTCTTGAGGTTGGAGATCGTCGAGGTGATCTCGGCCAGAATCCCCTGCCGGTCCTCCACCAGAATCATCAGTCGGACGCCGTAGATATCGCCCTCTCCTGCCGGAACCCATTCCACCTCCGTCACCCGGTCCGAACCGAGAAAATTCGCCAGGTTCGGGCAGTCCGTGGTATGGACTGAAATGCCCTTGCCGCGGGTGATATAGCCGACGATTTCGTCGCCGCGTATGGGATTGCAGCACTTGGCCCGATAAACGAGCAGCCCGTCCTGGCCTTTGACCGTGATGGCCGGGTCTCCCCTCTTCAGGACCCTGCGCACGACGCTTTTGATTGCCGAGGCCTTTTCTTCCGGGGTCGGGCGCAGGTCCGGAAACAGGGCCGCCAGGATCTGGCGCGGCGCGATCTTGCCGAAACCGACCGCCGGGTAAAGATCCTCGACCCTGGTGAACCCGACGGAAGCCAGAATGCCGGGGAAGGCATCCATTTCGAGCACCTTTTTCCAGCTGGTCTTGTACTTGCGGGCTTCCTTTTCGAGAAGCTTCCGGCCGAGCTCGGCGGCATCCTGGCGCTCTTTCTGGTTGATCCAATGCTTGATGCGGTTGCGCGCGCGTCCGGTCTTGGCGAACGTCAGCCAGTCACGGCTGGGCTCGGAGTCTTTGGAGGTCAGCACCTCGACGACCTCGCCGTTCCTCAGCTTGTGCCGCAAGGGCACCAGGCGGCCGTTCACCTTGGCGCCGATGCAGTGGTGCCCGACCTCGGTATGGATGGCATAGGCGAAGTCGACCGGCGTTGCATCCCGCGGCAGGCTGATGACCTCTCCTTTGGGGGTGAAGCAGTAAACCTCGTCCGCATACAGGTCGACCTTGAGACTGCTGAGGAAATCGCGCGCGTCGCTGACTTCGCGCTGGGAATCGAGAAGTTGCCGCAGCCAGCGGAGTTGTTCCTCCTCGGGGACCGCACCTATTTTCCCTTCCTTGTATTTCCAGTGGGCGGCGATCCCTTCTTCCGCGATTTTGTGCATCTCTTGGGTGCGGATCTGGACCTCGAACGGCTGGCCGTTCTTGCCGATCACGGAAGTATGGAGCGACTGGTAGAGGTTGGGACGGGGGATGGCGATGTAATCCTTGATGCGCCCGGGGACGGGCTTCCAGATGTTGTGGATTATCCCCAGGATGGTGTAGCAATTCTTGACCGTGTCGGTGATGACGCGGATGGCGATGAAATCGAAGACTTCGTCGATGCTGATCTTCTGGCGGCGCATCTTGTCGTACACCCCGTAGATGCGCTTGATGCGGCTCTCGAGCTGCGCCGGGATGCCCTGCTCCGCCAGCTCCGCGGCGATGACCTTTTTGGTCTCTTCGATGAACTCCTCGCTGACGGCCCGCCGGGCCTCAATGAGAGCTACGGTGTTCTGGTAGGCGGCCGGGTCGAGGAAGCTGAAGGCAAGGTCTTCGAGTTCGCCGCGAATCCTGGCCATGCCGAGCCGGTGGGCCAGAGGCGCATAGATCTCCATGGTTTCCATAGAGATACGCTCGCGCCGCTCCGGCGGCAGATACTGCAGCGTGCGCATATTGTGCAGCCGGTCGGCCAGCTTGACGAAAAGGACGCGGATGTCACCCACCATCGCCAGCAGCATCTTGCGGAAGTTTTCGGCCTGACTTTGCTGGCGCGAAGTGAACTGCACCTGCGAGATCTTCGTGACCCCGTCGACGATCTGGTAGATCTCCTCGCCGAACTGCCGGCGCAGCTCCTCGGGCGACATCAGCGTGTCTTCCAAGAGGTCGTGCAGGAGCCCGGCGGTAATGGTGACCGCATCGAGCTTCATTTCGGCGAGGATATTGGCCACCTCCAGCGGATGCGTGAGATAGGGCTCGCCGTTCATGCGCAGCTGTCCCTTGTGGTACTTGGCCGATACCACGTACCCTTTCTGGATCAGCTCGATAGGGGCATTGGGCTGCGAGCGCTGAACCTTGTCGGCGAGATCCTCGAAGCGAATCATATAAGTTCCGCCTCAAGGAATTATAGACGAAGCGAGAGTCTGGGTGAAATGAGGCGTTTGGGCAAGGAGCGGAGCGAGTGGACGGGCGGGCGGGACGCCGGCTCTCTCGCCCCACCCGCGCCTTGCGATTGCGTCTACTTGACGGTCAGTTTCCTGGGTTTTTTGGCCGCTTCTTCTTCAGCTTTGAGCCTCAGCTGCAGCGCCTTTTGCGCCGCCAAGTCCGCCTGCTGCAGGAGCTTGCTCTTGGCGGCTTCATCCCTCTCGAACTTGGCCTTTTCCCTCCACAGGAGGTTCTGGTATTCCATGGCGTCGAAGAAATCCGGTTTGATCTGCAGCGCTTTCTCCAACATCGCGAGCCCCTCGTCGATATTCCGGAGAATCCGCTCTTTCTCTTCCTGGCTCATGAACTCGACGCCTTCGCCCTGGAGCCCGGTCTTGCTCACCGACTCGTCGAAGTCGATGACGGCAACGCGGTACATGGCGTCGGCGTTGGTCGGATCCAGCTGCTGAATCTTGGCGCACCACTCCTTGGATTTGTCGAATTCCTTGAGCTGGTAGTACAGGCTGGCGATGCTGATCATGGCGTTCAGGTTCGGTTTCTCCGGGTTGCGGTCCACGACCTGCTGGAACGTCTCGATCGCCTTGTGCGCCATTTCGGTGCTGTGCGGATCCGGCGAACCGGGCACGAACTGTTGGGTGTAAGCCGTCGCCAGATACATCCGGGCAACCTCGAAGTCGGGATCCAGCTCGACGGCCGTCTTGAAGAATTCGGTGGCCTTGCTGTACTCGTTCTCGGAGAACGCCTTGACTCCCTTGTTCAGCTGGTCCCGGGCGCGCAGCTTGGAATAGAAACCGCAGCCGCCGAAAGCGACGGCGGCGAGCAGGACGCAAGACATGATGGCAATACTCTTACCCTTCATTATGGCCTCCTAGAATTAGACCTCCGCAGAAGCGAAGGCTGCACGCCCTATCGGATCTCCTCGGTCAGCAGTCCGATGTCGCCCACGCCCGCACCCTTGGCGATGTCGATGATACGGACCACGTCGCCGTAGGGAAGCTTCGGGCTGGCGCTGATGAACATGTTCTTGTTGGCACGTGCCGCGTAGATCTCCATCAGCTTGGGGCCGAGGGCGCTGATGTCGGTGATCTCCTGGTTGATGGCGATCACCATGTTTTCCGAGAGCGAGACCACGATGACGCTCGGGTCGACCTGCATGTCGCGCTGGTCCGCAGGCGGCGGCTGGGGGACCTTGACTTCAAGGTCCATCTGGCGCACAGGCGTGATGACCATGAAGATAATGAGGAGCACCAGCAGAATATCGATATAGGGGGTAATATTGATATCCGACTTGGGCCCCGTCTTTTTTCCGACATCGATCGCCATGGGAATTCTGTTCCTTTCCTTAGGTTCCCGTCCCGTCGTTCGCCGGTCGCCTGCCCGCCCGGGCGGCATGCCGCTGCGGGCGGCCGGCGGGGTGGATGCGGCGCGCGGCGCCCGCGAGCTCAGACGGCTGCGGGCGCCGCCGCTATCCGCCATTCCACTTCGTCAGAGAGGCCCGGCGAATCTTCCGGGAAGAGTTACTGCTTCTCCTTTTCCGCCATCAGGCCGATACGTTCGACGCCTGCGTTGCGGCACTGGTTGACGATCTGAACCACGCGCCCGTAGACGACGGCGGTGTCCGCCTTCAGGAACATCGTCCTGTTCAGCTCGCCGCCCGAGAAGCGCTTGGTGAGATATTCCACCAGCTGGCTCTCCGTCACGTCGTTCTTCTGCAGGAACAGTCGCCCGTCCCGGTTGATGGCCACCACGATGGCGTCCTTGGCGTCCGCCTCCGGCGCGTCCAGAGCGTTCTTGGCCTTCGGCAGGTTCACCGTGATGCCCTGCTGCAGCAGGGGCGTGGTGATCATGAAGATGATCAGCAGCACGAGCATCACGTCCGCCATCGGCGTGACGTTGATATCCGAAACCACGCTTGCCAACTTGCGCTTAGCCACTGATCTGACTCCGTTTCTTGATGAAATAGTCGATCAACTCGGACGACGAGTTGTCCATTTCGATCGTGAAGGTCTCGACCTTGTTGGTGAAGGCGTTGAAGGCCATCACGGCGGGCACGGCGACGAACAGCCCGAAGGCCGTGGCCACGAGCGCCTCGGCGATGCCGCCCGCGACCGCTGCGATACCCGCGGTTTCTTCGGTCTTCATCCCCTGGAAGGCGTTGATGATGCCCACCGTCGTCCCGAACAGACCGACGAAGGGAGCCGTGGAGCCGATGGTGGCCAGTCCGCCCAGGCCTCTCTTGAGGTCCGAGATGCCGATGGCCGTGGCCCTTTCCAGCGCCCTCTTGGCGGCCTCGATGTCCTCGCCCGGGATCTCCTTGCTCTGGGCATGCGCCTTGAGTTCATGCAGGCCCGAGACCAGGACCTTGGCCAAGTGGCTCTTGTTGTTCTGTTCGCCAAGGGCGATGGCTTCATCGATCTTCCCTTCCTTCAGGCATTCGGCCACTGCGGGTGTGAAGACCCGCGACTGCTTGCGTGCCTGCCGGTAGACCAGCCAGCGCTCGATCATGACGCTGATCGAGTATGCCGACATGATGCCGAGGATGACCACGACCAGCTTGGCGATTATTCCCATCTGTGTCCAGAGTTCCGCTATGTTGATTCCCATCGAATTTTCTAGGCCTCCTGCGAAATGATTTTGCGTTACCTCAAGTTAAAGATGACCGTCACGGTAGCGATGACCGGGACGGGCTCGCCGTTGAGCAGCGTCGGCGAGTATTTCCACTGCTGCACTGCCGCCACGGCAGCATCATTGAGGAGGGGGTGCCCCTTGAGGACTTTTATCTCGGAGACGTTCCCCTCTTCGTCCACGGTGACCTGCAGGATCACCGTTCCCGATACGCGGGCGCGTTTCGCCAGCTCGGGATAGACAGGCTCCACCTTACGGATCAGCTTGGACTCCTGCACGTTGCCGCCCACCCGGATCGGCTCGCGCTTGACCGGACGCGGCGGCGGCGGAGGAGGCGGCGGAGGCGGTGCACCACCCAGGATACCGCCCACGACCCCACCCGACACGCCGCCCACGACGCCGCCGGAGATCCCGCTCGGGATACCGCCGATCACGCCGGCGACGCCCACCTGCGGCGGCTCGTCGACGGGCGGCGGAATCTCCTTGGGGATCTCAGTCGGTGCCACGAATCGCGTGGGATCCACCGTCACCCTCTGCACGGGCGCCACCCTGGTCGGCTCCGGCGGGGGAGGCGGAGGAGGCGGCGGAGGCGGTGGAGGCGGCGGAGCGATCAGAAAGGTCAGGAGCTCCTGCTCCGGCAGCACGTTGAAGAACACCAGAGGCAGTATCACGATCACGATGACCGCAATGACGTGCGCCACCACGGACAGCATCAGGATCCCGATCCGCCTGGCGAAATCGGAGCGACTCGTTTCTTCTATGCTTTCAAACATTTCACCCTCTCGTCGACCGCCTTAAGGCCCGGGAAGTTAACCGCTTATGGCATCCCATTTCAAAGGCGCGATGTTAATATCGCCTCCGAAAAGCTGTCAAGCAGTTTCTCTTCCTTGCCCGGCATGATTACTGTTTACGCTGCACGGAACGTCTTCTCCGGATCATGGGTCCCTCAGGCGGCCTTACGCTTCGGTTTCTGCTCCCCGCGATGGCGATACCATGCGTCCACGATGGGAGATGCAACGGCGATGCTGGAATAGGTGCCGATAATGATCCCGACAGTCAACGCGAAAGAGAATCCGTTCAAGACTTCGCCGCCGAACATTAACAGGGAGGCGACGGCGATGAAGGTCATCCCTGAGGTCATGATCGTCCGAGAAAGCGTCTGGTTGATACTCAAATTCAGAATCTCGGTCAGAGATTCTTTGCGATACAAGCGCAGATTTTCGCGCACGCGATCGAAAACCACGATGGTATCGTTGACCGAATAGCCCACGAGCGTCAGCAGCGCCGCGATCACGGTCAACGAAATCTCCTTCTGCGTCACGGCGAAAAGTCCGAGGGTGATGGCGACATCGTGCGCGAGCGCGACGATCGCCGCCACACCGTAAATGGGCTTGAAGCGGAACGCGATGTAGACCAGCATTCCCATCAGCGACAGCCCGACGGCCAGCGTCGCGCGCCGCCGCAGATCGGAACCTACGATCGCGCCTACGCTTTCCACCCCCTTGACTGCGAACGGTGCCGTAAAGAACCCCTTCTTGACGGCCGCAACCGCCTGCGGGCTGACGCCGGGCGCCTGGCCCAGCTCGTCCAGCGAGGTCAGGAGGCCGTCGCGCACCCGGTCGCGATAATCCAGCATCCGGCGCGCCAGGCTTTGGTAGTGTTCGCCCGATTCCTGCACGGTCTTGTTCTGGGCTTTGAGATTGTCCGGGTCCGCCCCCTTCAGATACTCCGCCAGGGACTCGAGCGCCACGGCGTTGAAATCCGCCTCCACCCGCGCGGCATCCTGGGGCGCCAGGGCATTCATGAGCAGCGAGCGCACCACCTTCTGGCCGGCACCGACCCCCTGCTCGACCTCCATGGCGCTTTGCATCCTCACGACCACGGAATTTTCCTCGGGCTGGCCGTAACGCTGGATGATGGTCGTGCCCACGGCTTCCGGCTTGAGCGCCTTGCGGATCAGCTCGATATCCGGAGTCTTGTCGAACTTGAGATAGATGATCGTTCCCCCCGTGAAGTCGATGCCGTAGGCAAGCCCGCCGCGAGTCAGGTAGGCTGCCGTGCCGATCACCAGGAGTACCAGCGACGCCGCGATGAAGTACCACTTCTTGCCCAGCCAATCGATCGAAACGCTCTTAAGGATTTCCACGGAGCATTCCCCTTGTTCGCGACCGGCGGCGCTTTGTGCTCCTGATCACGGCCAACCCGGTCATTTGGACACCGCCAGCGCCTGCAAGTTCCTCTAAATCGAAAGAGATTCCACTTTCCGGTCACCGAGCATCCACTCGAACAGCCGGTGCGAGACGAATATCGCGGTGAACATGTTGGCCAGCAGGCCGACCGTGAGCGTGACCGCAAACCCTCGAATGGGTCCCGTGCCGAACTGAAAGAGGAAAACCGCCGAAACGAGCGTGGTCACGTTCGTGTCGAAAATGGTCCAGAACACACGGCTGAAAGCGGTGTCCACGGCGGCACGCACGGTCTTGCCGGCACGCAGTTCCTCGCGGATGCGCTCGAATATCAAGATGTTGGCGTCGACCGCCATGCCGATCGTGAGGATGATACCGGCGATGCCGGGAAGCGTGAGCGTAGCCCCCATCCCTCCCATGAAGCCCATGAGGATCACCAGGTTGCCGAGCAGGCATACGACCGCGTTCCAGCCCGAGCGCCGGTAATACAGCAGCATGCCGACGACCACCAGGCCGAAGCCGATGAGAGAGGCCGTGATCCCCGACCTGATCGAGTCGTTGCCCAGGGAAGCCCCGACCGACCTCTCTTCCAGGATGCGCAGGCTGGCCGGTAGTGCGCCCGAACGCAGGATCAAGGCGAGATCCTCCGCCTGCTGAACCGTGAACTGGCCGTGAATGATATTGTCGGCGCCCAGACGCTCGTTGATGACCGGCGCCGAAACCACCACCTTGTCCAATACGATGGCCAGCCGGTCGCCGATATGCTGTTCGCTGAAACGGGAGAAAATCTCCGCTCCCTGCGAATTCAGATAAAAACCGACGGCGGGCAGCCCGTTGGAGTCCTGGGTGCGGCGCGCCGTCTTCAGATCGCGCCCGGTGATGGCGGGCGTCGTGGCGACGACGATATACTCCAACTGGCCCTGCTGCGCCCGGTCGTCGCGGTACGGCAGGATTTCCCATCCCTCCGGTATTTTGCCTCCGCTTGCCTGTACCGCCGCCTCGATCGAGGCGAAGGGCCCCCCGCCGTCCGGCTTCACGAGGCGCAGCTCGAGCTGGGCGGTGTTCTGCATCAGGTCCTTCACCCGCTCGGGATCGTCGACGCCGGGAAGCTCGACGATGATTTGATCCTGTACCTCCTGGCCGCTGCCGCCGTAGATCTGCAGGGTGGGCTCGGTGACTCCCAGGGCATCGACACGGCGCCGGATTGTTTCGAGCGCCTGACGAACGGTCGACTCCTTCAGCTGGCGCACGACCGACGGGATCAGCGTCAGCGTGTAGGTCGTCGTCCCCTCCGCGGTGCGCGAGCGGATTGTGTACTTGCGGTCGTATGCCGATCCCAGGTAGGCGCGTGCTTCATTGTCGCGCGCCGAGCTTACGCCCGCGACCTCGATCTCCAGGCTCTCGGTCCTCTTCGACGAAGTGAAAGGGATATTTTTGCTCCTGAGATCGACGGCGATACGTTCGGCATCCTGGGAAACCTCCTGGCGCAGGGCGTCGTCGGTGATCACTTGGAGCACCAGGTGGATGCCGCCCTTGAGATCCAGGCCCAGGTTCAGCCGCGAAAACCAGCCGGCGCCCGACGCGCGCGGGCTGACGAGGTAGTACAGGCATATCAGCATGATCACGAGGATCATGATCAGCTTCCACCTCAGGTTTTTTTGCATGATGATATCCCCCGGCGATGGGCTGTGCGCGCGCTCGCGGCGGAATCGCTGTCGATATCAGGGGCTGGCTACTGACCTCGAGGTTCTTCAGGGGACTGCAGTCCTGCAATGGCGCTCTTCGCGATTTCGATTTTCACTTGATCGGCAACCTGCAGGATCAGAGTTCTTTCCTTGACGCCTCGCACGACCCCGTAAATGCCCCCGCTGGTGATCACCCGGTCGCCGTTCTTGAGCGCATTGATCATGGCTTCCGTCTTTTTCTGCCGCTTGCGCATGGGCATGAAAACCAGAAGGTAGAACACCACGCCGATGATCAGTATGGGGAGAAACTGGACCAGAATGTCAGGAGATCCGGCCTGCAACGCCAATGTGGTTACGCGCATGGGTGTTCCTTTGTCTTTGCCTCTTCCCGGCGCTGTGCTGAGATTCCCTCGGGTTCTGGTGCTGCACCGACCGGGCTGCGGACCCACATCGGACAATCAGCTATCATTCGGGTAGCTTCTCCAGCGCCCGCAGCCATTCGCCGAACGAATCAGAAGCGATAGCCTGTCTTATTTTACGCATGGTGTCAAGATAAAAGGTCAGGTTGTGCACCGTGTTCAGAACCGCCGACAGATGCTCTCCGGCCATGAACAGATGCCTCAGGTAGGCGCGGGAATAGCGCCGGCAGGTCCGGCAGCCGCAATCGGGATCCAGCGGGCCGGGATCCTCGGCGTAGCAGGCGTTCTTGATGAGAACCCTGCCCCGGCTGGTGAACAGGCAGCCGTTGCGGGCGTTGCGCGTCGGCAGCACGCAATCGAACATGTCGATGCCCAGGGCCACGCTGCGCACCAGGTCCCGGGGGGTTCCCACTCCCATGAGGTAGCGCGGCCGTTCCTCCGGGATCCAAGGGGCGGTCGCCGCCAGGGTTTCGTACATGGCCTCTTTGGGCTCGCCCACGCTCAGCCCTCCTATGGCCAGGCCCGAAAAGCCCATGGCACACAGCTCTTCGGCGGACTGCCGTCTGAGTTCGGGATAGATGCTCCCCTGGATGATCCCGAAGATGCCGCGCGCGCCGTCGTCGAGATCCCTCCATCGAGCGAGGCAGCGCCTGGCCCAGCGCATGGAAAGCCGCATCGACGCTTCGGCATCCGGCCGGCCGCACGGGTAGGGAGTGCACTCGTCGAGCACCATGACGATGTCGGCGCCGAGCGCCGCCTGGACTTCCATGGCCTTTTCCGGCGTCAGGAAGTGGCTGCTGCCGTCCAGGTGCGACTGGAAATGGACGCCCTCCTCGCTGACGCGCCGTAGTTCGCGGTGGCTGAAAACCTGATATCCGCCGCTGTCGGTCAGAATGGCTCTGGGCCAGGAAGCGAAGCGGTGCAAGCCTCCCATTCTCCCGATCAGCTCATGGCCGGGACGGAGATACAGGTGATAGGTGTTGGCCAGAATGATTCGGGCGCCGAGCTGCTCCAGGAACTCGTGCGGCATGGCCTTGACGCAACCGGCGGTCCCCACGGGCATAAAGACCGGCGTCGGGATGTCCCCGTGCGGCGTCCTGAGAAGACCGAGCCGCGCGCCGGTCGAGGCGTCCTTGTGCAGCACCTCGAAACTGAACCTCTTCCCTTCTCCCGTGTCACTCATGGCGCCGCATCCCCGGCCGGGAGTGCGAGCGGCGGGCTTGCCGGCCCCGACTCGAACTCCGCTTTGCCGTTACCACCCGGGCGGTATTCTGCTACTGTCTACTGCGTTTGACAATCCGGGTCGGCCCATGAAGATCGGCATCATCGGCGCGCGGCTGTCGGGATCCTACGCCGGGCTTCTGCTCGCCCGCACGGGGCACGATGTCCTTTTGTTCGATCCCGACACCGCGGGTGAAAAGCCCTGCGGCGGCGGAATCACGGCCAAGGCATGGGGCTCCGTATCCTGGCTGCGGGACTGCCGGCTGCCGCACACGGTTGTCGGCTTCATGCGGCTCTGGTCCCGCGAAGCCGGTTGGAGCACCCTGCGCCTGCGGCAGCCGATCCTGATCTTTGCGCGCTCGACTCTCGACCGGGCGCTGCTCGACGACGCCCTGCGGGCGGGTGCGCGCCTCGTCCCGGAGCGCGCCCTGGGATTCACCCCGGCGCGCCCCGGCTGGGCCGTCCGCACGGCGCGCAACAGTTACGAGGTCGAATTCCTCATCGGCGCCGACGGGGCGAAAAGCGCCGTGCGGCGGGCGCTGGCAGGCGGATTCCCGCCCGCCGATCTTTCCCTTGCCCTCGGATATTACCTGCCCGGCAGATTCCATCCCGACACGGTGATCGTCGCCTTCCAGGAAAGGGGCTTCCAAGGCTACCTGTGGTCCTTCCCGCGAACCGATCACGCCTCGGTCGGGATCGTGCGCCGGCTGCACGGAGCAAAGGCCGCGGATCTGAAGGCCAGGGTCGAGGGCTTCATCGAGGATCAATATCCGGACGCCTGCCGGGCAAGGCGGCCGTACGCCGCCCGCATCCCCTGCCTGAGCCGCCGCCTGCTCCGGCGGCAGCGTGTCGCCGGGCCCGACTGGGCCTTGGTCGGCGACGCCGCCGGCTTTGCCGATCCCGTCACGGGAGAAGGCATCTACTATGCCCTGCGTTCGGCCGAATTGCTCGCCGGCGCCCTCGGGCGCGGCACCCCTTTCGAATACGAAACCTCGTGGCGGCACGAATTCGGCCCGGAGCTCGAGCGCGCCGCGGCCTGGCGCGATCGCTTCTACGGCGGGGCGCTGCTGTCGCGCAGCCTCACGGGCATCGCGACGGCGCTGGCAGGCCGCAGCCCCACGGCGGCGGGGCTGATCGACCGCGCCGTCTCCAGCCCGCAGGGCTATCGCGGCATTCCGGCTTCGCTGCTCTTCCGGAGCCCGTTCATGCTGCTGGAATACCTGCGCAGCCGCTCCGCCCGCCGACCGGAACCACCGCCTGTCAGCTGACGTCGCGCGCGGTATTCCTCGTGTGCAGCCAATAGAGAGAGCTTCCGTCCACCATAAACACGTCCTCGCCGGCAATCGCCAGTCCCACGAGCATGGGGGCGGCGATGTGATGGACGAGTTCCCCGCCGGCGGGCGAGAGACGAAAGACGCCTTTTTTACCGCGATAAGAGGCGGCGATCCACAGATCGCCGTCCGGAGCGAAAGCCAGCCCCTGGGGGCGCCCGAGGCCGGTTGCGAGAACCGTCACACATCCGCTCCTGTCGATGCGGTACACGGGATCGCGCACCGAGATCGTCGGCCCGGTCACATAGAGGTTGTCGGAGGGGTCGAAGGCTAGGTGGTATGCGGAAACGCTGGGTTCGAGGCGGGCAAACTCCTCGGAATTGCCGGAAGCATCCACGCGGTGGATCTTGCCCGTCCGATCCCCGACATGGAGAATGCCGGCCGAGTCGAATGCGATCCCGCAACAGACTCCCAGGTTTTCCGCGACGACCTCCAGATGCTCGAAATCGGTATAGCGGAAGACGGTCCCTTCGTTGCGGCTCGAGACGTACAGCTGGCCGTCGGGCCCGAAGGCCAGCCCCGTGGGATTCGTGATTTCGCAAGGGAAAGGTATGATCTCCCCCTGGCGCGTGACCCGGATGAGCGGCTGCGGGACCTGCTGGCCGCGGCTGCCGCTGATCGTGGTGATGACGCTGCCGTCGGGCGCGAGGGCCGGGTTGGCGACCGGATGGAGTCCGCTTGCCAGCCGGGTCCCGAGATTGAATGGGAAAAGAGGCGACTGCGCACCGTCGACGGCGAGCGCAAGGCCGAGCGCATGCGGGCTGTCGGGCAGGCGGACGATGACAAGCTCCTCCGAAGCCGAAACCAGCTCGGCCTGGACTTCGCCGGCGAGCACCTTGGACTCCGAGGGAAGCGCCGCTCGGAAGCCCCGGCACCGGATGGCGACGACGCCTCCGGGCACGCCCATGCCGGGTGAAACTCCCTCGATGTGAGGCCCGCTCAGTTTCATCAGACTTGAATTATGGCAACGCCCTCTCCGGAGTTCAAGTTGACAGGCCGCGGCGCCGGCAATACGATTGAAGGTTTGGGCCGTCCGAGCCATGAGCCACTGTGCGCATCCGGCAAGCGATCGGGAAGGTCGGGACGCGATCGTCGTCGTCGGCGCCCGTGCGCACAATCTCCGGAACATCACGGTATCCATCCCGCTGAATTCCCTCACCGTGGTCACCGGCGTGTCGGGCAGCGGCAAGAGCACCCTGGCCTTCGATACCCTGTACGCGGAAGGCCAGCGGCGTTATGTCGCTTCCCTCTCCGCCTATGCGCGCCAGTTCCTGGAGAGGGTGGCCCGGCCCGAGGTCGCCGACATCGTCGGCATCTGCCCGGCGCTCGCCATCCGGCAGAAAAGCTATGCGCGCAACCCCCGTTCGACGGTCGGCACGGTCACCGAAATCAACGATCACCTGCGCCTGCTGTACTCGAGGGTCGGAAGCACCGTATGCCGCCGTTGCGGGCGCGCGGTCGAGAGGGATTCACCGGAGACGATCGCGGATTTCGTCACCGCCCTGCCGCCCGGCATGCGCCTCTATGTCTGCATTCCCATGCCGCTCGACGGCCGGACGGCCCGCGCCCGCGCACCGGATCCCGCGCAGCGTCTCGCGAGCATCCTTCCGGGGCTGCGGCAGCAGGGCTTCGCGCGCCTCCTGATCGGCGAGCGCGTCGTCGATCTGGGGGATGCACCTGCCGTCCTTGCGCAGAGTCCCGCCGACGAGATCCACATCGTCGCGGACCGGCTGGTCGTCGGGGAAGGCATCCGCGAGCGCCTGGTCGACTCCCTGGAGCTGAGCGGCCGCGAGGCCGACGGGCGTATCGAACTGGTCCTGCTCTCCGATGCCCCCGAAGAGCTGGCGCGCCTGATCGAATCGAGCTTTCCCCGGGTGCGTTGGGTGAGCCATCCCCTGGGGCTGCTCGTCAAGTTCAGCGAGCGATTCGAATGCCCGCTGTGCCATCTGACATACGAGGCCCCGGAGCCCCGGCTCTTTTCCTTCAACAACCCTTACGGCGCCTGCCCCGAATGCCAGGGTTTCGGCAACACCATCACGCTCGACATGGCGCGCGTGATACCCGACCGGGGAAAGAGCCTGGCGCAGGGCGCCGTGCATCCCTGGACCAAGCCCCGCTATGCCGGCTTCCACGAGCGCCTGATGAGCTTCGCGCGGCGCGAGGGGATCGACGTCGACCTGCCCTGGCAGGACCTGCCGGAGGAAAAGCGCGAGCTGATCATCCGCGGCAAGGGGGATTTCCCCGGCATTGCGGGATTCTTCAAGAGGCTCGAGAGCAAGAAATACAAGATGCACGTGCGCATTTTCATCAGCCGCTACCGCGGCTATGCGACGTGTCCCGTCTGCGGCGGGGAGCGCCTGCGCCCCGAGGCGCTGGATGTGTTCGTCGGCGGACGGCGCATCTCCGAAGTGCTGCGCATGAGCGTTTGCGCCGCCGCCGCCTTTTTCGCCGACCTGAAGCTGACGGAACACCGGCAGGCGGTGGCGCAGCGGGTACTCGATGAAATCCGGCGCCGGCTGGACCTGCTCGAACGGGTCGGCCTCGGCTACCTCACGCTCGATCGCCTGACCTCGACGCTGTCGGGCGGCGAATCCCAGAGGATCCAGCTGGCGAGCTCCCTCGGTTCCGGTCTGGTGGGAGCGCTCTACGTGCTCGACGAGCCGAGCATCGGCCTGCACCCGCGCGACAGCCGCAGGCTCGTGCAGATCCTGACCAACCTGAAGGAGATGGGGAACACGGTGCTCGTGGTCGAGCACGATCAGGAGATCATGGGGAGCGCCGATCACATCATCGATTTAGGTCCGGGCGCCGGCGAGAACGGCGGCCGGGTCATGTATCAGGGCCCTCTCGCGGGTCTGCGGCAGGCCGCCGATTCCCTCACGGGACGCTACCTGCGGGGCGACCTGAGGATACCGATCCCCCTGTTCCGGCGCCGATGCAACGGGCAGTACCTGGAAATCCGCAGGGCCCGCAAGCACAACCTCCAGAACATCGACGTGCGCATCCCGTTGGGAATCATGGTCTGCGTGACCGGCGTGAGCGGCAGCGGCAAGTCCACGCTGGTCCATGACGTGCTGTATCGCGCGCTGAAACGCTCGCCGAACCGGCCCGCGGAGGTCTGCGACGGCTGCGACGGCGTGCGCGGCGCGGACAACCTGTCGGACGTCGTGCTCGTGGACCAGTCGCCCATCGGCAGGACGCCGCGCTCCAACCCGGTCACCTATGTCAAGGCCTTCGACGTGATCCGGGAAATCTTCGCCTCCACCCGCGATGCCTACGCGCGCAACCTGCGCGCGTCGCACTTCTCCTTCAACCTGCCCGGAGGGCGCTGCGAGACCTGCCAGGGAAACGGCTCCATCACCGTGGAGATGCAGTTTCTGGCGGATGTCGAGCTGACGTGCGAGGATTGCAAGGGGACGCGCTTCAAGAGCTCCGTGCTCGAGGTGCGCTACAAGGGGAAAAACATCGCGGAAGTCCTGGAAATGACCGTCAGCGAGGCTCTCGAGTTCTTCCGCGGGCATCCGAGGCTGACGCGCAAGCTGCGCGTGCTGGAGGACGTCGGCCTCGGTTACCTGCGTCTCGGGCAATCGGCGACATCGCTCTCCGGAGGCGAGGCGCAGCGCATCAAGCTGGCGGCGCACATCGCGGCGCGCGGCGAGGGCGGCATCCTTTATATATTCGACGAGCCCACGACGGGGCTGCACTTCGACGACATCCGCAAGCTGCTGGCCGCCTTCGACAAGCTGCTGAACGCCGGCAACTCCATCGTCGTGATCGAGCACAACCTCGACGTCGTCAAGACCGCCGATTGGGTCATCGATCTGGGTCCCGAGGGGGGAGACGAGGGCGGCAGGATCGTGTTCGAGGGTACACCCGAGGAGCTGGCGGCGTGCGAGGCGTCCCATACCGGGCGTTTCCTCAGAAGCTGTCTCGAGCGAGCGGCGCCGGCTTCGCGGGTGCGCGCCGGCAACGGCTGATCGCCGGCGCATCCGTCGCGACGGACATTTTCGCGGGCGAGTTCACCCCTTCGTGCAATCGGATTTTTGTTGTATGATTAGGGTGCCCCTGTGACGTTGGTGATGGCAAAGTTCAATTTGAGCCAACAGTCTGTTTGAATGGGAGTCCGCGTTGCTCTGCCGTGTGCGAACTTTTCCTTCGGGAACTTGATCGCCTGAAGCAGGGCGCAGGACACCCACCTGGCCTCCAGGTTCAAATAGACAATGCCACACGGCCGAACGGGGGCATTCGTTTGCGCGGCGGATCACCGAGGATGCCCGGCCCCGATAGCATGCCCGACCGGCGATCTCCGCATTCCGCCGGGAAACACCGGTACCCTGGAAGCCGAGGCGACGGCAGCCGGCAGCGTGCCGTTGCCGGTTCCGGATCGTCCGGGCCGGAACCTGATCGAAAGCAGGATTCATGGGATTGCGGATTCTTTTCGTCGGCGATGTTTTCGGGAAGGCGGGCCGGAAAGTTCTGCGCGAAAAGCTCCCGGGCCTGACGGCCGCCCGGCGCATCGATTTCTGCGTGGCCAACGTCGAGAACGCCGCGGGCGGTTTCGGCATCACTCCGCAGATCGCCGAGGAACTGCTCGGTCTCGGGATCGATCTGCTGACCTCGGGGAACCATATCTGGGACAAGCGTGCCGTGATGCCCTACCTGGACCAGCAGCCGCGGCTGCTGCGCCCCCACAATTATCCCGACAGCGCACCGGGAACCGGGATTTTCATCGGGGAAACCCGCTGCGGCGTCACCATCGGCGTACTCAACCTGCAGGGTCGTGTCTACATGCACACGATCGACTGCCCGTTCCGCTCGGGGGAGAAGGCGCTGGAGAAGATGCACCGGCACACCGATCTGATCCTGGTCGACTTTCACGGGGAAGCGACCTCGGAAAAGCAGGCCTTTGCCTGGTATGTCGACGGGCGCGTCAGCGCGGTGGTGGGGACGCACACGCACGTCCAGACCGCCGATGAGCGCATCCTGCCGCGCGGCACGGCCTATATCACGGACGTGGGGATGACCGGCCCTCACGATTCCGTGATCGGCTCGATCACGGACTTCGCTCTCGAAAGGTTCATCCGGCAGATCCCCGTGCGTCTGGAGCCTGCAAGCGCCAACGCCCGCCTGTGCGGGGCCGTGATCGAGATCGACGAAACCTCGAGCCGGGCGCTTGCGATCGAGCGGCTGAACCTCGGGGAAGACGAGCGTTAGAGGAAGCGGTCGAGCATGGTGACGCATTCCAGCGAGCGCCGGCCCACGGTTTCGTCCATCTTCCGCAGGGCCTCGCGGCAGCGCATCAGCTCGTCGGTCAGGCTCAAGGCCGTCAGCACGGCCACTTTGAGGGTGTCGACCGAGCGCGATCTCTCCGAAATCTCCCGCATGCGCTTGTCGAGCTCGCGGCACAGCTCCGCGAGACGGTGCGGATCCTCGCTGGAGCGTATCGCGTACTCCCGGTCGTAGATCTTCACGTTGATGCTGCCGCTGCGTGCTTCGCTCATGGCCGATCCCCGCCCTATGCTTCCGGGCTGCGCTCCTGCTCCTCCAGGGCCGCCAGCATCCCGAGTGCCTTCTCCACCCGGTCGCGCAGCTCTTCGCGCTCCTTCTGCAGCTGCGCCAGGCTTTCCGCCCGGGACGACTCGCGGCGGCGCATTTCCTCGAGGTCGTTCCTCAGCCGCCGGATCTCCTCCTGCAGCGCGGCATTCTCCTTGCGGATGGTCTTGAAGGCCTCGACAAAGCGGTGGATCTTGTCCTCGAGATGACCGAAGCGCTCGAGGCCCACGGACTGCCAATCGCTTCTGATCTCGCCCATAGGCATCTACCGGAAATCGGCGCCGAAACGCTCGCGCAGGAGGCTGCGGATATTATCGCCGAGGCGCTGCAGCCGGTCAACCGTGAGCGTCGCTTCGGGATCCTGGAAGGTCAGGCGCAACAGGAGGCTGACCTTGCCCGCCGCGATCTGCTCCCCCTGATACACGTCCATGAGTTCGATCCCGGCAAGCTCGGGAAGTGCCATCCCCGCGATCCCCGCATGGATATCCGCGTACGGCACCTCCCGGGAGACAACGACGGAAATGTCCCGCTGCGCGCTGGGAAATCGCGCCGGAGGCCTGAACGGAAGCGCCTCGCGCAGGTGGCGCACCAGCTCGGCAAAGTCCAGCTCCGCGACGAACACGGTCTGCTTCAGCTTGAGCTCTTCGGCGAGCGCGGGATGGAGCGATCCCAGAGTGCCGACCGTCGTGCCTTCCAGCCTGAGGGCGGAAGCATCGGCCGGATTGAGCCAGGGGATCCCGCGATCGGCCAGGATCTCCCACGGGGGACACCGCATCGCTCGCAGGAATGCTTCCAGCGCGCCCTTCAGGTGATAATAGTCGTAGTCCGGCGCGGGCTGGCGCCAGTTCCGCCCCGTGTGCGCGCCGGTTCCGAGAATGGCGAGCGCCCGGCGCTCATCCGGGCCGCCGGGCCCGTCGCCGAACACCTTGCCCAGCTCGAACAGCCGCAAGTCGAACCGATCGTAGCTGAAATTGCGCCGTGCGGCGCGCACCAGGCCGGGAAGCAGCGAGGCCCGCAGGTACTCGGTGTCGGATGTCAGGGGATTGCGGATCTGCACGGGCGTGCCGGCGCCGGCGCCGAACATGCGGAAATCGCCCTTGTCGGCGAAGCTGAGATTGACCGCCTCGGAATAACCCAGTCCCAGCAGGATGCGGCGCGCGGCGCACTCTGCGCGGAACGTCGGCGAGGGAGTCCCCGCCGCCGCGCCGGGCGCAAGCGAAGCCGGGATGCGCTCGTAGCCGTAGAAGCGCGCGATCTCCTCGATCAGGTCCTCTTCCAGGGTCACGTCGACGCGATAGCTGGGACAGGTCACCCGCCAGCGCCCCTTGCCTGTGCGCGCGGGCCGGAAGTGCAGCTTTTTCAGAGTGGAAAGGATGAATCGGTCTTCCAAGGAAACGCCCAGCAGGGCTTCGGCGCGCGCGCGCCGCAGATCGATGCGCGCGGGCTCGATGCGGCGCGCCAGGACATCCCGCAGGCTGCCCGCCACGCGGCCGGCGGCGAGTTTGCGGATGAAATAGGCCGTGCGCGCGATCGCGCGCACCGGCCCGTCCCAGTCGGCGCCGCGCTCGAAACGGTAGCTGGCTTCGGTCGACAGGCCGAGCTTCTTGGACGCCCGGCGCACCGCGACCGGATCGAAATAGGCGCACTCGAGCAGGACGGCTTCGGTCTGGTCGGTGATTTCCGAGCCGAGACCTCCCATGACGCCCGCGAGCGCCACCGGGCCTGCGCCGTCGTTGATCAGCAGCATGTCACCGTCGAGTTCACGGCCGACACCGTCCAGAGTGGTAAAGTGCTGCCCCGGTCGCGCCCTGGCAACGACGATCCTCCCTTCGCGCAAGCGGTGGAAGTCGAAAGCGTGCAGGGGGTGACCGAGCTCGAGCAGGACATAGTTGGTGATGTCGACGACATTGTTGACCGGCCGCATGCCGGCCGCCTCCAGCCGGCGCTGCATCCAATCGGGCGAGGGGCGGACGCGGATGCCGTCCAGAACGAGACCCACATAGCGCGGGCAAAGGTCCGGGTCGCGGATTTCGATGGAAAACGGCAGCCTCTCCCGCTCCAGGTTCAGCGCGCGCGCTATCGGCACCCGGCGCAGCTTCCGCCCGTACAGGGCCGCCAGCTCGCGCGCCACTCCGTAGTGGCACAGGCAATCCGGGCGGTTGGCGGTCACCTCGATTTCCAGAACCTGAGATCCCGCACACTCGCCCACGGACTCGACCAGAAGGCCCAGCATCGTGAGGTCGTCCCGGATCCGTTCCGCGCTTTCGGGCAGATCCAGGTACTCTCGGAGCCATTCGATGCTGATTCTCATTCCGGCCGGACTCCCATTCAGAACTGGCTCAAGAAGCGCAGATCGCTCTCGAAAAAGTGGCGGATGTCGCTGATGCCGTACTTCAGGATCGCCACGCGGTCGATGCCCATTCCCCAGGCGAACCCGGTGTAGCGCGCGTCGTCGATTCCCGACATGCGCAGGACCTTGGGGTGGACCATGCCGGCGCCGAGGATTTCGATCCAGCCGCTGCCCTTGCACTTGGCGCACCCCGAGCCGTCGCAAAAGATGCAACTGATGTCGACTTCCGCGCCCGGTTCGACGAAGGGAAAGAATCCCGGGCGGAAACGCATGCGGATATCCGGGCGGAAAAGCTGTCGCAGAAAGAAATCCAGGTTTCCTTTCAGGTGCCCCATGTGGATCCCTTCGTCGACCGCGAGCACATCGACCTGATAGAACATCGGCGAATGTGTGGCATCGAAAGGATCGCGGCGATAGACCTTACCCGTGCTCACGGCCCGGATCGGGGGCTTCATGCACTCCATGGCATGGACCTGCACCGAGGAGCAATGGGTCCGCAGCAGCTTGCTCGCGCCCAGATAGAAGGTGTCCTGCGCGTCGCGCGCCGGGTGATCCCGCGGCATGTTGAGAGCCTCGAAATTGTAATATTCCTCCTCGATCTCCGGCAGGTCGAACACCCGGAAGCCCATGGCGACGAAAATCTGCTCGATCTCGAACTGCAGGCGCCGGATAGGGTGCTCATGACCGACCTCATAGGGGAATCCCGGGCGCGTGACGTCCAGGAATTCGGTCGTGGCGGCGGCCGCCTTCGCCTTGGCGAACAGCTCCTCGAGTCTCCGCTCGACATGGTCGCGCAGGCGGTTGACCGCCTGTCCGTAAGCCGGTCGTTCTTCCTTGGGCAGCTCGCGCAGTCGTTTGATCTGCAGGGTGACGATGCCGCTTTCGCGCGCCAGCCAGCGGTCGCGCAGGGACTTGCAGGCCTCGAGGCTGCCGGCGGCGCGCGCCTCCGCCTCGAACTGCTCCCGCAGGTCATCCATGGCACCGTCCATAACGCGATACTCCGGCGGCGTGAACTCCCGCCGGGCGGCCGAACTGCGCCCTGGGGCCGCTCACGTTCCGCGAGGGGCGGATCCGATCGGATCCGGCGTGCGGCCCCCCGGCACGGCTCGCCCTGCGAGGATGCTTGTCCTCATGCGGTGGCCAAGGCGGTCTTGGCCGTTTCGGCGAGGCGGGTGAAAGCCTCGGGGTCGCTGACGGCGATATCCGCGAGGATCTTGCGGTCCAGAAGCACGCCCGCCTTTTTCAATCCCCGCATGAAGAGGCTGTAAGAGATGTCGTTCTGGCGCGCGGCCGCGCCCACCCGTATGATCCACAAGCGCCGGAAGTCCCGCTTCTTCGCCCTCCGGTCACGGTAGGCGAAGCGCAGGGCCCGGTCGACGGACTCCTTGGCCGAGCGATGCAGCTTGCTCTTCGTGAGCCGGTAGCCTTTGGCCAGCCGCAGTATCTTCTTGCGCCGCTCGACCCTTTTGTTTCCTCGTTTGACTCTTGGCATCTTTCACTCCAACCGTCCAGGCTTTCATTCTTTCAGCCGCGGCGGCAGCCCGTGCTCATATCCCGAGCATTTTCCGCACGCGCGCCCTGTCCGCCTTGCTCACCGGCGCGCTCAATCCCAGCTTGCGGATGCGCTTGCGCGGCTTCTTGGTCAGGATGTGGCGCGCATGGCTGCGCCGCCGCATGATCTTGCCTGTTGCGGTCACCCGGAACCGCTTCCGGGCGCTCTTGTTGGTACGCTTCTTTCTTTGCATCGGTGCATTCCCCTATCGTCGCCTGCGCATCACGGGCGGCGCATCCGCCCGTTCCGGGGCTGCGGCGCTGCCCGCGCCGCCTCAGGCTTTTTTGGGCGCGAAGATGGCCACCATGATGTTGCCTTCCATCCGCGGCGCCTTTTCCAGTACGGAGATCTCCTTCAACTCGTCGATCAGCCGCTCCATCAGCCTGCGCCCCACATCCAGGTGCGTCATTTCGCGCCCCCGGAAGACCAGGCTCGCCTTGGCCTTGTTGCCCTCGCTGAGAAAGCGCACAATGTGGTTCTTCTTGAACTGGTAATCGTGCTCATCCGTTCGGGGCCTGAACTTGACCTCCTTGAGCATCGCCTGCTTCTGATGCTTCCTGGCCTCGTGCGCCCTCTTGCTCTTCTGGTACTGGAACTTGCCGTAGTTCATGATACGGCACACCGGCGGATTGGCGGTCGGCGCGACCTCGACGAGATCCAGTTCCCGTTCCTGCGCCAGTTGGAGAGCCTGGGCGACGGGCAGGATGCCCAATTGCTCGCCGTTCTCACCGATGACGCGTATTTCCTTGGCCCGGATTCCCTCGTTGACTCGGACTCGCTCTTGTCTGATAGGCATCCTCCATCTGGCGGCGGGCTTGTCTACGGACGGACGGCGTGCGTCTCGATTTCCCGCCGGATTCTCTCCAGGAAACTCTCCAGGGCGAGCGCACCTTCGTCTCCCTGGGAACGGGTGCGCACCGACACCTGGCCCGATTGCTCTTCCCGATCCCCCACGATCAGCATGTAGGGAACCTTCTGCGTCTGCGCCTCGCGGATCTTGTAGCCCATGGTCTCGTTGCGGTCGTCCAAGGCGGCCCGGAGCCCGGCGGAATCGAGCGCTTCCATGACCTTGCGCGCATAAGCATGATGGCGCTCGGCGATCGGAATGACCACCGCCTGAACCGGCGCCAGCCACACCGGGAAGGCGCCCGCATAGTGTTCGATGAGCACCCCGAGAAAGCGCTCCATGGACCCCAGAATGGCCCGGTGCAGCATTACGGGCTGGTGGTTGGCGCCGTCGGCGCCGACATAGGCGAGCTCGAAGCGCTTGGGCAGCGTGAAATCGAACTGGACGGTCGAAAGCTGCCAGGGGCGCCCGATGGCATCGATGAGCTTGACGTCGATCTTCGGGCCGTAGAACACGGCCTCTCCTTCCCGCCGCTGCCACGGGATGGACATCGACTTCATGGCTTCCTCGAGCGCGCCTTCCGCCATCGTCCAGTCTTCCTCGCTGCCCGCATAGCCTTCCTTTCTGGACAGGTCGCGCACCGAGAGCTCCACCAGGTACTGGTCGAAGCCGAAGCTCTTCATGACGAACAGAACCAGGTCCAGAAGGGCGCGGATTTCGCCCAGAACCTGCTCCCTCGTGCAGAAGATGTGGGCGTCGTCCTGGGTGAATCCGCGCACGCGCAGCATGCCGTGCAGCACGCCGCTCTTTTCATAGCGGTACACCGTACCGAATTCCGCAAAGCGCAGCGGCAGATCGCGGTAGCTGCGGATCCGCGACTGATAGATCTGGATATGGCCGGGGCAGTTCATCGGCTTGATGACGAATTCCTCGCCCTCGATCTCGAAGACATACATGTTGTCGCGGTAGTAGTCGTAGTGCCCCGACGCGCGCCACAGCCGGTCGCGCGCCACATGCGGGGTGGAGACGAACTCGTAACCGCGCCGCAGCAACTCCCGTTTCAGGAAGTCCTCGATGACCAGCCGCACTCGCGCGCCCTTGGGATGCCAGAATACCAGCCCCGGCCCTGCCTCGTCGGAAATGCTGAACAGGTCGAGCTCCCGCCCCAGCTTGCGGTGGTCGCGCTTGCGGGCCTCCTCCAATTGAGTGAGATAGGCTTCCAACTCGGCCCGGCTCATGAAGGCGGTCCCGTATATTCTCTGCAGCCGTTCCCGCTTTTCGTCCCCCTTCCAGTAGGAACCGGCCACGCTGAGCAGGCGGAAGGTTTCCGGGCGGATGAGGCCCGTGGAGCAAACGTGCGGACCGGTGCAGAAATCGACCAGTTCCCCCAGCCGATAGCAGGAAAGCCGCTCGCCCGCCTTCTCCTCGATCAGCTCCACCTTGAGCCGCTCGCCCGTCCGGGTGAAGTAATCGACCGCTTCCTCTCTGGAAACGATCCTGGGCTCGAAGGGCAGGTCGAGGTCGACCAGATTTCTCATCTCGGCCTCGATCTTCTCGAGGTCGCTCTCGACGAAGCTCTCCGCGCGCTCGAAATCGTAATAGAAGCCGTCGCTGATGGCCGGCCCGATCCCCAGATGCGTCCCGGGAAAGAGCCGGCACACTGCCGCCGCCATCAGGTGCGACGCGCTGTGGCGATAGACTTCGAGCATTTCGCCGGGATCGCATAGCTCGCCGACCGTTCCGTCGGCATAAATCACTTTGAGTGTCATTTTTCAGCAGATCAAACGATTACGGCGCGCGCAGCTTCGCGCAAGGTGCCGGAACCGGTTGCTTTCTTTCATCGGGGAGCCATCGGGAGGGCAAAGCGAAATCGCCGCTGCGATGCGGTATCCATCGTCGTCGTTTTCCGTAGCGTTCCCGACCTCCTCGGGTTCGAATCAATGGTAGGCGCGAGCGGATTTGAACCGCTGACCCCTTCCGCGTCAAGGAAGTGCTCTCCCCCTGAGCTACGCGCCTGTCTCGAAGCGAGCGTTAAAGCTACCAAAACGGGCGAAAAAGTGTCAACAATTATAAATATCGGCACAGGCTAGGCGGCGCGCCTGGCCTCGTTGGGCATCGCCTTCAGAATTTCCAGCGCCTTCTCGAGCTGTTCCTTCTGGATGCGCGCGCGCAGTTCCCTGTACTTGGCGGCGTCCTCCTTGTCGTCGTAATAGGCCTCGACGAGCAGCTCCTGCCGCCGGTCGCTGTCGGGCGATTGCACGTCGGGCCGGATTCCGGTGCTGCGCGCGTTATCCTCCTGGATCATCTTGCCCTTCGGGGTGTAGTACCTGGCGGTCGAAAGGATCAGGAGCGCGCCGCTCTTGAGCGGAAATCTCTTCTGGTACGAAGCCGCCCCGAACGACCGCTCACCGACGATCCTGGCGCGACCGTGGTCCTTGAGTGCCCCGGCGGTGATTTCGGCGGCGCCGGCCGTGGAGCCGTTTATCAGAACGACCATGGGAAGATCGCTCAGGCATTCGGCCGGGTCCGCTTCCGCCTGCTCCACGACCCTGCCATCGCGGTCTTTGCTCAGGTAGAGCACGCCGCTCGGCAGGAAAAGGTTCGCCAGCTTCGCTCCGTCGGTCGCCTGCCCCTCGGCGCAATCCCTCAGGTCGAGGACCAGCCTTTCAGCCCCTGCCGCCAGAAGCGTTTTCAGCCTGGTCTTGGCCTGTTCGGCCGCGGGCGGGCGCAACGAGCTGAGGCTGAGGACACCCACTTTCCCTTCGAGCAATTGAGCGTTGACCGCCGGGGGAGGCTCAAGCGCTCTCTGCGCCTCGATCTCCACGGGCTCGGTCCGGGCGCTGCGGAATATCGAGAGCTTTACTTTCGAGCCCGGCTCCCCGCGCAGCTTGGACTCGACCTCGACGGGGCTGTTGTTGTCGACGCTGGCGCCGTCTATGCCGATGATGTAATCCCCCGGCCTGACCCCGGCCTGATCCGCCGGTCCGCCGGGGAGAACCGAAACGACATAAACGACATCGCCCCGCTTCGAGACCACGACGCCTATTCCGCCTGCGGCTTCCTGATTCCTTTTTTCGAGTTCCTGCACCTGCTCGCGGCTCAGGAAGCAGCTGTAGGGATCGAGCGCATCGATCAGTCCGCGCATCGCCCCCTGCTGGATCTTGTTTCTGTCCGGAGGCTCGACGTAATCCTCGTCGATCCTGTGGAGGGCGTCCATGAGGACCGACAGTGCCGGGTAGGCCTGATCGGTCGCGACGACCTTACCGTAAAAAGCGGCGGAGATCCCGTAAAGCGCGATCAGCGCCGACAGCAGAAAAATCACCAGCTTGCCTTTATGGAGCATCGGCCCTCCCGGGGGTCCATCGAACCCGCAAGATTATAGCATTCCCGCGCAAACGGGCAAATCCGGCAAATGGCTGAAACGGCATGATGAATCCGGTCCTCGGGTGCGCACCCGGGGGTTTTGCGCCGCCGGAGGAACCGCGACGCTTGCGCCCGCTTCGGCGCCCGGCGGGCTTGCTTGACCGGCGCCGTGTACTGTGGTCCAATCAACTCCATGAGGCGCGGCAGAGTTCTGGCGCTCGACTACGGCGCAAGAAACATCGGGCTCGCGCGCAGCGACGAATCGGGCCTGATCGTCGAGCCGCTGCCCTCGATCCCGCACCGGAGCATTCAAGGGTCGATCGCAATACTGCGCGCGCTTGTCGCCCGGGAAGAAATCGAGTCCCTGGTGATCGGGATGCCGTGGAACATGGACGGAAGCATCGGGCCCGCGGCCGAGGCGGTCCGCTCCTTCGCACGGGCCGTGCAACGCGAGCTCGCCCTGCCGGTGCACGAGGTGGACGAAAGGCTGTCGACGCTGGAGGCGGAAGAACTCTGGAAGCGCATGAACCGCCGCCAGCAACGCAAGTACCGAACAGCCGACTCGCTGGCGGCGGCCCTGATCCTCGAGCGATACCTGCAGGGAGCCTAGGCCGTGAAACGATGGCTGGCATTGATCACGCTGTGCGCCGCCGTCGCCGGCGCTTTCGCGTGGCGCGTATACGCCGACCTGCGTACTCCCTTTTTCGGCGCAGCGCAAAAAGAGGTCTTCGTCAAGATTCCGAAGGGCGCGAGCGCCCCCGCGATCGCGCGCACCCTCGTCGGCGCGGGCGTGCTGCGCCGCGAGCTGCCCTTTCTTGTCTACCTGCGCTGGAAGGGACAGACCCGCGATCTGCAGGCGGGAGAGTATCGTTTCGCAATGCCGGCAACACCCGTCGAAGTCGCGGCGCGCCTGGTCCGCGGCGATGTCTTCTACGTGTCGGTCACGATTCCCGAGGGCCTGACCGCCGAAGAAACGATATCCCTGATCGCGCGTCACGGGCTGGGTGCGACCGAAGATCTCCGCCGGGCTTTGTCGAGGGTCGACTGGATCCGGGATCTGGACGACAGGGCGCACTCGCTGGAAGGATATCTCTTCCCCGACACCTACCGTTTCCCGCGCGACACCGATTCGGAGGCCATCCTGCGTGCGATGGTCGAGCAGTTCCGCACGCGCTTCCGCAAGCTGCTGAACGGCCGGCCTGTTCCGGGAAGCCGCGCGGTGCGCGACATCGTGATCCTGGCATCGCTGGTGGAGAAAGAAACCGGAAGCGAGAATGAAAGAGGGCTGGTGGCATCGGTGCTGACCAACCGGCTCGCCAGAGGGATCCCGCTCGCATGCGATCCCACGATCATCTACGCCATGAAATTGGCCGGCCGATACGACGGTAACCTCCGCCGGGCCGATCTGGCCATGGATTCCCCATATAACACCTATATCCATGCCGGGCTGCCGCCCGGGCCGATCGCCAATCCGGGATCGGGTGCGCTGGCAGCGGCGCTGGATCCCACTCCCTCGCCATATCTATATTACGTATCGCGCAACGACGGGACGCACGTCTTTTCCGAGGACTTCCGTTCGCATTCGCAAGCCGTGGAGCGCTACCAGAAAAACCGCCGCCGTTAGCCAAGGCCTGGCTTCGGTTGACACAGGCGCCGTGCGATGCTACGATAGCCGCGTGCACCGGAAGCCGCTGATTCCGCAATGCTTTAAAGTAGCGCTGGCGGCCGCGCTTCTCGGCATCCCGTCGCCGGCTCAGGCCGGAGCGCAGGCAGCGAAGCCCTCGCTCCCCGATCCGGTCAAGTTCCTGGCCAAGCGTGAAATCGTCTACAACGTGGTGCGGTCGGTATTGGAAGACATGGGCCTGAGCATCGAGCTCGAAGACCGGCCGGCCGGCCGGCTGGTGACCCGGCCTTCGGAGTTCATCACCGGAGCTCTCACCTCTTCGGAGGTGGACAAGGTAGCCGTCAAGAACGATACGCTCACCGGCAGCTGGCTCAAGGCGCGTTATTCCGTGGAGGCATTGACGGAACTGGTGACTCCGACGGAGACTCTGGTAACGATCCGCACGAAGATGGAAGCGCTCAACCGCGATCTGGACGGAACCGAAAAGTGGGTGCCGATCCAGTCGCTGGGTGTTTACGAAAAGCGCATCCTGGGAAAGATCAGCCTCAAGTTGCTCGGCAACGAGATGCAGTTCGAGACCAAGAAAGGGTTCTGGGACAAGTCGCCGCAGCCCGTCGATCCCCGAGCCAAGAAACCGCCCGGCCCTCCACGCCCTTGATATCCGAACCCTTACTGCTTGCCGTTCCCGCCGCCGTTCATGTTTTCCTGGGCATTCTCGGGGCTATTCTGCTCCTCTGGCTCGGCTATCTCTTGCGCCACTGGATGCGCCGGCCGCCGGCGGCCCCGGCGGCACCGTCGCTCGAAGACGTGCTGCTGGGCAAAGATGTCGGCGCCGGCATGGAATCCCCCGAAGCCGCCGGCCCGCTTCCGGCAGGCCCTGCTGCATCCGCCGAGGCTCCGACATCCGCCGAGCTTCCCTTCGCGGCCGAGCCCGCCGTCGGCGTCCGGATTCTGCAAGGCGCTCTCGTGGTACTCGCCTGTGTCGTGGCGGCCGGCTTCCTGCTGATCCTGCTGCCCGAGAAGACCATCGACACGTGGGCCGAGGCGCTGCGCCTGCGCGCGGCATCTCCGGCGGTCCAGGAGGAACCCATCGCCCTTCTCTATCTCGGCGACGAGATCGCCGGAAAGGAATTCCACATTCGGGGGGTCGTGAGAAACGTTTCCACGCGCCCGATCGAAAAGCTGGATGCCGTCATCCGTCTCTACGCAGCGGACGGCATGCTGGTGGAAACCGCCGTCGTGCGGATGGACGCCGAAACCATCGCCCCGGACGCGACCGCGACCTTCCACCTCGTCTATCCGGATTATCAGGGGCAGTTCACCAGCTATGCCGCCGACTTCAAGCTGCGCCAGGGCGACCCCGTGCGCTTCAAGGACATGCGCGGTGCGCGCTAGCGTGCCCCGGGCCGGCCGCCGATGAAATCCACTCCGAGTCTCCTGTACCTGTGGCCCTACCTGAAGCGCTACCGCGGCAAGATGCTGGCGGGCTCGTGCATGGTCGTGCTCACCGTGGCCGCCGGCATGCTCGCGCCGTGGGTGCTCAAGTACGTGGTGGACGACCTGCGGGCCGCCTTCGCGCCGGAAAAGCTCCCTTACTATGCCGCCGCGATCGTCGGGATCGCCCTGGTCGAGGGCTTCTTCCGTTTCCTGATGCGCCGGATCCTGATCGGCATGAGCCGCGAGATCGAGTACGACCTGCGCAATGATTTCTTCGCCCACCTGCAGCGGATGTCGCTCTCCTACCTGCAGGGCCGCAGCACCGGCGACATCATGTCGCGCTCCTCGAGCGACCTGGCTGCCGTACGTTCCGTGCTGGGGCCGGGCCTGATGTATTCCATGAACGCGGCGGTCACGGCGGTGGCGGCCACGGCGATCCTGCTGCGCCTCAACTGGAAGCTCACGCTGCTCGCCTATATCCCGCTCGTTCTGGCCTCGATCGCGGTCAAGCGGTTGGGCGGGCGCATCCATGACCGGTTCGAGGAGATCCAGGCGCAGTTCGCGCGCCTGACCGAAAAGGTGCAGGAAAACATCGCCGGCATCCGCGTCATCCAGGCCTTCGCCCGCGAGGAGGCCGAAACCCGCAGCTTCCACGCGCTCAACCAGGAATACGTCCGGCGCAACATCCGATTGATCCGCCTCTGGGGAATCTTCTACCCGCTCATGTCCGCCCTGATCGGCCTCTCCTCGGTGGCCCTGCTCTGGTACGGAGGGCGCGCCGTCGTCCGGGGCACCTTGACCCTGGGGGAGTTCGTCGCCTTCCTCGGTTACCTCTCCCTGCTGACCTGGCCTACGATCGCGGTGGGCTGGGTGATCAACATATTCCAGCGCGGCTCCGCTTCCATGGAGCGCATGCTGGAGATCCTGCGCGTGCCGCCGCAGATCGGCGACGACGCCGCCCCCGAGATGCCGGAGAGCGTGCGCGGTGCGGTCGAGGTGCGCGCGCTGAGCTTCCGCTACGATCGATCGCCGCGCGCGGTATTGCAGGATGTAAGCTTCTCGCTTCCCGCAGGCGAGACCCTGGCCATCGTCGGGCGCACCGGCAGCGGCAAATCCACGCTCGTGAACCTCATACCTCGTCTCTTCGATCCCCCGCCCGGAACGGTCTTCGTCGACGGCATCGACGTGCGCCGCTGGCCTCTGGGCGAGTTGCGCCGCCGGATCGGTTTCGTGCCGCAGGAGGCTTTCCTGTTCTCCGATACCGTCTTCGCCAATCTGGCCTTCGGCCTGCCCGAGGGCGCGCCTGCGGAGACGGTGGAACGCGCCGCCGAAACGGCCCATCTGGTGGCCGAGATCGCGGCCTTTCCCCGGCGCTACCAGACGCTCGTGGGAGAGCGCGGCATCACCCTGTCGGGCGGACAGAAGCAGCGGGCTGCGATCGCGCGCGCCCTCGCGCTCGAGCCGCAGATATTGATCCTGGACGATTCCTTCTCCAGCGTGGACACCTACACCGAGGAGCGGGTGCTGCGCAATCTGCTCGAAGCGACCGGGGGGCGCACGACCATCCTGGTGTCCCACCGCATTTCGACCGTCAAGCATGCGCGGCAGATACTCGTGCTCGACAGCGGCCGCGTCGTCGAGCGCGGCGATCACGCCTCGCTCATGGCGCTCGGCGGCGTGTACGCCGACCTGTACCGCAAACAGCTTCTGGAAGAGGAACTGGCGACCGCATGAGCGCCGAGGCACAGGACGATCAGATCGCGGGGAAGGCGTACGATGCGCGCCTGATGCGCCGCCTGCTTTCCTATATCCGCCCGCACCGGCGGGCGGCGGCGCTCGCGCTTCTTTGCATCGTGGCGAGCTCCGGCCTGTCGGTGCTGCCGCCGCTGCTTACCAAGACGGCCATCGACCGCTTCATCAGCCGCGGGGACCTGTCGGGCCTGAACCGGATCGCCCTCCTGTACGTGCTCACGCTGGTGGCCGTCTTCTGGTTCAGTTACGGCCAGGCATGGGTTCTGAACGTCATGGGCCAGAAGATCATGGTCGAGCTGCGCATGAGCATATTCCGCCACCTGCAGCGGCTGGAGATCGCCTTCTTCGACCGCAATCCGGTGGGCCGGCTGATGACGCGGGTCACGACCGATGTCGACGCGCTCAACGAACTGTTCACGGCGGGAGTCATCTCGGTCTTCGGCGACGTGTGCACGCTGGCGGGCATCGTCGTCGTCCTCTTCCTGATCAATGTCAAGCTGGCGCTCGCGATCTTCTCGGTGGTGCCGCTGCTGTTTCTGATCACCTTCGTTTTCAAGCTCAAGGTGCGCGACTCGTTCCGCCGCGTGCGCACCGCCGTCGCGCGCATCAACGCCTTCCTCCAGGAAAACCTGACCGGCAGCGCCGTCGTCCAGCTCTTCCATCAGGAGGAGAAACAGTATCGCCGGTTCCGCGCCGTCAATCGCGAGCATCTGGAGGCCAACCTGCAGTCGATTTTCTACTACGCCCTGTTCTATCCGCTGCTCGAGCTCGTGGGCGCCCTGGCGGTCGCGCTCATCGTCTGGTACGGCGGCCTGCAGGTATTCGCCGGCACCCTCACCCTGGGCGCCCTGGTGGCGTTCATCCAGTACTCGGAGCGCTTCTTCCGGCCCATTTCGGACCTGAGCGAAAAGTACAACATCCTGCAGCAGGCCATGGCATCGGCGGAGCGCATTTTCAAGCTGCTCGACACCCGGCCGGCGATCGCATCCCCGGCGCGGCCGCGCCGGGCCGCGGTCCGGGAAGGCAGCGTGGAGTTCCGCAACGTCTCCTTTGCCTACACGCCGGGCACGCCGGTGCTCCAGGACATATCGTTCGCCGTCGAGCCCGGCGAGAGGGTGGCGCTTGTAGGGGCGACGGGGGCGGGCAAGTCGACGGTGATCGCGCTGCTCAGCCGGTTTTACGACGTCGTTTCCGGGCAAATCCTGGTCGACGGGATCGATATCCGCGACTACGACCTTCAGGGGCTGCGGCGCTCGATCGGTGTGGTGCTGCAGGATGTCTTCCTCTTTTCCGGGACCGTTGCCGACAACATCCGGCTGGGGAACGAGGCGATCACCGACGAGGCGATGCGCGACGCCATCGAAGCGGCCCAGGCCTGGCCGTTCATCCGCCGCCTGGACCGGCAGCTCGACACGCCGGTCGGCGAACGCGGTTCGACCCTGTCGGCGGGTCAGCGGCAGCTGCTCGCCTTCGCCCGCGCGCTCGCCCACGACCCCAGGATTCTGGTGCTCGACGAAGCCACTTCCAGCATCGATACCGAAACGGAAATCATGATCCGCCAGGCCCTGGCCCGGCTGCTCGAGGGGCGTACCGCCATCATGATCGCCCACCGGCTGTCGACCATCCAGAAGGCCGACCGCATCATCGTGTTGCACCACGGAAGGATCCGCGAGACGGGCACTCATCAGGAGCTGCTGCATGCCCGGGGGATCTACTGGAAGCTCTACCAGCTGCAATACCAGGACCAGCTCCCGGCGCCGCCGCACGGCTCGCCGTCATGAGCGGCCGGAAAACGCGCGCTATCGAGCGCCTTTGCCCAGGAGAACCACGGGGAAGGTGCGCAGCAGAATCTTCAGGTCGAGCAGCAGCGACCAGTTGTCGATATACTGGAGATCGAGCTTCATCCACTCGTGGAAATCGATCTCATTGCGCCCGGCGACCTGCCACAGGCAGGTAATCCCCGGCTTGACCGACAGCCGCCGCCTCTGCCAGGGCGTGTACTCCTTGACCTCCTCGGGCAGAGGGGCGCGCGGGCCCACGAGGCTCATCTCGCCCTTGAGGACGTTCCATAGCTGCGGGAGTTCGTCGATCGAGCTCTTGCGCAGCAGCCGGCCCAGGGGCGTCACGCGGGGATCGTTGCGCATCTTGAACACCGGGCCGTCCATCTCGTTGAGGTGCTTGATCTCCCAGAGGACGTCCTCGGCTCCCTCCTGCATGCTGCGGAACTTGTACAGGGTGAACTTGCGCCCGTAAAGGCCGCAGCGAACCTGTCGGTAAATGGCGGGTCCCCGCGACGTCAGTTTGACGAGCAGCCCGATCACGACCATCAGAGGGGACAGAAGAACGAGCAGCAGCGAGGATGCCGCGATATCGAAGACGCGCTTGAGCAGCAGTTGCAGCGGGTGATCCGGCGTGGTGCTGAAGGTGACCAGCGGCACGCCCTCGAGAAACTCCATGGAAACCTTGGAGACCTTGGCGGGAAAGACATCCACGACCACACGCGTGCGGATCCCCTGCTCGCGGCAGATTTGCAGGATCTCCTCGATACGACCGAGGTCCGAGGGGCTGTTGCCGACGAAGATCATTTCGTCGACCACGTTGCGCTCGATGATTTCCGGGAGGTCGGCCGTCGTCCCCATCACCTCCACGCAGGCATCGTCGCGGCGCACTCCGTTCGGCTCGACGAAACCCAGGACGCGCAACCCCCATTCGGCATAGCGCTCGATCAGCCCGGCCATCTCGCGCGCCTTGGCGCCGGTTCCGACGATCACGATGTTGCGGCTGCCGGCCGGCGATCCGGCGCGCCGCGCTCCCCGGAGCCAGACGATGCCGCGGGCCATGCAGAGAAGCGCGGCCTGGTAAAGGACAAAAAGCGCGATCAGGGGCCGGCTCATCACCAGCTTGAGGGCAAAGGAGAGGAATCCGAGGAAGAGCCCCATCAGCACGGAGCTTTCGAGCACGATGCGCAGTTTCGTCCAGTCGCAACGTCTCCAGCCGATCCGGTAAAGGCCCAGGGCGGACGCCGATACGGCCCACCAGGCCAGGGCTGCCGCCGCCAGCCAGAAGTAGTTCGCGATCGGGTAAAGCTCCGGGTTGAGCATTTGCGCCAGGCTCGCGGGAAGCACGCGGTCGAGCCGCAGCCTGGTCCAGTACGCCAGGGCGAAAGCCAGGCAGGAAAGCGCCAGGTCGGCGCCGAACTGCAGGATCGTGAAAAGCCGCGCGTGCTCTCGAAACATCGGACTATCTCGGAATATGGCGGCGCATTATAGCACGGCCCGGCTGCGGGCGATCGCGCCCGCGCCCGGGAGCCTCAGTACCTGAATCGCAGGCCGCTCTGCCTGCGAATGAAATCGACAGGGTCGGCGATTTCGATGACTCCCTTCATATAGAAGCCCTCTCCCCTGCGCCTTCCGATCAGCGTGCCGAAGTATGCATGGATGGCCTCGACCTGGTCCACGAAATCGGGGCGGCTGAGATAGGTGGGCGGATCCTCGCTGGCAGGATCGAAAAGCTGCGATCGGTAGGCGCGGATCGCCTCCGTGCGCACGTCGGCAAAGTCGGACACGTCGACGATGAAGCTGGGCCGCTGGTACGAGGGGAGCATGAAATACAGGATCGCATCCGGCCGGAAGCGGCGCTGCCCGGTCCTGATCTTCGCCAGACCTGCGTGGTGGGCCGCTTCGGTTACCAGCCTGCTCGTGTTGACGTGGTCCGGGTGCCGGTCATCCCAGTGGTGCACCATGACGATCGTCGGGCGGTGGCGCCGCAGCACCCGGATCACCTTCAGCCGGCTTGCGCCGTCGACCTGCACGTTGCCGTCGGGCAGCCCGAGGTTTTCGCGTACGTGAATCCCCAGGATCCGGGCGGCGGCGCGCGCTTCCCGGCTGCGAACCGCTGCCGTTCCCCTCGTCCCCAGCTCGCCGCGCGTCATGTCCACGATGCCCGTGCGGTAGCCCGCAGCCGCCATTTTGGCCAGAGTTCCGCCGGCGAAAAGCTCGACATCGTCCGGGTGCGCCCCGAACGCCAGAACATCCAGTGACATGGCCGTCTATTCCAAGGATACAATCCGATGATCGCCGCTGCACACATCCATGGCTTCGTGGATCCGTGAGAGTGCCGTCCGGCCGTATTCGTGCAGGATTTGCAGCGCCGCAAGCTTCGATTCCTGCGGCTGCCCGCCGGGAAACAGCCGGTTGCACGAGCGCGCGAACTGCCGGCGCAGCACCTGCCGCCGCCGCTCGTAATGCCCCGCGCAGCGTTCCCGTATCCTGTCGAGCTGATAATGGATCCGCGCGCCCGCTCTATCCAGCCGGACGCCATGCGCCCGTTCGGCACCCAGCCGATGGCGAAGATCGGACAAGCCGTCGTTCAGGTCGCGCTTGATTTGCTCGACGTGCTCCAGGACGCGGCAGATGCGATTGCGGGTGAACACGCGCTCGACGAGCGCGTCCGCCCCATCGGAGAAATCATCGAGCGCGATCCCGTGTCGGGAAAGAAGCCGGAGGCTGCGCCGATCGGCCAGCGTCATGCGGGCCGGAGGCCAGTATGGGTACGGCTGCGCTTCGGGACCTTCCTCCCCCGGCCGCGCGACTACGGCCGCAATCGGCATCAGCGATCCGAGGTCGGCCAGGGCGAGCGGCGCTTCCGGACAAAGCACGATCACGCCCCACTGCCGGAACAATCGCGCCATGAGTCCCGCCCAAGCCCATGCAAGCCTGTTTCCGGCAAAGTGCGTTTCCCTGAGCATGGGGGCAATCGCCGGATCCCGGAAAGGAGCTCCGAGGAGCTTCTCGAGCTCGAGCGCCAACTGTGCCGCCCGCGCGGGCACCAGAAATCCGCCGGCCTCCGGATCCCGTATCAGGTCGACGGCGAATTCGACGAACTCCCCGCGCGCATCGATCAGCCCGAGCGCCTGCGTTTCAAGTTCGTAGCCGCCGTTCTCCCTGACCCAGAGACAGGGCACCGAAAGCGCTCCCTGCCGGCTCATTTCTCCGGCCAGCCTGACGGCGGTGACGGCCCGGAGAATATCGGAAATCGACCCGGCATATAGCATCGCCTCGTGGACGGAAACCACCGCAACGGCGTCCCCTTCGGCGAGCGCGTCGATGTTGGCGAGTGTCTCCGGCCCCGCCGGCCACCGAGACGCCTGACGGCGCAGCAGGTCGTGCAGGCGGGCGTCGAGCCGGACGTCGCGCCGGGCGGCGTCGGCGGCGGCCAGTACCCGCTCCATGGCAGGCGGGCGCGCGGCGCCGGCTTCCGCCGCAGACCGGCCGTATCCTGCAGCGAAGTCATCATCGCGGGGCGCGGTAAAACGGCTCGATGGCATGCTCGCAGACACGGTCGGTCAGAGCACCCCGGCATTACGGAAAATGCCCGCCAGAGCTTCCCTGCGCGCCTCGTCGAGCGGGAGCAGAGGCAGGCGCGGCTTGCCGCCGTAAAAGCCCATGAGATCCAGGGCAGCCTTCAATCCCGCGACGCCGAAGGTGGTGGTCACGGCGGCGGCGGGTGGGGTCAGTCTTTGCTGGATTTCGGCCGCACGCTTCCAGTCGCCGGAGCGAAAAGCCTCGTACAGATCGATGCACATCTGAGGGAGCACGCAGGTGACGGCGAGGATGCCCCCCGCGGCGCCCTGGATCAGGCTCGGCAGGAAAGTCGGTGCCGACCCGACAAGCAGGCGGAACCGTTCCGGCGTGCGGCGGCGGATCTCGGCCTGCATCGGCAGATTGCCCGAGCTGTCCTTCATCCCGGCAATGTTCTCGTGCGCGGCAAGCCGCTCGATGAGGTTCGGGCTCGTGTTCACGCCGGTGAACTGAGGGACGTTGTAGACGATAACCGGGACGGGAGACTCATCGGCGATGCTCCAGTAGTGCGCGAACAGGGCATCGTCCGTCATCTGCGGCTTGAAGTAGCAGGGCGTGCCCACGAGGACATAATCCGCGCCCAGGTCGGCGACCTTGCGGATGAATTCCAGGCACAGCCGTGTCGATTCCCGGCCCGCGCCGACGATCATCGTGCGTCCTTTCGGAATGCGCGGGCGAGCTTCCCGGACGAGCTGCAGCCTCTCGTCGTCCGAGAGGCAGGGGTTCTCGCCGTTGGAACCGGCGACCACCAGCCCGGAGAGGGCATAGGTTGCATAGCGATCCAGGTTTTCACGGAACTTTTCGATCAGAAGTCGACCTTCGTCGTCGAACGGGGTCGTGACGGGCGGAAAAAGCCCTGCAAGTTCATGCGTCATGATTTTCGCCTTTCTTTGCGCACAAGCCCGGAGCGAGGCGGGCGCGCGCCGTCGAGAACCATTGCGCGCACCCGGCGCCCGGGCGGCAAGCCTCGGACTCGTATGATTCTGCGATCATAACCGGCATCTTCCAGTTCCACTTCGACTGCCGCGTCGCCCAAACCTCCCAGCCGTTCCCCCCACTCCACTATCGTGACGCCTTCGCGGCCGAGGAAATCCTCCAGTCCGACGGACCGCAGGTCCCGCTCGCCGCTCAGGCGATACAGGTCCACATGATAGATCCTGTGGCGTCCCTGGTAAACGTTCACAATGGTGAACGACGGGCTGTGGACCAGGGCCGCGTCCTGCAAACCGAATCCGCGCGCGAGCCCGCGCGCCAAGGTCGTCTTGCCGGTGCCCAGGGCGCCGCGCAGCAGAATCACCGCCGGGGCCTCAAGGAGCCGTGCCAGGCGCCCGCCGATCGCTTCGGTCTCCTGCGCGGACCGGCTCAAGAACACGAGAGGCCTCTTGCCGCGCCCGGCCGCCCCCTGCCGCCGGATGTTCATGGCGCACTCACGCTGCGGAAGGCTTCCGGCAGGTGCGACAGCATATCCGTCGCCACCAGGCATTCCTCCCCCTTGGCCGCGGCCGCAAAATCCCCGGCCAGTCCGTGCAGATAGACGGCCGCCGTCAGGTGATCGAGGAGCGCCGCGAGGTCGGCGCCGCGGTAGCGGCGCCACCAGCCGGCGACGAAGCGGCCGACCATGCCCGACAGGACGTCGCCGCTGCCCGCGGTCGCCATTCCCGGATTCCCCGTAGGGTTGACGAAGGCCCGGCCGTCCGGGGCGCAGCAGATCGTCTGGAAGCCTTTGAGAATCGCGAAGCAGCCGTTCTCGACGGCGCAGCGCGTCGCCGTCTCGAGACGTTGCTTCTGCACCGCTCCGATGGAAGTTCCCAGCAGGCGGGCCATCTCCCCCGGATGCGGGGTGATCGTAACCGGCCTGCCGTGCCGGTTGCGCAGCAGCTCGGGCTTGCCGGCGAAAGCGTTGATGCCGTCGGCATCCAGGACCACGGGAATACCGGATTCGCGCACGAGTTCGCGGATCAGGCCCTGAGTCGAGCGATGGGTCGTCAGGCCGGGCCCCATGACCAGGGCGTCGAACTGCGGCAGGATCTTCAGCAGCGCGGCCGCTCCGGAAGAGTCGAGCGAGCCCGTCGGCGTTTCCGGGAAATACTCGGTCATCAGCTCGGGAAACCTCCCGATCACGTCCCTGCGCAGACTCTCCGGAAGCGCCAGCGTCACCAGCCCCGCACCCGATCGCAGGGCCGCCATGCCCGCCATGAGAGCCGCCCCGCTCTTTCCCCGCGAGCCGGCCACCACGAGGAGGTGACCGTAATGCCCCTTGTGGCTGTCGCGCGCGCGCCGCGGCAGAACTTTCCTGACCTGGGCGGCCTCGGCGAGCGCGAGCTTGTACTCCGGGTTTTCAAGGAGCCAGGCGGGCGAGCCGATCGCGACCGCCTGCACCCTGCCGGCCAGCTCCGCAGCCGGCGGAAAGACGAGCGCCGGCTTGAGGGCCGTGAAGGTGACCGTCAGGTGGGCGCGGACGGCCGGGCCGGGGACCGACGGCGAGTCGGCGAACAGGCCCGACGGAATGTCCACCGAGACCACGTAGGATCCGCCGCAAGCGCCGTTGATCCATCCGACTGCGCCCTTGAGATCGGGACCTATGGGCTTCGACAGGCCGGTGCCGAGCAGGGCGTCGATGATGACCGGGGGGCGAGCCAGCCTGCGCAACAGAGCACGTTGTTCGCGGACGGCGGCCGCGACGTGCACCGTAAGACCCAGGGACCGGACCGCTTCCCAGTTCGCCAGAGCGTCGCCTTTCAATTGCGCCGGATCGGCGAAAAGCACGACCTCCGGCCTGCCGCCGCGCGAGACGAGGTGGCGCGCAGCCACCAGGCCGTCGCCGCCGTTGTTGCCGCGGCCGCAGAAGATTACAATGCGATCCTGAAGCGAGCCCGAACGCTCCCGGTCGAGAGCGTCCACGACCGATCGCCCGGCGCATTCCATGAGCAGCCGGGATGGAATGCCGTATAGTTCCGAAGTCAATCGGTCGACTTCCGCCACCTGTCTTGCCGTAAGAATCTTCATGGTATCCATCCCCGGCCGAGGCAGGGTTTTCCGGCCGTCCACGAGCGGGCGCGGCCGCTTGCATCCCGCAGCGCGGATTCTGCGCTAAGTATTTGACACAGCAGGCATCCGCAGCTAATAATTAATTGACACATTTCCCGCACGCGAGCGTCATATAGATTGGGGCCATCGCCGCGATGATCCCGCCCGGCGCCCGCGGTCGAGGCTTAGCATAGCGGGAATGTGCCGGGATGACAATCGGCTCCCCGGGGGAGGGTTTATGAAAGTGCTGTCGACGAGATTGGCTGCGATCGCACTGGTCGCGCTGCTCTGTTTTGCCCCGACCGGCACGGCCGGCCGCCGGCACGGCGACGTCGAGAATATCGGCAACCGCGACATAACCGGGAGGATCTGGGGGCTTTTCCCCAACTTCATCTCGCTGGAAAAGGAGATCGAGATCGGCGCCCAGCTCGCAGCGCAGTTCGAGCAGACCGCGCGCCTGGTCGAAGACCCGGTCATCGCCGAGTACGTCGACAAAGTGGGCCAGAACCTGGTCCGCCACTCCGACGCGAAGGTGCCCTTCCATATCAAAGTCGTGGATACCGACGAGGTGAATGCCTTCGCCTTCCCCGGCGGCTATTTCTACGTCAACAAAGGGCTGATCCTGGCGGCGGACAACGAGGCGGAACTGGCCGGGGTCATGGCCCATGAGATTTCGCACGTGACGGCGCGGCATGCGACCGAAAGGTTGTCGAAGGCGCAGATCCTGCAGCTCGCGACCATTCCCGCCCTGTTCATAGGCGGATACGGCTCCTGGACGCAGGTGGGTATCCAGAACGCTCTGGGGCTCGGAATCAACCTCGAGCTGCTGGGGATCACGCGCGAGTCCGAGAAGGAAGCCGACCAGCTCGGCATCCAGTACCAGTGGAACACGGGTTACGACCCGGGCGCGTTCGTGACCTTTTTCGAGAAGCTCCAGAGGCAGGAAAAGTCCAAGCCCGGACGCCTGGCCGGATGGTTCCGCACGCATCCGTACACGGAAGACCGTATCGCGCTGTGCATCGATGAGCAGCGCTACCTGCCGGAAAAAGACAACTACATCGTCGACAGCTCCGAATTCCAGCGGGTCAAGGCCCGGCTGCTCGCCATCGACAATGCGCAGAAAGGCGAAACCATCACGAGCAACATCGACCAGAAGCGCCCGACGCTCAAGCGGCGCACGGATACCGGAAGCGGCGATCCGACCGATCCGGACGAAGCGGGCAAGGCCAAAAAGGACCGGCCGACACTGAAGCGCCCCGGCGATCCGCCGCCTCCTCCGGAAAGGTGAGCGGCTGCGGCGCTCGCAACGGCAGGACGGGCCGACCTCGATCGTCGAGGTCGGCTCTTTGTTTCTGAAACATTTTGTCTTAGAGGATCGTATTGTGTGTTGGCAAATGAGCCGTACTTGTATGCGCATCTCAAGGAGTTTCCGATGAACATGCTCTCCCTTACCTCTCGACATGCGGTCCTGCGCAAGGGGACCGCGGGTGTGGCCGCCCTGCTTCTTCTGTCGCCTTTTCTGATCGTTCCCGCGCCCCGGGCATTCGCTCAGGACAAGCCGGTGCAGCAACCGGCGCAGCAGGCCTCCGATGAGGGCCTGCCGCCCCTGCCGTTGAGCCCGATCGAAATCGCGCAGAAAAACGGCACCGCGGTGATGATGTCGCTGCGCGACGTGACCAAGCTCGCCCTGCAGAGCAACCTCGACATCGCCATCGCCGACACGAACGAAGAGATCTACCAGCAGCGGGTCTACGGCGCGCGCGGCCCGTACGATCCGACGCTGACCGCGACACTGAGCCGCCAGCGCTCGCAATCGCCGAACACGACGCTCGATCAATCGGGAGCCGGAAAGTTCAATCAGAACGATACCTGGGCCTGGAATTTCAGCTACAACCAGACCCTCCCCACAGGGGCCAGCATCCGGGCCAACATCAACTCGAACTGGCTCGATACCAACCGCACATTCCAGCTGTTCAACCCGTCCTATAGCGCCAACGGCTCGGTCACATTCACCCAGCCGCTCTGGCGGAACTTCCGCATCGATCAGACGCGCGGCCAGATCAAGCTCATCAACCTGGACGTCAAGACCAACGACACGAACTTCAAGCAGCAGGTCGTCAACACCATCGCGAACATCCAGTCTGTTTACTGGGATCTGGTGGGCGCCATCCGCAACTACGAAATCGCCAGGAATTCCGTGCGCCTTGCGCAGATCACCGTGCGCGACAACCGCAAGAAGGTGGAGATCGGCACTCTGGCCCCGATCAGCATCACCGAGGCGGAGGCCGACCTTGCCAACCGCGAGGTCAATCTCTACGCCGCCGAGGAGAACATCCATCGGGTCGAAAACAACCTGCGCCAGCTGATCTCCAGCGACCGGAATTCCGAGATCTGGCGGCAGGTGATCGTGCCCACCGAAACTCCGGAGTACCAGGAATACCCCGTGGTTCTCGACGACGCCATCGCCACGGCGCTCAAGAACAGGCCGGAACTGGAGCTGCTCGACATACAGCTCCAGCAGAACGAGGTCAGCTACAGCGTCAGTCAGAACAACAAGAAGTGGCAGTTGAATTTTCTCGCCAGCCTCGGTTCCACGGCTTCCGCGGGACCCGCGGGCGCCAGCAACAAGGACCTGATCGGTGGGTTCTGGCACCTGTACAACGTCTTTTTCACCAAGGGCTACAACACCTGGTCGTTCGCTCTGAACATGGAAATCCCCCTGCGCAGCCGCAGCCTCGAGGCGCAGCTCGCGCAGTACCAGATCCAGAGGCGCCAGACCCTCATGAATCGCAAGAAGACCGAGCAGCAGATCCAGGTCGACGTGCGCAATGCGGTGCAGGCGCTCGAGACGAGCCGCAAGCGCGTCCAGCAGGCACGGGTCGCGCGCCAGCTGGCCGAGGAGCAGCTGGCCGGCGAGGAAAAGCGCTTCCAGGCGGGCCTGAGCGAGAATTTCCGCGTGCTCGACCGGCAGAACTTCCTCGCCAATGCCCAGGGGCAGGAGCTGCAGTCGCTGATCACATACAAGAAGGCGGTCATCACCCTGCAG
>CAZHQK010000012.1:0-10262 GCA_964534795.1 uncultured Acidobacteriota bacterium
GCAGCAGGCGATGGGCATGGTGCGCCGCGGAGGTACGATCAACCTTTTCGGCGGCTGCCCCTCCGGAACGCAGATCCCCCTGGATACCACGCTGATCCACTACTCCGAAATCACCATCAAGGCCAGCTTCCACCACACGCCGCGCCACATACGCGAGGCCCTGGACGTCATCCGCCGCGGCCGGATCAGCGCCCGGATGCTGATCACGGGCGAGGAGCGCCTGGCCGCCCTCGGAGGCGTCCTGGAGAAGCTGTTGCACCGCAACGGCGATCTGAAGATCGCCATAATCCCGTAAGCGGCCTGCACCGCCGCGCGCGCCGCCGCCCGAAAGCCTATGCGCAGCGCACCGGAGATCGCAATCCCGATACGACCGGCCCCGGCGCCGGCCTCCCGCGCCGAAGCCGAAGCCTATTGCCGCAGCCTGGCCCGCCGCCACTACGAGAACTTCCCCGTTCTTTCCCTTTTCCTGCCTGCCGCGCTGCGCCCCCACTTTGCCGCCGTCTATGCCTTCTGCCGCATCGCGGACGACTTCGCCGACGAAGTGCACGATCCCGCCGAGTCCTTGCGCCGCCTCGACGAATGGCAGGCGCTCCTGAACGACTGCTACGAAGGCCGCGCGGCTCACCCGGTGTTCGTCGCGCTGCAGCGGACCGTCGGGAAATTCGATCTGCCGAAAGAGCCCTTCCTCGATCTGCTGGCCGCCTTCCGGCAGGACCGGATGCAGAACCGCTACCGCAGCTGGCAGGAGCTGCTGGGCTATTGCGCGAAATCCGCCAATCCCGTGGGCCGGCTGGTGTTGCGCATCGCCGGCTGCGCCGACGAGCGCCGGCAGTCCCTCAGCGATTGCACCTGCACGGCGCTGCAGCTCGCGAATTTCTGGCAGGACCTGGCGCGCGACTACCGGCGCGGCAGGATCTACATCCCGCGCGAGATTCTCGACGGGCACGGCTGTACCGAAGACATGCTCGGGCGCGCGCTCGTCGGGCCGGCCTGGCGCGCCATGATGGCCGACCTGCTCGCGCGCACCCGCGCCCTGTTCGCCCAGGGTCTCGAGCTCGTCGGCCTGCTCGGCGGGCGCATGCGCCTGGTCGTCGCCCTGTTTTCGAGCGGGGGACTGGCGATCCTGCGCAGGATCGAAAAAGCGCACTACGATACGCTGGCGCGGCGCCCGCAGCTGTCCCGCCTGGACCGCGCGCGCGTTTTCCTCGACGGACTGCGCATCGCGGCAGGCCGCCGTGCAGGCATGCCATGAATTCCGCAGTGGAGGAATCGTACCGCTCCGCCGTTCGTACGGCCCGCAGCCGCGCGCGCAACTTCTATTACGCCTTCATCGTCCTGCCGCGCGAGAAACGCCTGGCGCTGTGCGCCGTCTACGCCTTCATGCGCCGCTGCGACGACATCGCCGACAGCCCCGGCACCGTCGAGGAGAAGCAGGAAAAGCTGCGCGCGTGGCGCGCCGCCCTGGAGGATGCCTTCCACGGGCGGGTGGAGGCCGCCCCCTTCCTGCCCGCCTTCGAGGACACGGTGCGCCGCTTCTCCATCCCCGCACGCTACTTCCACTGGATGATCGACGGGGTCGAGATGGATCTCACCGTGCCTTGCTACCGCACGTTCGACGACCTCTACCGCTACTGCTTCCACGTCGCCTCGTCCGTGGGGCTGGTCTGCCTGCAGGTTTTCGGCTACTCCGACGAGCGGGCCAGGAAATATGCCGAATATTGCGGCATCGCCTTCCAGCTGACCAACATCCTGCGCGACCTCGGCGAGGACGCGCGCCTCGGGCGCACCTATCTGCCCGCCGAGGACCTCGAGAAGTTCGGCTACAGCGCCGAGGAGCTGAAACGCGGCGTCATGGACGGCCGCTTCCGCCGGCTCATGGCCTTCGAGGCCGCGCGCGCCCGCAGCTACTACAGCCGGGCCTGGCAGCTCGTGCCCCTCATCGAGAGGGCGGCCAGGCCGGCGCTCTGGGCCATGATCGAAATATACCACGGCATCCTGCGGAAGATCGCGCGCCGGCAGTTCGACGTCTTCGGTTCCACCGTGCGGCTCTCGAGCCCGGAAAAGCTCCGGATCGCGCTCAAGGCCATGGCCATGCGTTTCCTGCCCTGGGAGTCCGCAATCCGGTGAGTTCGGGTGCCGCTCGGGTGGTCGTCATCGGAGGCGGGCTGGCCGGCATGAGCGCCGCAGCGGCCCTCACCGCGGCCGGCTGCGACGTCACGCTCGTGGAAAAGCGCCCGTCGCTCGGCGGACGCGCGGGCTCGCACCCGGATGCCGGCGCCGGCGGCCCGATCGACACCGGCCAGCACGTCCTGATGCCCTGCTGCACCAACCTGCTCGACTTCCTGCGCCGCATCGGGGCCGAGCGCCACCTGCGCTTCTACCGCGAGATCCCCTTCCTGGGCCCGCAGGGCGCGGTTGCCCGGCTGCGCGCGAGCCTGCTGCCGGCGCCGCTTCATTTCCTGCCCTCGTTCCTCGCCCTGCCGTTTCTCGACCTTGGGGACAAGGCGGGCATCGCGCGCGCGCTCGCCGCCGTCTGCCGGCAGTACCGCCGGCGCACGCTGCCGCCGCTGCCCTTCGGCGACTGGCTCCGTTCGCAGCGGCAGACCCGCAGGGCGGCCGAGTATTTCTGGCGGCCGATCGTCGCGAGCGCTCTCAACGAGCAGATCGAGCGCGCGGCAACGGCCTATGCCGCGAAGTTCTTCGTCGAGGCGTTTCTCGCGAATTCCCGCGCATGGTGGCTCGGAGTCCCAACGGTTCCCTTGATCTCCCTGTACGACAAGGGCGGCCAGGGCCGGATCGCGCGCGAGATCCTCCTGCGCACGGAAGTGCGGCGGCTGCGCCTGCGCGACGGGCGGGTGGCCGAGGCCGAGGCGGCCGGAGGCCGCGTGCTCGCCGCCGACGCTTTCGTTCTCGCTCTCCCGTGGCACCAGGCCGGAGCTCTGCTACCGGACCATGCCGCGAGCCTCGCGGGGCTCGAGCGCGCGCGCGAACTCGAACCCAGCCCGATCACCGGCATCCACCTCTGGTACGACCGCCCGGTCGCGGATTACGATTTCGCCGTCCTGCCGGGCAGGAGCGTCCACTGGTTTTTCGACAAGACGCGGACCTCCGGGGCGAAATCTTCTCCGGATTGCTACCTGCAACTGGTAACCAGCGCCTCCCGTTCGTGGTCGCAGCTGGGCCGAAAGGAGATCCTCGAGATCGCGCTGCGCGAACTCGGGGAGGCCCTGCCGGAGTCGGGAAAGGCGAGGCTCGTGCGCGCCCGGGTGCTGCGCGCGCCTGCGGCCACCTTCTCGCCCAACGCGACCTGCGATGCGCTGCGCCCGCCGCCGGCGACGGCCGTCCCCAACCTCTTCCTCGCCGGGGACTGGATCCGGACGGGATGGCCCGCCACCATGGAAAGCGCCGTGCGCGGCGGTTACCTGGCGGCGGAGGCGGTGACCGCGGCGCATGGGCGCGCGCAGCGTTTTCTCGTGCCGGATCTGCCGCCGTCCGGCCTGATGCGATCCCGGGGCATGAGACCATGACGCTCCTGATCGCGGCGGCCCTGAGCGGAGAGCTGGCTTCGGCCTGCAAGGCGTGTCGTGCGCTGAGCCCTCTCGAGGGACGCGGTCCGGTCCGGCGCCAAGGAGACTGCGGCGGTTACACCTGCTTTTTTCTGCGCACCGGCATCGGCATGGGGCGCGCGGCCCGCCGGCTGGAAGCGGCCATCGCGCAAACGCGTCCGTCGGCGATTCTGGTCACGGGGTATGCCGGCGCCCTGGATCCCGCGCTGCAGGCAGGCGACCTCGTCATCGCCCGCCGCGTGTGGGCGCCCGCAGGCGCCGCGCCGGTCTCCTGGGAACCCGGCGCCGGCGGAGACCTCGAGCTCGCGGCGCGCACCGCGAACCTCGCCTTCCGCATCGGAGAAATCCTGACCGTGCCGCGGCCGGTCGGCCGCGCGGCGCAGAAGGCGCGCCTGTTCCGCGCTTTCCGCGCCGCCGCCGTCGACATGGAAACCGCCGCCCTCGCCCGCGTCGCGGCCGAAAGGGCCGTTCCGTTCCGTTGCGTCCGCGCCGTCAGCGACCGCGCAGGCGAAAGCCTCGCCTTCGGCTTCCTGTTGCCCCGCGCCGGAGTCGCCGCCGCCCGCCGCACTCTCGAGGCCTTCTTCGCCGCCTATTTCCCGATCCTGGCGGCGGCAGAAAGGGCGTCCGGCTGAGCAGGCCGCGGCCCATTCATCCTTTGTTTTCCTTGCGCTCCAGGGGTACGAAACGCACGGGAGGCATGCGGCGCACCTCGTCGTATTCCGCCGCAAGGCGCCGGTAGATTTCCTCCTGCACACGGAAGGCACCCGGCCGGCCCGCGCGCGCGTACGCCCCGTCGGCGCCGAGCAGGCGCGCCTTGCAATCGTCCTGGAACTGCGCCTCCAGGTGGGTCGCCACCCGCCTCTTGCAGTCCTCCTGGAGTATGGGAAACATCAGCTCGATGCGCCGATCGAGATTGCGCGGCATCCAGTCGGCGCTCGAGACGTAGACCTCGGGCGCGCCGCCGTTGTCGAACAAGAATACCCGGCTGTGCTCGAGGTAGCGGTCGACGATGGAAACCACGCGGATGTTTTCGCTCAGCCCGCGGACGCCGGGGCGCAGGCAGCATATGCCGCGCACGTTCAGCCGCACCTGGATACCCGCGCCGCTCGCACGATAGAGCTCTTCGATGATTTCCGGATCGACCAGGGAGTTCATCTTGGCCGTTATCCCGGCGCTCTGCCCCGAGCGGGCGCGGTCGATCTCCCGGCGGATGAGTCCCAAAACCGCCTGCCGCATCTGGTGGGGAGCCATGACGAGCCTCGAGAAGGCGGGAGGCTCCGAGTAACCGGTGATCGTGTTGAAGAACCCGGAAGCGTCGGCGCCGAACTCCTCGGCCGCCGTCAGCAGGCCGATATCGGTGTATACGCGGGCGGTGCGCTCGTTGTAGTTTCCCGTGCCCAGATGCACATAGCGGCGTATGCCGTCCGCTTCCCGGCGCACCACCAGGGCGATCTTGGCATGCACCTTCAGCCCGGCGACGCCGTAGATCACGTGGGCGCCGGCCTCCTCGAGATGCCTCGCCCAGCTGATATTGCGCTCTTCGTCGAAGCGCGCCGTCAATTCCACCAGGACCGTCACCTGCTTGCCGGCCTCGGCGGCACGGATCAGGGCGGCGACCACCGGCGACGCCAGGCCGCTCGTGCGATACAGTGTCTGCTTGACGGCCAGCACGTCCGGGTCATCGGCGGCGCTGCGGATGAAGTCGATCACCGGTTCGAACGAATCGTAAGGGTGGTGCAGGACGATGTCCCCTTCCCGGACGATCTCGAAGATGCTGCGGCGCTGCTCGAAGACCGGAGGCCGCAACGGGGGTTGGGGCGCGAAGCGCAGATGCCCGAATCCGGCCATGTCCGCGATCCCCATCAAGGGTCGAGGATCCAGAGGGCCGCGCCCGGGATCGAGCGCCCGATCCTCGACCTCGAGTCCCTGCTGCAAGCCGGCCAGCAGATGCGGCGACAGGCCTCTTTCGTATTGCAGGCGCACGCTCCGGGCCCGCTTGCGCCGTTTCAATCCCGATTCCAGCACGCGCAGATAATCGTCCGAGCCCTCGTCGTCCAGCTCGAGTTCGGAGTCCCTCGTCAGGCGGAAGGCGCCCGCCTCCACGATCCGGCAGCCGCGAAAAAGCCCGGCAAGCCTGCAGCGCACGGCATCGCTGAGCCAGCAATACGATCGGCCGTCCGCGCCCGGCAGGCGGACCAGGCCCGGCAGGCCGGCCGGCACCTGAACGACGGCCAGCCGCGCCCCCGGTTCCCCTTCGCTTTCGGGCACGAGCCGGACGGCCAGATACAAGGCCAGTCCGGCGATGTACGGAAACGCCCCGCCTTCCCGCAGCGCGACCGGCGTGAGCACGGGGAAGATCTCTCTTTCGAAACAATCGTCCAGGTACGCCCTCTGCTCCGGGGCGAGGCCGTCGGCTTCCAGGATGCGGATGCCCTCCCGCGCCAGCGCGGGGAGCAGCTCGCCGTAGTAGAGGTTCTCGGCCCGGCCGCCGAGTTCCGCCGCCCGCGAGCGGATCAACTCCAGCTGCTCGGCAGGGGGCAGGCCCGAAGGGTCGGGCCGGCGGTCGCCCTCCTCGACCCTGCGCATGAGCGACGCGACCCGCACCATGAAGAATTCGTCCAGGTTCGAGTGAAAGATGCAGTAGAAGCGCAGCCTCTCGAGCAGCGGCGTGCCCGCATCCTCGGCCTCCTCGAGCACGCGCGCATTGAACGCCAGCCAGCTCAGCTCACGGTTGAGAAACTCGGCGAGGCGGCGGGGGCTCATACGCTTTGCGGCGCCTCGCGCAGGATGATGCGCTTGCCGAACACCTCGCGGAACAGGTCGCTGCGCGTCGCCAGGGCCAGGCGCTCCATGGTCAGGTCGGCCGCGCCCGGGACCGTGAGCACGACCTGGTCTCCCTCGCGCGCGACCCGGAGGTCGCGGATCTTCTGCAGGTGTTCCCGGTCGAGCGCGTTCGCCACCCGGAGGATGGCGGCCAGCTTGGACACCAGCATGCGCTCGTCGCGCTCCAGTGAGACGAAGGGAAGGTGCGTGCGCTGCGGCAGCGCCCGCCGGTGGTAGCGCGCCACGTTGGCGATGATCTCGCGCTCCCGCGGCCGCAGGCCGAAAATGTCGGACTGCGAGATCAAATAGTAGGAATGCTTGTGGTGCGCGCGCGATCCCACGAACAGGCCGATGTCGTGCAGCAGGGAGGCCACCTGCAGGTAGAGGCGATGGTTCTCGTCGAAGCGCTGCTCGGCCTGCAGCTGGTCGAAGATGAGCTCGGCGAGGGCGCGCACCCGCTCGGCGTGCTCCTCGTCGTACTGGTACTTGCGGCCCAGGCTGCGCGCGGCCGACAGGATCTGCTGCGTCAGCCTGCTGCGCCGCGCGCTTTCCTCCGCAGGTGCCAGATCCTGCAGGATGCCCGCGCGAATGCTGGCCTCGGTGATGATGACGTCCTGCGCGCCGGTCTGCCTCAGCAGGAGCAGATAGACCAGCAGGGCGGGCACCAGCGTCTCGGCGTCCGGGTACGAGAGCCCGTACTTGCGGACGAGCGCCTCGGGGGGAAGCTTGCAGGCCGACTCGACGAACGATTCGAAGGCTGCGCGCGCGATGCTGCGGCAGGCTGCGCCGGCCGGGCCGCCCAGAACCCTGCCGGCGAAGCGCACGTCGCCGCCGAGCGCGATGAAATGATCCGCCTCGGCAAGCGCGATCGAACCTTTGACCGTCGAGATGATGTTCGAGATCTGCCGCGCCAGATAGCGCACCCACTTGTCGTGGGTGCCGACATCCGGCCGCACCCCGGCGCGCAGGCGGATCGAGCCCAGCGGGAAGGTTCCCGACTGCACGGGCTCCTGGCCGGCCAGCAGCGTCAGATCCGCGCTTCCGCCCCCGACCTCGACCAGCAGGGACTTCCCTTCCAGAGCGGGCACTCCGCGCAGGGCTTCGAGCACCGCCGAAAGTGTGAGCCGGTTCTCCTCCGGCCCGTCGATGATCTCGACATCCAGGCCGGTGCTCATGAGAATCCGGTCGAGGAACCGGTCGCTGTTGGACGATTCCCGCACCGCGCTCGTGGCCACCGCCCGGTAACGGAGCACGCCGTAAGTGTCCATCACCCGCTTGAAATCCTGCAGCGCGGCGCAGGCCGAACGGATCGACTCTTCGCTCAAGGCTCCCGTGGTGAAAGCGTCCTTGCCGAGCTGGACCCCTTTCTTCAGGGAATCGAGGACGCGGATCCCGCCGTCCTCGCGCACTTCGGCCACATCCATGCGGATGGCGCTCGAGCCGATATCGATGGCGGCCATCAAGGCCGCGGACGGGTTCGGCATGTGGGACTCGCTTCCTGCGACGAGTCGGCCCGCCTCCGGCCGATCCGGGAGCGCTGCGGAACCGGGGCGCAGGCCCCCTTGGAACCCAGGAACCGCTTGATGCCGGGGCTCTCCGATGTTACAAAAGTCCGAGCCATTTGTATACCATCGAGCTTCTCATGGCCGCCGATCCGGAGCCGCCTGAACGGGAATTCGCCGCCGCAGTCCTGCGGCGCAAGTGCCACGCGCTGCTCGAGGAAGCGGCCGCCCTGGTCGAAGCCCCGCGCGAGGATTCCGTGCACGACGCGCGCGTGCAATCGCGCCGGCTGCGCGCCGCACTGGAAGCCTTCGAGGACTTGCTGCCGCCGCGGCCGGCGCGCGCGATCACCCGGGAGCGCAAGGCGCAATTGCGGCAGGAAATCCTGCCCGCGCTCGGCGGACTGCAAGCGACCTTGCGCAAACTCCGGATTCGTACGAAGAGGGCCGGCAGCGGGCCGCCGGCACGATCGGGAGGGAAAACGAAATGAGACTGTATATCGTCCGCCATGCCATCGCCGCCGCCCGGGGCACGCCCGGGCTTGCCGACGACGAAAGGCCCCTGACCGAGGAAGGCGTCACCAAGATGAAAAAAGCGGCCCCGGCGCTCGCGCGCATCGGGGCCATTCCCGACCTCATCCTCACCAGCCCCCTCGTGCGCGCCCGCCAGACGGCCGAGATCATCCAAAAGGCGCTGGGCGGCAAAACCCCGCTGCGGGCGACGCAAGCTCTCTCGCCCTCGGGAACGCGCGAAGCAATCTACGATGAGATCCGGCGCAACGCGAAGAGCGAGGCGCTGATGCTCGTGGGCCACCAGCCTTCGCTGGGCGAGCTTGCGGGCGCGCTCGCCTGGGGATCGCCGGAGCATTACGTGGAACTCAAGAAGGGCGGTATGTGCGCCCTCGACCTCGAGCAGCTGTCGCCCGTGCCGCGCGGCACGCTGCTTTTCCTGCTTACCCCCTCCATCCTGCGCGAGCTTGCCGGGTAAGACAGCCGCTCCGTTGCGGGATCATCTCGGGTTGTGGCGGCGACAAGCGGCAAGACAAGAACGGCAAGTGGGCCTGTTTTCTGCCGGCCCTCCGGGACTCGCGTCACCGATACGCGCCTTTCCGGGGGTTCGCCTGCGGCTCACCCCCGGCTATCGGCTCAGGGCCCCTGCCGGGGCCTGATGATCGTCCCGAACCGCCTTGCAGGGCTTTCTGCCGGCCCTCCGGGACTCGCTTCATCGATACGCGCCTTTCCGGGGGTTCGCCTGCGGCTCACCCCCGGCTACCCGCTCAGGGCCCCTGCCGGGGCCTCTTGATCCCCCCGAACCGCATCGCCGCGATTCCCCATGCTTCGCCTGCGGCTCAGCCCCGGCTACCCGCTCAGCGACCCTGCCGGGACCTGATGATCGTCCCGAACCGCCTTGCAGGGCTTTCTGCCGGCCCTCCGGGACTCGACCTGCCCGCCCGGGCTTTCCGGGGGTTCGCCTGCGGCTCACCCCCGGCTACCCGCTCAGGGCCCCTGCCGGGGCCTCTTGATCGTTCCGAACCGCCTTGCAGGGCTTTCTGCCGGCCCTCCGGGACTCGCGTCACCGATACGCGCCTTTCCGGGGGTTCGCCTGCGGCTCACCCCCGGCTACCCGCTCAGGGCCCCTGCCGGGGCCTCGCGATCGCCACGAGCCGCAACGCCGCCATCTTCGGCGAATCTCCGGCTACCGGCTCAGGGTCATTCCGCGGCCGGGCCAGTGCCGGAGGCACGGCAGCTGGTAGCTCCGGGTGAGCCGAAGGCGAACCCGGAGAAAGGCGAACCCGCCAAGGCCGAGCCCCGGAAGGGCCGGCAGACCGACACGACCCTCAGCGGTAGACGTATACCTGAAGCTGCAGGTCGCGCTCGCTCCCCACCTGGATGATGCCGTAAACGCGCACCTTGGCATATCGCCCTAGGCCGGTTCTTATGGCAAAGGTGAATCCCCGCGCGAGATTCGGCGAGCCTTCGCTCATGTCGATCGAGTCCGCACTGTAAGTAAGCCCGCGCAGCGTTTCGATCCCGATCGTATCGAATTGATCGTTGGTCTGGACCACACCGATCACTGCAAACCTCGCTCCTTGCTGCGGGGTGAAGCGGCGCACCAGAGGATTACCGGGATTCGGCGTCTCGTACAGCAGGTCCCAGGGATCCTGGTCGTCGGTATTCAAGAAGTAATCCGAAATGATCTGGTCGGCGTCGAGCGGATACCCCTGCTGCATGTACATGAAACTGTTGCGGCGCAGGTAATCCCGGTAGGCAGGCACGAGCGTCGCGTACTGAACGCCCGTGGGGGTGGGTGTCTGAAGCAGCGCCAGAACGGCCACGGGCCCGTCCGACAGCCCGAAGAGCATTCCCTTGAAGT
>CAZHQK010000013.1:0-21057 GCA_964534795.1 uncultured Acidobacteriota bacterium
ACCTGCAGGACGAGGACGCCGGAGAAGAGCCCTCGGCCGCGCAGCCACTCCATGCGCGCGCGGAGCTGCAAAACCTGGCCAGGTTCCTGGAAGTCAATCAGGCACTGAGGATTTCACTCTCGATCGACGAGGTTCTGTGCCTGATCGTCGATGCCGCCATCGAAATCACCGGGGCCGAGCGCGGCGCGCTCATGCTGCGCGGCGAGTCGGGCGAGCTGGAGTTTCGGATCGCACGCGACCGCCGGCGGCGCACGCTGCCGGCCTCTTCCCTTGTCATAAGCCGCACCGCGGCCGACCAGGCGCTGCGCGCCTGCCGCACCGTCGTTCTCGACGCCGTTCAGGACGACAATCTCGTAGCGGCGGCGCAGAGCGTGATGGCACTGGAGCTGCGGACCATCGTGTGCCTCCCCCTGCAGCGTTTCCAGATGGCGGAGCGAACCGACACCACCGGAGTCCACGGTCGGGATGTTCTGGGGGTTCTTTATGTGGACAGCCGCCATGGGGCCGGCGGGCTTTCGCAAGCCTCGATCAACCTGCTCGAGTCGCTGGCATTCGAGGCTTCCAAGGCACTCGAGGCGGTGCGGCTCGCCCAGCAGGAGGAAGCCAAGTGCCGGCTGGAACGGGAGCTCGCCATGGCCCGTGAGGTTCAGCTGGCCCTTCTGACCTCATCGAGCCTCGACGCCGGCTGCGCCGAACTGGCCGCCCACAGCGTGCCCTCCCGTTACGTGGACGGGGATTTCTACGACCTGTTCACGGCCTCCGGCGGCCGCGTGGTGGCGGTGCTGGCCGACGTGTCGGGGAAAGGGATCGCCGCCGCATTGCTCGCGGCCATGGCGCAGAGCGTCCTCCAGGTGCAACTGAACGCCGGCGACTCCCTCGCCGCGGCGGTCAAGACGCTCAATCACCTGCTGGTGCAGAAATCGGCGCCGTCCAAGTTCATCACCCTTTTCTGCGCGGCGCTCGCGGGCGAGGAACTCACGTTCGTCAACGCAGGCCACAACCCGCCGCTGTTGCTGCGCGCCGGCCGCGATTGCGAGTTTCTGTCGAGCCGGTCGCTGGTCGTAGGGGCGTTCGATTTCGCTTCGTACGCGGAAGAGACGATCAGGCTCCGCTCCGGCGACGTCCTGGTGGCCTTCACCGACGGCGTGACCGAAGCGACCGGGAACTCGGGCGAGATGTTCGGCGAGGAGAGACTGCTGGAGACCGTCCGGGCCGCCGCCGGCCGGGAAGCCGCATCGATAAGGGACCGGATTTTCGAGGAAGTCGCCAGCTTCACGCGCGGGCGGCCCCAGGACGACGACATTACGGTCATGGTGCTCAAGATGAAGTGAGGGGATGCGGCGCTTCCCGGCTATCTCGCCATGAGCCTGGACAGCTGCCAGAGGTCGTGGCTCCGGGTGTGGATGAAGGGCGCAATCGCCTGCCTGCCGGTCCTTCCTATCTGCCGTTCCAAGTAACGAAGCTCCTCGAACTTCTCCCGGACCTGCGGGTCCGGCCGGACGGGAAAACCGCTGCTCTGCATCAGGAAGGCCCCCTTGGCGCGCATTGCCAATTCCGCCTGGATACCGACGTAGCAGAGCATGTCCGCCACGACCGCACTGCGGAAGCTTTGCCGGAGCGCACCCAGGTACCTGCCGATCCTCGAATCGCCCAGTTTTCCGGAGTGGATCAGTTGCAGCAGCTCCATGTCGGCGTCGAAGCCGGTTCCCAGCCAATGCTGCAGTGAACGTTCGCTCCTGCGAAAGACGAGAAAAACGAGGCCCGGAAACACGAGCATGATCCCTGCGGTCGAGAGGAGCGGCGGCACGATGAAATGGTTGTGCAGCGAGTGAGCCGCGATGGCGCCCAGCAGGCCCGGCAGAAAGACACCGGCGCCGCCGCCGGGTCGCGTTTCGCTCAGCAGCTTCGACACGATGGCGAAAAGCGCGCCGGCACAACCGTGCATGGTGGCGGTGCCGAACCCGCGTATCATCCAGACCGACAGCCCGGCTTCCGGTACGGACACGAGATAGTGGATGTTCTCGACCACGGCGAAGCCGGCACCCACCGCGAACCCGTATATCGCCGCGTCAACCAGAAAGCCCACCCTGCGACTCCAGATCAAGTAAATCAGGGGAAGCGCCTTGGCCGCCTCTTCGACAACGGGAGAGCCGTATTTCGAGTGCGCTGCGGCGCTCAGGTGCAAGCCGCCCGATATCCAGTTATTGATCCAGTAGCATACGACCGCGGCTGCAGCACCGCCGGCGATGGCCGCGGCGACGGTGCGCAGGCCCACGAGCTTGTAGCTGTCCAGGTAGATCAGGCCGAGGAGAAACAGGACCACCGGAATAAGGGCAAGCGGGGCGCGGGTTGGCACATCGGCGATAATCGGGCTCACGTTCGCGTGTTCCGGGCTGCAAAGGGATCCGCCGCCGGTTCCACAGACGGCGTCTCCGCACGCCCGATCTCAGCGCAGGATTTTCAGTGAAACCATCACCTCCCGCTCCGGAGCCCGGTGCGGCCCGAAGGCGGCAGCATATCCGAAAGACAGGGTCGATTCCAGACTGGAAAAGAGCACCAGTTTCAGGTCCAGCTGCCCGCCGGCATTGCCCAGCCTGCTCGCCGGCGCGGCCTGGCCGGAACCGGTGATTACGCCCGAGGCAAACAGAATCGGCTGGGCCCAATTGGCGTACGCAAAGGGAAATCCGGCGCGGCGGAAACGCAGCGGCGGCAGCGTCCACTCGGCCATCGCCTTGGCGTACCTGGACCCGCCGATTTCGTTCAGCCCGACACCCGGGAAGCTATAGTACTCCCGATAGCGGCGACTCTCGCGGTAGTCGACCCAGTTGTTGCCGAAGCCGCCGAAATAGAACTTTCCGAACGGCTGCCTGCGGTCGCCGAAGGACTGCCCGGCGCTGCCCCGCAGCCAGAGGGATGAATGGGCGGCCGGCAGGCGAAAACCGCGATCGAGATCCCCGCGCACGCGCGCGTACAGCCTCGAATCGGCCAGTTGGCTCTGAAAGACGAGCGCCCACTGGATTCCCTTTTCCGCGTCCACGGCGCCGAGCGAGCGCCGCAGATCCTTGTAATCGAGCCGGGCGCTCGCAGCCAGCAGGCGGTCGTAGGAAGTCGGGATGTTCTGGTATTCGGGCAGGCGGTCCAGACCCAGGAAGCCGGAGACCTCGAATCGGTATTCGAGAGTCCTGGGACGTTCTTGGATCAGGAATCCCTGGTACCCGGCGCCCAGGGCGGTCCCTTTCCGGCTGGTCTTGGTCGGTCCGAAAAGGTCGTAAAAGTCCGCCCCGTTGTAGCGCGCGCTCAACTTCCACGGCCACCGGCTGTATGCGAGGCTCACGTGCGCCCGCTCGCTCGAGCGCAGGTTGCCGGAAGGGCTGCAGGAGACGGTGAGGTCGAGCGCGTTCAGCCCGACCGGATCCGCGAAGTTCACCCGGGCCCCGAGAGCGTACGTGTCCCGGTACCCTTCGACTACCGGATACCAGGACGCAAGCCGCACCTGTCGGACGGGCGAATACCGCCCCTCGTAGACTTTCGCGCGATCGAGGTCGACGCTCAGCGGCGACCCGACGGTCCAGCGCGTCACGATGGAGTGCTTTTCCACCACCTCCTGCCCCAGGTAGTGAATCGCGCTCACGTCCTCGACCGGCCGGTTCGGCGTGATGACCGGAACGAAGCCCGAAGCCGTGTAGCGGAACGAGAGCAGGTACTCGTCGCTGATGCGGACCGGGCGGAACAACCCGATCTCGACGTTGCTCATGGCCTCCATCCTGCGCGCACTCCGGTCGTAGCGGAATATGTTGGACACGCCCGAATAATAGGAAGTGCCGTAGAGATATCGGCCGTCCGGTGAAAAGACAAAGTTCTCGGGGCTGTTGTTCTCGAATTCGTGAAGAACCTCGTAGCTGCTGTCGCCCCCGGTCAGTTTCCCGATGTCCATCGCGATGAGGCGCTGGCGTCCGTCGATCTCGATCATGGAGGCTGTGAGCTGCGTGCCGTCCGGAGCAATATCCAGATCGAAGATATCCTTGCCGTACGGCAGCGAGAGAATCGTGTTCCAGCCCTTGTCGTACGGCAGCGGGAAGCACACGAGAGTGGAGATGCCGTTATGGTGCTGCACGCCCCAGACCGACCGGTCGGCGGGATTCAGCACGAGGTCGCCCGCGCGGCAGTTGTCGAGAAGCCGCCGCACGCGCCCGCCGCGCACAGTGACCTCGTTCAGATCGCGCCATCCCTGCGTGTTGTCGGTGGTAAAGAAGAGCTTGCCGGCCGAGGGATCGTAGGCCAAGGAGGTGACATAGTAGAGGGCGGGCGAGACCACGTCGCAGATCTTCCTCAGGGTGCCCTGTTCCGTGTCGATGGCGACGATCTGCGCACCTTCGGCGGGATAGTTGATCGCCAGGTAAAGCTCCCGGCTCTTCGGATCGTAGAACGAGCGCGACACCGAGCCCAGCGGGCGCGCGGTCACGTCGCGCACCGGAGTAACCGGATGCCGGCGGATCCGCTCGAGGTTCTTGTGCTGCCATTCGTGCTCCCACCGAATCCATTCCTGCCAGGCTTCGTCCAGCGACTTCCCGTAAACCCGCTCGAACTGACCCGAAAAATAGCGTTTGCTGGTGTCCTCGCGGTCGAACCACCGGAGCAGCTTCTCGGGCCCGTAAACCAGGGCGAGATAGGTGACAAAGCGGGTGCCGTAGAGGTAGGAGTTCTGCCCCACCTGGAAATCGATGGTGGTCCCCTCGGACTCGAGCCCGACGACGTCGTAGAAGTAGCTGTTTTCGAGGACCATGGCGCGGAACACCATCTCGTCGTACCCGCCCAGGACCCGGCCGAGTCCCCCGGCCATCCAGGTCTCAAGGAACACCGCGATCCCTTCGTGGTACCACCTCGGCGAATACCAGCGCGGGCTGGTCAGGAAGCTGTAACCCATGGAAACCGGCTGCTCGGCGATCGGAGCGATCTTTCCGCGGAAGAGCCGGCGGAAGAAGCGGTCCGCTCCGGCGGCCTTGTCGGTCGCCGCCACATGGACCAGTTCATGATGCATCAGCCAGTTCATTCTCTCGTTGGCCGGCATGGTCTCGTATACGTAATCGAAGGGTTCCATTCCGATGCTCAGGTAATTCCAAGGGACCGTCGAAGCCCCGCCATGCCCGTAGTCGCCGAAATCCTGGAGCAGGACGACGATCTTCTCGCTCGGTGTGTAGTGCAGGAGGGTGCGATGGAACTTCAGCGAGTTTTCGAAGCACCGCGCCAAGTGCGGGACGACATACGCATGGGCCGGGTCGTAATAGACCAGCCTCAAGTACTCGGTTTCGAAGACGCGCAGTTGAGCGCACAGCGGCACCGGCAGGATGATCGAAGCAACCATGCCCGCAATTCGAGCCATTGCCGACCGGGATCCGCTCATCTCGTATCCGCGGCGCCGCCCAAGGAGCGTAGTGTCGAACGCGACCGCGGATTTCGCGAATCCCATCGGGGGTTACATCCGCGAAATCCGCGGTTGCCGCTCTCTGCGGTCAGCGATTTTTCAGCCTGGCCGCGAGATTCTCGACCTGCCGGCCGAGGGAGTCCAGGCGAGCCTCGAGGCCGGCGAACGCCTCCTGCTCCAGCAAGGCCCGACGGGATTCCAGCTGACTGTTCATGCCGGCGGCGTGGCGGCGCATGCCTTCCAGGGACGCCTGCCGCAGGGATGACGCGCGCGTCTGCATGTAGCTGTCCAGGGATTGCAGCTGGGCGGACAATCCCCCGACCGCCCGCTTTTCCAGCTGCGCGTGGTTGTCGTCCACCAGACGGCTGACGGCCCCCAAGCGCCTGCGCACGCTCTCCAGGGCCGGCTGATCGAATTCGGAGGCCCTGTCTTCCAGGCGGCGGCTGGTGGCTTCCAGTGCGTCCCTCAAGCCCATGAGTTCTTTCTGCTCGAGGCTGACAGACTGGAGCCGGTCGCCCATGCCCTTCAGAGCCCCGGCTTCGAGCATTTCCGACTGGCTCATCAGATCCGCGCTCGTTTCGGACAGCCGAGCCTGCAGGCTCTCCAGCGCGCTGCGCTGCAGACCCGCCGCACGGTTTCCCAGGCTGCGGTGGACCGCCGCCAGCTCCGCTTCGGCACTCTTGAGCGCACGGTGTTCAAGCATGAGAGATTCGAGATAGTCGCACCGACTCTCCATAGCGCGGTTGGCCAGCTCGATCTCCGAGGCGAGCTCCCGCTCGAAGCCGGCCAGCTCCGCCTCCATGTTCTCTGCGAAACGCTGGTCGATGCGGCCGGCGCGCGCCGCCAACTCACGGTCCTGGCTTTCCAGCCGGGCCTTCAGGGCGTCGCCCGCCCGCATGCCGGCCATGCGGCTGTCCAAGTTCCGCCTGAAAGCGAGGAGCTCATCGGCCAGGTTGCGAAAGGCCTTGCTCTCCATCCTGGCCCCCAGGCTGTCCAGGTCACCGGCGAGTTTCATGGCCGCTTTCCTACGGGCTGCAAGCTCCTCGCCGTCGAACGCAGCCAGGCGGCTTTCCATCATGCGGGTCGCCAGTTCCAGCTCCGCCCGCATGGCCGCCATTGCCCGATTCTCGACGAGTTCGGACTCGTTCTCCAGGAATCGGCTGGCCGCTTGAACCTCGGAGTCCAGCCTCTGCAGGCGGGCTGCAGCCGGCTCGCCTTCGCGCTCGGCCAGCTCGGCGGTGATGGCCGCAAGCCGGGCGCTGAGATTCTGAAGACCCGCGGCACCGTCCAGCAAGTGTGCGGATTGGATTTCGGTTCTTTCCGCTTCCTGGCCCGCGAGCACGACATCGTTTTCACTGATCTGCCGCACGCGGTATTTCTTGACCGCTCCGATGGTGGCTGCAGCATCCTCCGTGGAAGTCGGAGGGTAAAGCTTGCCGAAATAAACCACGAGCACGGCCGCCGCCACAACCAGAACGGCGAGCAGCAGAATCCTGCCGCTCCTGCCCTTCTTTGCGTTCGGGGTATCCATCGGGATATCCTCCTTCTTGTTATATGGATTGGGTTCCGTACCGCTCGCTGCCTCATATTACAAATGAGACAGGAAAAAGTTGGCCCGCGGCGCTTTGCCGGGACGCTGAGAGCCGGCTCTATCTTCCGGCCGCAGCAGGATCCGGCGGCAGATATGAAACTCGATGCAACAGGGCACCGGACCGATAGAAGCTCCAGAGGAGCCGGGGTTCTCCTTCGTCGGAGCGCACCATCATCACAGTGTATCGATTGCGGCCCCGGTGAGTGAATGAAAGTCGCTGATCCGCGGCGTGAAAGGGCATTTCGGCGTCTTGCTCGATCCCCCTGAGGCGCCAATGGCGCGCGTCGTACTCCAGGACGGCCTCTATCGTCTCCGTAGAGGCAAGCTCGAGCTGCATTTGCAGCATGCCGCCGCTTCGGGTCAGGCGCAGCGTGCCGGCGACCCCTTCGCCGGCGATCCTGCGCTCGATGGCACCGGTCGCGCTCAGCTGCTCCTTGCCGGCCATGGTGCCCATCACCTTCGCGGGCTCCGGAAGATCGCCGCCCGGGATCACCTCGCGGATCATCGGGGCGAGCAGGATTCCGAGAACCAGCCCGGCTGCCGCGGCATAGGCGTATTTCCAGATACCGGTTGCGCGCGCCGCCCCCACCGCGGGCGCCCGCCCCCGGCGCAGGGCGGCCAGGATGGAAGGGGCCAGCTCTGCCGGAGGATCGGCCGGGCGCATGGCACCAAGAGAATCGGCGAGCCGGCGCAGGCTTTCGAAGAGAGCGCGCGCCTCGGCACTGGTCGAGAGATAGCGATGCAGCTCGCCGCTCTCGTCCGGGGTGTTTTCCCCGTCGACCTCCTGCTGAATCAGTTCCAGGATCCGCGCTTCGATCATCGCATCGAGCCCGGTTCTGCCGAAACGATCTCCCGCAAGAGCCGGCGCGCCTCGAAGAGTCTGGACTTCACCGTCTTTTCCTGGACCTGCAGGATTGCGCTGAGATCGCGATAGGAACATCCGGCCACGTGCTTCAGCACCACCAGCGCCCTCTGTTCGGGTTTGAGCTTCATCAGCGCCCGCGCCAGCCTGGCGTCCGCGCCCACATCGGCCTGCGCAGGCTCGGTCCGGCGCGGAGTGAGGAGCAGCCATTGCCTTGCGGCGTGCAGGAAGCTTTTTCTTTTTCGGATCCAGTTCAGGGACTCGTTCACGGCGATCCGATAGATCCAGCTGAAAAACTTGTGCCGGGAATCGTACAGTCCGAGGCTTTGGTAAGCCTTGACAAAAACATTCTGCGTGACATCGCGCGCGTCCTCGCAGTCATGGAGCATGCGCAAAGCGATGTTGAACACGGGGCGCTGGTATCGTTCCAGGAGTTGCTCCAGCCCGCCGGGTTCGCCTCGGAGGCATCGGGCCACCAGGTCCGCATCGCTCAGCTCTGTCATAATTACAACCGGGCGCGCGAAAGGTTGGAAGGCTGCGCCGGATCCCGGCGCGGCCTCTAGCCGATCTCGAACACCTGGTCCAGGCCGGAATAGCGGAAGACGTCGGCGATATGGCTGCTCAGGCCGACCAGCCGCAGGCTCTTGCCGGATTCCCACAATCGCTTCTGGGTTGCCAGCAGGACGCCCAGCCCGGAGCTGGAGATGTACTCCAGATTGCGGAAGTCGACCACCGCGGACTCGGACACGCCGCGGAGGAACGTTTCTGCACGACCGGATTGGGAAGCGTCCCACCGGCCCGCCAGTATGACCTCTCCCTGATCGCCCCACCGGATATCGAACATAGGCTACCGGAGCTTCTTGGTGACGGTGACCGTGCTGCGCCGGTCGTCGTAGTCGTAGGATATCCCATCCACCGCCTGCTGGACGATGCAAAGCCCGAGTCCACCGGCCTGCAGGTCCTGCAGGGGAACTCCCCGCGGAGCTCTGCGCTCCCGGGTGACATCGAAGAAATCCACGTCGTGGTCCGTCAGCGTCAGGCACACCCGGTCGCCGGTGGTGCTGATCTCGATCGAGATGTCGTTGGTGTTTCCGGGATTGTACTTGACCATGTTGGTAAAGAGCTCCTCGGCCGCCAGGCTCAGGGTGAAAAGGTGCCTGCGGTCGAGGTGCTCGCAGTCGAAGAAATGCCGGAGGAACGTGAAGATATCCTCCAGGGAGGCCATTTCCCGCCTGAAGGTCTTTTGCATCGCGGGCCTGCAAGGGCAAGAGCTGCCGCACGCGGTCTTTGTGCCCCTGGGCGCACCCCCCTTCCGTGGGGACCAGTCTGGAATCACGGGCACCAAAAAACAAGCGAAAAGTAAGCCCGCCGCCTGCCGCCCACCGCCGCAGGCGCGGATTTCCCTCGGCGAGACCAGGAACCGGGACTTGCCCGTCCCCTGTTCTTGCCCGCCGACGCCGGTGGTACATTGCCGGCCTTCGAGCTGCCGCCGGGCGGCGGCTTCTGCGACCGGCGCGAGAATAGCACAAATTCCCCCGGAAAATGACCCGCATCCCCCTGACCGCAGCCCGGCCGCGCGAAGGCTGCTGCGCGCGGCATGCGATCAACCCGGCCGGGTTCGTTCGAGCAACCGCCTGCGGCGCGCGGGTGCGAAACGCTCGACAGCATAGCGCAGCGCGGTGCGGGGAATGCGCGGGCCATTATCCAGGAGAAAGCTTTCCAGCCTGCGCGCGTCCGACTTCCCGCACTCGCGCAAAAGCCAGCCGACCGCCTTATGTATCAGGTCTTCGCGATCGTCGAGAAGCGCGGCCGCGACCCGGTATGCGGTGTCGAGGTGTTCGCCTCTGCGGGCGATCGGAGTCAGCGAGACCGCCGCGGCGCGCCGAACCCACAACGATTCCGATGCCGTCCACCTTTTGAAGTCTTCCAGAAGGTGCGGATGTCGCTTCAGCAGACCCGTCAGGACGGCCGTCGACAGAAGGTCCGTGGTAGCCCAGTTGGAGCAATACCCGGCCGCCAGCCATCTGCGGATCATCGCCAGCAGGGCCTCGTCGAAGCTGCGCGAGTAGCGTGACAGCAAGAGAATGCCGACGGCCTTCGCTTCCAGATGTTTTCTGCGAATCATCACGTCGGCGAAGCGAACGGCCTCGCTTGCAGACCAGGCCTTCTTGACAAGCCCGTATATCCGTCTTTCGATCTCCCTGACCCCGGGCGCGCGCACTCCGAAAAAGACTGCATCATCGCCGGACTTGAAATACGCGCGCGCCTGCCGCGCGACGCGCTCGTCGGCGGCGGCTTCGAGCATCCCGACGGCTCGGGCGGCGCCGGATTTCACTGTAGGTGAGCATTTTGCCTTCATGAGGGCTCATTGTAGTCCGAGAAATGAGCCGTTGCACGGCGACGCCACATGATCTACCCGCGCGCGACGTATCCGTCCCGGAGGGACGGAAGCTGGTAGCTCCAGGTGAGCGGAAGCGAACCTGGAGAAAAAGGAGCGGCATACGACAAACCCCGAAGGGCCGGCAGAAAGATAAATCGGAAACGTTGATCTGCCGGCCCTCCGGGGCTCGACTGATCGATACGATCCTTTCCGGGGGTTCGCCTTCGGCTCACCCCCGGCTACCCCCTCAGGGCCCCTGCCGGGGCCGGTGGGTCCGCCCCGGCGCGGCGGACCGTGAGCTTGTTCCTTCAAGCTACCGAACCCGCGCGGCGCGCGCCGGATGCACGCGGCTTGCCGCTTACGTTCCTCATCGAAACCGGGGAGCGTCACCGTTTTCCCGAGCGCCCGGTCTGAAATGGATCCGTCACACCGACGGGTTTTCAACGAAATCGTAGCCCCACCAATTCCGGAACGCCTTGCGCAGCCGGTTGGGCTTGTCGCCCAGCCACACGTCGGGTTCGAGGCGCCGCGTCGTGTGAAGAGGAGCGAGGAGGTCCGCCCAGAAATTCACCGTCAGGAATTCTCTCGGCGCCACAGGCATCGCATCCGCAGGCGGCCGGGTCGACCTGAAGAACTCGGCCGATTTTCCGAAATAGCGCGCCTCGGAAAGAACGCTGGAACTGATGGCGTATACGGCCTCGATTTCATCCTGCGACAGCAGGCGGTAAACGTTCTCAGTCGTGACCCGAATTCCGAGCCGCCGGAGATAATCGGTCACCGCCTTGCTCTGGCCATAGGGATGAGGCTTGAAATATACGGCGGCATGCCGCACAAGAACGGTCTTCAACCTGGCTTCGAACATTTCCAGGTTCAACATTCTGCCGTTTTCGATCAGCGACTGGTCGATCGGGGTCTGCCCCACGAGCAGGGCGGAACGGGCCGGGAGGCCCAGCGGAGGCAATAACTGCATCTGAGCCTTGACGAGACCGGCATGGACGTAGAAGCTCTCCTCCGGCACCCGCCGCGCGCCCAAGATTCCATCCGCCCCGGCGATTCGGCGACAGGAGAAATCGAACAGTATATCGTCGAGAAACCGGATGGGGCACACCGTCAAGCCGACCAGAGGCACTTCCTGCTCGCCCAGTTGATGGATGGCGTTCGGCGGGAGTTCGAACCCGATCACCAAATCGGCCGGAGTCAGGCCTTGGCGCGCATGCCAAGCGGGATGGTCCGGCGAAAAAGACTTCAGCCATTCTTCCATGTCGGTCCGGAAGTCGGGCGGCGGCAGGAGTATTTCCGGCTGCAATCCGGTGGCCAGGGCCAAGGGGTGGCGCAGAACCTGGAAGATCCAGTTGACATTGATTCGCTGGTTGACGCTCCCGTCGGGATTGGGGCGCGCCACGTTGCCGGTAATCAAAATTCTTTTGAGCATGCTCTTTCCCGCTTCCTTCGAACGGCGTGTGATTATGCTGTCCGGAGGCGATTGCCGTCAAGGAAAGGGGCCCCGCGGCCCGCGGGCAGAAACAGCTCACCGATTCCTCGGGCGGATATCAGGCAGCATATGCCACGGGTTCCACCCGGCGGCCGCCGGGGGCGAGATCGTGCTGCGCTTGCGCCCGCGATGGGCAACCGGGCCGGCGGACTGCCAGGGTCGGGTGTGATTGACTGCTGCCCGAACCTCTGGTAGATTGCCGCGCTTTTGCTTGTGCGCAAAGGACGGAGGAAGGATGGCCGGCCCGAAGGATTACATCATAGCCACTCGTCCCTGGTCCCTGTCGATGACCTTCATCTCGATCACGGTGGGAACGCTCCTTGCTTGGCAGGATGGTCCCGTCGGCTGGGGATGGTATGCGCTCGCCCTCATCGGCATGATTCTTTTTCACTCCGGGGTCAACGTCCTCAACAACTATTTCGACACCCGCTATCAGGTGGATCAGCCCGACAGCCCTACAGCCCGGTACCGGCCCCACCCCATCTTCTCCGGTTTGCTGACGCCGAAGCAGCTCCTGCTCGAGGGTGTCTTCCTTTTTGCCGCCACGATAATCATCGGCCTGGCTCTCGCCTGGTTCCGTTCGCCGAAGGTTTTTTGGGTCGGGCTGGGCGGATTCCTGGCCGGGGTTTTCTACACCGCAGGACCGGTAAAATATAAATACAGGGCGCTCGGCGAACTTTCCGTGGCTCTGATGTGGGGACCGGGGATGGTGGAGGGGGCGTACCTGGTCCAGCGCGGCGCCCTTTCGTGGCGCGCACTTTGGATATCCGTGCCCTTCGGCGTTCTCGTGGCCCTGGTAATATTCGCCAACAACTTCCGCGACATATCCTACGATACGCGCCGGAGGGTTAAAACCCTCAGCATCCTCCTCGGGCCGAAGATGTCCATGGCGGTTTACGTGGGCTTCATCGGCGCCGCCTATCTGGCCATCGGCGCGATGGTGGTCTTCGGTATTCTATCCCCCTGGGGCCTGCTGGTGCTTCTGTCGCTGCCCAAGGCGGCGTCCCTGGTACGCACTTTTCTCAGGGAAGTCCCCGAAGCGGCGGATGCCATGACGGCACAGCTGGACACGGTATTCGGCATTCTCCTGATGGCGGTTCTCCTCTCGGAAAGACTGGTCTGATCCGATGCTGCAGGGAGCGATCCTCCTGGCTTGTATCGGCTGGGGCATCACCTTCGGCCTGGAGTGGGGTAATTTCTGGATCAAGATCGGCTGCACCGTGGCGGTCATCACGGCTTCCGCTCTCTTTTTCAGGAGGCCGAGGATTCGGTGTTCGCTCACCGAAGCATTCATCGGGCTGGCGTCGGCCGCCCTCCTGTACGGCATCTTCTGGGCGGGCCATATACTTTCCGTTTCCATCATTCCCGGTGCGCACGCGCAGGTAGGAGACATTTATGGGCTGGGTGCGGGAACTCGGCGGTTATGGATCCTGCTGCTGCTTTTGTTCGTGACCGGCCCGGGGGAGGAACTGTTCTGGCGGGGCTTCCTGCAGGAGGTGCTGATGGAGCGCTGGGGGCGCCGGCGCGGCTTCCTTGCCGCCGTTGCCCTCTATGGCGGCGTCCACGTGTTCTCGATGAACGTCATGCTCATTGGAGCGGCCTGCGTTGCCGGGACCTTCTGGGGTCTGCTGTATCTCCGGAGGCGCCGTCTGGCCGCTCCGATCGTTTCGCACTCGCTCTGGAGCGCCTTCATCTTCGGCGTCGTCCCGATCCGCTAGGGACGCTCACCTGTTTTCACCATCTGCCGTATCCGCCCCTGAGGGCGGCTTCGGGCCGCGCCCCTGGCGAAAATAGGTGAGCGTCCCCATTATGCCTACCGCACCACGGTCAGGCGAACGTGCGAAGGATAACGCCGCGAGTGATGCACCGTGTTGCGCGCCACCACGCCCCGAACCTCGTCGTAGTTGTTGCCGCCCGTATTCAGGTTGCGGTCGAAGCGCGGGAAATTGCTGCTCGACACCTCGATGCGGATCCGGTGGCCGGCGGCGAAATAGTTGCTGGTGGTCATCGGCTGCAGCGTCACCTGGTAGACCTTGCCCGGCTCCATCCAGACGAGCGGCTTGTCGTACCCGTCGCGGTAGCGCAGCCGCTGGATGGTTTCGTCCAGGTTGTAAGCGGGACCGTCGGGATAGACGTCGAGGAGCTTCACCGTGAAGTCAGTGTCCTTGACGTCCGAAGACACGTAGAGCGTGACCTCGATCGGCCCGCTGACCTCGATCCCTTGCTCCAGGGGGGCGCTGGTATAGACCAGGACGTCGGGCCGCGTTTCGATGCGGCGCTGGTCGAAGGCACCCCCCGCGATCGCATTCCCGGTGCAGCAGACATTGCCGCCGTAGGAAGGCACCGGGTCCATGGGATCGTAGACGAAGCTGTCCGGCCTGTCCTCCTCCGGCGGGGCCCCGGCCAGCAGGCCGTCGCCGTAGAGCGTATTGGCGTTGCCGCCGCTCGCGAGATAGAGCGTCATCGGCTGTGCGCCCCGGGGCGGCCAGGTGTCCGACGCCTGCCATTTGTTGAGCCCCATGGTGTAGTAGCGCACCCTGGGCATGGAGCGCAATCTGCCGTTGTCCTCCCCTTTGAGGAAACGGTCGAACCAGGCGTAGGTGAGCGCGTCGTAATCGAGGCGCGCGTCGCCGACGTTGCGCTCCCCCACGACCGTGTTCTCGGTGGCGCGCTTGTAGGCGCAATGAAGGGTGGGGGCGATCACGGCATACTGCTGTTCGGCGATCTCGGGCCGGGCCGTCCGGCGCACGTGATTGTAGGCGGCCAGATTCGGGCCCACCGAGACGTCATACCACGACATGAACCAGAAGCCGGGAACGTTGATCGTCATGTCGTCATGCCAAAGGCCGCCGCGGTACCAGGCGGGATCGTCGGGCGTACGCCGGATCATGGCGCCGCCCGTGTCGACCGGCATCGGATCGGCGAAGATCCCGTGCGGGCCGCCCACCGCCTCGATGATGTCCATCACCGGCAGATGGCGCAGCGCCTGGGACCAGTCCACCGGCGGCAGCAGCGGGGCGAGATCGAACCACTTCGAGGCGCGGATCAGGTCCTCGCGCGGGGTGTCCGGCGGAAACATCGGCCGTACCTGGTTCTGCTGGCCGTACAGCCAGGTGATGAACAGCATCTGCACGGCGCCGCCGCGGTACCAGTTCCCCTGCTCGTAGTACGGCCGCACGCGCCCGACGCCCGCACCGAATCCCATGGGGATCATCGCGGCAAAGGCGGGATTGCCGAGTGCAGCCACGCCCAGCTGCCACTCCGCCGTCGACGAGCAGCCGATGGTGCCCACCTTGCCGTTGCACCAGGGCTGCGAGGCGATCCACGATATGGCATCGTCGCCGTCGGTGCGCGGCGGGCCGAGGATGTCGTAGTTGCCCTCGGAAAAGAAGCGCCCGCGCTCGTTCATCTCCACGTAGGCGTAGCCGCGCTTGACCGCCTCCAGCTGCGCGCTCATGTCGCGCGGCGCGCCCAAGCGCACGTCCCAGTAATTGAAATTGTACGGGGTGCGCACGAAGATCGCCGGGTACTTCCGCGAGGCGTCCTTGGGGCGGTAGACGTCCGTGGCCATGCGCTTGCCGTCGCGCATCGGCACCATGAGCTTGCGCTCGACGACCGCAAGCGACTGCAGCTCTTTCTCGATCGCGTTGCGCCGGGCGACGAGCTCGGGGCTCGAGAGTCCCTGCCCCCGGGCGGCGACGCACGCGGCGGCGAGCGCGAGGACTGCGCAAAGAACAGGATTCCTTCTCATAGGCATGCTCCCTGATGTGCGAACCGTTTCTATCCCTGTGCGCATCGCCAGGCAAGCAAATTCCTGCTCCCTCACCTGTTGTACAATGCCCCGGGGCGGAGTCCGGCCTATGTACCTTCTGGGTTACGACCTCGGGAGTTCCTCGGCGAAGGCGAGCATCCTGGATGCCCGCACCGGCCGGTGCCTCGCCTCCTCGTTCTTTCCCGACGCCGAAATGGAAATCATCGCCGTGCGGCCCGGCTGGGCCGAACAGCGCCCCTCGCTTTGGTGGGCTGCCCTGGCGGGGGCCACACGCCGGGTGCTGCAGAGCTCCGGAGTTCACCCCGAAGGCATCGGCGCCATCGGCATCTCCTACCAGATGCACGGCCTCGTCGTGGTGGATCGTGCCGGCGAGCCTCTGCGCCCCGCCATCATCTGGTGCGACAGCCGTGCGGTCGAAATCGGCAGGCGCGCCTTCCTCGAACTGGGCACCGACCTTTGCCTGTCGCGCCTGCTCAATTCTCCCGGCAATTTCACCGCCTCCAGATTGAAATGGGTCAAAGAGAACGAGTCGGAAGTCTATTCCCAGATATGGAAGATCATGCTGCCCGGCGATTACATCGCCCTGCGCATGACCGGAGAGGCGTGCACGACCGTCTGCGGGCTTTCCGAGGGCATCTTCTGGGATTTCGGGGGGAACCGCGTGTCGGCCGCCCTTCTGGATTATTTCGGCTTCGACATTTCCCTCATCCCCGAGGTTGTGCCCGTTTTTTCGGTGCAAGGCAAGCTGCGCCGGCAGGCGGCGGAGGAACTGGGGCTGCGCCCGGGCATTCCGGTGGCCTATCGCGCGGGCGATCAACCCAACAACGCATTCTCGTTGAATGTCCTCGATCCGGGCGAGTTCGCGGCCACGGCCGGAACCTCGGGGGTCGTCTACGGCGTGACCGCCGAGGCCGCCTGCGACCCGGAGGGGCGCCTGAACACCTTCGCCCATGTCAACCACGGCCCCGGCGCCCCGAGGCTCGGAGTGCTCCTGTGCATCAACGGCGCGGGAATCCTGTACTCCTGGATCCGCAGGAACATGTTCGGCGGCGCCGACTACGCGACGGTGAACGAACTCGCTGCCGGCGTCCCCGCCGGATCCCAAGGGCTGCGTATCCTTCCCTTCGGCAACGGCGCCGAACGCATGCTGGGGAATCGCGACGTCGGCTGCGCCGTCGCCGGCCTGAATTTCAATGTGCATGACCGGGCCCACCTGGCCCGGGCCGCGCAGGAAGCGGTGGCATTTGCCTTCCGCTACGGCATGGGGGTCATGGATTCGATGGGGATGCGCCCGGCGGTGCTGCGCGCCGGCCATGCCAACATGTTTCTCAGCGCACTTTTCAGGGAGACCCTCGCCGACCTGACGGGAGCCAGGATCGAGCTGTTCGACACGGACGGCTCGCAGGGCGCGGCGCGCGGAGCAGGGATCGGCGCCGGGATCTACCGCTCGCCTGCCGAGGCCTTCGCAGGTCTCGAGCGTATCCTTTCGGTCGACCCCGATCACGGACGCGCATCGGCCACGCAAGCCGCTTACCAGGACTGGTGTCGCTTTCTCGATAGACGGCTGCAGTCCGAAACCCGGCAGTAGCTCCGGCACGAAAAGCAGCCATCGGTGCGGCGCGGCGCGCGGGACATACATGCCTTCCGGGTCTGCCGGCCCTCCGGGGCTCGCGTGATCGATACGCCCCTTTCCGGGGGTTCGCCTGCAGCTCACCCCCGGCTACCCGCCGCCGTGCCTCCGGCACTGCCGCATCGCACGCCGGCGCAATGCCGGAATTGGGCATCGCCGATTCTGCGGGCTGCGCTTCCTGCCGGCCCTTCGGGGCTTGATGCACGCACGGCCCACGTTTCCGGGGGTTCGCCTGCGGCTCACCCCCGGCTAACAGCTCAGGGCCCCTGCCGGGGCCATGCCCGTCCCGGAGGGACGGAAGCTGGTAGCTCCAGGTGAGCGGAAGCGAACCTGGAGACAAGCGGACAACGGAATGATAAAGCCCCGAAGGGCCGACAGAAAACCCGAACTCACCCCCGGCTAACAGCTCAGGGCCCCTGCCGGGGCCGAATTGCCGTCGGTGCCGCGCGGCGCGCGGGACCTCAGATGTCTACCGGCGCGGGATTTACCTTGGCGGGCAGCGCTCGAGAAGCTCGAACGCCTTCCTGAGCTGCTCCTTGGTGCCGCTCATGACGAGCCGGTCGCCGGCGTGCAGCCGCTCCTCCGGACCGGGATTGTTCACCGTGCGCTCGCCCCGGATGATGCCGAGAATCAGCGCGCCGCTTTCGCTGCGCAAACGCGTCTGCGCCACCGTCGCTCCGTCCCAGGCGCACCCCTGCGGCATCTCCCAGGTCTCCGCGTAGACGTCCAGGTCGCTGCTCAGGCGGATGCGGGGCACCGTGGCGCGCCGCTCGCGGAAGATGCCGAACCGCTGCTCGCGGATCGACTTGATCTGCGCCGCCACCATGGCCCGCGGGGCGTTGTAGACGCGCAGGATGCGCGTCACCAGCTCGAGCGACGCCTCGAATTCCTCGGCGATCACCTCGGTGGAACCCAGATCCCAGAGATCGTCGATGTCCGCGACGTACTTCGTCCGCGTCAGGATCACGATCTCGCGGCTCATGCGGCGCGCGGTGCCGACGGCCAGCCGGGTGGCGAACGGATCGGAAATCACCAGCACGATCACCCGCGCGCGCCCGATTCCCGCCATCTCCAGGATGTGCGTACTCGTGCAGTCGCCAAAGATGACCGGGTCCCCGGCGCGCGCGGCCTCCCGCACGCTCTGGGCGTTGAGGTCGACGATCACGTAGGGGATGCCGTCGGCCTTCAGCACGCTGGCGATGCTGCGCCCGCCCACCCCGAAGCCGCAGATGATCACATGATCGTGCATCCCGGCGGCGGCTTCCCCCGCCGCCGGCAAGGCCGCTGCGGCCCGCCCGTCCGCGCCGCGCCCCGCGAGTGCGCCGCTCAACCTGCGCACGGCCGAGAACAGGGGCGGCGCCAGCACCATACTCACCAGCGAGGAAGCCAGGATCGCCTGATAGGCGCGGGCGCCCACCAGGCCCGCGTCGCTCGCAGCCTGCAGCATGATGAAGGAAAACTCCCCGACCTGCGCCAGCGCCACTCCGGACAGCAGGCCCACCCTTACTGCGATGCGGCTGGCCGCCGCCGCGCCGGTGATCACCAGGGTCTTGCCGATCACGACCGCGAGCGTGATTCCCGCGACCAGCCCCGCATGGCGCGCGATGAATGCGGGATCCACCAGCATGCCCACCGAGACGAAAAACAAACTGTTGAGACTGTCGCGGAAGGGACGGACCTCGGCGAAGATCTGGTGGCCGTACTCCGATTCCGAAAGGATCAGCCCGGCCAGAAACGAGCCGAGCGCCAGCGAGATGCCGATCTTCGAGGTCACCCAGGCGGTGCCGAGGAACATGAAGATGGAGGTGATCAGGAACAGTTCCTTGCTGCGCGTGCGCAGGATCCCTTCGAGCAGCAGCGGGAAGACGTAGCGCGCCACCACGACCACCAGGGCGACGACGACCACCGCCCAGGCGAGCGCCGTCCACATGGCATATACCGCCGCCTCGCCGCTCGCCAGCAAGGGAATGGCGATGATCAGCGGAACCGTGCACAGATCCTGGAATATCGAGATGCCGAGTGCAACCCGCCCGTGAAGCGCATTCACTTCGGCGCGCTCGACCAGCATCTTCATGAGCACCGCCGTGCTCGAGACGGCGACGAGCGCCCCGTAAACGAAACCGGTGCGCAGGGGCGCGCCCAGAGAGCGGGCCGCCAGCATCACCGGCACGATGGTGCCCGCCATCTGCAGCGGTCCCGTTAAGAAGACGGCGACGCGGGTCTCCATCAGCTTCTTGAGCGAGAATTCCAGGCCGAGGGAGAAAAGCAGGATCATGACCCCGACGGCGGCCAGGGTGCGCACGCTGTCGGTGTCGGCGATCAGGCTGAAGCCGTACGGGCCCACCAGCATGCCGCTCACCATGAAGCCGACGATCGGAGACTGCCTCAGGCGGTGGAACAGATACACCACGGGTGTGGCGCACCCGAAGACGATCACCATATCCCTGAGAAATCGGATCTCCTCCACGCCTTCCTCCGCCGCCCGCCTCAGTCGAGGCGCTTCAGACGGACGTTGCGGAACTCCACGCGGTATCCCTCGGCCTCCAGCCCGAAATACCCGCGCGGCACCTCGCATTCGGTGAATTCGCTGACGACCGCGCCGTTCACCCAAAGAACGATCCGTCCGCCCTCGGCCCGCACCTCGTAGACGTTCCATTCCCCGGCGGGCTTCACCCGGTTCTCCGTCATCCTGTCGCGCAGGTTCACCATCTGCTGCGTTCCCTTCACCAGCGTGCTGCCGAAGAGGTACCCGCCTGCGAGCGTCGCCTGCGCCTGGTGCCAGATCCTGCCGTCGGCCGCGGTCCGGACGAACACGCCGCTGTTGTAACGCGTCTCCCCTTTGACCGGCGCAAAACGAAACTCGACGTGCACGATGAAGTCGCCGAGCTCGCGCGCATAGCGCAGCCATTCATGCCCGGCCTTGTCGCCCTCGCAGACCAGGATCGAGCCCGCGGAATCCAGCCTCCACGGTGACGGATCGCTCATCTGCCCGGCGCGCACGATCGGGTTGCCCGCGAGCACGCCGCGCACCCAATCCTTCATGCTCCTGTCGGCCAGCAGGTCGACCCAACCTTGCGCATCGGACTCGAGCGCGCTCCTGGTCCGGCCGTACACGGAGGACATCGCCAGCAAGCCGCACAGGATCGCCTTCAACAACGGTTTCATGCAGACCTCCATTCCTCGAAAGCTCGCCATTTCCGGCGTCACGTTCGCGAGACCGGCCTCGCCCGACGAGACATGCGACGCACCCGGCGCCCGAATCATACGCAGGCACCGCCGGCCCCGGCAAGCTTCTCGTACACCCCGCGCCCGACAATCGCGCCGCAACGGCCGGCACCGGCGGTATAATCTCTTCTGCCCCGCTGCAGGCGCGGGCGCGCGGCCTTTCCATATCGCGGAGGTTCGGCATGCTCAGTCGGAACGACGGACCGGCACGTTTCATCCTTCTTGCGTGGGCCATACTGGCCTCGGCGGCACTTTCGGGCGCGATACCGCCGATGGCGGGACAACAGAGCAACCTTACGGGCACGTGGAATTTCGTCCGCGACTCCGACGGCAGCGTCCCGGCGGCCGGGGCGTCCATCGCCATCACGTTCAACGGCGTGGGCGGCGCGACCCTGAAAGCCGTGGGGCCGGGCCAGAACATCACCGACAGCGGCACATACAGTATCAGCGGAAACCTGATCTCCCTGTCGCTGCCCCGCCTGGGCAAGTCGGTCGCCAATCGGCCGTTCACGCTGAGCGGGGACGAACTCACGCTTCCCTTTATGCTCTTTTCCTCCGGGTCCGGCAGTTCGCTCTGGCACAGGCCGGCCGACCTCGGCGGGCTGCGCGGCGGCGGAGGCACTCCGGGTCGCGCAGGACCGCCGGGATCCCAAGGCCCCGGCGGCACGGCGGGCGGCGGCGGC
>CAZHQK010000014.1:0-105420 GCA_964534795.1 uncultured Acidobacteriota bacterium
TCCGCGCCGGCTCCGGGAGCTGGCGGGCCTGTTCGAGGACAAGGACATCCTGGTGCGCGAACGGGCCGCGGCCGCGACCGCCCGCCTCGCGGAATCGCATCCGGGACGGCTGGTGCGCATCATCGAGCGGCTCAAGGCCGGACTCGCCGACGACTCCGCCTTCGTGCGCTGGCACTTGGCGTACGCCTTGGGCCGGCTGGCCCTGAAAGTTCCGGCAAAGGCGCCGGCCTTCCTGCCGGATCTGATCGCGCGCCTCGCAGACGAAAACCGCGTCGTGCGCAGCCTAGCGGCGAAAGCGCTGCGCGATCTGGCCGCACGCAAGCCCGAGATGGTCGTCGAGGCCTTTTCCGCAAGCAAGCAGGCGCCTCCTTTTGCGTTGGGCCGTCACCTGAGCTTGCCGGGCAAACAAAAGGGGAAGTAGCGCCCGCCGGCGCGTGCCTCGGGCGTCGACGCCGTGCGTCTCCGATGGAAGGCTTCTCGCACGCCGGCGATTCCGCTCGCATTTCCTTGGGGAAAAAGCGGAACAGGCCCGGCAGCCAGGCGTAATTACTCTCCGGAGCGGGCTGAAAACCTGGGTGCTTGGCCCGCATCCAGCATCGAACAGGATCGAGCGGCGCCGGCCGCCGAAGGCGGCGCCGCAGGGCATAAGGATTATGATGCAGCCTATCGCCGCATTGATGCTTTGCGCGCTGCTCGGGACTGCTCCGGGGCAGGCCCAGCAGGCGGTGTCTTTCAAGAACTTCAACCAGTTTCGGGGCATCGTTCCGGGCGTCGATTTCTTCGCCGCCAACCGCCAGGCGGTCGTTCCTTTCGAAAAGCCGGCCGCCGAGGGCATGCAGAAGCTTGCGACGCTGCTCGGCGGGGAGCTGCCCAAAGGCGCGGTCTTCATCTGCAGCACGCTGCAGCAGAAGGATTCGATCTATGAGCCGCGCGTGCTGCGCTCCGGCTACAGCTGGGTCGTCGTTGCATTGACGGCCGAGGCGCGCGCCGAGGAGCAACTCGAGCGCATGCGGCAGCAGATGGGGGGCGAACTGCCCGCCGAGGTGCGGGACCGCATCCGCAACCGGCCGCCCGAAATGCGCGCCGCGGCCGAGGCCGCCCTGGCGCGCACCACGGTCCGGCAGATGGCGCTCGCCGTCCTGCAGGCGGCGCTGGCGCCCGATCGGGAGTACCGTTCCTCGCGCCTGGAGGATGTCGGCCGCAGCCCGCTGCCCGACTGGCTCGATATCGGCATCGCTTCCTGGGTGTCGGGCACCGGCGCCAACGTCGCCTTCCTGCAGCAGAACCTGGATCAAACCTTCCCGCTCGAAGACGTGCTCGGAATGGCCCGCCCCTTCGTCGCTCCGACGTCGGAAGGCGGCGGTGGAGGCGGAGGGGGCGCCGGAGGCGGCGGCACGGTGATCCGCATGGGCGAGGGCGGCGGCCAGGAGCGTTCCGGCCCGGGCCAGGGGGGCGGCGGCCGCGGAGGCGGCGGCTCGCGGATGCTTCCCAAGGATCAGCAGGACCGCATGCTCTTCGACGGACAGGCGAGCACCTTTTTCAGCTACCTTATCGAAAAGGTGGGTATCGAGAAGATCAAGGAGCTGATTCAGTCGGGGCGCGACGGCAAACCGAGCACGCCCTTCATCATGCAGCCTGAAGTGCTCGGCGCGAGCATCGAGAAGATCGAGGAGGCCTGGCTGGCTTGGGTCAAAACCCTGAAGCCGGAGCAGCCCCAGGAAATGCGTATCAGGGTGGAAAGGCCCGGCGGGCAACCGCCGCAACCCATCGAGTGAGCGATCTATGGCTACCGTGAATCGAAGGTCGAAAACAAGCAGGCTTCTCGCGGCTATCGCGGCGGGCGCGGCCGTATTTGCGGCGGCGGGACTCGTCTACCGCGCGGCGGCGCAAAAGCCCGCACCCGTGACTTCGCAATCGGCCGCCCCGGTTGCGAGCAAATCGCCCGGGCAGGAATCCGCCAGGGTGCAGGTATATAAGGTTTCCGGCGGAGACGTGATCAAGAGGCTCTACATCACCGGGGAACTCGTTGCAGAACGCTCCGTCGACATCCAGGCGCCGCAGATGCGCATGGGATTCGCCGCCACGATCACATACCTGGCGCCCGAGGGAGCCATGGTGCGGGCGGGCGAGAGAATCGTCGAATTCGACGACTCCGCGCTGCAGAATCAGAAATACGAGATCGAGCGCCGGCTCGACGAAACCGCCCTGGCCATCGAAAAGACCAAGGCCGACCTGGAAGCGCAGCGCTGCGATTTGACCAACAGCGTGACCCAGGCCGAGGCCGACCTCAGGGTCGCCGAGCTGTACGCCAGGATCGACAAGGATCTTCTGCCGGCCAACACCTACCAGAAGTACCAGCTCGACCTGGAAAAGGCGAAGCTCTCGCTGCAGAAAGCCAAAGAGCAGCTGGCCAATTTCGAAGCGACGTACGATTCGCAGATGGCCCTGGTGCGCTTCAACCGCGCGCAGGCCGAGATCGAAGCCAAGAGGCTCGACGGCGACCTGGCCCTGCTCAAGAAGGACGCGCCCCAGGACGGCATCGTGGTTTACGGCGACAACTGGGCCCAGAACCGCAAGGTGCAGCCGGGCGATACCATATTCCCGGGCATGACGGTCCTGCAGCTTCCCGACCTGTCCAGCATGCAGGTCATCGGCTACGTATACGACACCGAATACAGCTTCCTCGCCCGCGACATGCGCTGCAGCTTCGGGCTCGATGCCGTACCCGGCGCCGAGTTTCAGGGGCGGATCGTATCGCTGACGAGCGTGGCCGGCCGCAGGGGATTCCATACCCAGAAGAAGGTATTCAAGGCCGTCATCAAGCCCGACAACGTGGACCTGGCGATCATGAAGCCGGGAATGACCGCGCGCGTCGAAATCCCGCTGGTGCTGGCCAAGGGCGTGCCGAAGATCCCGCGCGAGTATCTGGGGGTCGACGCGCAGGGTGCCCATTATGTAATCAAGGGAACCGATCCCAAGACCGCGGTCCGACAGACGGTGGAGGTCGGCGCGGTGGGGGACCGCGAAGTCCAGATCGTGTCGGGCGTGTCGACGGGCGATCCGCTGCTGCCCGTGCAAATGGAGAAGGGCGTATGACTGCGAAGAGATGGATCCTGCTGCTCGTGATATTCCTGCTGACGGTGGCGGGCGCATTCTGGCTGTATCGTTCCAGCCGGGTGGCCGCCGCGGTGAGCGACAAGGACCTGATCACCGCGCAGCGCGTCGACTTTCCCCTGATCATCAGCGCCACGGGAATCCTCGAGGCCACGCGCAGCGTCGCCGTCGGCCCGCCTTCCGTAAGGCGGGAGAGCCGCTTCAAGCTGCTGCGCATGGTCGACGAGGGGGCGCAGGTGAGCGAAGGGGATTTCCTGCTCGAATTCGACACCTCGGACATCGCGCGGCGCCTCAGGGACGAAACCGCGAATTTCCAGCGCGTCCAGGAAGAGGCGCAGAAGAAGCGCTCCGACGCCGAAATCCAGCTCAAGAACCTGAAGCTCCAGCTCGAGCAGGCCAAGGCCGATCTCGAGAAGCTGGAGATCAAGCTCGGCCAGCAGGCGGAACTGGTGAGCGCCATCGCCATCGAGGAAACCCGCATCCGGCGCGACGCCGCCAAGAGAAACGTCGAATCCCTGGAACAGAAGGTCAAGTACGTGACCGAAAGCCAGCAGCTCGACCTGCAGATCTCGCGCAGCAACGAGCGCAACTACCGGCAGCGCATGGACAACCTGATCGACGCCATGGACTCGCTGACGGTGCGCGCGCCCGTGTCGGGAGTGGTCATCTACAAGCGCAACTGGAACAACGAGCCGCGCGAGATCGGCAGCTACGTTTCGAGCATGGACACGGTGGTCGAGATCCCCGACCTGTCGTCCATCCGAGCCAAGATCTACGTCGACGAGGTCGATGTGGGCAAGGTCAAGGTCGGCCAGGAGGCCAATATCGTGGTCGATGCCGTGCAGGGCCGCGCCTTCCGCGGCAAGGTGACCGCGATCGGCACGATCCTCAAGCAGGCCACCTTCGACCGCCCGCAGAAGATCGCGGAAGCCTTCGTCGAATTCCAGGACACCGACCTGAAGCAGCTGCGGCCGGGGATGAGCGTGAAGGCGCAGCTCCAGGTCGGCAAGTACTCGCAGGTGGTCGTCATACCGCTGTCGAGCATCCAGGAGCGCAGCGGCCGATCCTTCGTCCAGGTGTGGCGGCCGGCGGACAAGACCTGGGAGTGGCGCGAAATCCAGTTGCGCACCAACGACGGGCTGACCGCCGTCGTGGAATCCGGGTTGGAAGCCAACGAAAAAATCCGGGTCAAACCGAGAGCCTGAGGTGAGTGCGATGAAACACTACGACGACGATGAAACCGAAGCGAAGCGCCGGCCGTTGCGGCTCGTAGGACGCATCCTCGCGCTGGCGGTGGTCGTCGCGGCGGGCGTGCTGCTGTTCGCCTATCGCGATGCCCTGTGGCTGCGCGTGTCGCGCGTGTTCGCCGCGGCGGAGGAGGATCCGATCCCCGTGGCAAAACTGTCGCGCGAGGCTTTCCGGGTCACGGTGCCGGCGACCGGGGAAGTGGTCGGCCTGGATACCACACCGGTGCCGACCCCCAACACGCCTTCGGGGAGCCTGCGGCTGGCCTATCTCATCCCGGAGGGTTACTTCGTCCGGGAGGGCGACCTCCTGGTGCGCTTCGACAGCACGGACGCCAAGCTCAGCCTGGAGCGGCAGCAGAACACGCTGGGCGCCAACGAGGAACGAACCAAGATCACCACCTCCAAGCAGCAAACCGACGCGAAGGTGCTCTCGCTCGACCGCACGAGCGCGGAAATGGATTACGAGTACGCCATGACGGTGATGCCGCAGGACGAGACCATATTCTCGAAATGGGACATCATCACCGCCCAGGTCAACGCCAACCTGTCCAAGGAGCGCATCGAGTATCTGAAGGCGCGCGCCAAGACGCAGCAGCGCATCGCACGCTCGGACCAGCAGATCCTGGCGATCGAGCGCAACCGGGCCCAGTCGGAGATCAGCGTGCTGGAACGTACCCTCAATTCGCTCGAGCTGCGCTCGCCGGTGGCCGGCCTGGCACTCTACCGCCGCGACCGCATGCGCGAGCCGCAGATCGGCGACGAGTCGCAGCCGGGACAGGTCCTGGTGGAAGTGGTCGACCTGGAGATCCTGCAGGCGCGCATCTATGTGCTCGAGCGCGACGGCGGCAACCTGGCCAAGGGACAGGATGTGGTCATCCGCCTCGATGCAATTCCGGAAAAGGAATACCACGGCGTGATCCGCAGCGTTTCGGCCGTGGCGCAGTCGCTGCAGCGCAACTCGCCGCTGCGCTACTTCACCTGCGACGTGGGCATCGTCGACGCCGGGCCGGATCTCAAGCGCATCCGGCCGGGGATGTACTTGCGCGGCGACGTCGTGCTCGCCGACTACGACTCGTGCTTCGTGGTGCCTTCGAGCGCCGTGACCTACAGAGAGAAGGAGCAGCAATATCTGGTCTACGTGCGCAAGGGCGATTCCTTCGAAGCCCGTCCGGTGGAGATGGGGCTGAGCGCGCACGGCGAGGCCGTGATCCTCAAGGGCGTGGAGGAGAACGAGATCATCGCCCTGCGCAACCCCTTCGAAACCCGCAAGCTCTACCTGCCCGATTTCAGCAAGGGCACGGCGCCGGGCGGCCGGCGCGGGCCGGGGATGGGCATGGGCGGCATGGGACCCGGAGGCGGCATGCAGATCATCATCCGCGAGGGCGGCCGCCGCTAGCGGCGATTTGATTCGGGAGAGATCGAAGCCATGTTCACCATGGAGAGCATATCCGTTGCGATCAGCAACCTCGGGAGGCACAAGCTCCGTTCCTTCCTGACCATGCTGGGAATGATCTTCGGGGTCGGCGCCGTCATCGCCATGCTCTCGATCGGCGCCGGCGCCGAACAGGAGAGCCTGCGCATCATCGAGAACTTCGGCATCCGCAACATCATCATCCAGGCGAAGGAGTTCAAGACCGAGGAACTGCGCCAGATCCGCACCGAGTCGCTCGGCGTGAGCCTGCGCGACGTCGAGGCTCTCGAGGCGGTGCTGAAGCCGAAGCCGCTCGTGACGGCGAGCCGGGTGGTCAAGACCTATCAGGTGCTTTCGGAGAAGGGGCGCGCCGACAGCCGCGTGCTCGGCGTCAGCAGCACCTACCCGGCGATCCTGAACCTGAAGCTCGTGCAGGGGGCGTTCTTTCTGCCCGCCGACGAGAAGGAGAACGCCCAGGTGTGCGTCCTCGGGATGACCGCCAAGCAGAAGCTGTTCGGCTTCGGCGACGTCCTGGGCAAGCAGATCAAGGTCAACGACCAGTGGCTGACCGTGGTCGGCGTGCTGGCCGACGCCATGGTGGACAAGCAGGAGTTCGAAGGCGTCAAGGTGCAGAATCCCAACAACGACATCTACATCCCCATCACCACCGCCATCAAGAAGTTCGAGACCGATTCGGTCGAAAACGAGCTGAACGAGATCATCGTGCAGGTCGCTCCGGACGCCGACCTGCGCGAGCAGGCTTCGACGATCAACAACCTCATGTCGGCGATGCACCGTTACGTCGACGATTACGCGATCGTGGTTCCCGAGAAGCTGCTCGAACAGAACCAGCGCACCCAGGGGATCTTCAACATCGTCATGGGCGCGATCGCCAGCATCTCGCTGCTGGTGGGCGGGATCGGGATCATGAACATCATGCTGGCGTCGGTGCTGGAGCGCACCAACGAGATCGGACTGCGGCGCGCCATCGGCGCCAAGAAGTTCGACATCCGCATGCAGTTCATGGCCGAGGCGGTCGGCATCAGCCTCGCCGGAGGGCTCATCGGTATCGCCCTGGGTTGGGGGATTTCCAAGGCGGTCGCGGCCTATTCGGGCTGGAGCACGATCATCACGCCCGCCTCGATCATTCTGTCCTTCGGCGTCAGTTCGATGGTCGGGCTGATTTTCGGCATCTATCCGGCCGTGCAGGCGTCGAACCTGGACCCGATCGAGTGCCTGCGCTACGAATAAAGCCCGCCGCGTAAGTTTCCGTCTGACGTCCCTCCGGGACGGACACGGCCCCGGAGGGTCGCCAGAAAGCGCAGCCCGCAGAATCGGCGATGCCGAATTCCAACATTGCGCCGATGTCCGATGCCGCAGTGCCGGAGGCACGGCAGCGGGTAGCCGGGGGTGAGCGGAGCGAACCCCCGGAAAGCCGCGGGTGGGTCGACCAAGCCCCGGCAGGGCCGGCAGAAATCGATTGCGTGCGGTTTTTCTGTCGGCCCTTCGGGGCTTTATCATTCCGTTGTCCGCTTGTCTCCGGGTTCGCCTTCGGCTCACCCGGAGCTGCCAGCTTCCGTCCCTCCGGGACGGATACGGCCCCGGAGGGTCGCCAGGTAGCACAGCCCGCAGAATCGGCGATGCCGAATTCCAACATTGCGCCGATGTCCGATGCCGCAGTGCCGGAGGCACGGCAGCGGGTAGCCGGGGGTGAGCCGCAGGCGAACCCCCGGAAAGGATCGTGTCGATCGGCCGAGCCCCGGAGGGCCGGCAGACCCTCGCACCTCAGCCGCCCTGCAGTCGCTTCGTGATCATGGCGAAGACCCCGCATGGGGGCGGTACGGCAGGCCCGGCAATGCATGCATGCGCTTGGCGGCGGCGCCGTTCTCCTCTATACTTTGCCGTGGCCTGCCGGCCGCCGCCGGCGGGCGGAGAGGGGAACATAATGGACGACCTGAAGGGAGAGGGACCGGGCTTCATCACTTCGCGCCTCGAGCGCGCCATCGGATGGGCGCGGAAATACTCGATCTTCCAGTACCCCTTCGTGACGGCCTGCTGCGGCATGGAGTACATGTCGGTGGCCTCGAGCCATTACGACATCGACCGCTTCGGCGCAGGCCTGCCGCGCTTCTCGCCGCGCCAGGCCGACGTGCTTTTCGTGGTCGGCACCATCAGCCACAAGATCGCTCCCATCCTGCGCCGCGTCTACGAGCAGATGTGCGAGCCCAAGTGGGTCGTGGCCTTCGGCGTGTGTACCTGCACGGGCGGCTTCTACGACAACTACGCCACCGTCCAGGGGATCGACACCATCATTCCGGTGGACATCTACATTCCGGGCTGTCCTCCGCGGCCGGAAGCGGTGATCGACGGGCTCATGAAGCTCCAGGCGAAGATCGAAAAGCAGAAACAACTCTGAGGCGGAGGAATCATGGCCGAAGCGGGCGCGACGCGCGAAACCAAAACCATGCTGCTGAACGTGGGGCCTTCGCACCCCGCGATGCACGGAGTGATCCGCCTGATCACGGAGCTCGAAGGGGAAACCGTGGTGCGCGTCGAGGCCGAGATCGGCTACCTGCACCGCGCCTTCGAAAAGAGCTGCGAAAACACGAGCTGGAACAACGCCATCCCCTACACCGACCGCCTCAACTACGTCTCCCCCCTGATCAACAACTTCGGCTACTGCGGCGCCGTGGAGAAGCTCCTCGGGATCGAGATCACCGAGCGCTGCCGCTACATCCGCGTCATCATGAGCGAGATCTCGCGCATCACCGACCACCTGACGTGCATCGCGGCCTCCGCCATGGAACTCGGCGCCATGACGGCTTTTCTCTATCTCATGAAGGCGCGCGAGTATCTCTACGAGATCGTCGAGGAGGTCACGGGCGCGCGCCTGACGATCTCCTACGGGCGCATCGGCGGCGTCAAGGCCGACCTGCCGGAGGGCATCGGGGAGCGCCTCGAGAAGGCGCTGCGGGGCGTGGAACGCGAAATGGGCGAGGTCGACAAGCTGCTGACGCGCAACCGCATCTTCTACGACCGGCTGCGCGACGTCGGTGTGCTGACGCGCGCGGACGCCTTGAGCTACGGGGTGACCGGCCCGATGGCGCGCGCTTCGGGGATCCGCTACGACGTGCGCAAGAATTTCCCCTACTTCGCCTACGACCGGGTCGAGTTCGACGTCCCGCTCGGCGACCGGGGCGACAACTACGACCGCTACCTCGTGCGCATGGAGGAGATGCGCCAGAGCATCCGCATCATCCGTCAGGCGCTGCGTGACCTGCCGGGCGGGCCGGTGCAGGTCGACGCCGCCGGCCGTGTCGTCGAGTCGTTCGATCTGGTCGACCGCGCCAAGATGGGGCGCACCGCCGGCTTGACCGAGGTCGTCTCGACGGTCGACCCCACCCTGGACGGCACCCAGCGGCCCTTCCACGAGCGCATCTATCCGGACGCACGCGGCGTCGTGCTGCCGAGCAAGGAGAACACCTACGGCAACATCGAAGGCCTGATGAACCATTTCAAGCTCATCATGGACTACCACGGCATCCGCCCGCCCGCCGGCGACGCCTATTTCCCGGTCGAAGGCGCCAACGGCGAGCTGGGCTTCTACGTGGTGAGCGACGGGCAGGACCGCCCCTACCGCGTGCGCGTGCGGCCGCCGTGTTTTTTCAATATGGCGGTCCTGCACAAGCTGCTCGAAGGTTACATGGTGGCGGACATCATCGCCACCTTCGGCTCGATCAACATGATCGCCGGCGAGCTGGATCGCTGAGCCGCGTGCGCCCGGAGACGACGATGCCGCTCGCGTCCGCGCACTTTCGCAACCGCCTGGGCCTGCTGCGCAGCTACCTCGGGCGGCGCGTGCGCGTCCCCGGCGGGCCGCTGACGCTGGCGATCGAAAGCACCGCCAAGTGCAATCTCTTCTGCCCCATGTGCCCGCGCGAGACGCTCTACTTCCCGCCGCGCGACATGGAGCTTTCGCTGTTCCGCAAGATCATCGACGAGGCCAAGGACTATCTCGAGTTCGCCGTGCCTTACGGCGTGGGCGAGCCGCTGCTCAATCCGGAGATCTACGCGATGATCGCCTATTGCCGGCAGGCGGGCGTCCCCTGCGGCCTGTCGACCAACGCCACGCTGCTCACGGAGGAGGCGAGCCGCCGGCTGATCGAGGCCGGACTCGATTACATCATCTTCGCCTTCGACGGCGCCACGCGCGCGACCTTCGAGAAGTACCGCAAGGGGGCCGACTTCGAGAAGGTGCGGCGCAACATCCTCGGCTTTCTCGACGTCAAGCGCCGGCTGGGATCGAAGATCTTCTGCATCATCCAGCTCGTGCGCCTGAAGGACAACCGGGCGGAGATTCCGGACCTCATCCGCATGTGGCGCGTCGACGGCATCGACGAGATCCGCATCAAGAAGGACGAGGTGCACAACGAGGGCAGCGCCGTCCCGGGCGAAAACGGCAGCCGCCCGCCGCTGCGCCACCCGTGCTACCTGCTGTGGCGCGGGCCGATGTACGTGCACTACGACGGCACGGTCTACCCCTGCTGCTACATCTATCCCGAGGAGCCGCTGGGGAACCTGCGGCGCAGCTCGCTGGGCGAGATCTGGAATTCCGAGGCGATGCTGCGCCTGCGCACCGCGCACATCCGCGGGGAACTTGGGCCTTACCCGACGTGCCGCAACTGCCCCGCCGCCCGGCCGCGCCTGGCGGTCACGCTGGGCAGCTTCCTGATCAACACCCATGCGGTGCGCAAGGCCATACCATTTTTCGAACGGCTGGCACAGCTGCGCAATATCTCGGTGTTCGAGACCCTGAAATGACCGGCACCGCCCGACCTGCGAGGTGACGATGGACGGAGACACCAGAATATTCACCCTGGCCGAAGCCAACGCAACGCTGCCCGGGCTCGTGCGCCTCACGCGCCGGGTGATCGCCAGGATCGACCGCGTGCGCCGGCGCTACGGGCTGGGCCAAAGCAATCCCGAGCTGCCCGAGGCCGCGCTGCGCGAGGTCGAGGAGCTGCTGCAGGGCTGGTCCGCGCGGGTGGCCGCGCTCGGGGCGCTGCCCAAGGGTTACTTCACCGTGGACTTCCAGTCCATGGACCCCTCTTTGCTATACTGTTGGACGTACGGCGAGGAGACGATCACTTACACCCACAAGACATGGGAGAACTTCAGCCACCGCCGGCCCCTGCTCGAGGCCATGCAGGCCGAGGGCGAGTATTTCCGGTGGGTGAATTGAGTCGCTGCGGGACGCCGATCGCCCGCGCGTGCTTGCGCTATGATCGATCTGAAATCCCGGCGTGAACTGGAAATCATGCGGGCCGCCAGCCGGATCGTGGCCGAGGTGCTCGCGATCGTGGCGGCGGCCTGCCGCCCCGGGATCACGACCGGCGAACTGGACCGCATCGCCGAGCAGGAAACCGTCCGGCGCCGCGGCAAGCCGGCCTTCAAGGGCTACCGCGGCTTTCCCGGCGCCCTGTGCGCCTCGGTCAACCACGAGGTCGTGCACGGCATCCCCGGGACCAGGGTGCTCGAGGAGGGCGACATCGTGGGCCTGGACTTCGGCGTTCTCTACGAAGGCTACTACGGCGACGCCGCCGTCACGGTGCCCATCGGCAAGGTGTCGCCCGAGGTGGAGCGGTTGCTGCGCGTGACCGAGGAATGCCTCTACCACGGGATCCGCCAGATGGTGCCGGGCAATCACCTGAGCGACATCTCGCGCGCCATCCAGACCCACGCCGAGTCGCACGGCTACTCCGTGGTGCGCGAATTCGGCGGCCACGGCATCGGCAGGAAGCTGCACGAGGATCCCTGGGTGCACAACTACGTCGCCGACGGGCGCGGCATCCGGCTGGAGCGCGGCCTGGTGCTGGCGCTCGAGCCCATGGTCAACATGGGCGGGGCCCAGGTCAAGATCCTCCCGGACGGCTGGACCGTGGTCACCGCCGACGGCATGCCCTCGGCTCATTTCGAGCACACGGTGGCCGTCGGCGACGACGGCCCGGAGATCCTGACGCGGCTTTGAACGATAGCTGTCAGCTGTCAGCCGTCAGCCATCAGCATCGACTGACAGCTGATAGCTGACAGCTGATAGCTGACTGCTGACAGCCCCTATGCTCGCTGGCATCCTTCCATATTTGCGCTGCCCGCGCTGCGCGGCGGCGCGCCTGCAGGACGGCGGCGCCGCCGTCGAGTGCCGCGACTGCCGCGCGCGCTATCCGGTCGAAGAGGGTATCATCGAGATGATGGACGACGAGGCGGCGCAGGTGATCACGCCCTTCCAGCGCATCATGCAGACGCGGCTCGTGGTCGCGATCTACGAGCGCTTCTGGCGCCGGCTCGGCTATTTCCTGGCGAGTTCGCGTTCGTTCGACGATGAGATCGCCGCCATCCTGCGCCTGCAGTCCGGCAGCGGCGCGGCGCGCGTGCTCGATCTGGCGTGCGGCACCGGCGTTTTCACGCGGCCGCTGGCGCGCGCTCTCGGCGGCGTGGTGGTCGGGCTGGACCTGTCGCGCCCCATGCTGCGCCGGGCGCGCCTGCTGGCCGAGCGCGAGGACGTGCGCAACATCGTGCTGATCCGCGCCAGCGCGTTCCGCATTCCCTTCGTGGCCGAGACCTTCGCCGGCGTCAACTGCTGCGGCGCGCTGCACCTGTTCGATCGCCCCGAGCCGGCGCTGGCCGAGATCGCGCGCGTGCTCGCGCGCACCGGCCGCTTCTCGCTGCAGACGACGATCCGGCCGCGGCGCTCGGCCGGTTTCGCCTACGTAATGGAGCGCTTCATCCGCTTCGGCTTTTTCGCGGAGGACGAGCTGCGCGAACTGCTGCGCCGGCACGGCTTCAAGATCGTCGACGGCGAGCGCCACCGCATCAGCTGCACCCTGCTGGCGCGCCATATTTCCTGCCCCGAGGGCTCCGCCCGGGTGATATGATAGCGGTGTCGCCCGCCGCAGGGGGCGGGCCCCCGGGAGCCATGCAAGCAGAGCGAGTCGAGGAAATCCGCGAGCTGTTCCACTCCTACCTGCGCCGCAACGGCCTCAAGAAGACGCGCCAGAAGGATCTCATCCTGGAGGCTTTCCTCGGCGCCGAAGGCCATCTGAGCGTCGAGGACGTCTACGAAATCGTCAAGAAAAAGGATCGCAGGATCGGGATCGTGACCGTCTTCCGCACCCTGAAATCCCTGACCGCGTGCGGCATCGCGCGCGAGGCCGACCTCGGGGACGGGCTGACGCGTTTCGAGCATTGCTACCGCCATCCCGAACACCACCATATCGTGTGCACCGAGTGCCGGCGCGCCATCGAATTCATCGCGCCCGAGCTCGAAAGGATCCAGCAGCGAATCGTCGACCGCTACCGCTTCCGCCCCGTGCTGCGCCGCTTCCAGATTTACGGCGTGTGCGAGGATTGCCGGCAAAAACGCCCCAGAGCCGACGAGCGCGGCTGCGACACGGAGAGGGTCTTCGAGCGCGACGCCCTGCTCATGGCGCTCCATATGGAGCGCCGGGCCGTCGAATTCTACCGCCGCGCGGCGGAGCGCAACGAGGATCCCGCCGGGCGGGCGATCCTGCTGCGTGTCGCCGAGGAGGAGGAGAGGCACCTGGGGCAGCTCGCAGCCGGGCTGAACGAGATCGAGCGGCGGGAAAAGGGTATCGGGCGCGCGCCGGCGCTGCTGCATTTCGACCCGGGCGATCTCGAGCGGCTGTTCCCCGATCTGCGCGAGTACGAGGCCGACGGGCGATTGCGCCTGGATGCGCAGCGCGCGCTCGAGCTGGCGGCGTCCATGGAGAGGCGTTCGGCGGAGTATTTCCGGCGTTTCGCCGAGGAGTTCGAGGACTCGGCGGGCAAGGAGATTCTGCGCCGCTACGCCGAGCGGGAGATGGAGCATTGCGCCCGCATCGCCGGGGCGAACGGGTAGCCGGTCTCGCACGCCGCGCGGGACCGGTGTCCATGTGGCCCCGGAGGGGCCCTGAGCTGGTAGCCGGGGGTGAGCCGCAGGCGGGGCATCCGAAATCGCAGCGATGCGGTTCGGGGCGATCATCCGGCCCCGGAGGGGCCCTGAGCCGGTAGCCGGGGGTGAGCCGCAGGCGAGGCATCCGAAATCGACGCGATGCGGTTCGGGGCGATCATCCAGCCCCGGAGGGGCCCTGAGCTGGTAGCCGGGGGTGAGCCGCAGGCGAACCCCCGGAAAGGATCGTAGCGATCAGGCGAGCCCCGGAGGGCCGACAGAATTCGATTGGGTGCGGTTTTTCCGCCGGCCCTTCAGGGCTTGTCGCATGCCGTCACGTTTTCTCCAGGTTCGCTTCCGCTCACCTGGAGCTACCAGCTTCCGTCCCTTCGGGACGGACATTTCCCGCGCGCCGCGGCAGACCTACCTGCGTGCCGGAACTACGGCCGCGCCTTGCGCGGGTATTTCGGCAGATCCTGCAAGCACCAGCGCATGAAGTCGCGCAGGTCGTTGTTCGCATTGGCGAGATCGGCTTTCCTCAGATACATCATGTGCCCGCTCTCGTACCACGCGAAGCGGAAGCGGTCGCGGAATTCCCCGCCGGGCTGCAGGTGCGAAATCGTATACACCGCACTGAAATAGTCCGTCGCCGCGTCGAAATACCCCCCCTGGACCATCACCTTGAGATAGGGATTGTCGCGCATCGCCTGGCGCAGCAGCTCGCCCACATTCGTCGCTTCGTCGCGCTGCCAGGGCCGCACGTTGCCCCACACGTGGTACTCCAGGTCGGTCTCGTAGCGCAGCTCCTCGCGCAGGTAGCGGTTCACGGCGTTGCCGAAGGGGCCGTTCCAGTCCGCCATCGCCGGATCGTATTCGGGATTTTCGCCGGCGGCGTCCCGGTCCACTCCCAGGTAGCGGCTGTCCAGGCGGCCCACCGTCAGGCGCTGGTCGCGCAGGAGCTCCTTCCAGAAGCGGCGCGCATCGATGCGCAGGTTCGTCGAGGTGACGTATTCGGGCGTGAGCCCGGTGTAGCGCGCCACCTTGCGGGCGATCTCGTCGCGCTCGGCATCGCCGAGCCGATCTCCCTTCACCAGGGCCTTCAGATAGTCGCCCATGGCGAACGCTTCGACCTCGTCCAGCAGTTTCCGGAGCGGGCGGGACTGCAGATCCGCCGGCAACTGCCGGTGGTACCAGGCGGTGGCGGCGCGCTGGGGCAGCGTCGTGGCATAGGAAACGTCGGCCCCGCGCTCCATGTCGAGGTTGGTCATCGAAACCAGGATGACGCCGTTGAGATATATCTGGTGCTGCCGCAACAGATGACCGGCAAGTCCCGAAGCGCGCGTCGTCCCGTAGCTTTCCCCGATGACGAACTTGGGCGACATCCAGCGGTCCTTCTTCACCAGAAAGACGCGGATGAATTCGGCCACCGACTGGATGTCGGTCAGCGTGCCGTGGTACTTGTGCAGATCCTCCCCTTCGACCATGCGGCTGAAGCCGGTGGCCACCGGATCGATATAGACGATGTCGGCGGCATCGATGATCGAATGCGGATTGTCTTCCAGCTTGCCGGGCGGCACGGGCGCGAAGCCCTCGTCATCGTAAACCACGCGCCGCGGCCCGGTGTATCCCAGGTGCATCCAGACCGAGGCCGTGCCCGGCCCGCCGTTGAAAGAAAAGATCAGCGGCCGCGTGCTCAGGTCCTGGATGCCGTCGCGCGTGTAGGCGACATAGAACATCTTGGCCGTGAGCTTGCCGGCTTCGCGAATCGGCAGCCAGCCGGCCTCCGCCGTGTAGCTGATCGCCTGGCCGTTGATGCGGGCCGTGTGCTGGGTGACGGCGGGCTTGTCGGGCAGAAGCTCGGCCTCCTTGCCCGCCTTGTTGGCCGCAGGAGCCTGGGGAGCGCTGCGCGCTTCCTGGGCCGCGACGGGCAGCACGCCCCGGACCACCCACAAGGCCATCAAGAGAATCGGAAGCAGCTGTCGAATCCTCATACATGTCCTCCTGTGATAGCGCAGGGGCAAGAACGAGAGCCGTCACGTGCCCCCGGGACCATCGCCAATCCTTATCCTTGCGCGCCGATCATACAACAGCGCGGCGGAGTGCGCCGCCACGATTTTGGATCGCTGCGGACTTCACCGCACCGCGGCGCACCGCCGCGATTTCGGAAGGGTGCGCCCGGAAGAGACCGACCCTTCAATTGTTAACTTTTTGAACGAATTGTGCCGATCTGTCCAACAGACCGGCAGGGAGCCGGTGTGTACGACGGATGAGCCCATGAACAGGCTTTGGCCGGCGGTTATTCTCGGATGCTGCATGCCCGGGCGCCTGTGCGCTCAGAACATCACCGATACGTCCAACGGGACAATGAGCGCGGTGATCAGCTTCACGGTGACGCCGGGCACTTCGAACACCCCGGTGGCGCGCACGGTCAGTTTCCGCATACGCTGCGCCGACGCTTCCGGCTACCACGTGGCCGCCTCGGCGAGTTACGTGGCCGTCCCGGGCGCGCCGGCCGACGGCGGGGCGACGATCGCGGCATCCGATATAGGCGTGGGCATCACCTCGGTCGACACCTCGAGCTCGCAGGTCATCAAACCGAGAACCGATACCATCGCCTACGGCTTCGCTTACGATCCCGGCGCGGTGAGCGCCCCCAACGGTCTCACGCCGTACGCGGGGCGCGCCGCGGGGCAGGCAACCGTGGCCGACCTCGTCGGCAGCCCGGGCACCACGATACTGAGCGGCGACCGTATCGCCGCCAGCGAGAACCCGAGCGATCCCGACAACTACATCACGGTGACCGTGACCTTCGCCTTGCTGCCCCAGTACTTCACCCCCGGCACCTTCACGGTCGCCCTGACCCTGAGCATCATGAACGGACCCTAGGCAATGGAAACCCATCTGGAGGAGATAGCCACCATGAAAACCGGCAAGCTGTTTTTGTTCGGCGCGCTTGTCCTCATGTTCGCCGGCGCGGCGCAGGCGCAGACATCGGGGACGATCACCATCACGGGAACGGATCCGGAGGCCTTTTCGATCACCAACACCTCGGACGCCACCCTGAGCGCCACCATCATTCTCGGCACCCTGACGCCCGCCACCGGCGGCACGCTGACGAGCGGGACCGCCCAGATACGCCTGCGCAGCAACAAGGCCTACCAGCTGACTGCGCAGGCCACGGCGCTCAGCTTCACCGGTGCCGGAGCGGCCGACGGCGGCGCAAGCATTGCGCTGAGCGATTTCGGTTTCGGCATCGCCTCGATCGATGCCAGCGGCGCCAACGTCGCCAACGCAACCGGCCATACGGTGGTGTCGCTCTTCAACTACGATCCGCGCAGCGTTTCCGTGACCAACGGCCTGACCCCGTTCGTTCCCAGCACCCACGGGACGCTCGACGACATCACCACGAGCACGCAGATCCTCAGCGGGCCGCGCATCAGCGCGCAGGGGAATATCTCGACCGACAACAACTTCATCCTGGTGACGCTGGCGGTCGCCACGCTGCCGCAGTATTTCACGCCCAACTCGAGCTTCTCCACCACCGTCACCCTGACGATCGCTTCGCAATGAGCCAGGTGCCTGCCATGATCATCCGGCTGCTGGATCTCGTTACCGCAGTGCTCCTGCTGGCGCCGGGCCTGCCGGCCGATCCCGGGCCCGGAGCCGCCCGCACGGCAGGGTTGGGGCTCAATCCCGCGCGCATCGAAGTGGAGATCCTCCCGGGCGGCGAAAAAACCGTCGGTTTTCGCATCGAGTCGCCGCCGTCGGACGCGCCGGTGCAGGGCCGGCTGATGCTTTCGCTCACCGATTGGAACATCGACGAACAGGCCAATGTGAGCTACCTGGATCCGGGCTCGCTGCCCGACTCGGCCTCTCCCTGGATCGTCTTCAGCCCGGCGGCCGTGAACATTTCTTCCGGCGAGAGCCAGCTTGTACGCATCACGGTGAGAGTCCCCGAATCCGCGCGGCCCGGCGTCTATCGCAGCGGCATCCTCGTCCAGGAACGCCCCCCGGCGACGCCCCCGAGGCCCGGCGAGCACCTGCTTTACTTCCGCTTCCGTTACGCGTTCACGCTCTATGTGATCGTGCCCCCCGTTGCGGGCCGGGGCGAACTCCTGGATGTGCGCCTGGAGGCAGGCGCCGGCGGCGTCGCACTGGTCTGCCGCATGCAGAACACGGGGTCGCGCCACGTGCGCCCGCGCATCAGCTGGTCGATCCGCGACGGCGAGCAGCAGCCGGTCGCCGTACTCAAGAACAAGGAATCCACCGTCCTGCTGCCCTTCTCGACCATGACGGTCCGCTTTCCGGTTGCCGGCAGCCTGCCTCCGGGCCGTTACGAGATCGATGCCCAGGTGGATTTCAACGATGGAGGTTCTCTGCAGGCCGCCCGGCGCGCGGTCCTGCTCGCCGCGGACGGCGAAAGAGCCGCTGCGGCCGGGACCGTGAAGCCTCGGTAACCGATCTCCGATGGCGGCGTCGCCCCCGGTCCCTGTGCATGCAGGGAGACGAGCCATCATGAAAGCCGCCCCACGCAGATTGTTCAGGATCCCGGCCGGCATGCCGTGGCTGCTCGCAACCTGCCTCGCTGCGCCGAGCCCGGCCGCCGCCCAGGCGCTGCAACCCACGCTCGTCGTCGGCGGCAATCCGCTGGTGACGGCCCGTCCCGCGACGCGGATCGGAGAAGAATGGTTCCTCCCCCTGATCCCGATCGCCGAGGCTCTGGGGATCGAGGTCGAGGTCGATCCCGGCAGCCTGACCTTGCGCGCCCGGCGCCGGGACGGCACCCAAGTCGTCTATGACGGGCGCACGGGCGAGATCAGGCTGGGGCACGTGCACGTGGGCCGGCTCGAAGATCACCGGCAGGTCAGCCTGGCCGTTCCGCGCGACGATCTTCTCTTCCCCCTCAACGGCGTGGTCGCGCTGCTCGGCGTCGAAATCCAGGAGGACCGCGCGCACGCCGCCCTGCGCATCGAGCCCGCAGGGAGCGGAGCGCGCGCGGTCCCGTCCGCGCTCAGCGTGAGCACCCTGGGTTATGACTACGGCTTCACCACGAACACGGACGATTACAGCCAGTTCGTCGCGCTGCATGGAACCGGCCTTGCGCAGGCCGCCCGATTGAAAGGAAACCTCCTCCTCAGCCGCTATCCGGGGCAGTCGGGACTGAATTTCAGCCAGGGAACGCTGCAGGCGGAATTCCCCGGCCGGCGCCGGCTGCTGCTCGGCGATCAGGCCGTTTACTCGGGATTGGAAGCCCTGGGCGATGCGGTGCGCGGCGCGGGCATGCAACTGCCGCTCGCAGGATACGATGCGCACTTCTACGGCGGCCGCTCGATGAGCGCCGCCTTCGCCTCGCTGGGCGGCGGATTTTCCCGCTACGACGCCGGAATCGCCGGCTTCGCGCTGCGGCGGAAAACGGCGGCGCGCGACCTGTCGTTCGGCGGGCACTACTTCGACGGCGAGGAGCGCCGGGGCGCGGCCGCGGGCGTCTCCTACGGGCGGGCCGACGCTGGCAATCAGTTCGCTTCCCAGATCGTTTTCGGGCGATTTTCCGGACAGAGCACGCGCAGCGCCGACGAGCCGATCACCGTGGACGGGCCGGCGCTCGGCCTGACCGTGACGGACACCTACATACCGGTGCGCCGGCTCTCCGTCAGCGGTCGCTTCGACAGCTACGGCCGGAACTTTCTCACGCCTCGCGCCGACCCGCGCTTCCAGGGGCAGACGGCCGCCGCCTTTTCCGCCGTATTCCGGCCGAATACCTCGGTCAGCCTCACAGCGGGAGTCCACAGGCGGACATACCTGGTCGGAAACCGCGGTGGGCTCGGCGGCTACAATCTGGGGGCTCAGGCCGTGCTCCCGCACCGGCATCCGTTGCAGTTCGGGTTCTTCCGCTCCGTGCAGGGCGACCCTGCGGCGCCGGGCGTGAAGACTTCTTTGACCCAGGTCTCGCTCGCGCTGCCCCAGTCCGGCCGGTATACCGCGTATGCTCATTACACCGCCATGGGATTCGCCGGCACACGCGCGCACGAGCTCGACGGCATCCTGGCCATCGACTTCCGGGACCGCGGCCGCCTGGTCGTGCACGACCACGTGCAGTTCGGCGGCCATCACCGCCTGGGCGCCGACTGGTACCTGGACATGCCCCGGAGGGGCGGGTTCATCCGCGCCGGCATCGACCGTGCGGCCGTTCGCGGCGAGCGCGCCGGCTTCTATCCCCTGGTCGGCTTCAGAGTGCGCCTGCCGCACGGGCACAGCCTGCAGCTGACGTATCTTTCGGACCGCGGCAACCGCACGTTGCGCGTGGAGATCGGAGGCAGCCTGGTGAGGGAGCCGGAATTTGCGGGCCGCACCACACCCGGCACGCTCGTGCGCCCGGCACGCGTGACGGGCCGGGCTTACCTGGATCGCGACCTCGACGGAACGTTCGCCAGCGGCACGGACAGGCCCGTTGCCGATATCCCCGTTTTCCTCGACGGCGTGCACGTTGCGTCTACGGATGCCCAGGGCATGTTTTGCGTGGAGGGCGTGATTCCGGGCGCGCACACGCTGCGCGCCGGCCTCGAAGGAGTACCGGCCGACATGGTCTTTGCCGGCCCGGCGGAAAAGACCGTCGCGGTTATTCCTTTCCGCGATAACGTTGTCGACTTCCGCCTGGCTCGCACGGGGCGCATCGGCGGCAGGATCTCCTACCTGGACTACGGAGGCGACCCGGAGGCTCCCGTGGAAAGGCCCCTTCCCGATGTGCGCATTCTCGCCGGGAGCGAGCATGACGCCTATTCGGAAGCGAACGGCAGGTTCATGCTTGGTGACCTGCCGCCGGGTACCTACGAGCTGAGGCTGGATCCCGATACATTGCCCCCGGGCTACGAGCCCCGGCTGCCGGCCCTGGCGGTGATCGTCGCGCCCGGAGAAACCGTCCAGGGCGCCGATTTCCTGCTGGTCGTCCCCCCCAAACCGATAGTCGAAAAATCCCTGCCGCCCATGGTGGCCACGCAGCCCGAGGGCCCGGCAGCGCAGGCTGCCGGATCCCGCGCAAGCGGCGCGGATGAAAACCAGGCCGAGCCTCCCGCGCCCGCTCTCCCGGCCGTGGAGCGCAAACCGCCGCCAAGCCCCGTGGCATTCGAGATCCAGGTCTTTTCCTCGCGCGTTCGCAAGGAGGCGCAAGAGCGCGCCGAGCAGTTGCGCCGCGCGGGCTATTCGCCCATCGTGCGGCGCGCCCGCCTCGGCAACGGCGAGCTCTGGTACCGCGTCCGGCTCGCGGGCTTCGACTCGCGCGCAAGCGCCGCCGCCGCCGGCGAAGTGCTCATCGCCAAGAAGCTCGCGGAATCCTACTGGGTGATTCCATAACGGCGATTCAGACACCGGCACTGGTCCGCCGCGCCCGTCGGTCCGCCGCGCACGTAGGTCCGCCGCGGCCCTGCGCGCGGGAAATGTCCGTCCCGGAGGGACGGAAGCTGGTAGCTCCAGGTGAGCGGAAGCGAACCTGGAGGAAAGGCAGGGCATGCGACAAGCCCCGAAGGGCCGGCAGAAAGATACGTCAGGAAGCCCGGTCTGCCGGCCCTCCGGGGCTGCGACGATCGATACGCCCCTTTCCGGGGGTTCGCCTGCGGCTCACCCCCGGCTACCGGCTCAGGGCCCCTCCGGGGCCGGATGGTAGGCCCGCCGCTTTGCCCGACTCGACGGCGGGCCAGGTCCTCGATGTGCGCACGGCGGTCCGCCAGGCGCAAGCGCGTCATGCGCGCGGGCCGAACTGGGGAGCGCGCAGGCGCTCGGCGTGGTCGCGCACCATGGTGGTGAGCAGCGGGTCGGCGAGCCGCAGGAAGCGTGCTGCCGGCTGCTGCTCCAGCTTCATGGCCGGGTCCTTCTCGAAGCCGATCTCCAGGAAGATCATCGACTGGTTGGCCAGCTCGACGACGGCCGCAAGCTTGCAATACTTGCCCGCCGCCGCGTGGTCGTGGTGGTGCAGGATCGCCTCGGCAAGATGATTGGGGAATCTCCAGCGCTCCGCCACCAGGGCGCCCACCTCGGCGTGGGTGAACCCGAAGCGCTCGCTCTCGGCCCGGCGGAAGGTTCTTTCGCCGCGGTGGACCAGGTTGAGGATTTCCAGGTAGCGGGGCTCGTGGTTTTTCAGGAAGACCACCTTGCCGATGTCGTGCAGCAGGCCGGCGGTGAAGGCCTCCTCGGGGTTGTGGTAGTCGATGCAGCGCGCGATGGCCCTGGCCAGCACGGCCGCCCCCCAGGAATGCTGCCAGAACAGCTGGGAGGCCAGTCCCGCCGGGCGGCCGCCGTTGCCCTGGTGCAGCTGCTCGACCGAGGCCGCGATCAGGATGGAGCGCAGCGTCTGCAGGCCCAGAATGCTCACGGCGTGCGTCAGCGTGGACACTTCGCGCTGGAAGGAAAACATCGCGGAATTGACGATTTTCAGTATGCGTGCGGTCAGCGCCTGATCCTGGGCGATCACCGCCTGGAGTTCGCGCGCCGACGTGTCGGGCTTTTCCGAAAGGCGCAGCGCCTTCATGGCGATCATCGGGAATGGCGGCAGGTCTCCCGCCCGGGCGGCGATTTCTTCGGCGTTCATCGCGCAACCTCCGGTTTCAGGAAATCCTATCGTTGCGCGGAGGCGCGGACTGTAGGACTTTGCCTGGTGCGCGCGTCTTTGCCGGGCGCAGCACGCGGCTGTCGCGCGAACCGTACCTGCCGCAGGGAAAGGTGGCGATCTACACCACGACCTTCGAGAAGCACGGCTACAATCCGCTGCCGGTCTGGGTGGAGCCCCCCGAGAGCCTGACCGGCACTCCCGAGCTGAAAGAGAAGTATCCCCTGATCTTTTCGGATCACCACACCTCGAAGGTGTACAACGCCGGGTGGCTGCGGCATGTGCCGAACCTCAGGGAGGTCATGCCCCATCCCACGGTCCAGATTCATCCGGAGGCCGCCGCGGCGCGCGGCATCCGCGACGGCGACTGGGTCGTCGTGGAATCGCCCCATGCGCGCACGAAGTTTCAGGCCGAGATCACTCCCGGTATCCGGCCGGACACCGTGATGGCGCTGCACGGCTGGCGGCAGGGGTGCGAGGAACTCGGCCTCCCCGGCTGTCCGCTTTCGGACGGCGGCGCCAACACCAACGCGATGTACAGCGTCGATTTCGACAAAGCCTTCGATCCAGTGGTGACGGCGATGTCGAGTCAGACCCTGGTCCAGGTGCGCAAGGCATAGGCGGAGGAAAGCCGAAATGGCTCAACTGGGCTTTTTCATCGGAACCGAACGATGCGTGCAGTGCCGTGCATGCGAAGTCGCCTGCAAGTCCTGGAACGGGATCGAACCCGGGGTGCGCTGGAGGCGCGTGCTCCAGGATTGGGGAGGCGCCTATCCGGAAGTCGCCGATCGCACGATCTCGGTTTCCTGCATGCACTGCGAAAAGCCGGCCTGCGCCGCGGCCTGCCCCGCCGGCGCCATCTCGAAGAGGGCCGAGGTCGGAGTCGTGACCGTCGATCGCAACAAGTGCATCGGCTGCCGTTCATGCTCGAAAGCGTGTCCTTACGGCGTCCCCCGATACGGAAAGAGCGGCAGGATGCAGAAGTGCGACCTGTGCCTGGAACGGCGCGCGCAGGGGAAGGAGCCGGCGTGCACGGCAACCTGCCCCGGGGAAGCGTCGAAGGCCGGGACCATCGAAGAGCTGGGGCGCATGGCGGCGCAGAGATCCGGCGCGAGACTCGCCGGCGACACCCTCCCGGCTCTTTTCATTTCCGGCAAACCCGCCGGCGAATCCTGGCTGCCGGTGATCCAATCCCTGCCAAGCCGTTGAGGATTCGGGGAAAGGCATCGAGCCGGGGACCGATTGCCCGGCCTGCGGCGATTTTCGGTTGGCGCCCCGACGATCGGCTCGATGACTCCGGAGGCATTCGAATCCCCGAGCGTTGCCTCTAGAACAAGCGCTTGATGATTGAAAAAGCGGCGTCGATGTCTCTTTCGTCCAGGACCACGGTGAACTCATTGAGCGTGGATACGACCTCGATGACGTTCAGACCTTCCCAAGCCAGGGCCTTGAGGATGTGGCTGTATACTCCCGGGACGGAAACGGTCCCGGCCGGCAGCATGACGGTGACCGAGGCCAGCTGGCCGATTTGACAAACATGTCTTTCGCCGCGGAAGGCGGCCAGGACCGGCTCCTCGATCTCGCGGCTGGCGATGATCGTCGTCTCATTGATACCCCGGGTGACCGTGAGAAAGAGGGAAGGTCGCGCGCTCAGACGTTCCAGCAGCCGACTCTGCTTGAGCACGAGCGTCGCAGAGTTGGCGTAGGTGACTTCGAACAGGCGCAGCCGGACGATGAGGTCGGGCGCCCTGCGAAAAACGCCTGCGCGTTTTTTCGACCTGGCGGTGAGTGTCCGGGACAGGCGGCCGAGCGCGACGATCAGGGCCCCCAATTGAACGCTTTTCATGGCTTCGCGCTCGACGTCTCTTCGGATGCGCCGCGCCAGCGCCGAATGGTTCACGATGCCCAGGCTCAGGGCGTCTTCCAGGTACGGCGAACGGCGCACCAGCGCCGTGACGATCTCGGGAATCGTGCGCATGTTGAAAGTTTAACATTTTCTTGCAAATTTGTATAATATTTTCAAAAATTTGATCCGGCCGGCAAGCCCCTGCTAGGATCCTCGCGCCTGGTTGGACACCTTGGTCCTTTTCCCCATGGAGGTGCAGAGGCCATGTCGACAGAACGCCGCCAACGGACGCTCAGCGGGACCTGCCCGATTTGCTCGGCTGCAGTCGCGCCGGCGGGGCCCGTCGAAGATACCGAGATTCTCGCCTGTCCCGAATGCCAATCGCTGCTGGTGGTCGGCGGTCGCGCGGAGGGCGGACTGGTCCTGAGAGAAGCGCCCAGAGTCGAAGAGGACTGGGGCGAATAGAAGCAGGCCCGAAGGCAGGAGGGCCTTCGATGTACACGCTGGCCATATTCCACTCCACCGTGCGCGAGGAAGAAAAGCGCCTTATGGCTGCGGCGGGATCGCGCGCCATTCGTGTCAGGCTGATCGACATCCGGGAGCAGGTCTTCGACCCCGCGACCTATCAGGTCGATTTCGACGCCGCGCTGCAACGGTCGGTTTCGACGGTGAAGGGGAACTACGCCATTGCTTTCCTCGAAGCCCGGGGCATACCCGCGATCAATCCGCTCTGCGTAGCCCGGAACTGCGAGGACAAGTTCCAGACCTCTCTGCTTCTTTTCCGCGCGGGAATTCCCGTCCCACGCTTCGCTCTCGTCTTTTCCCCGCAACAGGCACTCCATGCCGTGGAAGCCCTGGGCGGTTTCCCCGTCGTGCTCAAGCCGCCGCTGGGTTCCTGGGGGCGCCTCCTGGCCAAGATCAATGACCCGGATGCCCTGGATGCGCTTTTCGAGCATAAGGAGGTGCTGGGAGCGCCCGCGCAAAAAGCTTTCTATCTTCAGGAATTCGTGCACAAACCGGGGCGCGACATCCGCGCCTTCGTCATCGATGGCGAGACCGTGTGCGCCATTTACCGGGAATCTCCTCACTGGATCACGAACACCGCTCGTGGAGGCAAGGCCCGCAACTGCCCTGTGAGCGACGAGCTTCGCGACCTGTGCCGCCGCGTTGCCGAAGCCATCGGCGGTGGGTTGCTGGCCGTGGATCTGTTCGAGACCGCCGCGGGTCTTCAGGTCAATGAAGTCAACCATACCATGGAATTCCGCAACTCCGAAGGTCCGACGGGAGTCGATATTGCCGCCGCCGTGATCGATTACTGCATCCGCATAATGAAAGGGCAGCGGCCATGAATGACTCCAGGCTGCGCGTCTCACTCATCGGAGGGTCCGGCTACGCCGGGGGAGAATTGCTCCGTATTCTGCTGTGGCACCCGAAGGTCCGCGTTCAGCAAGTGACCAGCGACCGTTGTGCGGGCCAGCCCGTGACTCTGGTGCATCCCAATCTTCGCGGACACACGGCCATCGCGTTCGTCGGCACCGATGAGGTCGATGAATGCGACCTGATTTTTCTCGCCCTCCCGAACGGAGAATCCATGCGCACCATGGAAAAGTGGATGGCGAAGGCCGACCGTATCATCGATCTGGGTGCCGACTTCCGGCTGCGGAGCGCGGACGCCTGGTCGGCCTGGTACGGGATTCCGCACGAGGCGCCCCATCTGATCTCCCGGTTCACTTGCGGCATCCCGGAAATATACGCCGATGAAATCCGCAAGTCCCGCTATGTCGCCGGCCCGGGGTGCGAGGCGATTGTCTCCATCCTCTGCCTTTTTCCCCTTGTAAAGCACGGACTGCTCAAGCCCCATCCCATCGTGATTGACGCCAAAATGGGCAGTTCCCAGGCCGGCCGCACCGTCACCGACGCCTCGCACCATCCGGAAAGAGCCGGTGCCGTCCGCTCCTACAAGCCCAGCGGGCACCGCCATGCTGCGGAAATCGAACAGGTCCTTCAGGACTTCGGCGCCGCGGTCTCAACCCTGATCTCGGCCACGGCCATCGAAATGGTGCGCGGCATCCTCGTGACCATTCACGCCTTCTGCGACGACCCGCGCCTTACCGAGCAGCGGATCTGGCAGACGTTCCGCGTCGAGTACACGGGGAAACCGTTCGTGCGGATGGTGAAGCAAAGCCGGGGGCTTTATCGTTATCCTGAGCCGAAAATCCTCAAGGGCACGAACTACTGCGACATCGGTTTCGAGAAGGAGCGGCGCTCCGACCGGCTGGTCGTCATCGGCGCCATCGACAACCTCGTCAAGGGCAGCGCAGGCAACGCAGTCCAATGCATGAATCTCATGTGCGGGTTCCCCGAAACCATGGGACTCGAGTTCCCAGGCCTTCATCCGGTGTGAATATGAATATGGAGAGCACGGCTCTGATCCACTTCAAGGGTGTGATCGACACGACGCTGCGCGAAGGTCTCCAGTTCGCGCGGGCGGCCTTTGCAGCGGCACAGCATCGAAGGATTTTCGACTACCTGCAGCAAATCGGCGTCGATTACATCGAAGTGGGTAACCCCGTCCAAGACAATATCGGACAGATCGTTTCCGGTTTGGCCCGAAGCCGGGGCCCCCATGGAGCAAAAATCCTCTGCCACGTGCGCAATCATCCGCGCGACATTGCCAGGGCCATCGACTGCGGTGCCGACGGCGTCAACATCCTCTGCACCGTGGATCTCGAGCGGCTGGACCGCATGGGACTGACGCTTGCGGATTACCAAGACAGGGTCTGCCGGGGCGTCAACCAGGCAAGGGAGCACGGCCTTGAAGTCCGAGTTGGAGTCGAGGACTTCTTCGGCCAGGATTCGGAGACGGCGCTGGATATTTACGCCACCGCCGTCGCATGCGGGGCAGAGCGGATCGCCGTGGCCGATACGCTTGGAAAAACCATGCCTTGGGAGGTTATGCGCCGGATCCGGCGCCTCCGGAACCGCTTCCCCGTGGACATCGAAGTCCATTTCCACAACGATCTGGGACATGCGGTGAGCAACGCCATTGCCGCTCTTCGAGCCGGGGCCAACTGGGTCAGTACTTCGCTCCTCGGCATCGGCGAGCGCACCGGAATCACGCCGCTCAGCTCGTTTCTTGCCAACCTGCATGTCCTGGATGAGCGGGCTGCGCGCCGCTACCGGTTGAGCCGGCTGACGGAAGCCGAGAATTACGTCGCCTGCGTTTGCGGGATCGACATGCCGCTCCATCTCATGACCAATCCCGCCAGCGGCTTCGCCCACAAAGCCGGCATCCACCTCGACGCGCTGATCAAATTCGGACCGCACAAGTACGAATGCCTCCCTCCCGAAGTCATCGGCAACAAGCGCCGCCTGGTGATCTCCACGATCGTTTCGGGCAAGACCACGGAGGAGGATGTGGCGGCTTTCGAGGAACGTTTCGGTCGAGGCTGGGCATGATCCTGATCAAGGCAGGCGGCGGGCGGAATCTCAACTGGAACGGTATTGCCGCGGATATCGCCGACCTCCGGCGAAGCGTCCCGGTCATCCTGGTACACGGCGCCAACGCCATACGGAGCGACATTGCCCTGCGCCTTGGCGTTCCCGTTCGAACGGTGGTTTCGCCCTCGGGTGTGACCAGCGTTTACACCGACCCGGAGGGGCTGGAGGTGTTCCTCATGGCCTACGCTGGCGTTGCCAACAAACGCATTGTAGCCTGCCTGCAGCGCTGGGGCGTCAATGCGGTCGGCCTGTGCGGGGTCGATGGCCGGCTCTGGCAGGCGAAGGCCAAAAAGGATCTGTTGGTGGTGGAGAACGGCAAGACCAAGCTCCTGCGGGACAATCTCACCGGCAGGGTCGAAAACGTCAATGCCGACCTTGTGCGTCTTCTCCTGGATCACGGCTATGTGCCTGTTCTATGCGCACCAGCCATCAGCGACGAGCATGAAATCGTCAACACCGATAACGACGGAGCCGCCGCCATCGTAGCGGCGGCCATGGGGGTCAGGTTCATGATCTACCTGTTCGAGGCTCCCGGTTTTCTCGAAGACCCGGAGCGACCCGACAGCCTGGTTCCCAGGATACCGCGCAGCGCAATCCAAGAGTACCTGCCCTTGGCCCGAGGCCGGATGCGGAGGAAGCTGCTGGGTGCGCAGCGAGCCCTCGAGCACGGGGTGATGGAAATCAGATTCGGAGACGGACGTGTAGAGCGACCGGTCCTGGATGCGCTTGCCGGCAAAGGAACGGTCATCCAATGACGGACACACTGCTTCTTCAACGGGAGTACACGGTGCCGACCTACACCGACCGCAAGCTGGCCTTGGTCCTGGGTGACGGCGTCTATTTACAGGATGAGTCCGGTTCTCGTTACTTGGACTTCATGTCGAACTACGGCATCGCAATCTTTGGGTACCGCCACCCCGACATCACACGGCGACTGACGGAGCAACTGGAGCGCCTGCCGAATCTTCACGGAAGTTTTGCCAATGATGTGCGGGCGGAAGCCGCCCGGCGGCTTGTCGCTCGCTGCGGCGGCGGCCTCGCCCGGGTCTGTTTTACCAATTCCGGCGCGGAAGCCAACGAGGCAGCCCTGAAATTTGCGGTACTGGCCACAGGCAAGAAGAGATTCATCGCCTGCCGCGGCGGCTATCACGGCAAGACCCTGGGCGCGCTTTCGGCAACCGACAGTGCGAAATACCGGCAGACGTTGGAACCCCTGATCTGGGACTTTCGATTCATACCATATGGCGAGCCGGAAGCCTTGGAACGTGCGATCGACAACGACACGGCGGCCTTCATCGTCGAGCCCATTCAGGGTGAAAGCGGGGTCCGGATCCCTGCGGAGGGATATCTCGGCCATGCGGCCCGGATCTGCCGTTCTCGAGGTGCTCTGATGATCGTCGATGAAATCCAGACCGGGACCGGCCGGACAGGCCGCTTTCTGGCCTCCCACGCCGAAGGTCTGACATACGACATCGTCACTCTGGGAAAAGGTCTCGCGGGAGGAATTCCAGTGGGCGCCACGCTCGTTTCGGCCGCAGTCGCCAGGGGGGTTGCAAGAGGAGCGCACACCTCGACGTTTGGAGGCAATCCCCTTGCAGCCGCCGGTATCCTGGCGGTCTTGGAACTCATGGACCAGGAGCGCCTTGGCCATATTTCGGCGATAGGAAAGAGGTTCCTTGAAGGTCTCAGGGGGCTTCCCGGCCCGAACATCGTCGAAGCCCGGGGGAGAGGACTCATGATCGGCCTGGAACTCAGGCGGTCACGCGATGAGGTTCTCGAGCGTCTTCAGAGGGAAGGCGTTCTGGCGGCGCCGGCCGGAGAGAACGTCGTGCGCTTCCTTCCTCCTTATATCGTCGAAATGACTCACGTCGACATCGTTCTGGGGAGGCTCGAACGTATTCTGGCTTCATTGGCTGTGGAGAGCGATCGACAATGTGCCGCTTTCTGATGCTCCAGGCCGCTTCTCCCTTCCATGTCGCGGGCGTCCTGACGAGCTTTGCGGACATGGTTGCGCGCAGCCGCGCTCCGGACGGCCATTGGCAGGGGGACGGCTGGGGCGTCGGCTGGCTGGATAGCTCCCGGGAATGGCGCGTCCGCAAATCGCTGAGCCCTATCTGGGAAGATGCCCCCGTGTTTTCCGAAATTCCCGCGACTACAGCTCTGGTCGCCCACGCGCGCAGCGCCTCGTTCCCGGAGCAGAAGAATATTCTGGCCTACAACCAGCCATTCGCCGCAGGCCCCTATGCGTTCGTCTTCAACGGGTTCCTCCGGGGAGTATCGCTCCCCTTTCCCGTGGAGGGGAAAATCGGATCACAGAAGATCTGGTTCCTGCTGGCCGACCTCTTGAGCGTGAGGTCTCCTGAAGAAAGCCTCCGTGAGCTCGTCCATCTCCTGGAATCTCATTCCCGGCGGGTCCTGGCTCTGAACATCGGCCTTTTCGTTGCAAACCGCATCTTCGCGCTCTGCAGTCATGACGGCACCGATGATTACTACCGGCTTCGGGTTCACAGGTCAGCTACGCTCACCATGGTCAGCTCGGAGGAGTTCGGGGACTTTGCCTTCGATCCTGCCCCTATGAATGCCGTCCTTGCATTCTGATCCCAAGGCGGCTCCTTCAAGAACATTCTGCAGCGAAGTGCGATCGGGAGAAGATGTCATGGCCTGCAGATCTCGATGCCGGCGACATGCCCTGCATCAGAGCGGTTCGCGTCATCCGCCGGCGCCTGCCGCGCTTTGCGGCTGTTCCCCGTGAGCGGCAGGCGAGAAACATCCGGGCAGCTCGACCGGCTCTTCGAGCCGGAGACCGGCATAGCCGAGATACTTGTCGTAATCGATCGCTTTCGTAGTCGAAGCGTACTCGAACAGCTCCTGGAGTGAAACGCCGGCGACGTTCTCGCAGACCGCCCGGAATTCTTCGTCCGTCCAGCCGCGCCCGGCTTTCGGCCGGCGGCTCACTGCAACTGCAGCTGCAGGATCGTGAGCGAGTGGGCCGGGAAGACGTAGGTGAAGGCGTTGTTCTCGACGGCCAGTGATGCCGTCCTGGTCACAGGACGGACCTTGTTGTCGGCGCCGAAGGTGTGCGTCGCCTTCAGGTCCGGGTGGTTCATTTCCCAGATGCGCGCCTCGCTGCGCAGCCGGCCCTCCTGGTTCTCGATGCGCGCGGCGATATCCGTCCCCCGGCTGCGGTTCAGGACATTCAGATAGACCGCGCGCTGCGCGGCATTGTATGTCGCCGAAACATCGAGATATTTGAGGGGCGGGCGGTTACCGACGGTGTACGTGGGCGCCGCGACCCAGACGTCGAGCGCCGTGTTGCCGCGCTGCCTGCCGTATTCCTCGATCGGGAAGAAGATCGGCTGCAGGAACAGCCCCTGGCGGTTGGTCATGATGGGGGCGATCACGTTGACCATCTGGGCGAGATTGGCCATCTTGACGATGTCGGCATTGCGGAAGAAGCAATTGAAAAACATCCCCATGGCCAGGGCGTCTTCGAAGTTGTAGATTTCCTCGAGCTTCTCCTTGTTTCCCGTGCGGTACCAGACGTTCCACTCGTCGTAGGCGATGTAGACCGGGCGCCCCCCGGGCTGGCGCGTCTGGCGGATGAGGCCGCGGGTCACCTCGATGTAATGCTCGATCGTCTGCGACCAGGCGAGGAACCGTTCCAGGTCGTTGTCGCGGTTGTTGATATAGGTGTGGATGGCGATGTAGTCGACGGTGTTGCGCAGCTCGGCGAGCACGGTGCGGTTCCACGCGATCCAGTCGGCGCCGTAGTTGCTCGAGCCGCTGGCGACCAGCTTGATGGTGCGGTCGACGGCGCGCATGGCCTTGGCGGCCTCGAGGGCGAATCTGGCGTACTCCTCGGCGCTCTTGTGGCCGAGCTGCCACGGGCCGTCGATCTCGTTGCCCAGGGCCCAGTACTTGACGCCGTAGGGGGTCTCGCGGCCGTTCTTGCGCCGCTGGTCGGCCCAGCAGGTACGGCGCGACTCGTTGCAGTACTCGACCCAGTGGCGCGCGTCGTCGATGGTGCCCAGGCCGAGGTTGATGCAGATGTAGGGCTCGGCGCCAATGAGCTCGCAGTAGCGGAGGAACTCGTCCGTGCCGAAGCGGTTGCTCTCGAGGTCGTCCCATGCCAGCTCGGGGCGCACCGGGCGCAGCTCCTTGGGGCCCATGCCGTCCTTCCAGTTGTAGCCCGAGGCGAAGTTGCCGCCGGGCCAGCGCAGGATGGAGACGCCCAGGCGGCGCACGGCGTCGATCACGTCCTTGCGATATCCGTTCGCGTCCGAAAGCGGGCTGCCCTCTTCGTAGATGCCGCCGTAGATCATGCGGCCCAGGTGTTCGGCGAAGTTGCCGAAGAGATGCGGGTGCACCTCGCCGATGGTGCGGTCGATGTCGATCTTGATGCGCGCCTGCGGGGCCGCAGTCTGCGCGGGCGCCGGCGCGGCACACACGGCCGTGGCGCAGAAGAACAGAACTATCGCACGTATTCTCATGGCATCTCTCCTTGGGAGCGGCCGCGCGCCGCCGGTTCGTCCTCCGCCCCGCCCCTCGGTGCGAACTTCCATGTGTAGATCAGCCCGAGCCCGAGCAGCAGCGCTCCCCACCACAGCGCCGCGTGCAGGTGCGCCATTTTCACCGTGACCGCCGGCGGACGGACCAGTTCGTACAGGCCCACCCCGAGGATCAGCACGCCGTAGAAGTCGAGCAGGAGGCCGATGAAGAACCAGATCGGGATGAAACGCCTGCGCATGGCCGGCTCACCAGAAAACCAGATTCAGGATGACGAAGACCGCACATACCGCCGCCGCCCAGAAAAGCGGGCGCCGGTGCAGGGGCAGGCCGCGTTCGGGCGGCACGGCGGTGAGGCCGCGCACCAGGCCGACCAGCTCGGCTGCCGGCCTGGGCCGGGTGCACAGGCTGACGGCCACGGTCACGAGCACGCACGCCAGGCATGACCACAGGCCGCGGTACATGTTTTCGGCCATCGCCCGGGCGTGCTCCGAGAGCGCGACGTAGCGCAGCGCGCCGGGATCGGCCTTCACCCAGGCCCACATGCCGATGCTCGACAGCGTGCCCGCCAGCAGACCCCAGAATCCGCCTGCGGCGGTGGCGCGCCTCCAGAACATGCCGAGCACGACGGTGCCGAGCAGGGGCGCGGTGAAGAAGCTGAAGAGCGCCTGCACGTAATCCATGATGCTGCCGAACTGCATCACCAGATAGGCCGTGCCGATGCTGACGAGCATGCCCAGGATGGTGCAGATCCGCCCCATGGTCACATAGTGCCGGTCCGCGGCTTCCGTCTTGAACAAAGGCTTGTAGATGTCGTAGGTCCATACGGTGGCGAAGGCGCTCACGTTGCCCGCCATGCCCGACATGAACCCCGCGATCAGGGCGGTAATCCCCAGGCCGAGCAGCCCCGGGCCGAGGTAGCGCGCCATCATCAGCGGCAGCACCTCGTTGTAGCTGTGCAGCCCGCGCGCCACGGCCTCGCTTTCGCCGACGAGCGGGATCTCCAGGACGGCGAGCGCGAGCAGTCCCGGCAGGATCACGATGAGCGGCACCATCATCTTGAAGGCGGCGCCGATGATCGGCGCCATTTTGGCCGAGCGCAGGTCCCGGGCCGCGAGCACGCGCTGCACGACCAGGAAATCGGTCATCCAGTAAGCGGGCGAAAGCACCAGGCCGAGGCCGAAGACGATGCCGGTCCAGTGAATCCCCATGGGATTGCCGGTGAAATCCGACATCGTGCGCCACATGTGGGTGTAATCCCCGCCGGGGAAGTTCTGCTGGATGCGCGCCACCATGCCGCTCCAGCCGCCGGCCTCGACGAGCCCGATGATCGGGATCAGCAGGGAGCCGAGCCAGATGAGCATGAACTGCAGCACCTCGTTGAAGATCGCCGACAGCAGTCCCCCCAGCGCGACGTAGACGGCGACCGTGAGCGACGAAACCCAGATGCTGAAGTGGATGTCCCAGCCGAGCACCACCTTCATCACGAGCGCCATGGCGTACATGTTGACGCCGCTCATCAGGACGGTCATGAGGGCGAAGCAGACCGCCGCGAGCAGGCGCGTCGAGCCGCCGAAGCGCAGCTGCAGGTAGCCCGGCACGGAGTGCGTCCTGCAGATGTAGTAGAAGGGCATCATGACGATGCCGAGGAAGAGCATGGCGGGCACGGCGCCGATCCAGTACCAGTGGGCCGCCAGGATTCCGTACTGGTAGGCCGAGGCCGCCCAGCCCATGAGCTCCAGCGAGCCGAGGTTGGCCGCGAGAAAGCTCAGCCCGGCGATCCAGGCGCTCATGCGGCGGCCCGCCAAGAAGAAATCGTCGCCGGTGGCGGCGAATTTCTTCAGGTACCACCCGATGCCGAGAACCAGAAGGAAGTACGCCGCGATGACCGCGAAGTCCACCGGGCCGAGCGACAGCAGTCGCGACGGGCCGGAATCGGCAAGGGCGGTCAGCAGCGGCATGGACATGGGAATCCTTACCGGACCGTCAGGCGTGGTGATAGACCTCCCACCCGAGATAGACGGACAGGGCTTCGTGCACCGCCGCCGCGACACGCGCCGGGTTGACGGCGACGTGATGCTCGTAGCCGTTGCGGCAGATATGGGCGAGCAGCTTCTGGTAATCGGGGATGCGCACCACGCCGTAGCCGCCGAAGGTGTTCAGGGGATCGTCGGTGAACTCGCCCTCGCCGACATAGGCGCGGATCCTGCCGGCGGCGTCGTCGGTGCCCACGCGCAGATAGGTGAAGGGGGAAGCCTGCACCCTGCCGACGACGGTGCCGTAGGCGTTGGCCTGGCCCACGGTGCCCGCGATGATCTGCTGGTAATCCATCGCCGGGGCGCCTTCGCCCTCCCGGCGGAAGATGTCCTTGGGCAGGTTGCTGCAGTGGAACACGACGCCCTTGTCCGGCTCGTCGCCGTAGTTGTTGTTCCAGTCGACGAGCGCGCTCGGCCGGCCGCTCGCCCGGGCGAGCGCGTACATCGCGACGGCCCCCATGACGTCCACTTCGCAGGCGCTGCACATCAGCGCGTCGCTCATCATGCTCATCAGCGTGCAGGGAACCACGCCGAAGAACTCCTCGATCGCCGTCCAGCACTGGATCGCGGTCGCCTGCAGGCGCGTGCGCTTCATCCAGTCGTCGACCGCCGCGCCGAATTTGGCCATCTTGAGAAGCGCCGCGGGCGGAACGTGCGCGCTGTCCACGTAGGCCCGGATGGCGGCGAGCTTGGCCGCGACCACCGGATCGTCGTCGCGCAGGGCGCCGACCCGGCCGAAGAGCTCGTACAGATCCAGGGTCTCGACCGAAATGCCCGAGCGCTCGAGGAGCTTTTCGCTGAAGCGCACGGTGTTGAAGGCGGCGGGGCGGGCTCCGAGAGCGCCGATGCGCAGGCTGCGGAGCCCCTTGACGATGCGGCAGACGGCGGCGAAGTCGGCGAGATCATGCCGGAAGCTCTCGTCCTCGGGAGCGGTCGTGTGGCGCCGCGTCAACGTGAAGGGGATGCCGTACTGGCGAAGATTGTTGCACACGGAGATCTTGCCGCAGAAGCTGTCGCGCCGGTACTGGACCGTCATCGCGTGCGGGTCGTCGGCGAAAGCATGCACCAGAACGGGCACGCTCAGGCCGGACCAGCGGATGGTGTCGGCGACGCCGCGCTCGTCGCCGAAGTTCGGCAGCGTGACCAGAATGCCGTCGATGCGGTCGGCATGGCGGCGGAACAGATCGGCGCAGCGCTCCGCGTCCTCCATGGTTTCCACGGCGCCTAATTTCGTGGCCTCCTCGGGAAGTATGACCGCAGCGATACCGAGCTGCTCCAGAACCTGCAGGATCTGCCTGCGCCCCGAGGCGCACAGGTGGTCGGGGAAAAATCCGCGATTGCCCACGATGATGCCCAGTGTTGCCATGGTGTCGAATCCCTCATGATCGGTTGAATTTCCATCGGCCGGCCGGAACCCGGCCATCCGGCCGGCGCAGCGAACGATGCGCCGCCCCTCGCCGTCGCTGCGCGAACGGCCTGCCACCGTCGATGCGATCCGTCCCTGCCGGCTTCCATGCCATAGCGCCGTTATTTAATTAAACTTAGGAAGGCATTATTGGCGGGATCGGCTCCGGCGTCAACCGGAAGTGCAAACTCTTTTTTCGGGCGCGGCGCCGCGCGGCGTTTTGTGCGCTCCCGGGCGGGCCGGTCTGAACTTAGCTCGCTTCGCTCGCCAACTTCAGGGGCCAAGGGGCAAAGGGGTCAAGGAACAAAGGGGAAAGGCCGCTCAGCGCCTCAGATCGATTTCGGCCGTCAGGCTTCGAATGAGGAGAATCCAACATCTGGAAGGACTTCGTGTCCCGGCACCGGAATGGATTCGCCCGGCGGAAACGATCGCCGCCGTGCTCGGGGCGGTCACCGGGGTGCTGGGGACGCTGGTCGGCTATGTGGCGGGGCAGACGGGCAGGGAAAGGGCGGTCGAGCGGGCTTATCGGGCCGAGCGCCGTCCGGCGGCGGTTCTCGATCTCTGCGAACCCGGTGTGCTCGAGCGGGCGCGCTCGGCCGAAGGCGAACTGTTCCGTGATTGAGGCGCACAGGGGCTCGATCAGAAACCGCCGGCCGCCAGGATCTTCTTCAGTCCCGCGAGCGAAAGCTCGGTACATTCCACCGGCGTCCGGCCGTCGGGGTACTGCTCCTGCTCGAGGACGAGCCATTCGGTTCCGCCGACGGAGGCGCACGCCTCGATGACGGCCGGCCAGTCGACGGAATCCTGGCCGAGAATCGCCTTTTTCCCCGGGTCGGCGCCGACGACGGTCGGCTTGAGATGCACCGTGCGGCTGCGACCCGGGTATTTTCTTATGAAATCCACGGGATCGAGCCCGGCTGCGGCCGTCCAGCCGCAGTCCTGCTGCAGGATGACGTCCCGGCTCGTGCGCTCGGCGAAAAGCTCCCAGTAGGTCTTCTCGCCTTCCTTCCTGAACTCGTTCATGTGGTTGTGATATCCGCAGGCCATTCCCAGAGGCTTGAGCACCTCGGCGGCGCGATTGAAGACGTCGGCAAGCTCGCGGCTCTTCTCGGGGTCGGTGAAGGCGCTGTCGCCGGGCACGATGAGAAACATGCAGCCGACGGCCTGGTGGAAATCGATCGTGCGCGCGAGAGCGTCGCCGCGGATCAGGGACGTGCCTATGTGAGTGCCGGCCGCTTTGAGTCCGAGATCGTCGAGTTTCCTTTTCAGCTCCCGGGCCCTGCCTTCGTACTGGTAGTATCCGGCGAACTCGATGCCGGCGACTCCCATCTGCGCGACACGCGCAAGGGCCGAATCGAAATCTTTGCGGCACTCGGCGCGCACCGAATAGAGCTGCAGCGCGACCGGAATCGGGCGGGATGAAGCTGCGGCGCGGCGACGCGGCAGCGCGCGCGCGAGCGCGCCCAGGCCTGCGGCCTCCAGAAGGCCGCGCCGCGTCCAGCGGCTGCCGTGCGGTTTCGATTCGTTGTGTCCTTGCATGTGCGTTTCTCCGGGCGGCCTGAGAGTGCGTTGCGGGCACGGGCCGCGGCCGTATTCTGCCACACCGGGGGCTGCATGTCACACACCCGCCGTTTGAATCCGCGGCACGGCCGGGGTATATTGACGCCAAAGGGGATGGTCGCGATGGCAACCGGCGAGGAACAGGCGGGGCAGGGCGAAGCCGCGGGCGACATTTCGCAGGAAGAGCTGGAGCGCCAGAAGGCGCGCGTGCGCATCAACGCGCTCGTTCTGGCGCTGGTCATGATCCTGGCGGTGGTCGCGCCGCCGCCCTGGAATCTGTTCGCGCCCGTGGTTTTCGTCGTGCCTTTGATCTATTCCCTCGTGACGCGACTGCGTTCGGCGCGCGCTCCCTCGACACAGGAACCTTACGAATACCGCCCGAAAGATCCGAAGGATCCGCGCCGCTACAAGCCCATCGGCTGAGCGCGGGCTCGTTGCGATCCTGTCGGCGAACCGAGGTCCTCCGCCTCGTGCACGGTCTCCAGGCGCCGCTCGCCTTTCCCGATGATGCCGCGACGGCGGCTCCGGAGAAATCTGAAAAAGCGTGCAGCACTCGGCGGGCCTGTGATAAGGTGGAGGGAATTTCAGCCTGGAGAAAGTCGTGGGCGACGCGATCGTACTCAGGAACGTGACCAAGACCTTCGGCGACATCGTGGCGGTACGCGATCTCGACCTGGTCGTCCCGCAGGGAGCCCTCTACGGCTTCATCGGGCCGAACGGGGCGGGCAAGACCACCACGATCCGCATGATTCTGTCGATCATGTTCCCGGACCGGGGCGAGCTTTCGGTCCTGGGGAAGCGGTCGGCCCTGGAGGCCAAGGACCGGATCGGATACCTGCCGGAGGAACGCGGTTTATACAAGAAGATGCGCGTCGCCGATTTTCTGGTTTATGTCGGACGGCTCAAGGGTGTGGACGGATCGGGCCTCAAGCAACGGGTCCACGAGTGGCTCGAGCGTGTCGGCTTGGCTGCCGCGGCGTCCAAGCGTTGCGAAGAGCTTTCCAAGGGCATGCAGCAGAAGGTGCAGTTTGTCGCGGCCGTGATCCACCGGCCGGACCTGCTCATCCTGGACGAACCCTTCAGCGGGCTCGATCCGGTCAGCCAGCGGCTCGTGCGTGAACTGGTGCTCGAGGAGCACGGGCGCGGCTGCACCGTGCTCTTTTCCACGCACATCATGGTGCACGCCGAGCAACTGTGCGATCGTGTGGTCATGATTCACAAGGGAGCGAAGGTTCTCGACGAGACGATCGCCGCCATTCGCGCGCGCTTCGATCCGCGCAGCCTGATATTCGAGCCGCTCGATCCCGCGGCCGACGTGGCACCGCTCGAGGCGGTGGCGGGCGTGAAGAAGGTCCGGCGCGACGGGGCGGCGTGGGAGATCGCGCTCGCGCAAGGGGCCGATGCGGCTGCCGTGATCCGCTCGCTCGCCGGGGCCGTGGCGCCCGCGCGCATCGAGTTGCGGCGCCCCACGCTCGAAGATGTCTTTGTCGGCATCGTCGAAGGCGGTGCGCTGCAGGCGGGCGATGAGGGCGCGCGGCTGCGGGCTTCGGTGCGGGACGACGGGGAAATGCCGGCGGCGAAGCCATGAGAAAGATTCTGCACGTTGCACGCCGCGAATTTGCCGCGACGGTGCTGACCAAAGGATTCATCATCGGGATGCTGGTCACGCCCGCCGTGATCGGCGTGGTCGTGATCGTTTTCCCGCGCATGATCAACCGCAATCCCCCGCGCATCGTCGGCGAAATCGCCGTGATCGACCCGACGGGCCGGGTGAGCGATACGCTGCGCGAATACCTGCGGCCGGAGCGCTTCCTCGAGCGCCGCCGGGCACTGCAGCGCCGGGCTTCCGAGGCCCTGCCGGGCGCCTGGAAAAAGGCGGCCGGCTCGCCCGCAGCCGAGGCAGCGGTGCAACAGCAGGTGGAAGCGGCGCTGGGGCAGGTGCCGCAGATCGATGTGGTGGTGCTGAATGCCGCAACGGACTTGGAGCAGGCGAAGGCTCCGCTTAGAGCCGCGGGGGGCGGCGAGTCGCGCCGCCTGGCCCTGGTCGTGGTGCACCCGGATGCCGTGCACCGGGAGGAAGGCAAGCAGCGGTTCGGCAGCTACGATCTGTTCGTGCACGGCAAACTCGACGACCGCCTGGAGGACGATATCCGCAACGGACTGCGCGAGGCCATCGTCGAGGCACGCATCCGGGCTTACGGGCTGAACCGCGATGAGATCGAGGCGCTGACCAGCGTGGAACGTCTGCCGTCCCGCATGGTGACCGAGGAAGGTGAACGGGATACCAGCAGAGCTCTCAACTTGTTGCTGCCGGCCGCCTTCATGGTGCTCCTCCTGATCTCGGTGATGACGAGCGGCCAGTATCTCCTGACCTCCACGGTCGAGGAGAAATCGAACCGTGTCGTCGAGGTGCTGCTGTCGGCAGTCTCGCCGATGGAACTGATGACCGGGAAAATCCTCGGCCAGATGGCCGTCGGTTTTCTGGTGCTGGCTGTCTATGCAGGGCTGGGCGCCGTCGCGCTCCTGTCGTTCGCGATGCTGGGCCTTCTCGATCCCGTCCTCATTGTCTGCATGTTTGTGTTTTTCGTGCTGGCATATTTCACGATCGGCTCGTTCATGGCGGCCACGGGATCGGCGGTCAACGAATTGCGCGAAGCGCAAACACTGATGACCCCGGTGATGCTGCTCATCATGATTCCCTGGATCCTCTGGCTGCCGATCAGCCGCGAACCCAACTCGCTGCTGGCTGTGGTCTTGAGCTTCGTTCCGCCGGTCGGAAATTTCGTCGTGCTGCTGCGCATGGCCTCCAGCGCTCCGCCGCCGATGTGGCAGGTCGGCTTGTCGATGCTGTCGTCGGCTGCGGGCGCCGCGGTGGCGCTGTGGTTCGCGGCCAAGGTGTTCCGCATCGGCCTCTTGATGTTCGGCAAGCCCCCTTCGCTCGGAACCCTCATTCGGTGGGCGCGCATGTCGTAGGGAACTTCTGAAGACACGGGGCGCCGCGGCGTATGGCGTGATGCAGGGCGCGGGGAGTGCCGTCCATGAGCACCAGCGCGCTCCGTGCCGCCATGGAACGTGGGATTCTCATCGTTGCCTTTCCTCTGGCGCATGCCTGAACTTGGAGGGCCGGAGGCGTCGGTAGTAGCATCCTAGGCGGGAGGCGGCGCCTTCGCCCATGCGAGCACAGTCGCAGGACACCGATCTCCGGGCCGAAGGCGTGCAGCTGGCACTGCTGCGCAAGGCCGGGGTCGCGCGCCGGCTGGCGACAGCGTTCTCGCTCAGCCGGACGGTGATCGGGCTGGCGCGGGCGGCGATTCGCCGGCGCTGTCCGGACCTCGATGAGCGGCAAGTGCTGTTGCGTTTTGTGGAGTTGCACTATGGGGCGGTGCTGGCCGAAAGGCTGCGCAACGACCTGGCGCGGAGGATACCGCTCGCAGCGCAAGACGAGCGCCGGATTCCCGGAGGATTGCAGAACGGCGGCGCGCCGGTGCGCGCATAACGGAGGTGGTATCATAACGAGCTGGACGGCGGGCGGACCGCAGGGCATCGTTTCGGACGAGGCCGGCCATGAAGGAATCGTCGCGCGGCGTTCCGCGGCAAGTCGCTGGCGGGCATTGCGGGAGTCGGGGACGCCGGCGGATCCTTTTACGCCGTCGGTTCCTGGGAGGTAAAGCGCCGGCGCCGGCGGGGCGGCGCGCCGCAGCCGGATCGAGTATGGGAAACGCTCTTGTCGATTCCGGCCGGGATTCCCGGCCGGCGATCTATTGCCAGGCACTGAGGAAACAGTACCGTAGCCGCAGCGGCACGGTCGATGCCCTGAAGGGGTTGGACCTGGAGGTCGGGCGAGGCGAGTGTTTCGGACTTCTGGGGCCCAACGGAGCCGGCAAGACGACCGCCATCGAGATTCTCGAAGGACTGCTGGAGGCCGACTCGGGGGAGGTCGAGATCCTCGGGATGCGCTGGGGCCAAAACGACGACGAACTGCGCCAGCGCCTGGGGATTTCTTTGCAGGAGACGCGCTTTGCCGAGCGGCTCTCGGTCTACGAAACCCTGGTGCTCTTCCGCAGCTTCTATCGCTCGGGCAAGGATCCGGCCGAGGTGATGGCCGTGGTCGGGCTGGGCGAGAAGGCGCGCTCCTGGGTGGGCAAGCTATCGGGCGGCCAGCGCCAGCGTCTGGCCGTGGCCTGCGCCCTGGTGGGCGACCCCGAGTTGTTGTTTCTCGACGAGCCCACTACCGGACTGGATCCGCAGTCCCGGCGCCAGCTCTGGGAAATCATCCGGGATTTCAAAGAGCAGGGGCGCACGATCCTGCTGACGACGCATTACATGGACGAGGCGGAGAGGCTGTGCGACCGCGTGGCCGTGGTGGACTACGGAAAGGTGATCGCCCTGGGGTCGCCGGGCGCGCTCATCGCCGCCCTGGGCGGGGATCACGTGGTGGAGTTCGCCGTCGCCGACGGCGGCGCCGTGCCGCCCGAGGAGCTGGCGGCGCTGCCGGCGGTGCGCGGCGTCCGTGTCGACTCGGCGGGCGCGGCCCTGACGGTCACCGAGACCCACGTGGCCATGCCGGCGCTGCTCGAGCTCCTGCGGGCGCGCGGCCTGGAGCCGGCGCGGCTCACCACGCGCCACGCGAGTCTCGAGGACGTTTTCGTCAACCTGACGGGGAGGCATCTGCGGGATGAAGAGGTATCACCCTCTTAAGGAACTCTCGCTGGCGCGCCTGCGCGAGTTTTTCCGCGAGCCCGAGGCCGTTTTCTGGACGTACGGTTTTCCGCTGCTCCTGGCCGTGGGCCTGGGCATCGCGTTCCGCACCCGGCCGGTGGAGAGGATCTACGTGGACATCGAGCAGCACGCGCTGGCGCAGGAGGTGAAGAGCGTTCTCGAGCGCAGCCCGGAAATAGCGGTGGAAGTCCACTCGCCGCGCGCATGTCGCGACCGGCTGCGCCTGGGCAAGACGGCGCTGGTCGTGGTCCCGGGGCAATCCTATGCCTTTCTGTACGACCCGGCGCGCCCGGAAAGCGTGCTGGCGCGCGCGAAGGCGGACGATCTGCTGCAGCGCGCGGCCGGGCGCCGGGATGCGGTCGCTACCGAGGACAGGCATCTGACCGAGCCCGGGTCGCGCTACATCGATTTCCTGATCCCCGGCCTGGTCGGGATGAACCTGATGGGGAGCGGGATGTGGGGTGTGGGGTTCGTCATCGTGGACATGCGGGTGCGCAAGCTGCTCAAGCGCTACATCGCCACGCCCATGAAGCGCACGCATTTCCTCTGGTCGATCATCGGCGGCCGCCTGGTCTTCATGATCCCCGAACTGATCGTCATCCTCGGCGCCGGTGCGCTCCTTTTCGGGGTGCCGATCCGGGGAAGCCTCCAAGCGGTATTCCTGCTCTCTCTGGCGGGTGCCGTGTCGTTCTCGGGGATCGGGCTGCTGGCGGCCAGCCGCGCCCAGCGCATCGAGACGGTCTCCGGCCTCATGAACGCGATCATGCTGCCGATGTGGCTGCTTTCCGGGATATTCTTCGCTCCCGAACGCTTCCCCGATTTCATGCAGCCGCTGGTGCAGGCCCTGCCGCTGACGCATTTGAACTACGCGCTGCGCGCGGTCATCCTGGAAGGCGCAGGACTGCTTTCCCAGTCCTGGAGGCTCCTCGTCCTGGCCGCCTGGGGCGGCGTTTCGTTCGTCCTGGCGCTTCGCTGGTTCCGCTGGAACTGACGCGCCGCAGGGCCGCTGCTTCCCCGCGCTCCTATCCGAAGTACAAGGTTTCGGTATTGACCGGAAGCCCGAGCAGCTTGAGGTAGGTGAAGAGCTGCATCTTGTGGTGGATGAAGTGCTCGCGAAAGTCGAGCGCCATGCGCTCCATCTTGGACTGCCATCCCCAGGGCACCGAGACGATTTTCTCGGCGAAATCCTTCTCGCTGATCCCGTCGAGCACCTCGCGCAGGACGGTCTTGTCCTCTTCCAGCCTGCGCAAGGCTTCCTCGACGCCGCACGAGGGCAGGCTTTCGGGCTTCATTCCCTTTTCCATTTCTTCCATGGAAGGCCAGCTGTTCTGCACCAGCATCCTGAGGCCCGAGCCCACGCCTTCGCTCAGGTGGTGCAGGAGCTGGCCCAGGCTCATGAAATTCGGGGCCGGCTTCCAGTCGAGTTTGTCGGCGGGTGCCATGCGCATCATCGTCTCCGCCGGCTTGTAGGCATCCAGGACGTACTGACGGTACTCGTCTTTGTTCATGGCGATTCCTCCGCGGCACAGCGTATCACAAAAGGAGTCGCGATGCCCGTTTCGGCCGGCCGCCGCGGCCGATCGCCGGGTTCGATCCTCCGGTCGTGAGCTCCCGGGCTGTTCCGGTCCGGTGGATTGCCCGGGCTGCCGAAGGGACCGGCACAAGCGGGAGACCTTGCTAGCGTTCGATCTCGGGATTGACGACGATCAGGCGCTCCTGCGCGGCAGCGGCTTCGAGGGGCTCGTCCGACACCCAGAACTCGAGCGCTTTGTCCAGCTGCGACTGCAGCCAGAGGGCCGCCGAGAGGTGGATCGCGTCGAATCCCCGCAGCGGATGGCGGCGCACGAGCCGCCGCACTTCCGCCAGCGTGGCGCTGTCGACCACGAGCTGATCGTAGGCGGGCCACTCGCGTTCGAATGCGTCCGCCATAACCCTGAGTTGTGCGGCCGAGACACCTCCATCGCGGCGCTTGCGCGCCAATGCCGCATGCACCTCGGCCCAGCTCACGCGGGACGTAAACACGCGCACGGAGCCCGCCCAGCGTCGGCGCACCAGCAGGCTGCCCGGTTCCTGATAGTAGCGTTTCACGATAACGCTGGCGTCGGCGTAGATCACCGGCGCCCCTCGGCGACAAGACGGGAAAGCAAGGGCCCCCGGCCCGCTACCAGCGGCGGCAGCCGCGAAAACGGCTTCTCTGCGGGCAGAATATGACCGCTCGACAACACTCTCTTCAACCGCTCATCGAGCTCCGGCTCCGCGCCCGGACCGTGAGGCAGCAAGACAGCCACAGGCCGCCCGCGGTCGGTGACGACGATCCTGCCTCCGCGGCGCACTCGGCCGAGGTGCTTCGTCAACTCGTCGCGCAATTTGCGGATCCCTACGTATCGTTCCATGGCGTCCCCCGTGGCCACATATAGGTGGTCATGATAGGCCACGCGGCTCACGACGTCAACCGGCAGAGCTTGGGCGCCGCGATTCAGGCGCCGGTGAGCCCCAGTGATGATGGCTCGCATCCCTGCCGGTGTCTGAATCGCCGGCCCGGCCGGCTTTTCGCGCGGGGTACCGGACTATGCCCGCGCCCGGGGCATCTCATGGGTGACCTGCGTCACCCATACGCCCGCTTCGGCCCTTTCGTTTGAAACATTCGGCGCCCGTGCCGATCAGTAAGAGCGAGAGCCAACGGAAACCGGGGAGGGAAAACATGAGGATTCGATTCGCGGGAAAAGCGCCGGCGCTTCTCGGAGCATTGCTGATGCTCGCGGGCGCGCTCCCGGCCGCGGGCCAGGAAAGCAGGGCTCGAGCGCCGGGCGCGGGCGCCACGCGCGCCGAAGCCCGGGTGGCCGTCGAGGTCTTCCTCGGCAGGGACCGGAACGTGATTCGTGACTACTACCGGCTGCATCCGGGTGAGCTGCCGCCGGGCCTGGCGAAGCGGGGCGGCAATCTTCCGCCGGGACTGCAGAAGCAGTTGCGCCGCAAGGGCCACCTGCCGCCCGGCCTGGACCGGGAAGTCATCGTGTTTCCCGTGGAGCTGGAGCGGCAGCTCCCGCCGCTCAAAGCCGGACTGGTGCGCGGCATCATCGGAGGCCGGGCGGTAATCTACAATCCCAGGACCTCCGTGATCCTGGACGTTTTCACCGTCTTCTGACCGGCCCCGGGGCGCCTGCGGGCATCGGGCCTGCAGGCGCCACGGCGTCTCCCGCATCGCAAGGGCCGGGTGCTTCAGCAAGTCTTGTCCGCCGCCGGCCCGGGCGGTGCGGGTTCGGCCTGGGGTGCCGCAGCGGGCGCCGCCAGGCTCCCGAGAACCTTGGCGGCCTTGCGGATATCGGGGGCCTTGACCCACATGATCGCCCCGTAGCGCCCGGCGCCGGCGCTCACCGCATCCATCGCCGTGATGTTGATGTTGGCGGCGGCCAGCTTTTCCACGATATCGGCGATCGCTCCCGGCCTGTCGTCCCCCTGGATCAGAAACCCGGTCTTCTTGGGACTCAGCTTGAGACCGGCCTTCTTGGCCGCGGCTTTGAACACGGCCGTGTCCTCCGGGATGAAATCGATCTGGGCCTTGCGCCCGACCGGGAATCCCGAAAAGGCGAGCAGGTTCACGCCCGCCTCGCGCAATGCCGCCAGAACCTTCGCGCCCTCGCCCGGCTTGTTGGGTGTTTCGATGTAGAAGTAGTCGATCTTACGGATGGTCTCTGCCATTTTGTCCCCCCATCGATCCTGTTGGCATCCGATACATCACCGGTAATGGCTATTTTTCAACTATTTTACTATATTTCGCGCGTTGCAGGGCGCATCGCTGCGAGGTAGACTGGACAAGCAGGCACCCGGCTGCGGAGGTCGTCATGGGTTGGAGATTGCGGTGCGGATTCGGGGGCATCGGACCGACGCTGGTTATCGTCGCAGCATTCGCCGCGCGCGCGCCGGCTCTGGACCGCGAGCTTCATTGGCGCGCCGTCGTGGTCGACGCCAGGCTGGACGAATCCGGGCGGCTTCATGTCGTCGAGCGCCAGGACATGGTCTTCACCGGGGACTGGAACGGCGGCGAGCGCCTGTTCCGGCTGGGATTGAGGCACGGATTCGAGTTCGAGGGATTGTCGCGGATCGACCGCTCGGGGACGGAGCACGAGCTGGCGCGGGGCGACATTGAGCTGGTGGACCATTACGAGTGGCAGGACTCGCGCACGCTGCGCTGGCGCAGCCGCCTGCCCTCGGACCCGCCCTTCGACCGCACGGAGATCGCCTACGTTCTGCGATACACGCTGTCGAACATACTCGTGCCGGTGGAAGGCGGCTATCTGCTCGATCACAACTTTCTCGCTCCCGATCGGACCGGAGTGGTGGAGAACTTCAGGCTGCGGCTGGCGCTCGATCCGGTGTGGCGCCCGCGAGAGCCGTTCGACGGGACATTCGAGGCCGGGCACCTCCCTCCGGGCACCGGCTATGTGGTCACGCTGCCGCTGGAATACGCGGGCCCGGGCCGACCGGCTGCAGTGTGGCAGGGCGCTCCCGCGTCGCTGGGACACGCGCTGGCGGCCGCACTCGTGCTCGTGATCCCCGTTTTGTGGGTTCTCCTCTACCGCAGGGAGAAGTCTCTCGGCAGGTTCGCAGCGCTGATGCCGGTGGAGCGCATCGATGAAGCGTGGCTGCGCAAGAACCTGTTTTCCATGCTGCCCGAGGTCGTCGGAGCCGCCTGGGACGAACGTACCGGCGCTCCCGAGGTCGCGGCGATCCTGGCCCGCATGGTATCCGAAGGGAAGGTAAGCAGCGAGGTCCGAACCGAGCGCTCGTTTCTGAAATCGCGCAACGTTCTCCGTCTCCGGCTTCTGGTGGACCGATCCACGCTGCAGGGATACGAGAAGGAACTCGTCGACGGGCTCTTCTTCGCCGGCGACACCACGGATACCGACAGCATCCGGGAGCATTACAAGGGGCGCGGTTTCGATCCGGCGGCGAAGATCCGCGAGCCGCTCCGGCGCGCGATCGCCGGCCTGGGGGGAGAAGGGCGCAAGGCCGCCGCTCCGCGGCGCCTGCCGACGCTGCTGCTCACCCTGGCGGGAGGCGCCGCCTGCGCTGCCGCCATGTATCCGGATTTGGTGGCAAGCGAGTTTCTTGCGATAAGCCTCGCGCTCGGCATTGGAGGTGCGCTTTACATCATGGCCGTGCTCCAAGCCAGAAACTGGCGGGACACGGTCGTCGACGCGCAACGGCAGTCCTGGAAATTCCTGGTGCTCATTCTGCCCCCGGTCGCCGCCGTGGCAGTGCTTGCCGCCACCGGGGCCTTCCGGCTCGGCAGCTGGACGCTCGTCGGCATGACCCTGCTGGGCCTGGCCGCCGTCAACAGCGTCTTCAATCACGCACGATCGCGGCAGGGAGCCGACAAGATCCGCTTCCGCAAAATGCTGGCCGCGGCGCGCGAGTATTTCCGCCGGGAACTGGCCCGCCCGCTGCCGAATCTGCGGGACGAATGGTTTCCCTATCTGATGGCCTTCGGGCTGGGCGCGGACATCGACCGCTGGTTCCGCGCTTATGCCCCGGCGGGCGCGCATGCGCGGGAAATGCGCGATTCATCCGGCTCTTCGACCGCAGGCGCTGCCGCGCGTTCATGGAGCGGCGGCGGCGGCGCCTTCGGCGGCGCGGGCGCGAGCGCCTCGTGGGCGGCCGCTGCAGGCTCGCTGGCGGCCGGCGTGTCCGCTCCGAGCTCCGGCGGCTCCGGCAGCGGCAGGTCGGGCGGCGGAGGAATGGGCGGCTGGTAGTGCGAGCTTCTTTGCGAGCCGCTCAGTAAGGGCCGCGGATGTGCTGCCTGACCTCGCGCTCGTAGAACGAACGTAGGCGATCGTGCAGCTCGGCCGGCAGCGGCGCGAGATCGCTCGCGGCCGCGTTGACCGCGGCCTGCTGCGGCCGGGTCGCGCCGGGAATGACGACCGTGACTTCCGGATGGTCGAGAATCCAGCGCAATGCGAAGCCCGCCATGTCCATGCCCGGCGGGACGAATTCCTTGAGCTTCTCGACCAGCTCGAGACCGCGCTCGAATTCCAATCCCGCGAAGGTTTCGCCCACGTTGAACGCCCGGCCGTCGCGGTTGAAGCTGCGGTGATCGTTGGGGGCGAATCGGGTGGCCCGCGTGATCCGGCCGGAGAGCAGGCCGCTCGCGAGCGGCAGCCGGATGATGAGCGCGACCCCTTGCGCCGCCGCCCGGGAGAAGAGCGCGTCGATCGGCTTCTGGCGGAAAATGTTGAAGATGATCTGCAGGGACGCCAGGCCTTCCTGCGCCAGGCAGAGCAGCGCCTCGTCCATGGACTCGACGCTCGCGCCGAATGCCTGGATCTTTCCCTCGGCGCGCAGTTCGCGCAGCCATTCGAACACATCGCCCCTTTCGAGTGCCGCGCGCGGGATGCAATGCAGTTGCGTGAGGTCGAGGGCATCGACGCCGAGGCGCCGGAGCGAATCTTCCGTGCAGCGGCGGAAGAGGTCCCTGCTGTAGCCGTCGGGAAATCCGTGCAGGCGGCCGAGCTTGGTCGCCACGTAGATCCTGCCCGGCCGGCTCTTCAGGAACTTCCCGATGATGTTCTCGCTGCGGCCGGCGCCGTAGATGTCGGCCGTGTCGAAGAAGTTGACTCCGCGGTCCACGGCCGCAGCCAGGATATCGAGGGCCACCGGTTCGTCTACCTTGCCCCATTGGCCTCCGAGCTGCCAGGTGCCCAGACCGATTTCAGAAACCTGCCAGCCTGTCGATGGAAAGGTTCGGTAGTTCATGGTTCACTCCGTAGCTGTGTCGTTCCTTCAGGGCTCTCATGGTCGCTCGCTGTAGGTCCCGCGAGCCGCGCGGGACCGGTGACTTTAAGCAATAAGCTCACATTGGGCCCCGGCAGGGGCCCTGAGCCGGTAGCCGGGGGTGAGCCGCAGGCGAACCCCCGGAAAGGTGCGTATCGATCAGGCGAGCCCCGGAGGGCCGGCAGACCGAGGTCTCCGATATTTCCATCTGCCGGCCCTTCGGGGCTTGTCGCATGCCGTCCCTTTTCTCCAGGTTCGCTCCGCTCACCTGGAGCTACCAGCTTCCGTCCCTCCGGGACGGACATTTCCCGCGCGCCGCGGCGCGGCGGACCTACCAGACGGCCCCGGAAGGGGCCGCCGAACGGGTAGCCGGGGGTGAGCGGAGCGAACCCCCGGAGAGCGCAGGTGAGCGCATCGAGCCCCGGAGGGCCGGCAGAGATCATGATTGCTCCGCTCTCCATCCTGCCTCCTGCGTCATTGAGGCAGCTTCATATCCCATTCGTGTATCTCGAGCGAACGCGCCCCCGAGGATATATAAGGGTCGCTCTCGGCGATCTTCCTGGCGTCCTCGAGCGACTCCGCCATGTAGATCACGAGCCCGCCCGCGCCGTCGGTGAAGCGCCCGCGTGCAAAGATCCTGCCCTCTTTGGCTTTCTGTTCCAGGAACTCGATGTGTCGCTCTCTCAGGTCCTGGCTTTTCGTCGGGTCCAGCATCCTCAGCAACGCCGCGAAGTATTTCATGACCATCTTCTCCTTGTCGACGCCAAGAGACTCGCATACTATGCCGCCGGCCGCAAGAGGCACGGATCTCTCGGCGGCGCACGCCCCATACGAGGTTCCCGCGACATGCGCGGCGTGGTGTGGATCGTGGACGGCGAGCACTGGCCCAGGGCCATGCTGCGCGCCGAGCTGATCGAGCGCGGGCACGAGGCCGTGGGCTTTGTCCTGTTGTGCGACGCCCTCGAGCGGCTCGGGCGCGGACCCGAACCCGATCCGGACGTCATCGTCCTCGAGTTGCGCGGGCAGCGCGTGACTCAGGAAGAGGCCGACAGGCTCGCGCGCTCTGGAGTCGCCCTCATCGTTCTCGCCGGCGCCGTGGAGTTGAACGATCCCGTGATCCCCCGGCTGAAGGGAAGCGAGATCCTGAGGCGCCCCGTGAGCATCGGCGAGGTGGCCGATCGGATCGAGCGCCGGCTCGCCCTCCTGTGAACGCGGAATCCCGAGCGCGCGCCCTCCCCGTCACGGCTCGCTGCGCAGGCATTCGACCGGATCGAGGCGCGAAGCCTTGACGGCCGGCCACGTGCCGGAAAGCAGCCCGATGACGGCGAAGGTAACGAACGATGTCAGGAAGATGCCCCGGTCGACGAGCAGCCGGATGTCGCCCTGGCGGCTGCGGTCCTCGAATATCTCGCTGAGGAAGGGAATGGCGCCGATCCAGTGCGCGAGCAGGAGCGCGAGCAGATACCCGAGTATGCCGCCCATGATGCTCAATGCCAGCGCCTCTCCCAGAAACTGCATCCGGATGTGGCGCCGGCGGGCGCCGAGGGCCTTGAGGACGCCGATCTCGTGGGTGCGCTCGCGCACGCTGAAGAGCATGATGTTCATGATGCCGACGCCGGCCACCGCCAGGGTGAAAACGCCGATGATCGTGAGCAGGCCCTTGGTGGCCGCGCTCAGGCCGTCGATGATGGCGAACACCTCGCTCGAGCCCCTGAAGACCAGGGCCTTCCGATCGGCGGGATCGAACTTGTGGATCTCGGCCAGCACCTGGCGCACCTGGCGCATGGCGGCCTCTTCCATGGCGCCGCTGGCGGGCTGGAAGACCATGACGCTGTTGTACTCGATGTCGCGCATGGTGCGCATCACGTCGATCGGGATGAAGGCGCAGTTGTCGTCCTGGTTGAAGTAGTTGGAGATGGCGATCTTTTTCTTGAGCACGCCGACCACGGTGAAGCGCAGCCCGCCGATGAAAATGTCCTGCTCGAGAGCGGGCGCGCGGCTGAAGAGCTTCTGCTTGAGGTCGTAGCCCAGGACGGCGACGCGGCGCATGCCGGCCAGGTCCTCCGGCGTCAGGAAGCGCCCTTCGGCGACGAACATCCCGCGCATGGCGCCGTATTCGTCGTTGACCGCGCGTATGCCGCCGGTCGCCAGCCGGTCGCCCCAGCGCACCTGCATCTCGTCGTAGACCTCGGGGCTGATGCGCTTGACCAGCGTGCAGCGCCGGCGCACCGTCTCGACGTCCTGCGGCCGCGTGCGCACGATCCTGCCCGCGCGCGCGCCGCCGGCCTGCATCGAGGTCTGCCCGTTCCACACGATGACGATGGTGTCGCCGAAGTAGCGCAGGCCGAGATGCATGGCTCGCTCGAAGCCGTCGCCGTAGGCCATGAGCAGGATGAAAGCAGCGATGCCCCAGGTCACGCCCAGCACGGTCATGACCGAGCGCCGGCCGTAGGCTTTCAGGTTGCGCACCACCTGCTTCAGGATCTCGGCGATCATCACTCGTACCTCAGCGCTTCGATGGGATCGACCGTCGAGGCCGTGAACGCGGGATAGATGCTCGCCAGTATGCCCACCGCAGCCAGGAAGCCGAACGCCGCCAGGCCGATCCCGGGCGTCACGATCATGCCCGCGAAGAAATCGATCCTGGGCAGCCGGTTCAGGAGGGCGCACAGCCCCCAGCCGATGAGGATCCCGGCGGTCCCGGCCAGGAAGGTCAGCGCCATCGACTCGGCGAAAAACTGCGCCATGATGCGCCGCGCCGTCGCGCCCACGGCCCGGGCGACGCCGATTTCGCGGGTTCTCTCCTGGACGGAAAGAAGCATGATGTTGCTGACGCCCACGCCGCCCAGGATCAGGGTGACGACGGCGACGGCGCCGAGAAAGATCTGCAACGAAGAGAAGATCCTGTGGATGAACTTCGCCTGCGTGACCGTATTCCAGACGGGAAGCGCATCCTCGTCGAGCGGGTCGAATCCCTTCGCGCGCGCCAGGATCCGCCGGACCTGGAGCTCGGCGGCCTCGCCCAGCTCCTCGCTGCGCGGCTGCAGGATCAGGTTCGAAAGCTGGTGCTTGCCTTCCGCCGCCTGCGGCAGGGGGAAATCGCGCGCGAGGGCGTGGAAGGGAACGTAGATCATCTTGGCGTCCGGGCCGGCGTAGTTCGAATTCTGGTCCTTGGGCACGAGGTCGCCGATGACGAGGTAGGGAAGCCCCGCGATGACGATCGCTTTGCCGACGGCCGGCTCCCCGCCGAAGAGCTGATCCTTCACCTCGTCTCCCAGGATGCAGACGCGCCGCGCCGAGGTGTTGTCCCCTTCGTTGATGATCCGGCCTCCGGCGCGGACCTCGATCGTGCGCATGATCATGTAGTCGGGATAGACTCCGTGGACCCGGAAGGTTCCGTGGTTCAGGTCGGAGCGCACCGGGAGGTAGCGCCCGATCTCGGGGCTCAGGCGCTGCAGGTAGGTGGCGCGGGCCTTCAGGAGGTAGTAATCCTCGAGCGTGAGGCGGATCGTCCTGCCGGCGCGGGATCCCTCCATGCCCTTGCCGGTGATGCCGCCCCAGACGATCATGATGTTCTGGCCGAGGGCGCGCGCCTTTTCCTTTTGCGCGACCCACATGCCCTCGCCCGCGGCATTCATCAGGATCAGGCAGATCAGTCCCCAGGCGATGCCGAACATGGTCAGCAGGCTGCGGGTCTTGTCGGCCTTCAGCGTGATCCAGGTCTGGCGCAACAGTTCCATGGGGCGGCCCGCGAGCGGCTTTACTGGAGGATGACGCGCTCGCCCTGCTTCAGTCCGGCGAGCACCTCGGTGCGCGCGCCGTTGCTCAGACCGGTCTTGACCGGCACCAGGCGCCGCCCGGTCGCGCTCGCCGCATCGGGCACTTCGACGAAAGTTTCGCGCTTCTCGTTGTAGATCAGGGCGCTTTCGGGGATGACGAGCACGCCCCGGTGCTCTTCGAGGATGATCTCGGCGTTGGCGCTCATGTTGACCTTCAGCAGCTCGAGATCGTCGAGGATGGAGACGCGCACCTCGAAGCGGGTGACATTGTCCTTTTCGACGCCCATGGGCGCGATGCGGAAAACCTCCCCGCGGAAGACGCGGTTCTTGTAGGCGTCGACGGTCACGCGCACGGGCATCCCGACGCGCACCAGGCCGATGTCGGTTTCGTCCACCCTGCCCTTGACGTAAAGCTCGCGCACGTCGCCGAGCGTCATGATCAGGGTGGCGTTCGACCCCAGTTGCAGGATCGACGAGACGGCGTCGCCCACCTCGAGCTCGCGGCTCAGGACGATGCCGTCGATGGGCGAGCGGATGGAGGCATACCTCAGGTTCTCTTCGGCGCGCTCCAGTTGCGCCCGCGCCTGGTCGATCTCGGAGCGGATCTTGGCGGCCGTGCGGCGATTCTGCTCGAGCTCGGCTTGCCTGACGGCCACGGCGGCCTCGAGCGCTTGCTTGTTCAGCTCGGCGGACCTCAGCTTCTGTTCGGCGGCCTCGAGCTCCGCGCCCGGGACAAGTCCCTGGTCGAACAGCGAGCGGCAGCGCCGGTATTCGGCCAGGGCGAATTCATGATCCCGATTCTGCGCTTCCAGCCGGGCCTTGTGGAGCGCCGCCTCGATGGTCTTCCCCTGGGACTCGGCTTCCTCGAGCTTGCCTTCCGCCGCCTTCAGGATGGCGCGCGCCTCGCGCAGCTGCGCCTCGAGGGCCTCCTTGTCGAGTTCGAGAAGAAGCTGGCCCGCGCGCACCCGGTCGCCGGCGTCGACATAGAGGCGATTGATGATGCCGCTCGCCTTGGACTTGATCTCGACCTTTGAGAGCGGCTCGACCTTGCCGGTGGCGACCACGGAGCGGGCGATCGAGCCGACCTCGACCGCGGCCAGCTTCTCCGGCGGGATGCTCCGGTCGACGGCGAACAGGGAGTCGAACACCCAGTAGCCGCCGGCGAAAAGGAGCGCCCCGACGATCAGGATGAAGGAAATCGTGAAGATCCGCTTTCTTGCCATCGCCCGGCCTCCCTTCGGATTGCGCGCGCAGGTCCTTTCACCCTCGCCATACGAAAAAGCCCGCCCCAAGGTTCAATTTCGGTGACAGGCTACTCAACCCCGAAACTCGCACGGCGCCGCAGGGGTTCTGTATACCTAATGGTATACAGAGCAACCGCTGAAATCCGGCGGTCGGCAACGAGTCGGCAGAACGTCGTCCTTCCCTCAGGATTTCTCCGGTCGCCGCTCGCCGTGAGGCTCCGCAGACAGCGGTGCGGAGCATTCGCTGGCTGGTTTTTCACGGTCGCGGGCACGGATGGCGTCACTGCTTCTCGGGTCGGTCTCGCCGGGCGCCGGCCTGGGATCGCAGGCCGGCGAGTCTGCCTCTCTTCCTGAAGCTCAGCCTTGAAGTCTTGTTTGCGCCGGTCCGGCACGCCGTGCCGGACGCAGGCCTGTGGGCCAATGCTTTCGATCCCGCGCGGCACGCGGAATCTGCCCTTGCGCCTCGGGGGTCTCGGTGACAGGCCGCTCAGGCCCGTGACTCCGCGTGAAGGATCCGGCGGAAGATGCGCTCAGTGGTACTTGATGACGACCAGGCTCATGTCGTCCGTGGTCTCGGCGCCGCTGCGCCGGTCGGCGATGATCGCCTCGCAGATTTCCCTGGCGCTGCCTTCGCGCGCGCTCGATATCGCACGCTCGAGGCGCTCTTTGGTGTAAGACGATGCGGGGTCGAGCAATCCGTCGGTGAAAAGGAGCAGGACGTCTCCCTCGCCCATGAGGTTGAGCTCGTTGACCGTGTAGCGTTTCTTGTAACCCAGCGCGCGCTGGTAGCGCCGGCGGTCTTCCTGTTCCTCCCCGGGCTGCAGCCCGATGGGAGGAAAACTCACGAGCCGGTCCTCGCTGATTTCGACGAAGCGGCCGAACTCCCGGGAGAAGACCAGCGGCGGCGGATGCCCGGCGTTGACGAAGCGGAATCTTCCGGTGTCGGCGATCTCCCCGTAGATCATGGTGATGTAACTCGCCGCATCCGGATCCATGGCCAGGTTGCGCGCGGTGGCCGATTTGCAGAAGCGTATATTGATGATCTCGAAGAGCCGCGTGGTGATCTCTCCATAGTAATCCATCTCGTAGAGAGCGCCCGTGTGGAAAGCCTGGTTGAGCATGAGCGCGCGGGCGGCGTCGGTGAACTCGTGGCCGGCGACGTCCGCCACCAGGATCCCGCCCCGGCGCTTGAGGCGCTGCAACCTTTCGGCCTTGGCCGTGTGGCCCTCGGCGAGGGCGCGGGCGATGCGCGAATCCAGGTCGAAGCGCTGGTCGAAGTCGACGTAGGCGATCATGTCGCCGCCGGCGATCCCGTTGAAGGGGATCGTGGCGCCGTAAATGTCGATTCCCGGGATGGCCGGAACCACGCCGGGCGCCGGCATCAGGCGCTGGGCCATGTAACGGGCCGCCTCGCGCAGCTCCTGCTCCAGGCCGGCTCGCTTTTCCGCTGGCATCGGGTCCGGTGAACTGTCGTTCATATTCGCCTCCATTCGGGACCGGATCGCATCACGGATCACGACATAATACCTGCCGGACCCCCCGGTTGTCTGCACCTGAGAGCACTTCTTCTCGTCGAGTAGATGGTCCGCCGCGGAGCGGCGGACATAGCGTTCGGCCCCGGAAGGGGCCTTGAGCCGGTAGCCGGGGGTGAGCCGAAGGCGAACCCCGAGGGCTGGCGGACTGAGGTTTCTGATATCTTCTTCTGCCGGCCCTTCGGGGCTTGTCGCATGCGGCTCCCTTTTCTCCAGGTTCGCTGCGCTCACCTGGAGCTACCAGCTTCCGTCCCTCCGGGACGGACATTTCCCGCGCGCCGCGGCGCGGCGGACCAACCATCGCAAGCGGCGTGTCGCTACAGGAAATTTGCCTTCTTGCCTCGGGACAGGTATCGTTCAATGCGGCACCGAAAGAAGGAGGGTGGCAATGTCCGTTTCCAAAAAATCGAGTACCGTCACGCTGCTGCTCATGCTCGGGCTGCTTTCGCTGGCGGCTTGCGGCCGTGTCGAAGCGCCGGGCCCTGCGCCGGAGAGCCGGGCCCCCGCGACGCCCAGCCCGGCGGCGCTCGCAGCGCTCGCCAAAGCCGACGCGGCCGACGGCACCGCCGACAAGGTCGTTTCCAAATGCGTCGTCTGCTCGCTCGCCATGGACGGCAGTCCGGATTATGCCGCGACCTACGGCGAGTACGCCGTGCATCTCTGCTCCAAGGAATGCCGGGAGGCCTTTTTGAAGGATCCGGAAGGGATGCTCGCGGCGCTGAAATGAATCAGAAGCGGCAGAGATACGAGACCTTGAAAAAGAGCCCGCGCTGGGTGCCCCGGTACGTGCCGCCTCCCGGCACGAACTGTTCCCCGTCCCAGCCGCGCCTTTCGAAAAGCGAGCCGTAGCCTGCGTAGGCCACCGTACCCGGGACGAGCTCGTACGATGCGAGAAAATCGGTGAGGATGCGCGCCCGCGAACTGTCATACTGGACGAGCGCGCGCAGCGACAGGCTCTTGCTGATCTGGTAGCTCGTCCGCGTGTTCAGGATGTTTACCGCATAGACCCGCCCGCCGCCCGCCGGCCGGTCGAACCGGTCGCGCGTGAAACTGATCTGCTGATTCAGCCGGGAATCGGGTTGCAGGGTGACCGCCAGCCTGAAGTACCTCTCGTCTCCGGGAAAGGGATTCGCCGGGTCGTAGTAGATACCCCTGGACAGATTCAGGTTCGACTGCAGATTGAGCCAGCGCAGCAGTTGCGCCCCGCCCATCAGCTCGACGATTCGGATGTCGAACATGCGCCGCGCCCAGAACTCGCGCCCTCCGCCCACATGGAAGCGGATCACACCCTGGCGCGTGAAGTGGAACCGCAGTCCTCCGGCGAACAGCCGGTCGGTGCCCCCCTGGTTGCGGTCGCGATAGTCGCGGGTGAAGAGAAAAGACTGCACTCTCTTGAACCACGGACGGCGCTCCTGGTCGGGATACAGGTTGATCGCCGCGAACGCCCAGCCGCCGGTGATCGCCGTCCGGTTGTAGAAGGCCGTGTCCATCTGGAAATCCCGGTCGTAGTGCTCGAACTGGCCGCCCGCCTCGTAGCGCTTGTCCGAGTATGCATAGAACACCTGTGCCGCCGCCCCTTTTTTCCCGGCAGCCCCGCCGGGCGCGCGCGTCTCCGATCCGATCGCAGTGGCGCTCACCTGCTGGTGCTCCTTGAACTGGAATGAAAAGTCGCCGGCGACGACCCGGTTGTGGGCGCCTGCAAATTCGGTGTCCGTGAAGAGCGCGCCGGCGTAACTGCCCTTGCGCAGGTTGTAGAAGGCGCGCGCGATGTGGAAATCCTTGCGCCTGCCGGCATACGACGGCGGAGCGTCGAGACGTCCCGGCGCCCGGTCCGAGGCCGAAAGCGTAGCGAAGGTGAAATTCCCCAGGCTGCCCGAGACCTTCCAGCCGTAAAGCGGATCGACGATGCGGCGCGTATGCACGGCGGTGCGCATGTTGCCTTCGCCCCCTGCGCCGGCCAGCCCGAAGGTCCCCATCCCCTCCATGAAGAACGGTCGCTTCTCGCTGTAGAAAACCGGGTAGCGCTGATTGACCTCCACCTGATAGGCATCGCTCTCCACCTGGCTGAAATCGGGCCGGAATGTCCCGTCCAGCGTGACCGAGGAGGTGATGCCGTACTTGAGCGTCAGACCGGCGTCGAGCCGCGAGTCGGGATCCCCCCAGGCGGAAGGCGACACGCGGGTCTGCCGCAGGGACCAGGTCACGTTGGGGATCGCCTCGAGCGTCAGCGGCCGCTCGAGATCGTGAAGCAGCAGGGGGGCGTGCCGGGTGAAGACCGAGGTGCCGCGCGGCAGGTCGGGCCAGGAGGCGGACGTCCCGAGACGACTGACGCGCCGCCAGAAGATCACTCCCATGCGCACCCGGGCGCCGCTCTTGAAGCGGATGCTCTTCAGGGGTATGCGCATCTCGACGTTGTAGCCTTCGGCCGTGATCCTGCCGGCGCTTTCCCAGACCCAGTCGGGAGCGCTGTTTTCGCCCCCGGTGCTGCTGGTGAGAATGTCGCCCTGGATGCCGCTCGGGTTGACGAACATGTCGTAGGAACTCTGGCCGGTGCCCAGGGCGTCGAGGCTCAGCCCGACCCAGTCGTCGTTCCACATCGAATCGCGGCGCGCGATCGAGGTCTTGATCCCGCCGGGCTCGGGGTCCAGGCAGCGGAAGGCGAAATAGATATTGTGCCTGTCGTATCCGGCGCGCACTTCGGTCTTCTGTTCCATCAAGTCGCCGTAGGACGGGTTGTAGGTCAACCATTCGCCCAGGGGCAGCGGGGGCATGTTCCAGGCGGAATCGTCGAGAGTGCCGTCGATCACGGGAGGAACGGCAAGGAGAGGGAGCGCGATCGGCTCGAGCTTTTGGGGCTCGGCGACGGACATACCGGCGGCCGGCTTCCCGTTTCTGCTTGCGGACTTGCCGGCCGGCGCCGCCGTTTGCGGCCCGGCATCGGCGCGCGCGGCGATCCATGCGAGGCATGTACACAGGACACAGGAACCGAGCCTTCCGTAGAGATTCATCGCACCCTCCAGGCGCGCAGGCGCCTTTCCTTCAGACGAGGGCCTTCGGGAAAAAGTTTGCTTTTTCTCCCGGCGGAAAGGGTCGACGGGCTCAGGCGCCGGCGTCGCGTTCGATGCCGAGAGCGCGCATGCGCTTGTGCAGGTGCGTGCGCTCGACGCCCAGGGCGCGGGCGGCGGCCGACACGTTCCAGCCCGACTCCTCCAGCGCCTGCCGGATCAGGCCGCGCTCCGCCTCGGCCCGGGTCTCGATCAGGCTCGAATGCGCCGCGCGGGCGCGCGGCAGGCGGATCTCGAGCGGGACGGATTCCGCGGTGATGGTGTCCTCCGGCGAGAGGATCGCCATTCTCTCGATCGTGTTGCGCAGCTCGCGGATGTTGCCCGGCCAGCTGTAGTCGCGCAGCAGGGCGAAAACCGGCTCGTCGATGCGCTTGGGCTTGAAATTGTTGCGGCGGCAGAATTCCTCGAGAAAATACTCGGCCAGCGCGCGGATGTCCTCGGCGCGTTCGCGCAGCGGCGGCAGGCGGATGGGCACCACGCTCAGACGGTAGTAGAGATCCTCGCGGAATTTCTTCCGTTCCACCAGAGCGCCCAGGTCCCGGTTGGTGGCGGCGATCACGCGCACGGCGACGCGCAGCACCTGTTCGCCGCCGACCCGCTGGAATTCCCCTTCCTGCAGCACGCGCAGCAGCTTGGCCTGGGAAGCCTCGTGCAGGTCGCTCACCTCGTCGAGGAAGATCGTACCGCCGTCGGCCAGTTCGAACTTGCCCCGGCGCGCGGCGGCGGCGCCGGTGAAGGCGCCCTTTTCGTGGCCGAACAGCTCGCTCTCCAGCAGCTCCACGGGGATGGCGGCGCAGTTCACCTTGACGAAGGGGCCGGCGGCGAAGGGACTCCGGCTGTGGATGTAGGCGGCGAGCAGTTCCTTGCCCGTCCCCGACTCACCGAGCAGGAGAACGCGCGCGTCGGAGCGCGCCACCTGGCCCGCCTGCTCGAGCATGCTCCGGAATGCGGGCCCGGATCCGATCATGCGCGGGGCTTCGCCCACCAGCTCGCGCAGCCGGGCGTTTTCCTCCTGCAGCGCCGCCTGGTCGAGGGCGTTCTTGAGCACCAGCAGCAGCCGGTCGCGGCTCAGCGGCTTTTCGAGAAAGTCGAAGGCGCCGGCGCGCGTGGCCGCCACGGCGTCGGCGATCGTCCCGTGCCCGGAGATCATGATCACGGGCGCCTGGCAGTCGCGGCGGCGCAGGTCCTGGAGCAGGTCGATCCCGTTGCCGTCGGGCAGGCGCACGTCGAGCAGGTAGGCGTCGGCCCGGCGGCGGGCCGCCTCGGCGCGGAACTCGGCCGCGCTGCGGCATACGGCGACGGCGTACCCGGCGCCTTCCAGAACGAGCTCGAGCGAGGCGCCGATGTTGGGTTCGTCGTCGACGATCAGAATTCTCTTCGCGCTCATCGTGCACCGCTTGCGGGAACCTGGGGCAGCAGCAGGCGGAATGCCGCACCCGGCAGCCGTCCCGGGATCTCCCGGAGGTCGCCGCCGGCGAGCAGGGCGTTCTTGCGCGCGATGGAAAGACCCAGCCCCATGCCGTTCTTCTTGAAGGAAATCGACGGTTCGAAGAGCGAGCGGCGCGCCTCGGGGCTCAGGCCCGGACCCGAGTCGTGCACCTCGACCGCGATTCCGCCGTCGCCTGCGGCGGTGACGACCAGCACGCGTCCGCCCGCGCCGGCCGCCTCGGCGGCATTCTCCATGAGATTGGTCAGGATGCCGCGGACCTGGTCCGCATCCGCCCAGGCTGCGGGCAGGTTCGCGCCGAGGTCGACCTCGTATGCCGTTTCCGTGTGGGCGGCCTGCAGCAAGCGGATGCGTTCCCGCACCAAGGCGTTGATGTCGAGGGCTTCGGGACGCACGGGGGGTTCGGCGGCGAACTCGGAAAACGCGCGCACGCGGCGCTCCAGGCTCTCGACCTCGCCGATCACGACCCGGGCGGCCTGCTGCAGAAAGGGGCGGCCGGCGTCCGGTTCGCGCGCCAGAATCTCCTCCACGGTCAGCCTTATGGGCGTGAGCGAGTTCTTCAGCTCGTGCGCCATCTTGCGCGCCAGCGACTGCCAGCTCGCGATCCGGGTCAAATAGAGAAGCCGGTCCCGGCTCTCTTCGAGGTGCGCGGCGGTGTGGTTGAAAGCCTCGACGGCGCGGCCGACCTCGTCGCGGCCGCGCGCCTCGAGGCGCACGGCGAAGTCCCCGCCGGCCAACTCGAGCAGCCCGGCGGTCAGCTCCTGGATCGGGCCGCTGATGCGGCGGGCGAGGTATACCACGCCGCCGAGCGCGACGAGCCATACGGCGGCGCTGAGCACGATCAGCGTGTAAGTGAAACCGCGGCGCAGATCGCGGCCGCGCACGCGTTCGATGCGGTCCCGTGCCTCGCGATACTGCCGCGTGATGTCTTCCATGCGAACGCCGTTCAGGGTCCTCGTATAGAGCCGGACCTCCGGGCCGCGGCGCACGAGGTAATTCAGCCGGCCGCCCTCGGGCTCGGACAGGAAGAAGCGCTCCTGTTCGCCGCTTTCCCGGAACTGCTCGACGAATGCGGGCCAATCAGATCCCGCCGCGGGGATGAATACCCGCGCTTCGAGCTTTCCCGCCGCGGCATCGGCCTTGAGCTGGTCGCGCGCCTGCCGGTAGTACTCGCGCGCGATTCCTTCCAGCGACTTGGAGAGCCGGTCCAGATCCTCCGTGGCGGCATAGTCGAGGCTGCGGCGCAGCAAGGAGGCGCTCATCCACAGGATCGCCCCCAGGGGCACGAGCGTCGCCGCCAGGAACACCAGGATCAGTTTATGGCGCAGCCGGAGCGGGGAATCTCCTTTCTCTCCGGCCGGCACCGAGCTCCGTTTCAAGTCTATCTCGAGCGGGTTCTGTCGTTTTTCCTGTCCTTCAGATCCGCGAGCCGCACGGGCCCTGAAACCGCCTCCCAGCGAAGTTCCGGTTCGCGACCCCTGCGGCTGAAAACATCCACCAGGCCGGCCAGGGTGAGACCCGCACGATTCTCCCCGCCGGCTTCGCTCTCGGGTTCTTCGACGCGGCATTCCAACTTTATCACGAAGGTTTTGTCCTCCGGAAGCGAGGGCAGCGGCAGCGCCAGGTTGTCGAGGCACCAGGCCTCGGCGGCGGCCGCGCTCAGATGCGAGACGGATCGGGCCGGCGTGCGCGCCTGCGCCACGGCGAATTTCTCCTCCCACAGATCGAAGCTGACGGTGAATCGTTCCTCGAGATGGGAGAGCCTGCCGCCGCCGGCCGCGAGCGACAACGAAAAGACATAAGTCACCGAGGCCCCGTTGTGCAGGCGCTCGAGCGGCCTGCCTGCGAGAAAGCCCAAACGGGCCGCCACGTGCAGCGCATCTCCCCGGCGCTCCACGGCCAGGGGCGCCGGCTGGGCGTCCAGGCGGGGACACAATGCCGCGGCGGCCAGAATCAGCAGGGCGAACTTGTGCTTCATGCGCATCCCTAGTACCGGAAGCCCGCCATGAAAACCGGGTATACCCGGTGCAGCCTGATCGGAAACGCGAGCGAAGCGAAGAAGCCGTCCTTCGAAAGCCAGCCGAATCCCAGCCCGTGCCGGACACGCCCCGCTTGCCCGGAATCCCATACCGTGCCCGCGTCGTAAAAGAGATGGAACGGGCGATACCGGTACTCGACCGTTCCGTGAGCCATGCGCCGGCCCCCCAGGGGGGCGACATCGAACTTGTTCCAGCCGCGCAGGGTGAAGCCGTTGCCCAGGGAGAACCGCTCGAAGAGAGGCGCGTTGCCCGTGATCAGTCCTCCCTGGAAGCGGATGCCGAACAGGCTGCGATGCCGGGAGACGGTATAGCCGGCGGTCCAGAGATGACGCGTATAGACGAAGTCGCTGTCGAGCACTCGCGTGGCCGAGCGCACGCCGTAACGGGCCTCGATGCGCTGCCTGAGCCGGCTGCGGCTTTCGAGGTCGCGCCGGTATTGAAGCTCCGCGGTGCCGGCATACGCCGTATCCGTGTGGAGCGAAGGGTACTGGGTCTGCACGCGCTCGAAGGCGGTCCCCACGCTCAGTTTCAGGTCGCGCAGCGGAATCAGCGAAAGGGAAGGGGCGAAATTCTGTCGCGTCCGGTACACGCCGGGTATCCCGAATGCCTGCGCCAGGGCCGTCTCGGTCGCCGGATTCCATTTGGCATGGTAACTGTCGAAATCGATCCGCAACTGCACCAGGTCGGTCCCCAGTCTCCTGTTTTCGTAGCGCAGGCGGAAGCCGGCGTTGCGCTCCAGCAGTTCGTCGGCGCTGTTGACCATGCCGAAGGTGAAGACGCTGTGGCGCACGCGCAGCGGGATGTCCAGGGCGCCGCTCCAGCCCAGCTTGGAATGGTAGACGACCGGCGGCACGCGCACTTCGAAGCGCTTCCACCGGATACGTTCCGCGACGAAATCGACCTTGACCTGCCCGGGTTGATCGCCGCGCCGGACCCTGACGGAGACGGAATGCTCCGGCAGGCGGCGGCGCAATCTGTCGGCCAGCCTGTCGGCGGCATCGGGATCGTAGTTTTGCCCTACGAGCTTTTGCATGTCTTCGAGCAGCGCCTTGCCGACTTCGGACTCGGGGATGCCGGTGACTTCGACGCTCTCGACGCGGTAGCGCGAATTGACGTTGATATCGACCTTCTGGCTGCCGGCTGCAAGCGCAGCCGGCCCGAGGAGGAGTAACAGGATCGAAAGGATCTCTCGGTGTCTCATGGCCTGATCGCCTGCAAGATTCTTGCCAGGACGTAAGTGCTTCTGCGGCAAGGATGGTTCCGCCCGACGCCTGTGAAGATTCGTCACAGGTGTGCGCAAAACCCGATTATACCGGATGGATGGGGGGATTGGGTTCAGGGACAGGCCGGCCTCGAAACCCCGGGATGACCGGCGCGGGCGCCGGGCCGGAGTTTCGAGGTCGAGCCGCCTGTCCCCGAAAGCTCAGAAGTTGATGCGGCCTACGAACTGGATCAGGCGTCCGCCCGGATCCTGTTGCTGGTTCGGGTCGGTGTAGGCCGAGGTCACCTGGCCGCAGGTCTGCGAGCTGCTGGCACAGGTGGCGCCGTAGAAGTTGATATTGTTGAACGCGTTCAGGAATTCGCCGCGCACCTCGAAGTTGACGCGCTCGGTGAAATAGATCCTCTTGACGAGGCTCAGGTCGAAGCGGGTGAACTTCGGACCCCGGATAAACAGGGTGTACGGAGCACACTGCCCGCTTACCACCTGCATGCAGTCCTGGGTGTTGGCGGGCGCGACGTACCTTCCGGTCGGCGCGCCGAACGACGTGCTGTAGCCGGTCGAGGTGGTCGCGCTCACGTTCCAGGCCTTGATCGTGTTGTCGATAAGGTCCTTCGGCAGATAGTACGTGAGCTTGGCGGCGTCGTCGTGCCAGATTCCGACGGACTTGCGCAGCTCGTCCGCCGTCATGCCCACGAGCCGGACGTTGCCGAAGTCCAGCAGGTTGCCGCTCTGAATGCGGCCGGTGCCGTGGAATTCCCAGCCGCCGATGATCTTGTCGAGCACGCCGCCGACGCTGTTGAACAGCAGGCGGTTGCGCCCGAAGGGAAGCTCCCAGAGCCAGTTGACCTTGAAGGCATGCGGCAGAGTGGTGTTGGCAACCTTCTCCCGCGGCACGCGCCAGGATATCTGGGATGTGCTCAGTCCTTTGGCGAACACGTAGTTGGCCTGGACCAGGAGTCCCTTGGACATCCTGCGCCGCAGTTCGATCACCATCGAGTCGTACCAGTTCTGGCCGCCGTTGGTGTAGATCCAGGCGCCGCCGCTGAGAACACTGGGATTGACAACGAAGAAGTTGAACGGCAAGCCGGCCGCCAGCGCATTGGCGCGGCGCCCGGAGTCGCTTTCCAGGCTGCTGGCGAAGTCGTACGGTCTCGGATATGTTCGCGCCAGGGTGTCGACGAAGGTCGAGCTCGAAAAATTGGTACTCGTGTACTTCGCCGGATTGTTCGCGTCCGCGGGCGACAGGCCGCTGAAATAGGCCAGCGTAATCGGCAGTGGGTAGGTGCCGGTGCCCGGGCCGTAGTACTTGAAGTTGTTGCCGCGCCCTGCGGCCTGGTTCGCCTGCAGGTTGGCCATGGCGAGCTTGAACTCGTCGAGGAAGCCGTTCTCGACGATATTGCGCTCGTTCAGGTTGCGCTGGTACCAGGGTTTCAGGTTACGCGTGGCCACGTAGCGCACCTCGACCACCGTATCCTTGGTGACTTCGCGCTGCACGCCGAAGGACCATGAAAGCGTGTAGGGTGTCCGGATCTGGGGATCGAAGGCATTCGCCGAGTTGGAAATGGTGGGCAGGATCGGATAGATCGGTTCCGTCATGAAAGGCGGCGGCCCCAGCCGGCTCTTGTCGCGCATGAGCACCGGGTAATCGGTCGCGGGATTGGTGACCAGATTGCCCAGGCTCTGGCTGCGCGAGGCATCGATGGTGGATCCCGGGTTGGATCCGAAGATGCTGTTGAAGTCGCTCATGCCGTTGCGGTTGTATGCGACGGAAAAGCCGCCGCGCAGGACGGTCTGGCCGCCCCCGCCGACGATCCTGCCGAGCCGGCCGCCGCTGCGTTTCGGGCTCCAGGCGAAGCCGAAGCTCGGCGCGAAGGCCTTGTAGTCGATGTTGTAGGCGTGGGTGCCCTTATCCATCTTGTAGAACTGCGTGGTGACTCCGGTCGAAATGCCCGGCTTGAAGATATTGCCGATTCCCGAGGGACCCCACACTTCGGCCACGTTGGCGTACGTGAATACTTCATTGACGGGCCGCCACGGCAGCTGCAGCTCCCAGCGCAGGCCGTAATTGAGCGTCAGACCGGGCCGCACGCGCCAGGAATCCTGCGCGAAAATGCCGATCTCGCGCATCCGGGCGCGCCGGACGAGCTCGCCATAGTAGGTGTACTTCAGGGTTTTCTCGTTCAGCATGGCCGAGCCGCTGATCGAGGTGACGCGGCCCGTCAGCGAGGCGTAGATCTGCCTTGCTTGAGAAAGCTGCGTGCTCGAAGCCCCGGGGAAGTTCTTCGGTCCGTTGACCGAATCGAACATGGTTCTGGCCGGATCGTAGGTCGTGTTCACGTCCAGGCCCACCGAGGGCAACAGGGTCTGGGACCATGTCCACGAGGCGATGTTGGTGAACTCGAAGCCGAAGCTCAGGCCGTGCGAACCCTTGGTCCAGCTCAGCGTGTCGGCCAGGGTCTTCACCGGCGAATTGCGGCGGCTCAGGCCGCTGGCGACATAGGGCGTGCTGATTCCATAGGGCGTAAAGCGGAAGCCGTCGAAGTTGGCCACCGGCCCTGCAAACAAGCCCGCACTCATGTTGGGATTGAAGAGCACCGTGCCCCCGTTGAAGCCGAAGCGCGCCTCGTTGACCAGCCGCGGTGTCAAAGTCGAGCGCAGGGCGATCGAGGTGCTGAAGCGGTTCGAAAGCTGGTTTCCCCTGGTAGGGAAGCCCGGGAAGGCCGGATCGTAGCCGTTGAGAAAGTCGGGCGAGGAATCGTACTTGGAGAAATTCCAGCTGCCCTCCAGCCGGTGCTTCTGCGTCAGGTTGATGTCGAAGCGGGCGGTGGGGAACTTGCGCACCTGCATGCCCGTGTTCTGGAAGTAAAGGTACTGATAGGCGGGGTTGCTGTGTTCCTTGACGGTCCCGCCGGAAGCCGACTTGCGGATGTCGGCGAGGAGCTTCTGGACCGTGGGATCCATCGTGGAGACCTGGCCGTTCTTGGCGGCCAGCTCGAGCAGGTTGACCTGCCTCACTTCGGTGCCCACGGTATAGAGGAATATCCCCTGCTCGACCATGGGGTGGTAGATCGTCCGGGTGCGCGTGCGCTGCGTCGGCAGGCGGAACTCCTCGTAGTTGACGAAAAAGAAAAACTTGTCGCGCCCGTTGAAGAGCCCGGGAATGATCACCGGCCCCCCGAGCCGGCCGCCGAACTGGTTGAGCAGAACGCGGTCGCGCGGCGCCTTGCACTTGTCGGGCTCGTTGCGCAGTTGTTCGGCGGTGCACTCCAGCCCGGTCGGCTTGTACACCGGCGCGCGGTCGCGGTTGTTGAACCAGTAGTTCGAGTTCAGCGAGGGGTTGCGGTGGTACTCGTACAGGCTGCCGTGGAACTCGTTGTTGCCCGAGCGCGTGACGTACTTGATCTGGACCGCGCCCTGCCCGGAGGATTCCGCGCCGGGATTAGCCATGGAGATGGTCACCTCCTCGATCGCGTCCAGGCGGGGGCTGATGTAACTGAAAAAGCCGTCGCTCGACTTCAGATAATTGTCCTGGGTGTTGATGCCGTCGATCGTGATGTTGATTGCCGCCTGCGGCAGGCCGGCGATGGTCGAGCCGCGGGCGCCTCCCGTGGTGTTCACCCCGGGCAGAAACACGAGAAAGTCATTGACGTTGCGCGTCGCCAGCGGGAGGTTGGTGAGCTGGCTGACCACCATGGTGGTGGCGATGCTGGACGACTGCGACTGTACGACCTCGGCCGCTCCCTGGACCACGACGGTCTCGTTGAGGCTTCCGACCTCGAGGACGGCGCGGACGTTGCTGGGGGCGGTCAGGTTCACAGGGATATCATCCAGAACAGCCGTTTTGAAGCCCTGGGCGCTGACGGTCACGGTGTAGACACCGACCGACAGGGCGGGGACGATGAACGTTCCGTTTTCGGCGGAAACGGTTTCGTACTGCATCCCGGTGGCCTTGTGCTTGGCCGTTATGGTCGCGCCCGGGATGACGGCATCGGACTGATCGACGACCACCCCCGTGATCGCCGACGTCGCGCCGCCTTGTGCGAATGCGGGCGCCACGGCCAGAGCCACGGCCAAGGGGAGCAGAAGAAGTTTTCGCGTCATTTCTGTTCTCTCCTTCGAATGAACTGATCCCTTTTGTTTCTGGTGGGCGCGGCTGAGCCAGGGATCCGCGCCGTCGGCCGATAGGCGGTCTTCAGCCCGGGAGGCGGTCTTCCCGTGTTGTCCCGGCAGTCCAAAGAATCTTCCTCCTTCGTACCGGTAAATCGGAATCCCTTCGAGTTGCGGGCCGAATATAGCGCCCGGGCTGGAACCGGGTCAACAGTTTATGCATCGAAGATGCGTTTCGGACACCGGGCGCCCGCAGGGTCCGCCGGTCCGCCGCGCCGCGGCGGACCTACCATCCGGCCCCGGCAGGGGCCCTGAGCCGGTAGCCGGGGGTGAGCCGCAGGCGAACCCCCGGAAAGGCGGGCATGAATCAACCAAGCCCCGGAGGGCCGGCAGAATTTGAATTGGTGCGGTCTTTCTGTCGGCCCTTCGGGGCTTCGCGGGCGCGATGCCCTTTTCTCCGGGCTCGCTCGCGCTCGCCCGGAGCTATTGTCTTTGCGTGCCCCCGGCACGCCGTGCCGGACCTGGGTGCGCGGAAGCGAACCCGGACAAGAAAGGCACCCGGGGATGTGCGGGAACAGACGGCGGTGAGAGGCCTCAGAATTCGAGAATTCCGTCGTACGTGAAGTCCTTCACCTTGTAGCGCATGTTGAGCGTGATTTCCTTGCTCAGTTCGCAATAGAAGCGTACTTCACCGCTCTGAGCCGTTATGAAGGGCCGTCCGTCCACGATGCGGTTGAAAACGAACTTGGCGCCCAGCCCGTCGCTGGTCGGTGCTTGATAGTCGACCAGAAACTGGCGCGTGCCGTCCTTGAGTTCCAGGTAGGTCTTGTTCTGGAGGCTGCCGATGGTGGCGCTGCCGAAAGCCTGCATCGCCGGTCCCGAGAAGCGCCTGTCCTTGGAATCGTAAGTCACGGCGACGACGATCGTGTCGTCGAAACGGCGCTCGACGAAATCGCGCAGGCCCTGGGCCAGCTTCTCGCTCAGTTCTCCGCGCTCGAGCTGGATGACGCGGGCGAAGGCCTGGCGGATCGGCTTGGCCGAAAGAAAGCGGATGTGCAGCTTCAGGTCGGTGGTCTGATTGAGCGCGCCGCGCACGTCGCGATTGGCCGCGACCTCCCCTGTCCCCCTTCCCGGCAGGTAGAACATCTCGGAAGTGTCCGATATCACCTGCGTCTGCGCCCAGGCGGAATCCTCGAGGATCTTCTGCGCTTCTTTCAAGCTCCATTCGGTCCATGGCTTGGACCTTTTCTGCGCAGCCGCGCCGGCGCCTACCGCCAGAAGGCCCAGGATCGCGGTGACGATGGGAAATGCCGCTCTTTTCATGCCAGCCTCGCCGGAACAGTCAATAGTTTTCCTGCCATTATAATACCTCGGCCGCGATTTCCGATGCGCCATCGTTGCATCCCCGAGATCGAGCGGCTAGAGTAGGCGGGGAGCTCATGGGGAGGAAGGCATGTCCAGGCTTTCATGGCATCGCGTGATATGGCCGGCGCTCTTGATTCTCGGCGCTGCGGCTCTCTGTCCGGCGCAGGCGCCGCGGGACTTCGGCGAGCTCGAGAAGGTTGCGCTCGAGGAATTGCGCGCCCTCAACGTCCCCGGGGCTGCGGTCGGCATCGTGAGCGGCGAGCGGCTGGTTTTCGCCAAGGGATTCGGCACCGCAAATATCGAGACGGGTGCGCCCGTGACTCCGGACATGCTCTTCCGTCTCGGATCGACGACGAAGATGTTCACCGCGGCCGCGCTGGTCATGCTCGCCGAAGAGGGCCGCATCCGGCTCGGCGAGCCCCTCGGAACAGCGGTCCGTGGGCTCGACCCCGGACTGGCTTCGCTGACGACGCACCAACTGCTGAGCCACACGTCGGGAATGCTCGACGAAGCCCCCATGTACGGCAGCCAGGACGAAAGCGCCCTGGCGCGCGAGGTGCGATCCTGGAAGGAAGATCGCCTCTTCACGCGGCCGGGCGAGATCTACTCGTACTCCAATCCGGCATACTGGCTGGCCGGCTATGTCATCGAGGAACTGAGCGGCAGGCCTTACGCGGACGCCATGAACGATCGGCTTTTCGCTCCCCTGGGGATGGCGCGCACGACTTTCCGCCCGACCGTGGCGATGACCTACCCTATGGCGCAGGGGCACGACGCGCGCGCGGGGCAGCAGCCCTTCATCGTGCGGCCGCATGCCAACAACGCGGCGTCATGGCCCGCCGGTTCGATATTCTCGAGCGTCCTGGACCTGTCGCGTTTCGTGATCGCTTTCATGAACGGGGGCAGGATCGACGGCAAGCAGGTGCTTCCGCCGGCCGTGATCACCCGCCTGTCGACGCCTTACGTCGCGATCCCCGGCGAGGCGGACTCGCAGTACGGTTACGGCCTGATCGTCCGCAATTACCGCGGGGTGCGCATGCTGCAGCACGGCGGCTCGCGTACGGGCTTCGGCTCGCTGATCTGGATGGCCCCCGACGAGCGCTGCGCCGTGATCGTGCTGGCGAACCGCAGCGGCGCCGGCATGAGCCGCACGGCCGACAAGGCCATGGAGACGATGATCGCGCTCGCGCCGAGACCGGCGGAAGAAAAGCCCCCGGAGATGCCCCTCACCGATGCCGACAAAGCTTCCTGGCCGGGGACGTACTTCCATCCCCCCTCGCAGAAAGTCGAGATCGTGCTCAAGGAAGGGAAGCTCTTTCTGCGGCGCGGCACGTCCGAACTGGAGATCCGCAAGACGGGCGAAAACAGCTTCATGGCGCTTGCGCCGGGATCCTCCCAGGGCCAGCGATACGTTCTCGTTCCCGGCAAGGACGGCGCGATCGCCTACCTTTTCTCCGGCGGCCGCGCCCTAAAAAAGGTGAACACCCTTTAATAGGGACGCTCACCATTTTTTGCCGGAGAACACCCTGCCGGTTGTCGGGTCGCGTCGGCGGAAAAATGGTGAGCGTCCCTATATTTCGATGCGTTCGACCTTGAAGTAGACCGGCCGGTATCCGTCGGTGCAGCAGACCACGATCGGGTTGCCCTGGCCGATGACCATCGGAATGTAGGCCCGGATGTCGGCATAAGCCCATTCGCAGAATTTCTCCGGCATCGCCCATTGCGACGTCACCCGGAACTCCTGGCCGTCGCTGAAGCGCGTGCACGGGCTCTTGGGGCCGCTGCCGACCTTTTCGATCAGCTCTTTTTCGAATCCTCTCTTGAGTACGGTGATCTTGACGCCGTATTTCGGTCCTGCCTGGGTGCTCTGCTTTCCCTCCGCGCCCGATACCGCCAGTGCGCAAGCGGGTATCGATGCCGTTGCGGCCAAGAATTCACGCCTTTCCATCACGATTCCTCCTTCTGTTCCGATTGTTCCATTCGAGGCCTATCTGCCTCCGAGTGTGGCGAGCTGTGCGGCCGGATCGTAGCCGAAGCGTTCCGCCGAATCGACATACAGAGTCGACGGCACGGTCACCGGCGGTTCGCCTTTGATGGACTTGAGCAGTTCGAATGCCCGCTCGACGCGCTCCTCGTCGCCCTCGATCGAAAGCACGACCGCGCCCTCGGATCCGCCGACGCCGCCCGAGCCGATATGCGTGGCGCGCACGCCGGCCAGAACGGCCAAAGCCTGGATTTCGGTCAGAACCTTGCCGAGCACCACCGGGGTGAGGCGCGCGGGCAGGCCCATGCTGTATTTGAAATGGTATAAACCGGTGTGCTTGGCGGCCTCGATGACCGAAGGGATCAGTTTCTCCAGGCCCACGGGCATGATCAGGTGCGAGCCCCGGGGTGTGACCACGGGCCATACCATGCCGATCGTTCCCCCGACGAACGACGAGGTGAAAATGCCCGCATTGCCTTCCGGGTCTATGGCATTGGCTCCCTTGATGAAGACGTCGTCGGGGCCGAAGCTGAGGATTTCGACTTTCGAGTCCGCTCCTTCGACCACCTTTCCGCGCCGGATGACGTGGTGCAGGCAGGGCGGCGGCCCCGAGTTGCCCGTGGTGATGCCGCGGCACACCATGCCGACCGTCTGGCCGGCCTTGGGCTCGATGCGAATTCCCAGCAGCTCTTCGGTGACGTAAGCGTTGGTGACACCCCGGCCGATGATGATGGTCCCGTGTTCGAGCGCATGGCGCACCTCGGGAAGTGCGGCCGTGGCCTTGGCCAGAAGGCGGCGCGATTCGGAGGGATTGAGAACGGCGAGCGCGGCCGCCTTCTTCGCCCCGCTTTCTCCCCCGGACACCTGAACGTCGTAAAACATTTCATTTTCCTCCCTGCGCGCATGCCGGCGCGCTTTCGGGCGCCATGCTCGGCTGCCGGGCCTTGACTTGTATCTTCTGTCGAGCCGCCGGGCAAGCAAAATCGTGCATCGTTCCCGACAGGCGGCGCTGCTGCGTGCAGCCGCGCTCGGCTTTTTGTGTGAATTGACCCGCACGTTATGCTGCTGTATGCTCGGCCGCGCGCGACTGCGCGAGGGCGGCCATGCCGAAGAGCGGATTGGAAAACCGGCGGACGATCGGAATCGATATCGGCGGAACGAAAATCGCCGGGGGATTGGTGGATTGCAGAGGCCGGCTCGGCGACGCCGTGACGGCACCGACGCTGGCCGAGAAGGGCCGCGACTGCAGCCTCGGACAGGTGTTTCGCGTCATCGAGCGGTTGATTCGCCGGGCGGGCGGCCCGCAGCGCGTGCGCGGGATCGGCATATGCGCTCCCGGCCCGCTGGACACCCGGGCCGGCGTCGTGGTCAACCCTCCCAACCTTCAGGGATGGCGCAACGTCCCCCTGGCGGCCATGGTCGCGGAGCGCTTCGGCCTGCCGGCGATGGTCGAGAACGACGCCAACGCCGCCGCGCTGGCTGAGGTCCTGATCGGTGCCGCCGCCGGTTGTAGCAATATCTTCTATGTCACGGTGAGCACCGGCATCGGGACGGGCATCATCATCGACGGGAAGATCTATCACGGAAAAAACGGCGTTGCCGGCGAGGGGGGGCACGTCACCATCGATTACCGCAGCCCGTACCTGTGCGGCTGCGGCGCGCGCGGCTGCATCGAGGCGCTGGCCTCGGGTCCCGCCATGGCGCGGCGCGCGCGCGTGCTGCTCGAGCAGGAGCACGGCGTCCCGAGCCTGCTGCGCACCATGTGCCGCGGCGCGCTCGGCCGGATCACTCCGGAGATGATCGCGGAAGCGGCCCGGCGGCGCGACGCGCTCGCCCGCAGGATTGTCGACGAGACGGGGTTCTTCCTGGGGGTGTGGCTGGGGAGCATGATGTCGCTTCTGGATCCGGAGGCCGTCGTCATCGGCGGCGGCGTGTCGCGAATCGGAAAACCGCTGTTCGACAAGATCCGCGAGACGATGCCGCTGTTTACGATCAACCGCGGGTTCGTGCCGGCCCTGCCGATCGTGCGCGCCAAGCTGAGGGAGAACGTCGGGGTATACGGCGCCGCAAGCCTGTTCCTGGAAGCGGCCGCATTTTCTGGAGCATGATTTCCAAAGATCACTTGCCGTGTCGGCAGGACGCCCAGCCCCGCCCGGCCTGCGCTAATTGATTGAGGGGCTTGTCGATATGCAGCTCTTGCGCAAACGGGGAAACTCCTTGACGCAGCCAAGGGGCTATGATACGAAATAGGGCTTTTCAGGAGGGTCGACCGGGCGCAAGAAGCGGGGGAAGCCCGGCTTTTCGTTAGATAGGCGCAGCGCATGATCAGCATAGACGGTTCCATAATTCCGGCGATCATTATCTTCGTGATACTGATTTTCGCGCTCGACCGCCTCCTTTTCCGCCCCCTCCTTCATGTGAAAAGCGAGAGGGAATCGCGAACCTCGGGGACGGTCGCCGAGGCCAACCGCCGGATGCAGCACTATGCGGAGCTTTTCGACCGCTACCAGGCTGCGATCAAGAACGCCCGCGCCGAGGGTTATCGCATCCAGGAGCAGGCCCGTTCGGAGGGCATGAGAAAGAGGAACGAGCGGATCGCCGCGGCGCGGCAGAGCGCCGAGAACCTGATCCAGGAATCGCGCGAAGCCATCCGCAATCAGGTGGAGGCGGCCAAGGTCCAGCTCGGGCGTGAGGCGCAGGAGATCGCGCGCGCCATCGCGGCGGCGATCTTGGAGAGATCCGCATGAGCTCCGGGTTTACGATATCGCGACGGGACGGCAGGCCGCCCATGAGTTCGATGCCGCAGATCGGGATGAAAGGGCGGATCCGGCGTCTGTTGCCGGGTCTGGCCGCCCTGCTGTGCTGCCCTGCGGTCCTCGCGGCTGCCGAAGCCTCCGAGGATCGGTGGGGGCTGTGGTTCGGCGTGGGGCGTTTTTTCAACCTGCTGCTGGTGGTGGCGGTGGTCGTGATGGCGGCGCGCAAGCCGCTCGCGGCCTTCTTTGCCGGGCGCTCCGAGAGCATCCGCGAGCAGCTCGCCGCGGCGCAGAAGGCGAGGCGCGAGGCGGAGGCCAGGCTGGCGGAAATGGAAGAGCGCATGGGCCGGCTCGACGAGGAGCTGCGCGCCCTGCGGGCCGAGGCCGAGCAGCAGGCGCAGGATGAGTACCGCCGCCTGGAAGGCCAGGCGGAGCGCGAAGCCGCGAAGGTGCTCGAGCGCGCGCGCGAGGAGATCGCGGGGATGACCCGGGCGGCGCGCATCGAACTGCAGCGCCATGCCGCCCAGCTGTCGGTCCAGCTGGCCGAAGAGAAGATACGCCGGGAAATCTCCGAGGAGGATCGCAAGCGCCTGTTCGAGGGATTCGTGAATCGGCTGGGAGGCCGTGCATGACGTCGTCGGCGGTCTTCTTGCGTTACGCCAGGGCGCTTGCCGACGTGGCCCTCGAGAGCGGCCAGGAGGAGGCGGTTGCCCGGGACCTGGAGATCTACCGGGAAATCTTCCGGGCGGTTCCCGAGCTACTGCCGGCCTTCGACAGCCCGGCCGTGCCGCGGGAGGCCAAGGACAGGCTGCTGGCCGGGTTGCTCGAGCGCCATCCGGTGTGCCGCATCGCGGCCAACTTCCTGCGCCTTCTGCTCGAGAACCACCGCCTGCGCCACTTCGACGAGATTTACCGGCGCTACGTGCGCGTCGTCAACGAACGGAAGGGCATCGTGTTCGCGCAGGTCCGCTCGGCAGCCGCTCTTTCCGGGGAGGACATGGAGGTCTTGCGCGCAGGGCTCGCGCGCGCGACCGGCAGGAAGATCGCGCTGGAGACGCGGACGGAGCCGGATCTGCTGGGCGGTGTGATCGTGCAGATCGGCAGCACCGTCTACGACGGCTCGATCCGCACGCAGCTGGAGGAGCTCAAACGGCGGCTGGCCGAGGGCGGAAATATCGAAATGCGGGGCTGAATATGCAGATAAGAGCCGACGAAATCAGCAGGATGTTGCGGGAGCAGATACGGGAGTACCAGGCGGGGGTCGTGGTCAGCGAGGTCGGGACCGTCATTTCGGTCGGCGACGGCATCGCGCGCATCCACGGCCTGGACAACGTCATGGCGGGCGAGCTGCTGGAGTTCCCGCACGACGTCAAGGGGATCGCCCTGAACCTGGAGGAGGACAACGTCGGGGCCGTGCTCTTCGGCGAGTATACGCTGGTGGGCGAGGGCGACACCGTCAAGCGCACCCAGCGCATCATGTCGGTGCCCGTCGGCCCGGCGCTGATCGGCCGGGTGGTGAACGCCCTGGGGGAGCCGCTCGACGAGCGCGGCCCGATCCACACGACCGAGTTCGCCCCGATCGAACGCCTGGCGCCGGGCGTGGTGGACCGCCTGCCGGTCAAGGAGCCCCTGCAGACCGGGATCAAGGCCATCGATGCCATGATCCCCATCGGCCGCGGGCAGCGCGAGCTGATCATCGGCGACCGGCAGACGGGCAAGACCGCGATCGCGATCGACACGATCATCAACCAGAAGAACACCGACGTCATCTGCATTTACGTCGCCATCGGCCAGAAGCGCTCGACGGTGGCGCAGGTGGTCAAGAAGCTGATCGACTACGATGTCATGGACAAGACGATCGTGGTCTCGGCTTCGGCCTCCGACCCGGCGACCATGCAATACATCGCCCCGTACTGTGGGTGCGCGATGGGCGAGTATTTCCGCGACCGCGGGCAGCACTCGCTGCTGATTTACGACGACCTGTCCAAGCACGCCGCCGCCTACCGCGAGATCTCGCTGCTGCTGCGCCGTCCGCCCGGGCGCGAGGCCTATCCCGGAGACGTCTTCTACCTGCACTCGCGCCTGCTCGAGCGGGCGGCCAAGCTCAACGACCAGCACGGCGGCGGGTCGCTCACGGCCCTGCCGATCATCGAAACCCAGGCGGGCGACATCTCGGCCTACATCCCGACCAACGTCATTTCCATCACCGACGGCCAGATCTTCCTGGAATCGGACCTCTTCCATGCCGGCATCCGCCCCGCCATCCACGTGGGCAACTCGGTGAGCCGCGTGGGCGGCAACGCGCAGATCAAGGCCATGAAGCAGGTGGCGGGCACGCTGCGCATCGAGCTGGCGCAGTACCGCGAGCTGGCGGCCTTCGCCCAGTTCGGCAGCGACCTCGACAAGGCCACCCAGGCGCAGCTGGCGCGCGGCGACCGGCTGACGGAAATCCTCAAGCAGGACCAGTATCAGCCCCTGGACGTGGTCAAGCAGATCATGATCATCTTCGCCGGCACGCAGGGGTTCACCGACGACCTGCGGGTGGACGAGCTGCGCGATTTCGAGAAGGAGCTCTACCAGTTCATGGATGCCAACAAGGGCGATCTTGTGCGGCGCATCGGCACCGAGAAGGTGCTGAGCGACGAGCTGCGCGGCCAACTCACGGCCGCCTTGAAGGAGTTCAAGGAAAAGTACCTGGCCGACAAGCAGGCGGCCCGATAGTCCCATGCCCAACATCCGAGACATACGGCGCCGCATCCGCAGCGCCCGCAGCATCCAGCAGATCACCCGAGCGATGAAGTTCGTCTCGCACGCCCGGCTGCGCCGGGCGCAGGACCGCGTGATCGCCGCGCGGCCCTACGCGCGGCAGATGCTCGCCGTGCTCAACAGCCTGGCGCAGCGAGTCCCGGAGCAGTCCCACCCGCTGCTGGTCCAGCGGGAGGGCGGCAGCATCGAGCTGCTGGTGATCAGCGCGGACAAAGGGCTGTGCGGCGCCTACAATACCAACATCATCCGACAGGCGCTGGAATTCGTCAGCCGCCACCCCGAGGGCGCCGTCGAACTCAACATCCTGGGGAAGCGGGCCAGGGATTTCTTCCGGCGCCGGCCGGCCTATGCCGTGCGCCACGAGGCGATCAACGTCCTGTCCAGGCTCACGTTCGCCGACGCGGCCGCCATCGCGCGCGGCGTCATCGAGGATTTCGAGCGCGGCGAAGTGAGCCAGGTCTGGCTGGTGTACAACGAGTTCAAATCGGTGATCCAGCAGCGCGTGGTCCTCGAGCCCCTGCTGCCCGTACGCAGGCTGGAAATCGCCGGGGAGTCGCGCGGCCTGGACTACATCTACGACGAGCCGCCGCAGAAGATTTTCGCGAACCTGCTCCCGCGTCATGTGGAGACGCAGGTCTACCGCGCCCTGCTCGAAGCCGCCGCATCGGAGCACGGGGCGCGCATGACGGCGATGGAGGCCGCCACCAACAACGCCGGGGAGATGATCGAAAACCTGACGCTCTACGCCAACAAGGTGCGCCAGGCGGGCATCACCAAGGAATTGATCGAAGTCGTCAGCGGCGCCGGCGGGGTCGGCCGGTGACGCCGGGCGCAGGAACGGGAAACCGGATCGTGGTCGCGGATTTCGGGTCGCATTCATGGCACGGGTTGCGGCACGAGTTCCCAGCGGAGGCGGGCCAGGCTCGGGCGGTTGCACAGCGGCGGGCGATGCTCCGGAGCGTGCGGATCGATGAGGGCCGAACCGGAATCCGCGACCCGCAATACCGATAGGGAGAGGGCATTCGGCATGGCTGAGAACGTGGGGAAGGTGATCGAGATCATCGGGCCGGTGGTGGATTGCGAGTTCGAACAGCAGCACATGCCGCCGATCTACAACGCCGTCATCATCGAGGGCGAGTCGGCGGCGGGGCACATCCACGTAACCGCCGAGGTCCAGCAGCATTTGGGCGAAGGGCGCGTGCGCTGCGTCTCCATGCAGCCCACGGACGGCATGGTGCGCGGCATGAAGGCCATCGATTCCGGCCGCCCCATCGTCGTGCCGGTGGGACGGGGGACGCTGGGGCGGGTCATGAACGTCATCGGCCAGCCGGTCGACCAGCTGGGCCCGATCCAGGCCGACGCCTATCATCCCATCCATCGTCCCGCCCCCAGCTTGGACGAACAGAGCACCGAGACCAAGATGTTCGAGACGGGGATCAAGGTGATCGATCTGCTCGAGCCCTATGTGCGCGGCGGCAAGATCGGGCTGTTCGGCGGCGCCGGCGTCGGCAAGACCGTCATCATCATGGAGCTGATCCACCGCATCGCCATGCACCACGGCGGCTTCTCCGTATTCGCCGGGGTGGGCGAACGCACGCGCGAGGGAAACGACCTCTGGATCGAGATGAAGGAATCGGGGGTGATCGAGAAGGCGGCCCTCATCTACGGCCAGATGACGGAGCCGCCGGGAGCCAGGCTGCGCGTGGGATTGACCGGGCTGACCGTGGCCGAATACTTCCGGGACGTCGAGCATCAGGATGTGCTGCTGTTCATCGACAACATTTTCCGTTTCACCCAGGCGGGCTCCGAGGTTTCCGCCCTGCTCGGCCGCATGCCGTCGGCCGTGGGTTACCAGCCCAACCTGGCCACGGAAATGGGAGAGCTGCAGGAACGGATCACCTCGACGAAGAACGGCTCCATCACTTCCATCCAGGCCATCTACGTGCCCGCGGACGATTACACGGATCCCGCCCCGGCGACCACCTTCTCGCACCTGGATGCCACGACCAACCTGGAGCGCAAGATCGCCGAGCTGGGCATTTATCCCGCGGTCGACCCGCTGGCATCGACCTCGCGCATTCTGGACCCGCGCGTGATCGGCGAGGAGCATTACCGGGTGGCCAGGGAAGTCCAGCGCATCCTCCAGCGCTACAAGGATCTGCAGGACATCATCGCCATCCTGGGCATCGACGAGCTCAGCGAGGACGACAAGCTCATCGTAAGCCGGGCGAGGAAGATACAGAAGTTCTTGTCGCAGCCCTTCTTCGTCGCCGAACAGTTCACCGGCATCCCGGGCAAGTTCTCCCCGATCAAGGAGACGATCGAGGATTTCCGGGGGATCTGCGAGGGGAAGTACGACGATATTCCCGAGCAGGCCTTTTACATGGTCGGCGGGATCGAGGAAGTCCTGGAGAAGGCCAAGCAGATCGCGGCTGCATGAGCAGATAGAAGGGACCCGATTTTCGACCGGGAAACGAGCCATGGCCCTGCCGGAATACATCCACCTCGAGATCGTGACGCCCGAAAAGCAGCTCTTCAGCGGGCGCGTGGACCGGGTGACGGTCCCTTCCACCCAGGGATACCTGGGAATCCTGCCCGGGCACGCGCCGCTGCTGGCCGAGCTGGGGATCGGCAATATCAGCTACACGCGCGCCGGGCAGACCGAAGTGCTGTTCTGCTGCTGGGGATTTGTGGAAGTGCTTCCCGAACGCGTGATCGTTCTGGCGCAGACGGCGGAAGCCGCCTCGGAAATCGACGTCGAAAGGGCCGAGCAGGCGCGCGAGCGCGCAGCGCAGCGCCTGCGTTCCAAGGATCCGAACATTGATTTCGTGCGCGCGCAACTCGCGCTTTTGCGCGCCATCGCCCGCCTCGACGCCGCCCGGCATTACCGGCAGCACCACGCGAGGGTTTCGAGCCGGTAGTAGCTCCCGCGCGCCAGTAGGTCGCGCGCGCTGCGCGGGACCGGTGACTGCCCGACGGCCCCGGAAGGGGCCCTGAGCCGGTAGCCGGGGGTGAGCCGCAGGCGAACCCCCGGAAAGGGGCGTATCAACGAACGAAGCCCCGGAGGGCCGACAGACGGACCTTTCCGATGCATCCTTCTGCCGGCCCTTCGGGGCTTGTCGCATGGCGCTCCCTTTTCTCCAGGTTTGCTTCCGCTCACCTGGAGCTACCAGCTTCCGTCCCTCCGGGACGGATACGGTCCGCCGCGCCGCGCGGGACCGGTGACTTGAAGCAATAAGCTGGCGGTCCGCCGCGGCGCGGCGGACCCACCTCGTGCCGACCCTGCGGCCGCCCTACCCGCGGACGGCCGCACGCTTGGCGTCCAACAAGGCCTGGGCTTTCTTGTAGACCTTGTCGATGCCCACGGTCGTGTTGTTGTGGAGCGCCTTGTAGAGCTTTTCCAGATATTCCCTGGCCTGCGTCTGATGCTCTCCCTTCAGCAGCTCGGCGGCCCCGAACGAGATGGTGGCTTCGTCGATCTGATCCATCTTCCACTGCGAGAGGCCTATGTAATAGAAGGCGGCATCGAACACCTCGGCCTTCAAGGCTTCGTTGAATGCATCGACGGCCTGCGGGTATTGCTTGGCCTCATAGTAGTTCAGACCGAGCAGCCAGTGGCAGGCGCGCCGCACGGCCCTCATGGCCTTTTGCCATTCGGCGTCCGACATCCCGTCGGGCTTCTTGGCCGCGTCGAGCGACTTGAGGCCCAGCTGGGCGTATTGAGCGGCCTTCGTCAGGTTTTTCTCGCCCGCGTACTTCTGGGCGAGGTCCAGGCGCAGCTTGAAATCCCCGGCGTATTCCGGGTACTCCATGACCTTGTGCAGCCATTCCAGATAGGCGGCCTCGTTGCCGGCCTTCTTGTATGCCTCGGCGATTTCAAAAGCCAGGGGGCCGGTCGGCTTCACGGCGTAAATCTTCTGCGCGTACTCCAGGTGCTTTTGCGTGTTGCCGAGCTGGCTCGCCGATTCCAGTGCGTAAGCCCAGGTCTGCAAGTCTTCGGGAAAGAACTTGAGCCACCGTTCGCTCAACCCGAGGAGCATGTCGTACTGCTTGTTGGTGCGGAATCCGTAGGCAAGATTCTGGTACTCGGCCACGATGTACTGCTGGAGCTTGGATTTCGGATACTTTTCCATGAACGCGATCAGGGCGTCCGCTTTCTTGGCCGGGTCCTTTTCATCCTTGGCCTTTTCGTAGGCATCGTATTCTTCTTCCGAGTATTCCTGTTCCTGGTCGACGGCCGCCGGGTTCTGCCCGGGTTGCTGCGGTTCGGCCCGAACCGCGCCCGGATAGAAAGGCATGCTCAAGGCCGCCGCCAGCACGATCAGGAGTTTCAGTTGGCCTGGTCTCATCGGCACCGCTCTCCCTTCGATCTAATTGTTTCAATGCATTCTAAGAGACGTCGAATTTTCAAATCAACTATTATTGACTTCCCGGCCCTTTTTCCGGGTGCATGCGCTCCGCCGCCAGGCGCATGGGCTGCCCGCCGCCTCGTCCCCCGATAGCTGATGCTTTCGGGATCTCAAAGTTGCAACGGGCGTGCGCGCGCCCGCAGCGAGGATCGAAAGCCGCCGTCCGATTTTGGCTTGCAATCGGGGCAGCCCTTTCTTAATATAATAGCGTCCGCTGGGAGATCGTTCAATGGTAGGACGGGTGGCTCTGGACCACCTAATCGGGGTTCGAATCCCTGTCTCCCAGCCATTCGAGTTTCTTGGGATGCATGGAGAAGCGCATACCACCCCCAAGCCCCGACGGGCAGCATGACGCCGCACCCGCGGCCGGCGGCAACAGCGCCGCAGGTGCGGATTTCATCCACGAGATCATCGAGGCCGACCTGAAGGCGAACAAGAACGGCGGGCGCGTGGCCACCCGCTTCCCGCCCGAACCCAACGGCTATCTGCACATAGGGCACGCCAAGTCGATTTGCCTGAACTTCGGCATTGCCGAAGAATACGGGGGCCGGTGCAACCTGCGCTTCGACGACACCAACCCCTGCAAGGAAGAGGTCGAGTTCGTCGAGTCCATCAAGGAGGACGTGCGCTGGCTGGGATTCGACTGGGGCGACCGGCTGTATTTTGCCTCGGACTATTTCGACAGGTTGTATGACTGCGCCGTCCAGCTGATCCGCAAGGGAAAGGCCTACGTCGACAGCCTGAGCGCCGATGAGATTCGCGAGTACCGCGGCACCCTGACCGAACCGGGCAGGAACAGCCCCTACCGTGACCGTTCCGTCCAGGAAAACCTCGAACTTTTCGAGCGCATGCGTGCGGGGGAGTTCGCCGACGGCGCCCATGTCCTGCGCGCCAAAATCGACATGGCCTCGCCCAATCTGAACATGCGCGATCCGGTCCTGTACCGCATCCGGCACGTCGCTCATCACCGCACCGGGGACCGCTGGTGCATCTACCCGATGTACGACTTCACCCACGCCCTGTCGGATTCCTTCGAGAGGATCACCCACTCGTTGTGCACGCTGGAGTTCGAGGACCATCGCCCCCTGTACGACTGGGTGCTCGACACCCTCGAGGTCGAGTGCCACCCGCAGCAGATCGAATTCGCCCGCCTGAACCTCAGCTACACCGTGCTCAGCAAGAGGAAGCTGCTGGAGCTGGTCGAGGGGGGGTATGTGAGCGGCTGGGACGATCCGCGCATGCCCACGATTTCCGGGCTGCGGCGGCGCGGCTACACGCCGGAGGCCATCCGCGATTTCTGCGCGCGCATCGGAGTGGCCAAGAAGGAAAACGTGGTCGACGTGGCGCTGCTCGAGCACACCTTGCGCGAGGACCTCAACCGGCGCGCGCCCCGCGTGATGGCCGTGCTGCGCCCGATCCGCCTGGTGATCGAGAACTACCCGGAGGGCCGCGTCGAGTACCTCGAGGCCGTCAACAATCCCGAAGACCCGTCGGCCGGAACGCGCCGCGTTCCGTTTTCCCGGGAGCTGTGCATCGAGCGCGACGATTTTCTCGAAGATCCGCCCGCGCGCTACTACCGTCTGGCTCCCGGGCGCGAGGTGCGCCTGCGCTACGCCTACGTCATCCGGTGCGTCGGCGTGGTCAAGGACCCGCACTCGGGCGAGATCCTCGAGCTGCGCTGCACGTACGACCCGGATTCCCTGCACCGCTCCCCGCCGGGCGGCAGGGTCAAAGCCACGCTGCACTGGGTCTCGGCGCCGCATGCGATCGAAATCGAAGCCCGGCTTTACGATCGGCTCTTCCTGCGCGAAAACCCGGGCGGTGACGGCGGGGATTTCAAGGCCGATCTCAATCCCAAGTCGCTCGAGGTCCTGAACGGATGCCGGGCCGAACCCAGCCTGTCGGGCGCGGCGGTCGGTTCCCGGTATCAGTTCGAGAGGCTGGGATACTTCTGCGTGGATCGCGATTCCGCGGGCGGCCGGCTCGTTTTCAACCGCACCGTCGCACTGCGCGACGCCTGGGCGAAGATCGCAGCCTCCGGCGCTCAGCTCCCGTAAGGGTAGAAGACGTAGAAAAGCAGCGACAGCCCCCCGAGCACCCACAACCCGGGCCGCACCTCGCGGCGTCTTCCCGTCGCCAGCTTGAACAGCGGATACAGGACGAAGCCCGCCGTGATCCCGATTCCGATGTTGTAGGTGAAACTCATCAGGGCGATGACGGCGAAGGCGGGGAAGAGTTCCGTGTAATCGCGCATGTCGATCTTGTGAACCGAGATGAGCATCAGGCAGCCGACCACGATGAGCGCCGGGCCGAAGGCCTGGGGAGGCACCGCCGTCAGAAAGGGAGCGAAGAAAAGGGTGAGCAGAAAGAGAAGCGCGGCCACCACGGCGGTCAGGCCCGTGCGCCCGCCGGCCTCGATGCCGGCGGCCGACTCGATATAGGCGCCGGCGGTCGTCGTCCCCAGCAGGGCGGCCATGGTCGTGGCAAGCGCGTCGGCCATCATCGGCTTTTCGATCTCGGGCAGGTTGCCCTTCTCGTCCAGGTATCCCGCCCGCGAAGAAACCCCGATCAACGTTCCCATGGTGTCGACGAAGGCCATGACGAAGATGGTCAGCACGATCGCGAAAAAGCCCCATTGCAGGGCGCCCCGGATGTCCAGCTGCAGGAACGTCGGACCCAGGCTCGGCGGAAGACTCATCCAGGCCTGGGGCGGCCGGGCGACTCCGGCGGCAAATGCCAGGAAGGTGGTGGCGAGGATTCCCAGCAGTATGGCTCCCGGGACCTTGCGCAGTACCAGAGCGCTCGTCAAAAGGAACCCGAAGATCGCCACCAGCACGGGCGCGCCGGAGATCTCCCCGATCCTGAGGGGCGTGCCGGCGCCGCCCGCGACCACGATGCCGGTGACGTTCAGCCCGATGAACGCGAGAAACAGGCCGATTCCCACGGCGAAGCTGTAGCGCAAGCCTTCCGGCACCGCATCGATCAGCCACTGCCGCAGGCGCAGGGCCGTCAGGAGCACGAAAAGGACGCCGGCGATGAACACCGCCCCCAGAGCCGCCCGCCAGGAACAGCCGAGCAGGCCGACGACCGTGTAGGCGACGAACGCGTTTTCTCCCATGTAGGGGGCGATGGCAAAGGGCCGCCTGGCGTAGAAGCCCATGAGCAGCGTCCCGAAAACGGCCGTCAGGATGGTGGCCACCATCGATGCGCCCACCGGAATGCCTGCCGCTTCCAGTATCTTGGGATTCACCACCACGATGTAGGACATCGTCATGAAGGTCGTGACGCCGCCGACGATCTCGTTGCGCAGGCTGGTGCGGTGGCGGGCGAGTTCGAAGTAGCGTTCCAGTCTCGATCCCATGGTCCGTCGGCCTCGCTGCAAGAGCCGGACGAATCGAGCGCGGCGCCCGCTAGCTTGCTATGATCGGCTCCGGCCGTCAAGCGCAACATTCGCCTGCGCTCCGTCGCGCGCGGCGGGCTATACTCGTGGTCGGAATTCGCAGGCGCCGGACGGCCGCCGGCGGACCCCGGAAAGGCGGCGCGCATGGCCTACAGGTCGCGGCTCTATGTCGGCACATCGGGATGGAACTACTACGACTGGCGGGAGGAATTCTACCCGCCCGGCCTCAAGGCGCGCGACTACCTCGGCTATTACGCGCAGCATTTCCGCACCGTAGAGGTCAATTATTCCTTCTACCATCAGCCGACGCCCCGCACTTACAGAAACTGGGCGGCGCAGGTGCCCGACGATTTCGTTTTCGCCCTCAAGGCGAGCCGCTTCATCACGCACATCCGCCGGCTGCGCGACGCGGGCGATGCCTGGCGCCGCTTCGTCGACAATGCCCTCGAACTCGGGGAGCGCCTGGGCCCGGTGCTGCTTCAGCTGCCGCCGTCGTTGCGGCCGGATCCGGGCGTGCTCGAGGCCTTTCTCGAGGAACACGCCCGGCTCGAGGGCGGGCGCAAGATCCGCCTGGCGTTCGAGTTCCGGCACGCCGGCTGGTTCGAGGGAAAGGTCTACGCGCTGCTCCGGGCGCACGGCGCCGCTCTCGTACGCGGCCACTCGCAGCGCTACCCGCTCGCACCGCCCGAAGAGACGGCCGATTTCATCTACCTGCGCTTCCACGGCCCGGGCCGGCTGTTCGCTTCATCGTATACGGACGAGGCCCTGGCGGACTGGGCGGCCCGGATCCGGCAATCCCTGAAGCGCAGGAAAGCGGCCTTCGCCTATTTCAACAACGACTTTCAGGGCTTCGCGCTGCGCAATGCGCGCACCCTGCTGCAGATGGTGTAACGGCACGGCGACGGCCCGCCGCTCAGTCGATCCGGTGTACCAGATCCGCCAGCGGGCGGCGCGGAGTCGGCGCGGGCTGTTCGGCCGGATATCCGACGGGAAGAACGGCGACCGGGATCTGGCCCTCCGGAGCGTTCACCGCCCGGCGCACACTCTCGTCGTCGAACGCCCCGATCCATACCGACGACAGGCCCAGGGCGGTCGCGGCCAGCATGGCGTAGGTGCATGCGATGGTCGCGTCCTGCACGGCATAGAGGCGCCGCCCGCGCTCGCCGTAGCGATGGGTCGCACGCGCCGGATGGGCGCAGAAGACCAGCGCCAGCGGGGCGCCCGCGACGAACTGCTGCCCCAGGGAGGCCGTGGCAAGCGCACGCAACACGGCCTTGTTGCGCACCAGATAGATCTCGTAGGCCTGCAGGTTGCCCGCCGAAGGGGCCTGGTTGGCGGCATTCAATATGGACCGAAGCTTCTCCTCTTCCACCGGCCGGGCGTCGTAGGCCCGAACCGATCTGCGGCTTTCGACCACATCGAAAAAGTCCATGAGCCGTGACCTCCTAAACCGGCCGCGGTCGCGAGGCCGGATCCGGCGCTCGCTCGCGGCGGGAGCATTCGACTTCCGTTCCGGATCCTGCATGCCGGAGGCTTGACGTTTCTCCGACGCACCCATCTATGATACTGTCGGAAGGGCATCCGTGCATTCGGTGATTCGTTGGGGCAGGCTTTCGCGTTTCCGCCGGGACCGAAGGCGGACGGCGTGGGAATGATGGCGGCAGAAGGCCGGAAAGCGACCGTGTTCGTCGAGGAGTTCGTCGTCGGCGAAGCTCCGCCGCGGCACCCCTCGCTTGCGGAGCCGGCCGCCCTGGTTTTCGGTGCTCTGCAGGCCGTAGCCGGCGCCGTCATCGGGCTCGAGCTGATAACGCGCGTGGGAGTGACGCCCAACACCTCGGTGATCGGTGCCATCGTCGCTCTCGCGGCCGCGCGCCTGCCGCTTCGCGTTTTTGCGAAGTTCCGCAGCCTCGACAGGCAGAACCTGATGCAGACGGTCATTTCCGCCGCCACCTTCGGCGCGGCCAATGCCCTGCTGCTGCCCATGGGGGTTTTGTGGCTCCTGGGGAGGGCGGACCTGGTGCCGGCCATGTTCGTCGGGGCCGCCGCGGGGATGCTCGTGGGCGCCCTGCTCCTGTACGGGGTCTTCGATTCCAGGATCTACCCCGCGCGCGCGGTCTGGCCGCCGGGCGTCGCCACGGCCGAATGCCTGATCGCGGGAGACCGGGGAGGCCGGCGCGCCTTTCTGCTGGCCGTCGGGGGACTGGCCGGGGGATTCGGCCGCTGGCTGGGGATTCCAATGGATGTGTTCGGCACATGCTGGATCGGCAACATCTGGGCGCTCGCCATGTTCGCCGTCGGGCTGCTGATCGCCGGATACTCGGGCGCGGTCGCGCGCGTGGACATCCAGTCTCTCTACATGCCGCACGGCATCATGATCGGTGCCGGGGCTGCGGCGCTGTTCCAGATGGTGCGCATCGTGCTGCGCGGGCGAGGCGGCGCCGGCGAAAACGGCGGCTTCACGATTTCCGACCGGCAGTTCGGGCGGGCGCTGGGCGCGGGTGCGCTGGCGCTTCTGGCGGCGTCCGCCGGCCTCGCGGCCCTGGCCGGGCTGCGCGCCGAAATGGCCCCGGGCATGCTCGCGGGCTACGTGGCCTTCTCCGCCCTGGCCGCCCTGGTTTCGCAGCTCGTGGTGGGCATTTCGGCCATGCACGCGGGCTGGTTCCCGGCTTTCGCCGCCGCTCTCGTCTTCCTGGTGCTCGGGATGCTGATGGGCTTCCCGCCGCCGGCTCTGGCGTTCCTGGTGGGCTACACGGCCTCGTGCAGTCCCGCCTTCGCGGATCTGGGATACGACCTCAAGACGGGCTGGATCGTGCGAGGCGGCGGGCGCTTCGCGGAGTACGAGCGCCAGGGCAGAAGGCAGCAGCTGTGGGCCGCGCTGCTGGGCTTCGGGGTGGCGGCGCTGCTGGTCTTTCTCCTTTACCCCGGCTACTTCGAACGCAATCTGCTGCCGCCCGTCGACAGGGTTTTCGCCGCGACGATCACGGCCGGCAGCGGCGGCTCCGGGACGATGCTGCTTGCCTGGGCCGTGCCCGGAGCTCTCATCCAGCTGATCGGCGGGTCGGCCAGGCAGATCGGCATTCTGCTGGCGACCGGCCTTCTGATAAACAATCCGATCGCCGGCTGGACCGCGCTGCTGGCGCTCGGGGCGCGCGCGCTGCTGCGCGCGCGCTACGGCGCCGCCGTCGAGAGCCCGATGTACGTGCTGGCGGGAGGATTCATCGCCGGCGCCGCTTTGACGGGTTTCGCCTCGGCGACGCTCGCCATGGAAAGAAAGGGGGTGTGATCATGCTGCTGCAGGCGGAAATTGTGGAGTTTGCCAGGCTGGGAGGCGCCTTCCTCGGGGGCGGCGGCGGCGGGCTGATGGCCGAGGGAAAGCGAATCGGCGAGCGTGCCCTGAGCTCGGGGAAGCCGACTATGGTCGGCCTGGAGGAATTGCCCGGCGACGCCGTGGTGGTGACGGTGTCGGCCGTCGGCGCGCCGGCCGCCCCGGAAATCCATCTCGAACCCGACGATTACGTGCGGGCCGTGGAGATCCTGCGCGATCACGGGGTGCGCGTCGACGCGCTGATGACGAGCGAGAACGGCGGGCTGTCGACGCTCAACGGCTGGTTCCAGTCGGCGGTGCTGAACATCCCGGTGGTCGACGCGGCGTGCAACGGCCGCGCCCACCCCATGGGCCTGATGGGTTCGATGGGCCTGCACCGGGTGCCTTCGTACCGTTCGATCCAGAGCGCGGTCGGCGGATCGCGCGCGCGCGGCAAGCACCTGGAGGTGCTGGTATCGGGCAACCCGGCCGATGCCGCCGGGCTGATCCGCCAGGCGGCCATCCTGGCGGGCGGCTTGGTGGCCGTGGCGCGCAACCCCGTGAGCGCCGCCTACGCCAGGGAGAACGCGGCGCCCGGAGCCGTGACCCAGGCGATCGAGATCGGGCGGCGCCTGATGTCCGGGGAATCGCTTGCCGCGGCGCTGGATGCGGTTTTCGCATACCTGGGCGGCGGGCATGCGCTGGAGCAGGGGCGCGTGGAGAATTTCCTCCTCGAGACCCGCGGCGGGTTCGATGTGGGGCACTTCCATGTGCGCTCGCCGGAAGCCCACTACGAGCTCGCCTTCTGCAACGAATACGTCACGCTCAACGAAGGGCTCGAGAGGGTGGCGACCTTCCCCGACCTGATCGTGACCATGAACCCGGCTACGCGCCTGCCGCTGGCGACCGGGGAAATCCGCAACGGGATGTCGGTGCTTCCGGTCTACGTGCCCAAGGCGCACCTGAAGCTCGGAGCAGGCATGAGGGATCCGGCGCTGTTCGAGCCGCTCCAGGCGATCACCGGCAGGGAAATCATCAAGTATCTGTGAGGAGGTTGCCGTGCTGAAGCAGGTGACGGAGGTTTGCGAGCTTCTGGACGACCCCGGTATCGGGGGCGGCAGGGTGGCGGAACTGTTGAAGTCCCGGGGTCTCGAGCATGTGGATTCGTACCCGATCGCGGGCGAGCGCGGCACGACGGACTTCGTGCGCGCCCTGATACCCGGTGTACGCGGAAAGATAAGCGGCGGGTCGGCACCCACGCTCGGAATCGTCGGCCGGCTCGGCGGCGTGGGGGCGCGGCCCGAGCGGATCGGCATCGTCTCGGATGCCGACGGCGCGATCGCCGCGATCGCGTGCGCGCTGAAGCTTGCCGACATGCGCCGCCGGGGCGAAGTTCTTGCGGGGGATGTCATCGCGGCCACCCACGTCTGCCCGCGCTCGCCGGTCGTAGCGCACGAACCGGTGCCCTTCATGGGATCTCCGGTGAGCATGAAGCAGATGAACGAGCACGAAGTCTCCCCGGCCATGGATGCCATACTGTCGGTCGATGCGACCAAGGGCAACAGGATCATCAACGGGCGCGGGGTCGCCATCACCCCGACCGTCAAGCAGGGCTACATCCTGAGGGTCAGCGAGGACCTGCTGGATATCCTCGGCTGGACGACGGGCCGGTTGCCGCGGGTGGTTCCTGTTACGACGCAGGACATCACACCTTACGGAAACGGCCTCTACCACCTCAACAGCATTCTCCAGCCGGCGACGGCGACGGCGGCGCCCGTGGTCGGCGTGGCCTTGATTTGCGAGACCGCCGTTCCCGGCTGCGCCGGAGGCGCCAACCAGGAAGCGGACCTCGACGAGGCCTGCCGTTTCTGCCTCGAGGTGGCCAAGGCCTTCACCGCGGGCAAGTGCCGCTTTTACGACGAGCGCGAATTCCGGACGATCGTCGGCCTGTACGGCAGCCTCGAATTTCTGCAGACGCCGGGCCGGCAAGCGGAGGAGGGGACGCCATGAAGATCGGAACGGTGACCATCGGCCAGTCGCCCCGTGAAGACGTCATCGGAGAGATCGTCGACCTCCTGGGGGCGGATGCGCGAATCATCGAAACGGGGGCTCTGGACGGGCTCGGGCGCGATGAGATCCGGGCGCTGGAAGCCGCGCCCGGCGAGCCCCTCCTGGTCACGCGCCTGCGCGACGGCGCGGAGGTGCGCGTGGCCGAAAGGCACATCCACAGGCTGGCCGCCGGCTGCATCGCGGAGCTCGAGCGCGCGCAGGTCGACGTCATCCTTCTGCTGTGCACGGGCGATTTCCCGGAGTATCGCGCCGCGCCGCCGATCGTGCGCCCGGGAAGGGTCCTGGTGCATGCGGCGCGCAGCCTCCTCGAGGGTGGCAGGCTGGGAGTGCTGGTGCCGGCCGCCGAGCAGGTGCCCGCGATCCGGACAAGGTGGGCGGGCGCCGGTTTCGAGCCGATCGTGGAGGCGCTCTCGCCCTACCGCGCGTCGGCGGAGGAACTGCGCGCCCGGGCGCGCGCCCTGGCCGGCGCGGGTGCGGCGCTGATCGTCCTGGACTGCTTCGGCTTCACGCGCGCGGCGCGGGCGCTCGTGCGGGAAGAGACGGGGCGGCCGGTTCTGCTGCCGCGCACCCTGGCGGCCGCCTTCGCGCGCGAGCTCGCCGGCGCCTGACCGGGCTAGCGGCGGCGCGAGGGCATGAGGCGCGCTTCGATGCGGGGCTGGGCGGCGAGGAAGAGAGCGGGCAGCATGAAAGCCGCGTCCCGCACCAGGGTGAGCGGCGAGATGGGCTCCCCGAGCCCGAAGCATCCGCAGGAGGCCTCGATCCCCCGCAGGTACGTGATCGCCATGATCACGATGAAAAATGCCAGGAGCGCCCCGGCCAGGGCGGCCGTGTAGCGGAGCGCGATGCCGGCGAGCAGCGCGATCCCGAGCGCGATTTCGAACCAGGGAAGCGTCTTCACCACCCAGACGACCATCACCGGCGGCAGCAGCTTGTAACCCTCGATGGCGACCGCGAACTGCAGCGGATTGTCCACCTTGGTGTAGCCGGAGTAGATGAAGACCGCAGCCAGGAACAGGCGGCAGGCCCAGTGCAGGATCGCCCGCATCATGCGCCTACCTCAGCAGCCGGTCCAGGTAGTCCTTGAGTATCGGGTAGGAGAGCGAGCCCTCCACCCGCTGCTCGCGACCGTTGGCGAACACGAAGAAGGTCGGCGTCACGCGCACCTGGCGGCGCGCCGCCAGCGCCACCTCCTGGTCGACGGCCTGGCTGGTGGCGGGATCGGCGATCAGCTTGCGCACGCGCGCCATGTCTTCCGGCGAGAGCACGCGCGCGACAACGGGATCGAGCTTGCCGTCCTCGGCCCACTGGGCCTGGTCCGTGTAGAGCGCCTCGGTCACCCGCACCCATTGCTCCAGCCCCAGCCGGCGCGCGGCCGCCGCATACTGGCTCGCGGCGCGGGCGTAGGTGTGCATCTGCAGCGGAAAGTCGTGGAAAACGACGCACACCTTGTTTTCGCGTGCGTAGCCCGCCAGCAGCGGCCGGATGGTGTCGAGGAAAAAGGTGCGGCAGGCGGGGCACTGGAAGTCGGAAAAAACCTCGATCCGGATGGGGGCGCTGGGCTGGCCTCCGACGCACATGTCGCTCAGTGCGGCCGCGCCGCTCTGCGCCCGGAGGGGCAGGGCGGCCGCGAGCAGAAAAAGCAGCGCCGCGAAGAATCGAGTATGTGGGCTCATGCCTTCCTTCCTCCATCTCTCCGGCGGCCGTGCCGCCGAATGCGCGGCCCGGCGTTTTCCCTCACCGGCGGACTTATCGGACCGCCGGGCCGCGGCCGTAAACCTTGCCCGCACCGTACCGGCGGCTTGCACATTGTGCTACCATCCATGCTTTCATGACAACCCCCGATCGCGCGCCCACGGTGCTTTTGTCGCCGGCGGGCCGCTTGGTTGACGATGCGCCGGCCGGCGCAAGGTTGCATGGCGGCGCGCCTGCGGGCGGCTCGCCAATCGAGAGGTGACTATGAACGGCGAACGACGGTCGACTGTGCGCCTGGCCCTGCTGGTGCTGGCGCTCTTGCTGGCCGGCTTCCTGGGCCTGGAGTTCCTGCGCGCGGGCGCCCCGCCCGCCGTCCGCATCGAAAGCGCGCTGAAGGCCATCGGCAGGCGCACTCCCGTGCGCGTCCATGTGGCGGAGGCGCGCCGCGGGCTGCGCCACGTCAAGGTCGAATTCGTCCAGGGCGAGCGCAGCGAGGTCGTGGCCGAGAAGGCCTACCCGGTGCCTCCGGCCATCGCCCTGTGGCGTTCGGGCGTGCGCGAAGACACGCTGTCGTTCGAGGTCGGCAGGGAGACGATCCGCGGATTGAAGGCGGGCCATGCCTCGATCCGCGTGACGGCCGCGCCGGCCGGCACATGGCTGCGCCGCCCGCCGCCGGTCTCCGAAGTGCTGATCCTGCCGGTGCGGCTTGCGCCGCCCGCCCTCGAGGTCCTCTCGACGAAGACCTATGTGGCCCAGGGCGGCTGCGAGGTCGTCGTGTACCGCGTGGGCGAAGGCGCCGTGCGCGACGGGGTTCAGAGCGGCGGCCTGTGGTTCCCGGGCTACCCCCTGCCCGGAGGCGGCCCGCGGGAGCGCTTCGCTTTCTGGGCCGTTCCCTATACCCAGGCGTCGCCCGACGCGCGCCTGGTCGCCGAGGACGACGCGCAGAACCGGGCCGAGGCCGCGATCGTCGACCGCTTCTTCGCGCGCCCGCTCGCGCGCGATACGGTCGAGCTGACGGACTCCTTCATGAACAAGGTCGTGGCCGAGATCATGGCGCAGACGCCCGATCTCGCCGACCGCGGCGGCCTGCTGGAAAACTACTTGGCGATCAACGGCGAGCTGCGGCGCAGGCAGGACGAGGAGCTGCGCGCCCTGGCGGCCAGGTCGGAGGCGGCGATCCTCTGGCACCGCCCCTTCCTCCCGTTGCCGAACGGCAAGGTCATGGCCCTTTTCGCGCAGCGGCGCACCTACGTCTACCAGGGGAGGCCGGTCGACGAGCAGGACCATACGGGCTACGATCTGGCCGCCACCCAGCGGGCGCCCGTTCCGGCGGCCAACAGCGGGCGCGTGCTGCTGGCACGCTACTTCGGCATCTACGGCAACACGGTGATCATCGATCACGGCTGCGGCCTGATGAGCCTGTACGGCCATCTCTCGTCGGTGGCCGTTCAGGAAGGGCAGCAGGTCGAGCGCGGCGACATCATCGGGCGTACGGGCCAGACGGGCCTGGCGGGCGGCGACCACCTGCACTATGCCATGCTCCTCGGCGGCCTGCCCGTCAATCCCGTCGAGTGGTGGGACGCGCACTGGATCGGGGATCGCGTCGCCGCCAAGCTGGGCGCCGCCTGGCGCTTCGAGCCCTGAGCCCTGCGGCGCGGTCGGCTGTACTTTATATTGCAAAGTACTTGACAACGATGGGGGTGCGTGGCATTCTACGCGCCGTCCGCGGAGGCTGTCGCATATGGTCGAACTTCCCAGTGTGAAGAGCGTCAGCGAGAACCTGCAGTACATCCGCCGCACGATGGAGGCGGCGGGCCAGTTCACGGCGGTGCCCGGCAAGTCCATGGCGGCGGTGGGGGTGGCGGCCCTGGGCGGGGTGGCCGCCAACGAGTTCCTGACCGGCGCGCCGTGGAGCGAGCCGCACGCGCCCGCGCTCGCGCTGGACGTCTGGGGGATCGTCCTCGCCCTTTCCCTGACCGTCGTAGGCCTGGGGGTCTACCGCAAGGCGGAGCTGATGCGCATGCCCATCCAGGCGCCCCTGATCCGCAAGCTGCTCTGGGGCCTGTGCCCGGCGCTCTTTCTGGGCGCCGTCCTGACCAACCTGGCGCTGGCGACGCACGAGTTCGCCTGGCTGCCCGCGATCTGGCTGGGGTGCTATGGCGCGGCCATCGCCAGCGGCGGCCAGGTTTCGATCGCCCCGCTGCGCTACCTCGGCGTGTGCCTGCTGTTGCTGGCGGCCGCGGCGGCACTGACGCCCGCGCACATGGGGCTGACCTGGATGGCGCTCGGCTTCGGCTGGCTGCATCTGCTTTTCGGCGCCTACATCGCCTGGAGGTACCATGGCTAGGAAAGCGAACGTGACGCGCCCGGCGCCCAACCAGCTGGATCCTCTGATTCACGAGCGCCTGCGCCTGGGAATTCTCTCCGCACTGGTGGTGCAGGAATCGCTGACCTTCACCGAACTGCGCGATCTGCTGCGCACGACGGACGGCAACCTCAGCGTCCAAGCACGCAGGCTGGAAGAGGCGGGCTACATCGTGTGCACCAAGAGGTTCGTGGGCAGGAAGCCCAAGAGCACTTACCGGCTCAGCGCCGCGGGGCGCCGCGCGCTGGAGGAGTACCTGGAAACCCTGTCCGGTATGCTGCCCGACGTCGAAGCGGTGCGCGGCGCGCGTGCCGCCGGGCCCTTGCGCGGCGCCGTACACCCGCTTCCCTCGCCGAGCTGAAAGCTTACCGGCCGGGCAAGGGCTGCCGATCAGAAAGGCCGGCTGCCTGTTCGCCGGCAGGGACTTGCAGGAAGGAACGGTTCGCGACGGAGAGTGCAGGATGAATGCGGTCAAGCATGTGGCGATCATCATGGACGGGAACGGTCGATGGGCCGAGCAGCGGGGGATGCCGCGCTGGAAAGGGCACGAGGCGGGCGCGCAGGCCGTGCGGCGGACCGTCGAGGCGGCCTGCCGCGCCGGGGTCGAAGTGCTCACGCTGTTTGCATTCTCCAGCGAGAACTGGCGGCGTCCGGCGCGCGAGGTCGATATCCTCTTCCGCCTCCTGTTGCGCTTCCTCGAGTCCGAGACCGGAAGCCTGGTGGAAAACGGCGTCCGCTTGTCGGCCTTCGGCCGCCGCGACCGCTTTTCGGCGGAGGTGCGGGAGGCCCTGCAGCGCGCCGAGGAGGCGACGCGCGCGGGCCGGCGCCTGCACCTGCGCCTGGCCCTCGATTACGGTGCGCGCTACGAGATCGTGGATGCCGTGCGCGCGCTGGCGCGCCAGGTGGCCCGGGGGCTGCTGACCCCCGAGCAAATCGACGAGGAGCGCTTCGGCGCCCTGCTCGCCGGCGACGGCGTGCCGGACCCGGACCTCATCATCCGGACCTCGGGCGAGCAGCGCCTTTCCAATTTCCTTCTGTGGCAGGCCGCCTATGCAGAGCTGCATTTCTGCCCCAGGCTCTGGCCGGATTTCGAGGAGAGCGACTTTCTGGAGGCCCTGGCCGACTACCACTCGCGCACGCGCAAGTTCGGAGCTCTGCCCTGCACCGCCTCGATCGAGTTTCGGTGACAGGCTACTCAACCCCGAAACTCCTCGCGTCTTCTTCTCGCGCGCTTTTCCGCAACCCGGCAACTCGCCCGAGGCCGGTTTTCGGCGACAGCCCTCATCGGCAAGCCGCGGTTGGGAGTTTCGGGGTTGAGTAGCCTGTCACCGAAATAATTAGCGGCGCAGGGCGCCGCCGTCGACTACCAGGGTCTGGCCCGTGATGAAGCTCGAAGACGGACCCGCGAAAAAGAGGATCGCCTGGGCGACTTCCTCCGGGTCGCCCCAGCGCTTCAAGGGGGCTTCCTCCGCGAAGGCCCTCTGCGTTTCGGCGGTCAGGCGCGCGTAGGTGGCCGGTGTCCGGATGTTGCCCAGGGCGAGCGCGTTGGCGCGGATGTTGTATGCACCGTAAGCGTGCGCCACATCTCTCATCAGGCCGAGCACCCCCGCCTTGGCCACCGTATACGGGGTACCCGCGCCGCCAGCCAGCGCCGGGGTCGACGCGATGTAGACGATGCTGCCCGCGCGCCGCGCCATCATGAGGGGCAGGGCCTCGTAGGTGCAGAAGACCGAGCCCAGGGTGTCGGTGCGGAACACTTCCAGATACCATGCCTCCAGCTCCTGCGGGGGTGTCGCGTCCAGCCGGGTTTCGAAGATCTCGACGCGGTAGGGATAGCCGGCATTGCAGACGAGCACGTCCAGCCTGTCGGACGACCAGGCGCGCAGCCGCCGGAAGAGAGCGCGCACGCTCTCGCGATCGGAAACATCGCAGGCTTCGGCCAGGGTGCGCACGCCCCGGGTCTCGGCGATGGCGGCAGCGGCCGCCGCCGCCTCCTGCAGGGAGCGTGCGGCCAGCGCCACGTGACAGCCCGCAGCGGCGAGCGCCTCGGCGGCGGCACGCCCTATCCCGCGCGAGCCGCCGGTCACCAGGGCGTACGCGCCTTCCATCCCGGCATCCTGCCTCATCGTATGCCTCCTTGCCTGCCGCCGGCCGCACTGCTCAGCGCGGAATCCGGGGGCGCGCGGCGAGCGCCGCCAGCGTGCGCTCGAGCCTGGGCAGGCACTCGCGCATCGTCTCCTCGCGCTGGATGAAGCTGAGCACGATGTGGTGCGGCTTCATGTCATAGAAATATCCCGGGTGGAGCAGCAGCCCGGCTTCGCGCAGCAGCTCCTCGCAGGCCTCCTCCTCGTCGATCCCCTCCAGGCGCAGCGTGACGTAAAAGCCGCCCTGCGGGCGGACGAAGCGGCAGAACGGGAGCCGGCGGAGAAATTCCTCCGCGCGCTGCCAGCGCGCGACGATTTCCGCCCGGTACCATTGCAGGAAGGCCGCTCCCTCGCGGAAGATCTCCACCGCCGCCGCCTGGGTGATCTCGCTGACCGGCAGGAAGGTGTCCGAGATCAGCTCGAGTGCCCGGAGCGCGCGATCGAGCGGCCCGCCCCGGCCGGAAAGCGCGATCCATCCCAGTTTGATCCCCGGCAGGGCGAACATCTTGGAAAAGCCGTTGAGGGTGATGACCAGGGGCGCGTCGCTCGCCGCCGGCCGCGGCAGGCCGCCCTGCGCGAGCAGGAACTCGCTGAACACCTCGTCGGCGATGATGGCGAGGCCGTGGCGGCGGGCGATATCGGCCAGCTGCTCGATCTCGCCGTGCGCCGCCACGCGGCCGGTCGGGTTATGGGGCGAGATCAGCACCAGCGCGCGCGTGGCATTGGAGATCGAGTTTTCCAGACGCTCCAGATCGATGGCCCAGTCCCGGCTTTCGTCCAGCGAATAGTGGGTGAGCCGTACGCCGCTCAGCCGGGCTATGTAGTCGAAAAGCGGGTAGCTGGGGCGCGGGCACAGGATCTCCTCGCCTTCGTCCGCCAGCAGCTTGAAGCAATACCAGTAGGCGACACTGGTGCCGGGGGTGAGGACGATCCGCTCCGGGTCGACGGAAACGCCTTGCGCCTCGTAATAGGCGGCGATCGCCGCGCGGGCGCTCTGTTGCCCCAGCGGGTCCGGCCGATAGACCTCCGAGCGGCGCGCCGCCCGGACGATAATCTCTTCCAGCAGCGGCTGCGGGAAGCGGATCCCGTGCTCGGTGACATTGCCCGATATCAGATCGACGATGGCACAGCCGCGGCGCGCCAGTTCGGCGCGCAGCCGGTACAGGGGATTGATTTCGCCGGTGAGGCCCGAAGCGGTGCGCGAGAGCATGGCGTCGGTTCAGGCAGGCGCCGGTTCCCGGTGCGGCGCGGGACCGCGGCGTCATTTCTTGTAGTGATCGTAGTTGATCTGGATGAATTCCTTCCACTTTTCGGGGACTTCGTCTTCGGGAAAGATCGCCGCCACCGGGCAGGCCGGCTCGCAGGCTCCGCAGTCGATGCACTCGTCCGGGTTGATGTACAGCTGCGGCGCCGACGGGAAGTCCGGTTCGTCCTTCTTCGGGTGGATGCAGTCCACAGGGCAGACATCGACGCAGGCGGTGTCTTTGACGTTGATGCAGGGCTCCGCGATGATGTAAGTCATACCTTCTCCTTCCCACACTCCGCGCGGAGGCGGAGACGTGCCCGGCGTTTTCTCCGCCGTCGCCGAATACTACCATGGCCTTGGGCGAATGCCAATGCGGGCCCGCCCGCGCAGCTTCCGGGTGCCGCGCGCCGCGGAATTTTCAGGTTGACTTTGCCGGCCCGCCGGCCGTCTCATGAGGAGCCGCCGGCGATCCCGCCCGGGGCTGATGCGCTGCGGGCGGGTTTTCCGGCGGGAGTCGGAGAAGCCGTGATCACCGCGTGGTTGAGCCGTGCGACCGTCGTTCAGAAACGAGCGCTCCTGGCCGCCAGCCTGGGCTGGATGCTCGACAGCATGGACATCCTGCTCTATTCCATGGTCCTGACCCATATGATGCAGGACCTGGGGATGAGGGAGGGGACGGCCGGGCTGATGATTTCGCTGACGCTGGGCGCCTCGGCCGCGGGCGGCATCGCCTTCGGCATACTGGCCGACCGCGTCGGGCGCGTGCGTGCCCTGATGCTGAGCATCCTTTCCTACTCGGTGTTCACGGCGGCCTGCGGCCTGGTGCAGAACGTGGCGCAGCTTGCGGTTTTCCGCGTCCTGCTCGGCCTGGGAATGGGAGGCGAGTGGGCGTGCGGCGCGGCGCTGGTGGCCGAAACCTGGCCCGCCGAGCACCGGGGCAAGGCCCTCGGGGTCATGCAGAGCTCCTGGGCGGTCGGTTACGGCCTGGCGGCGGTGGTCACCTACCTGGTGCTGCCGCCCTTCGGCTGGCGCGCCGTGTTTTTCGTCGGCATCCTGCCGGCCCTGCTGGTTTTCTGGATGTGGCGCCGCGTGCCCGAGCCTGAGATCTGGCGGCGTGCGCGCGCCGGCGTCGAGCAGAGCGGCGGACTGCGCCGCCTTCTCGAGGGAGATCTGCGCCGCCATGTGCTGGTGGCCACGACGGCCAACGCGGGGACGATGTTCGCCTGGTGGGGACTGTTCACCTGGATCCCGGCGTTTCTTTCCCTGCCTCCCGAGCGCGGCGGCGCGGGGCTCGACCTGCTGAAGACATCGACCTGGATCGTTCTCATGCAGGTGGGGATGTGGCTGGGCTACGTCTCGTTCGGCTTCATCAGCGACCGCATCGGCAGGAAGCGCGCCTACGTGGGATTCATTCTCGTGGCAGCGCTGCTCGTGCCCGTCTACGGGATGACGCGCGCGCCGGCCGGATTGCTGCTGATCGGCCCGCTCGTGGGCTTCTTCGGCACCGGCTACTACAGCGGCTTCGGCGCCATCACGGCCGAGATCTTCCCCACGGCCGTGCGCGCGAGCGCCCAGGGCCTCACCTACAACCTGGGCCGCGGGGTGAGCGCCCTGGCGCCCTTCATCGTGGGCAGCGTCGGAGCAGCCTACGGCCTGGGCTTTGCATTCCGCCTGACGGCGGCGTCGTTCCTGCTTGCGGGGCTGGTCGCGATGCTGCTGCCCGAGACCCGCGGGCGCGAGCTGGAGTGAGGCCCGGGCGGCGCCCCATGACGCCGGCCCGGGGATCGGCGGCCGCCGGGCTCACGGGCGGCGGACAGCTCAATCGAGACGGCGTACGGCGATGATGGCTATCGGCGGCGTCAGGCGCTGCTTCTCGGCCGGCGCCTGCTGGATCCTGCGCACCACGTCCATGCCCTTCACTACCCGCCCGAAAGCCGCAAATCCCTGACCGTCGGGATTGCGTCGGCCGCCGAAATCCAGCTCGGGCTGATCTCCGATGCAGATGAAAAAGTCCGAAGTGGCGCTGTCCGGCGCGGTGCGCGCCATCGAAATGGTCCCGTCCAGGTGGCGCAAGCCGGTGACATTGGTCCGCTCCAGAGGGATGGGCGGCAGGCCCTCCTTGCGCGCGGGATCGGGGCCGGCCTGGATCACCTCGATGCGGATCGTGTTGTCCGGCTGGTTGTCGGGCTTGACGGTTCGGTGGAAACGCCCGCCGTTGTAATAGCCGCCGTCGACATACTTGAGAAAATTGGCCGAGGTGATCGGAGCGCGCTCGGTATCGATCTCGACCTCGATCGCTCCCAGCTCGGTCTCGATCAGGACGCGGACCGGAGCCGAGAAAAGAGCCGCCGACACCAGCAGCGGCAGCACTGCAGTCATGATCATGGGCACCTCCCCCGCGATCCGGCTTTTCCGGTGCGTGCAGAATAGCAAAAGGCGACCTGCATCGTCACGGCATTTGTCCGCCCCCGGGCATCTCGGCACACGCCCGCACACCGGTTGCATCGCGGCGCCGAGCCGGCGGGATCGTCAGCCCTGCAGCTTGCGGGCGAGGCGCTCGAGGCGCCGGCGCAGGCGCCGGTGCCAGCCGAGGTACTGCTCGCGCCCGATGCTTCCCCTGCGGGCGCTCTCTTCGAGATCGACGAGCGCCCGGCGCACCAGGCGGGCGGCTCGCGCCGGGTCGCGCGCGCGGTGCTCGTAATGGACGGCGAGCTGCTCGCATGCCAGCCGTCCCCAGCGCGGATCGCCGACCAGTTTCTGCCACAGCTCGCAGGCGCGCCCGAAATCGCGCGCGCGCCGGGCGTGCAAGGCGAGCTCGCGCAATGCGCAGCGCTCGGCCTCTTCGGGCAGGCCGCGCTCGAGGGCGCGCTCGCACGCGGCGCCCGCGAGCGCGCTTTCCCCGCGCCGCTGCAGGATCCGCGACAGGCCGTACAGTTCCGCCGCCTCGCAGCCGGCACGCTCCGGGTCTTCGAGCATCTCCGCCACGCGCCCGGCCAGGAGCGCCAGACCACGCAGGTCCATCCGGTTGTGGCGGAAGACCGCCCCGATGGGCTCGGCGGGCCCGCCGCGCAAAAAGTCGAAGTAATAGCCCGGGATCGCGCTCGAGGCGATGTCGCCCTCGCGCTCCAGGCCGAGCACGTGCCGCTCCAGTTCCGCAAGGGCGAGCGAGCCGAGGCGGAAGCGCCAGATCTGGCGCGCCGGGTGAAGCAGGTCCAGGTGGGCCGCCGGGGCGGCGGGCGCCGCCGCGCGCGTCATGCGGTAGCGCGTTTCGAGCAGCGGCCAGTCGAAGCTCTTGCCGTTGTATGTGACCAGAACCGGCCGGCCGGCGAGCCGGCGGGCCACGGCCGCAAGCAAGGAAGGCTCCTCGGAGTGATCCTGCATGAAGAACTGCTCCGTGACGAGCGCGTCGTCCTCCCAGCGCGCCAGGCCCACGAGGAAGGCGTACGTCCCGGTGCCTCCGGCCAGTCCCGTGGTCTCGGTATCGAGGAAGATCCAGTTGCGCGGGTCGGCGGCCTCGGCGCCGGCTCCGGGGAGAAGCAGGCGCAGAGCGCGCGGACCGATGGCGCGCGGGCCGGGTCCGGGAATCCGGGTGCGCAGGACCAAATGCCGGCCCAGATGGTTGTGCTCGAGTTCCGCTCGGAGCATGCGCCGCAGCAGTTCGCGATTCTCCCGGCCGCGCGAGACCCCGGCGCGACCGCCGCCGGCAGGCCGCAGTGCCGCGATGCGGGAAAACTCGTCCATCCGCGCGCTCATCTTGCGGTCAATCGTTCGAGCAGGGCCAGAGCGACTTCTTTCGCGCGCGACCCGCTTTCGCCCGCCGGCCCGACGCACGACGGGCAGCCGCTCTCGCAAGGGCAGCCCGCGATCAGCTCGCGCGTCCCGGCCACCAAATCGTCGTGGCAGCGATACAGCGGCTCGCTCAGGCCTATGCCTCCCGGATAGGCGTCGTACAGATGCAGGGTGGGCTCGAAGAACACGGGAGCGTCGGCAGGCCCCGACATCCCGGGAATCCCCTCCCAGCCGGGCGCGGCGCCGGCCTCCGGCAGTCCTTCGCCGATCGTGGCCCCCAGATCCATGCGGTCGCACATGACGAGCAGGCAGGCGACCGATTCCAGGGCGTGCAGCAGCCCGAACATGCCGTCCTGCTTCTCGGAGGTCGAGAAGGGCAGGCCGTCGAGCAGCGCGCGCTCGAGCTTCACCCAGTAGGAAGTCGTATGCATCTCGTTTTCCGGCAGTTCCAGCTTGCCCGAACCGACGTTCTCCAGGGTGAAGAACTTGATCTTCTTGAAGCCCACGACCTGCGAGCGCACGAGCACGTCGCCGTACGCCTTGACGGCCGGGCCGGGCGCCGGTTGCGACTCCTCGACTTTCAGGATCTTGATCTGCGTGTATCGGATCGCCTGGGTGAAGTGGTCGACCTCGACGCGCCGCACATAGGCTTTGCGCTGCTCGAAGTCCATGCGCTCGACGTGATACTGCTGCCCGGCGTGGATGTAGATCGCCTTCGGGTGGACCGTGGTCAGGGCGCTCGTGAAATCGACCTCGCCGATGACCTGCGGGGCCTCGGTCTCGTCGATGATGACGAAGTTGTCGGAACTCACCGACCTGAGGCTGACGGCGTCGGCAGGGTACGACTCCTGGGTCCAGTGCCAGTAGTCGCCGCTCCTGTGCAGGTAGCCGGCCTCGCTCAGGCGCTCGCACAGCGCCGGCAGATCGATCCCGCCGAACGCCTCGCCGTCGCGGATGGGCAGTTCGAAGGCCGCGCACTTGAGGTGGTTGACCAGGATCTCGGGATTGTCGGGGCGGATGTAGGCGCTCTCGGGCGAGGCGCCGAAGAAATACTCCGGGTGGCGCACGATGAACTGGTCCAGGGGCCGCGAGGAAGCCACCAGCACGGCGCAAGAGGCGCCCGTGCGCCGGCCGGCCCTGCCCGCGCGCTGCCAGGTGGATGCGATCGTCCCCGGGTATCCCGCCATCACGGCGACGTCGAGCGAACCGATATCGATCCCGAGTTCCAGGGCGTTGGTGGCCACCACCGCGCGGATCTCGCCCTCGCGCAGGCCGCGCTCGATCTGCCGGCGCTCGCGCGGCAGATAACCGCCCCGGTAGCCGCAGATCGTCTGCGGCGCTCCGGGCGCGGGAGGATAGGCCTGCTGCAGGTAGGTCAACAAGACCTCCGTGTGCAGGCGGGTGTTGGCGAAAACGATCGTCTGCAGGCCCCGCTCGAGAAACTGCCGCGCCAGCCGGTAGGTCTCGTTGATGTAACTGCGGCGGATCCCCAGGAACCGGTCGACGACCGGCGGGTTGTAGAAGACGAAATACTTCTGCCCGCGCGGGGCGCCGTCGGCGGATACCACATCCACCTCGGCTTCCAGCAGCCGGGCGGCGAGCTCGCCGGGATTGGCGATCGTGGCCGAAGAGGCGATGAACTGGGGGCGGGTACCGTAGAAATCGGCTATGCGCCGCAGGCGGCGCAGCAGATTGGCCAGATGGCTGCCGAAGACGCCGCGGTACATGTGCAGCTCGTCGATCACGACATAGCGCAGGTTCTCGAACAGCCGCGTCCATTTCGTGTGATGCGGCAGGATCCCGGTGTGCAGCATGTCGGGATTGCTGATGACGATGTGGCCCTGCCGGCGGACGGCGCGGCGCGCGTCCGAGGGCGTGTCGCCGTCATAGGTGAAAACGCCGAAGCGGTCGCTCAGCCTCCTGCCGAGGTCGTGCAGCTCGTCGAGCTGGTCCTGCGAGAGCGCCTTGGTGGGGAAGAGATACAGTGCGCGCGTGTCCGGGTTCTCGAGGATCGCGTTGAGCACCGGCAGGTTGTAGCACAAGGTCTTGCCGGAGGCCGTGGGGGTGACCACCACGACATTGCGTCCCCGCCGCACGCGCTCGACCGCTTCGGCCTGATGCGAATAGAGCCGGGCGATGCCCTTCTCTCCGTATGCCGCCGCAAGCTCCGGTCGCACCCATCCCGGCATGTCGGCCCATTGCGCCTCGCGCGCCTGGATCTGATGGACCGCCGTGATCACTTCCCGCGAAGGGTCGCGTACGGCAAGCTCGCGCACGATCTCGCCGACGCCCGTCGATCCCGCGGATTTGGCCGGAAAACTCGAGTCCACGATATTCACCTTTTGTTCACCTAAAGTATCATGGATCCTCTCCGGCGGCCAGCAAAATCGCGCCCGCCGTGGATGCATCTTTCGTGCGCGGCTTCACGACCGCCGCCCGGCTGCAGAATTTCTTCGACATCAATCATTTGCGGAGCTGGGCAGCCGCGGCCCGAGCCACTTCGTCGTGGCGCGCGAACCAGACCCCCTGCCGGGACTTCATGTAGGCGATCAGCTTGTCCAGGATCACGATGCGCGAGCGGTGCCCGATGATATGCGGATGCGTCGTCAGGACGAACAGCGACGACTCGTCGTAGGCGACGTCGAACTCCTTGCGCCAGAGATCGAGTACGTCCTCGGGACCGATGTGCGGGCGGATCGTGGAGAAGCGGTTCATGCCGAAGTAGGGGTAATCGTCCATGATCCATTCCACCGGGAGCTCGACCACGCCCGTCGGCCTGCCCTCGTAGAGCACTTCGTAAGGACGCTCGTCGGCCATCAGGCTGCTGTCGTAAAGCAGCTTCATCTCGCGGATGATCTTCATGGTCCACGGGCTGTAGTCCCACGAGGGTGTGCGGATGCCGACCGGTCGGGTGCCGGATATCTCGCGCAGGGTGTCGTACGATTTCCTCATCAGGTCTCTTTCCTGCGACTCGGTCAGCTGCGAGTTGCGCTCATGGATCCATCCGTGCATGCCGATCTCGTGGCCGCGCGCCACGATCTGCCGGATCGTTTCCGGGTACAGCTTGGCAGTGACGGCCGGCACGAAGAAGGTCGCCTTGATGCCGTGGCGGTCGAGCAGGGCGAGTATGCGGGGCATGGCCGTGCGGCTGCCGTACTCGCCCTGCGAAAGCTCCGAGGGACTGGTGTTGCCGTCGCGCAGCGACGTGGTCTCGTTGTCGACGTCGAAGCTGATCGCCACCGCCACGCGGTTGCCGCCGGGCCAGGATTTGGGGGTCAGGTCCTTGCCGGCGCGCACCTTGCCGACGACGGCCTGGATCTGATCCCAGCTCATCTGCCATGCGGGAGGCTGTCCGGTGTTCTGAGTCTGGGACAGGCCCAGCGCAGGTGCGAGCATGAGAAGGGCCAACCGAAGCGTTTTCTTTTTCATGGCGAAACCTCCGGGATTCATCGGATCAAATAGAAAGCCGTCTGCCGACCGGCGATCCATTCCCAGCCGCTGTCGGTCAGGATCGCGTCCTCTTCCAGCGGGAAGCGCACCTGGCGGCCGGCCCACTCCTTGACCGCGTGGGTCACGTTGAGCTCGATCGCATGCCAGGTGTTCGGGCGCAGAATGTAGTCGCCGCGCCCCGGCACGCCCTCCTGGTAGTCGGTCATGCCGATGGGGGGACCGGCGGCGTGCCCGTGATAGCCCACCGGATGGCAGTATATCGAGGTCGTGATCCCTTCCTTCTTCGCCCGGGCGAGCGCGGCGGCGAGTGCCGCATTTCCGGTGACGCCCACGCGGGCGCATTCCATGATCAGGTCCTGCACGCGGTTGGCGGTCTTCAGGCCTTCCTTGAGGCCTTCGGGCGCATCGCTCTCGCCGGGCAGCAGGACATAGGCCAGGCGCTGCGTGTCGGTGCACAGGCCCATGTAAACGATGCCGAAGTCGCAATGCAGCAGATCCCCGCGGCGGATCACGGAATCGGGCGCCGGGCCGCTCATGCGGGAGATGTCGACCGAGGGCTGGAACCAGATCCCCAGCCCCATTTCGGCGGCGCGCTGCCGCATCCACCAGACGACGTCCTCGGTCTTCGTCGCGCCGGGAACGATCACCTTGTTGGAAAAGGCCTCGGCGATGACCTGATGGGCGACGCGCACGGCATGATGGTACGCCTCGGTTTCCTCGGGGAGCTTCACCTCGAGCCAGCCGACCGCCAGATTCTCGGCGGACTTCATGCGCGCGGCGTACTTCGGCCCGAGCGCCTTGACCAGGTTTTCCTTTTCCGTGGCCGAGAGCCCGTCGGCGTGCGCGAACAGCTCCGAGACATTGATCCCGATCACCTTGGGATCCCGCTCTTCGACCACCTGGCGCAGGCCTTCCCACTGCTTGTCGTTGTGGGTCTTGACGACGGTGAAGAATCCGCCGTAGTCGAAGCGCCCGATCGAAAGGCGCTCCACCCCGGCCTGAGGCCCGCGGTCGTAGTAGACCAGGATGGTGCGCCGCCGCGAAGCGAAGGTGGTCGCGGGGGCCATCGAGCGGAATACGGGATCGTCGTTGTACTCCCGCGAGACGATGATCCACATGTCGATCCCCTCGCGGCGCATCAGCTCGGGCAGGACGGTTTCGAAGCGCTTGAGTATCCAGGACTGCTGCAGGACCGCCTGCTCGCGATGCGTGAGGACGCGTTCCTGGGAGCGGAGCGCCGCCGGCAGCAGGGCGAGCGCCGCCGGCAAAGCCAGAGCGACTCTTTTCATACAAGCCCTCCTTGTGAGATTCCAGCCGGCCGGATTGTATCACCATCGCGCGCGCCGGGCCCGCGGAAGTCGCGGTGCAAATGCGGGGTTCCCCGGAGTGCGATTATCTGCAACACTATTCATGCCTCGGGACGCGCAGCGGAAAAAATGAACCGTATACGCCCCCCGGCAATCTTCATAACAGGGCGAAAAAGGAGACATACGACCATGGCAAGAAATCCGATTCCGGGCTGCTTGATTGCGATTCTGCTCGCGCTGATCGCGGCGCTTCCCGGCTGGGCTCACGGCGACCGGGTCATACC
>CAZHQK010000015.1:0-10484 GCA_964534795.1 uncultured Acidobacteriota bacterium
GTCCAGATCCCCATAGCGCTTCCCCGTCGTCCCCGCCCGAGCCGCATACTCCCATTCCGCTTCCGTCGGCAGCCGATACCGATACCCGTCCTGCAAGGCGTTCAACCTCCCGATGAATTCCTGCGCGTCGTTCCAGCTCACCTGCTCCACCGGCAGATCCGGATTCCCCCTGAAATTGCTGGGATTCCTTCCCATCACCCTCTCCCACTGCCCCTGCGTCACCTCGCATCTCCCGAGCTCGAAGCCCCGGCTGATCTCCACCACGTGCGCGGGTCGTTCGTCGCCGTCGCATTCATCGTCGCCCGGCGAGCAGCCCATCGTGAACCAGCCCGCCGGAATCAGGACGAATTTCATGCCCACGGCATTTACGCCCGCCGCAACCGCTCCGGCTTGCCCGTGTTCCGCAGCCGCCCTTTCTTTCTCCTCTCGCCGGCGCTCCTCCTGCGCCAGCCGCCTTTCCTCATCTTCCCTCCGCCGCGCCTCGGCGCGCCGGCGATCCTCCTCTCTCTTGCGCTCCTCTTCCCGCCTGCGTTCCTCCTCCTTCCTGCGCCGCGCCTCCTCGCGGCGCCGCCCCGCGCTGCCGTCGAGTTCCTCCCGCAGCTCCCGCACCGATGCGAAGCGCTTCGCCGGATCCTTCTCCAGACAGCGCAAAACCAGGGCATTCATCTCCGCCGACACCCGCTCGAGCGGTTTCGGCGCCTTGTGCCGGATCTGCTCCGTGATCGGCCCGGTGTGGAAGGGCGGATCGCCCGACAGCATCTCGTAGAGCACGACGCCCAGCGAATACAGATCGCTCAGCTCCGTGCTTTCGCCCATGATCTGCTCCGGCGACATGTAGGGGAGCGTCCCCGAATCCTGCACCGACGTCAGCCGCGTCATCGAGTCGCGGCATACCCGCGCGATCCCGAAATCCGCGATCTTGATCGACCCGTCCTTCCCCAAGAGCACGTTCCCAGGCTTCAAATCCCGGTGAATCACCTTCCTCTCGTGCGCATGCTCCAGCCCCTTGCAGGTCTCGACCGCAATCCGTCGCGCCTCCCCCTCCGCCAGCTTCCCCTCCCGGTCCAGCCGGTCCTTGAGCGTCTCCCCTTCGACGTACTCCATCGCCAGGAATTTCGTCAGCGGCGTCTCGTGGTAGTCGTGCACGCGCACGATGTTTGCATGCGCCAGCTTCATCGACGCCCTGGCCTCGGCCGCAAGCCGCTTGACCGCCCCCGCATCCCGGCTCAATATCTCGCGCAGAACCTTGATCGCCACGGGTATCTCGAGCTTTTCGTCGCGCGCCAGATAGACGCGCCCCATCCCCCCGTGCCCGATCATCCTCTCGATGCGGAAACGATCCAGAAGCACCGCCCCCGGGGGAAGACTCACTTCCGTGGGGGCGAACTCGAGGGGGTCGAAACCGGCCAGCGCCGCTCCGGTTTCGCTCAGGGGAATGCCGCACTTCATGCAGAAGTCGGCGCCGTCGGGATTTGCGCTACCGCATCGCGGGCAGTTCATCGCGGCGATGTGCCCCCTCCATGCGACCGCCCGCGCATCGAGGGGCATGCCCGGGCCGGTCGGACCGTGCGCCTTTGATACATCATCGCCCGGCGCCGCGTCAATTCCTCAGGCTGCGGAAGAGCTCTTCGTAGCGATCGACGACGCTGTCCCACGAGTAACAAGCGCGCGCCCGCTCGGCGGCGGCCTTGCGCAGGCCCTCGTATCGCTCGGGATGGTCGGCCACCTCCTGCAGGCGGCGCGCCAGATCGCCGACGTCGTTCTTCTCGTAAAGAATGCCGGCGTTCCCGAGCACCTCCTCGTTCTCCGGGGTGCGGTTGGCGACGATCACGTTGCCGAGCGCCATGGCCTCGACGAGCGCCGGGTGCGTGCCGCCCACCTCGGTGGCATGCACGTAGCAGAGCGCATTGGCCAGCAGCTCCCGGTAGCCTCGGCCGTAGATCGCCCCCGGAAAACAGACGCGCGCATCGGCGGCGCGGCGCACACGGCGGATGTAATCCCGGGCGTAAGGGGCGTCGCCCACGGCCACGAGCCTCCGGTCGGTTCTCACCCGCGCGAAGGCCTCCACCACCCGATGGAGGTTGTTTTCCGGCTCGAAACGGCTCACGTAGAGGAAATAGCTCCCGGGCGCCAGCCCCAGAGCGTCCAGCGCCTCGCGGCCTTCGGGCCGGTCGCTCGCGGCGCCGTATGGAATATAAGTGGAAGCGGCGCCGTACTTCTCCAGGTAGTAGCGCTCGATCACGCGCGCGTCGGTGACGATGGCGTTCGGCAGCCGGGTCGCGAGGTATTCCGACAGCAGGTAATAGGCCCGGCCCAGACGGTTCCACTTGCGGCGCAGGCGCTCCAGGCCGTCGACGTTGACCACCACGGCCGCGCCGAAAAGGCGCGGGATCCAGGCGAAGATGCTGTTGGCCGCGTTGCAGATCAGGACGGCGTCGTAGCGCTGGAAGATCCCGTGCAGGATCGACAGAAAGGTATGGACCACCGTGTCGGTGTATTTCCAGCGCAGCGTCGGCAGAACGACGACACGCGCGCCGCGGTGCGCGCGCACTCCGCGCGCCACGTAGTGCGCGCGCCCGTAGACCGTGACCGAATGGCCGCGCGCCGCCAAGCGCGCGGCGCACTCCTCGGCGAAGGTCTCGAACCCCCCGTAATTCGCGGGTATTCCCCGCGTTCCCATGATGGCGATTTTCAAGACGGCGTTCCCCGGGTCGTCTCCGCGCGGCGGGAACAGGCATCCGCATACGGCGCGCTCATCATGAACAGAAACAGGATCAGAACTTCCGAATCGCCGAAATTGTATTCGAACAGGCCGGCCGCCAGCATGGCGCACCATCCTCCCACGGCGGCAAGCGATGCCATGCGCGCCTCGAGCGCATGCTCGCCCGGCTCGAGGCCGTGCGCGCGCCGATGGCCTCGCCAGGCATCCCACAGCAGGCGCAGCATCCACCAGAGCCAGAGCAGCATGCCGGGAATACCCCGCTCGGCCGCGATCTGCAGGAAATTGTTGTGCATGTGCTGGTACATCCAGTCCGGGTAGTCCGGGCTGCCGCGATAGCGCAGCGCCTCGATCGCCACGTTCTTGGGCCCGACGCCGAACCAGGGATGGTCGCGCACGAGCCGCGCACCCGTCCCGAAAAGCTCGATGCGATTGCGCGTGTCGGGATGGTTGACGTCCAGGGCCCCGGCCAACCGCCGCTGGATCGCTGCAGGCGAGAGGAGATAGGCGGCTGCAAGCAGGAGCGCCAGCGCTCCGACCGCCTTGAAGTGCCTGGTCAGCCACAAGACGGCGACCAGCCCGGCGGGAATGCCCAGCAGCAGGGCGCTGCGCGTCTGCGAGAGAAACAATGCGGCCGCCAGCACGAGTGCCAGCGGCACCGCCCAGCGGCTCCTGCGCCACCCGTAGCAGAGCATGTAGGCGACCAGGCCCACGAACGCGAGCATGAGCGTGCCGGAGAAGGTCATCCAGTGGCTCAGGAATCCCGAAATACGATGCAGCGCGTCGCGCCGCGGATCCGCGGCGAACTGCACGAGGCCCGCGACGGCGGACAGGCCCGCGGCGCCGAAGACCGCCCGGTATGTCCATGCGCGCGCGCCCGGAGCGGCGGCCAGTGCAGGTACGACCGGGACCAGCAGATAAATGAAAAACTTCCTGAACTCGCTCAGGGCACGCCGGGGATCGCAGGCCAGCAGGACGGCCGCCGCGGTCCACAGGATGAAGCACAAGAGCGGCCGGACGGCCGCACCGGGCGCACGGCTCGCGGCACGCCCGCGCAGGCGCTCCCGTAGAAAGAACGCGATAGCGAGGGCCAGAAAAACCTGCGCGGCGGCGATCGAAACCGCCGAGAGGGACACGCAGGCGGCAAGGCAGAGAAAGCCCGCGCGTTCGCTCCCCGAGCGCCACCACGAGAGCAGCTTTCCAGCCGGTGCGTCAACCATGGGCGGCGCCGTCCGCGCTCTTGGTCAAAAGCGCATAACACAGACTCTCGGTCTCGGCGATCTTGCGTTCCAGAGTGAACTTCTCTTCCATGAGCGCCCGGCTCCTGCGCCCCATTTCGCGGGCCTCGTCGGGATGCGCGCTCAGGTGCCGGATCGCGGCGGCGAGCGCCTGCGCGTCCCCTGCAGGGACCAGCAGTCCGTTGTGCCCGTGCCGGATCAGCTCCGGGATGCCGCCCACATCGGTGGCGATCACGGGCAGCGAAGAAGCCATCGCCGCGAGAATGGCCGATGAGAGCCCCTCGGAAAGGCTGGGCAGGACGAAGATGTCGAAGGCGCGCAGGTAACCGGACACCTGATCCTGGAAGCCGACCAGCTCGAAGATCTCCTCTACGCCCTCGGCGCGCACCAGATCCTCGAGTTCCCGCCGGCACGGCCCGTCGCCCACGATGACGAAGCGGAGGCGCGCGCCCGCGCGGCTCGCGATGGCGGCGGCCCTTACCAGGTACGGCAGGCCCTTTTCGGGGCTCAAGGAGGCGAGCGTGCCGACCACCAGACGGTCGCCGGCGCCCGCCGGCCGCCCGGCCGGGCGCTCCGGATAGCCGGCGAGATCCAGTCCCTCGTAGATCATGCGGATGAGGTGTTCCGGAATGCCGCCCGCCAGCAGTTGCTGCCGGATGCTCTCGGAAATCGCCACGATGCAGTCGATGCCCCAGGTGTATTTCCAGCGGGTTATCCGATTGTCGCGCAGGGGGAAGTTGACCCGGCGGAAGATGATGCGGGCCTTGACGGAGCTGGGCCGGGATGCCAGGTTCCCCAACAGTATGGCGCGCGGGGTGTTGAACGCCAGGATGTCGGCGCGCGTGCGGCGGATCACGGCGCGCAGGCGCAGGAACGGGAGCAGACCGATTTCGCGCGCAATCGCCAGGGGGTGCACGACAGCGCCCGCCTGCCGCGCCCGCTGTTCCAGCAAGCCGCGCGGATGACAGACCAGATGGACGTCGTGGCCGCGCCCGCTCAGCCCGCGCAGCAATGTCAGAAGCTGCTCCTGCCCTCCGCGCCAGTGCCTCTCGGTGTCGATGAAGAGAAAACGGATCATCCGATCGACGGCTAGAGCTTCACGATGTTCGTCCCCTGAACGCCCACGGCATTGCGGCAATCCACCACGAGCGCCGACTCGCGCGCCACCAGATCGTAATCGAAATCCCTGTGGTCGGTGACGATCACCGTGCAATCGTATGTGCGCAGCATGGCGGCCGTCACGGCCCGCGACTCCAGCGCAATCCGGTCGAGCTTCAGGCGGGGCACATAGGGATCGCTGTAGTCCACCTGTGCCCCTTCCTGCTCGAGCAGCTTGATGATGTCGAGCGCCGGGGATTCGCGGATGTCGCTGATATTTTTCTTGTAGGCGACCCCCAGCACCAGTATGCGGGATCCGTTGACGGGCTTGCGGACGCGGTTGAGGCAGCGGCCGATCTTGTCGACCACGTATTCCGGCATGTGGGTGTTCACTTCGCTGGCGAGCTCGATGAAGCGCGCGTTGTAGTTGAAGAGTTTCAGCTTCCAGGAAAGATAGAGCGGGTCGATCGGGATGCAGTGCCCGCCCAGTCCCGGCCCCGGGTAGAAAGGCATGAAGCCGAAGGGCTTGGTGGCGGCCGCATCGATCACTTCCCACACGTCGATGCCGAGCTTGTCGCAGATGATGGCGATTTCGTTCACCAGGCCGATGTTGACGGCGCGGAAGGTGTTTTCGAGCAGCTTCACCATTTCCGCGCTGCGGGTCGAACTGACGGTGATGACCTGCTCGACCACGTTGCCGTAGAGCAGCGCCGCGATCTCCGTGCATCCCGGGGTCACGCCGCCGATGATCTTGGGCGTGTTGCGCGTGTTGAATTGCGGGTTGCCCGGGTCGATGCGCTCGGGGGAGAAGGCCAGATGAAAGTCGCGCCCGACCTTCAGGCCGGTGCGCTCGAACTCGACGAGGAGGATCTCGTCCGTCGTCCCGGGATAGGTGGTGCTTTCGAGCACGATCAGCATCTGCGGGTGCAGGCACTCGCGGATCTTGGCGGTGGCGTCGGCGATGTACTGGATGTCCGGGTCGCGCGTCTTGCGCAGGGGCGTGGGCACGCACACGCTCACGGCGTCCGCCTCGCGCAGCACGCGGTGATCCGTGGTCGGCAGCAGCCTGCCGGCGGCCACGAATTCGCGCACGTCCGAATCGGGCACGTCCTGGACATAGGAGCGATGCGCGCGCAACTGTTCCACCTTGTCGCCGTCGACATCGATGCCGTAGACGGTGTAGCCGGCCCTGGCAAACTCCACGGCCAGCGGCAGGCCGACGTAGCCGAGCCCGATCACTCCGATCCTGGCCGTGCGCTCCTGAATCTTGTCACGAAGCGTCATGACTTTTCCCCCATCCGCTCTCGATACCATGCAATCACCCGGACCAGTCCCTCGCGCAGGCCGACCGAGGGCTTGTAGCCCAGAAGCGCCTCGGCCTTGCCGACGTCGGCGAGCGAGTGCCGTACGTCGCCCGGGCGCGCCGGCTGGTAGTCGGCCGGGCAACGGGTTCCGATGATGCCCGTCATTTCCCGCAGCAGGTCGTTCAGGCTGGTGCGCGCGCCGCAGCCCACGTTGAAGACCTCGCCCGCCGCGCGCGGATGCACGGCCGCGGTCCAGTTGGCTTCCACCACGTTGCTCACATAGGTGAAGTCGCGCGTCTGCTCGCCGTCGCCGTACACGATGGGCGCTTGCCCGGCGAGCAGGCGGGTGACGAAGCGCGGGATCACGGCCGCATACTCGGACCTGGGATCCTGGCGCGGTCCGAAGACGTTGAAGTAGCGCAGGCAGACCGTCTCCAGGCCGTAGACACGCTGGAAGAGCCGGCAGTACTCCTCGCCCGCCATCTTGCTCAAGGCATAGGGGGAGAGCGGCCGGCCCGTCCGGTCTTCCCGCTTGGGCAGTTGCGGGTCGTCGCCGTAGACCGAGGAGGAAGAAGCGAAGACGACGCGCCGCACGCCGGCGTCGCAGGCCGCCTTGAGGACGGAAACCGTACCCCCTACGTTCGCGCGATCCGTGCCCACGGGATCGGCGATCGAGCGGAAAACCGAGGGAATGGCCGCCTGGTGGAAAAGGAACCGCACTCCCTGGAGCGCTTCGCGCATGCGCGCGGTGTCGTTGATGTCGGCGCGCACCAGCCGGAAGCGTTCCCGGTAGCGCTCGCTCCATTCCGCCAGGTTTTCCTCGCGGCCGGTGCTGAAGTCGTCGATCACGACGACCTCGTGCCCCTGAGCGCAGAGAAACTCCGCGAGGTTCGACCCGATGAAACCCGCGCCTCCGGTCACCGCCATTTTCTCCATGGTCCGCGCACCCCGCTTGTCTCGAAAGAGATCGTCCCGGCAGGCGGATTATGTTAGCAGAAGGTACCGGGGGGCGAAAGCGCGCTGCGCGGGCGCGATCGGCTCTTTGCCGCCCTTGGCGGGGTCGGCCCGTCGCGCGCGCCGCGCGGGGACCGGTGCGAATTCGGCCCCGGAAGGGGCCCTGAGCTGTTAGCCGGGGGTGAGCCGAAGGCGAACCCGGAGAAAAGGGAACGCCACGCGACAAGCCCCGAAGGGCCGGCAGAAGGAGAGCGCGAGGATCCGGCCCGGCGTGCCGGACGTACCGCCGCGCCGCATATGGCATTGTGCCCGGCACGGGCTTCAAGCGCGCCGACATGTGCGAACCACGCTCCGGTTGAAGGCCCGCCGCTCGTGGGTTATGCTGGCCGCCTGCACCGGGACCTCCGGGAAAGGAAAGGCCATGAAAACCATCATCGAGCCCTTCAAGATCAAGGCCGTCGAGGCCTTGAAGATGACCACCCTGGAGGAACGGCAGGCCGTGCTGCGCCAGGCAGGCTACAATCTCTTCCGGGTGCCGGCGGAAGATGTGCTTCTCGACTTCCTCACCGACAGCGGCACGGCGGCCATGAGCAGCCGGCAGTGGGCCGCCGTGATGAACGGCGACGAAGCCTATGCCGGCAGCCGTTCCTGGTTCCGCTTCGAGGAGACCGTGCAGCGGATCTTCGGCTTCCGCCACGTCATCCCCACGCATCAGGGACGCGCCGCCGAGCGCATCCTTTTCACCCTGACGTGCAAGGCCGGCGATGTCGTGCCCAACAACACCCATTTCGACACCACGCGCGCCAACATAGAGTACAGGGGTGCGCAGGCGCTCGATCTGGTGATACCCGAGGGAAGGCAGCCGGCGCTCGTGCACCCGTTCAAGGGCAACATGGACGTCGATGCCCTGGCGCAGGCGATCCGCCGGCACGGGCGCGAGCGCATCCCGCTGGTGCTGCTGACCGTGACCAACAATTCCGGCGGCGGGCAACCGGTCTCCATGGAAAACATCCGCGCCGTGAGCGAACTCGTCCACAGCCACGGCATCCCGCTGTACATCGACGCCTGCCGCTTCGCCGAGAATGCCTATTTCATCAAGCTGCGCGAAGCCGGCTACCGGGACAAAGCCATCCCGGAAATCGTGCGCGAGATGTTCTCCTATGCGGACGGCTGCACCATGTCGGCCAAGAAGGACGGCCTGGCCAACATCGGCGGCTTCCTGTGCACCAACGATTCGGCGCTGGCGGAGCAGGAAAAGGACCTCCTGATCCTGACGGAAGGGTTCCCGACCTACGGCGGTCTGGCGGGCCGCGACCTGGACGCCATCGCCGTCGGGCTCGAGGAGGTTCTCAACGAAGATTACCTCAAATATCGCATCGTCTCGACCTCGTATCTGGGAAACCATATCGCGGCGCAGGGCGTGCCGATCGTGCAGCCTCCGGGCGGCCACGCGATCTACATCGACGCCAAGGCCATGCTGCCGCACATCCCGCCCGGGCAGTATCCCGGCCAGTCGCTGGCGTGCGAGCTCTACCGCTGGGCCGGCATCCGTTCGGTGGAGATCGGATCGGTGATGTTCGGCAGGCACGACCCGCAGACCGGCGAAGAAACCCCGGCGCCCATGGAACTGGTGCGGCTGGCGATCCCGCGGCGCGTCTACACGCAGAGCCACGTGGACTACGCGGTGGAGGCCATCGTCGAGGTGTATCACCGGAGAGATTCGCTGCGCGGCTACCGCATCACCTACCAGGCCCCCTTCCTGCGGCACTTCACCGCACGTTTCGAGCCGCTGGGATCGGAAGCATAGGTCGTATGGGCTATCGCGAAGACATACGGGCGGCCGTGCGCCGCATTCCGCGCGGCAAGGTCGCCACATACGGCGACGTCGCGCGCGCCGCCGGCCATCCGGGGACCGCCCGGCGGGTGGCGCGGGCGCTGCAGGGGGCCGAGGCCGCCGGGATTCCATGGCAGCGCGTCGTCGGCGCCGGCGGGCGGATTTTGCTGCCCGGAGAGGCGGGACTGCACCAGCGCCTCCTGCTGGAAATGGAAGGGGTCGCTTTTTCGGGCGGGTGCGTGCGCATGGAAGAATGCCGCATGCGCCCGCGCGCATTGCGCAGGACGGAGAAAAAACAATAAAGGGAGGGATCTCATGGAAAGCGACAGGCTCGAGTTCAATCGGCGCAGGTTCATCGGCTACTTTTCTTCGGTGGGCCTGGGCGGCACCCTCTTGCCGGGGGCCCTGGCCGCCATAGCCCAGGATGCCCCGAAGATCACACCGGAAATGGTCGAGGCCGCCGCCCGCATCGCCGGCCTGTCCTTCAGCCCGGAAGCGATCAAAAGGATTGTCGATTCCCTGAACGGCAGGATGAGCCTGCTGAACCGCTACAACACGCTGCGCTCGATCGATCTCGGCAATGCCGTGCCGCCGGCGATCGTATTCAATCCGGTGCTCCCGGGAACGAAGCTCCCGAGCGCGCGCAGGCCGCTGCGTCCGAGCGCGGTCAAGATCGCCCGGCCGCGCACGGACGAGGACCTGGCCTTTCTGCCGGTGATGCACCTGGCGCGCCTCCTGCAGACCAGGCAGGTCACCTCGACCGACCTCACCCGGCTCTACCTGGAACGTCTCAAGAAGTACGATCCGGTGCTGCACTGCGTGGTGACGCTGACGGAGGACCTGGCGCTGCGCCAGGCCCGCAAAGCCGACGAGGAGATCGCCGCCGGCAAGTACCGCGGCCCGCTGCACGGCGTCCCCTGGGGCGCGAAGGATCTGCTCGCGGTCAAGGGCTACCCGACGACCTTCGGCGCCTCGCCATACAAGAACCAGGTGATCGACACCGATGCCACGGTCTACACCAGGTTGACGGAAGCGGGGGCGGTGCTCGTGGCGAAACTCACCCTGGGTGCGCTGGCCCAGGGCGATCGCTGGTTCGGCGGCATGACGCGCAGCCCCTGGGACCCGGAGAATCCCAATCAGGGTTCGAGCGGCTCGTCGGCCGGGCCGGCGGCCGCAGTGGCGGCCGGCCTCGTGGGCTTCGCCATCGGCAGCGAAACCCGGGGCTCCATCATGTCGCCTTCGGCGCGCTGCGGCGTCACCGGCCTGCGCCCCACCTTCGGGCGCGTCAGCCGCTACGGCGCCATGGCGCTCAGCTGGACGATGGACAAGATCGGCCC
>CAZHQK010000016.1:0-30495 GCA_964534795.1 uncultured Acidobacteriota bacterium
GCGTCCAGACCGCCCGGAGCGCCGCTTTCGCGCACGACGACACCCATGCTCAGCGTGAACGAGATCGTCGCCGACGACAATTCTATCGGCCGCTCGGTTATGCCCAGGCGTATTCTGTCGGCCTGGCCGACGGCGTCGGTCCCGTCGCAGCCCGGCATGATGAAGAGGAACTCCTCGCCGCCGTACCGGCCGACGGTGTCGTAGGCCCGCACCGTGCTGCGCATCCTGTGCGCCGCCTCGCAGAGTACGGCATCGCCGATGGCATGGCCGTAAGTGTCGTTGACCTGCTTGAAGTGGTCGATGTCGGCGAGGACCATGCTGAGGACGAAGTTCTGGCGGTCGGCCCTTTCGAGCTCGTGGCGCAGGGCATCGAGAGTGGCGGCACGATTCAGCAGGCCGGTCAGGCTGTCGTGGGTCGCCTGGTATTGCAGCTTCTCGCGCGCGGCGAGCAGCGCTTCCTGCAGATCGAGGATGCGCCTGCCGGCGCGCAGGCGCGCCTGCAGCTCGGCGGGATCGAAGGGTTTCGACAGATAGTCATCCGCCCCGGCGTCCAGTCCGGCGACGGCGTCCTCCTTCCTCACCTTGGCGGTCAGGAGCAGGATGTAGATATAGGGCTCGCTCGGCCTGCTTCGTATCCTGCGGCAGATTTCGATGCCGTCCATTCCCGGCATGATCCAGTCGAGGATCGCCAGCCTGGGAGCGTCGTTCCCGTGCAATATTTCCCACGCTTCCAGGCCGTTGCGGGATGCCGTGACCTCGTAGCCCCACTTGGTCAGCGTGGCCTGCAGGATGTGACGGAGAACATCGTCGTCATCCGCGATGAGAATCTTCATGGGCATCCTTTCTCATGCCGTCTCCAGCAGGATCGGGACCAGGCGGTCCATCTCGCTTTCCAGTTTTCTGAAGGCTGCCGCGCACGCTGCGAGGTCTCCCCGGCGCGCGTCGGCTTCCAGCCTTTCGGCGATCTCGAGGGCTGCGCTTTTGCCGAAGTTGGCCAGGGAGCCCCTGATCCTGTGTGCGGCACGCGCGGTTCTGTCGCAATCGCCGCTGCCGATGGCGTCTTCGAGTCCGGCCAGGAGATCCGGAACGCAGTCGCGGAAGATGCCGGCGGCTTCGCGGAACAGCTCGCCGTCTCCGCCGAAGCGGCTCGCGATCAGATCGCGATCCACCTCGGGGGCCGCCGACCGCCGATCGGGGCGGACGAGGCCGCGGTCGAAGCCTCCCGGCACCAGGCGCGCCAGGGTTTGCAGGAACTCGTCGATCCGGATGGGCTTCGAGACATAGGCATCCATGCCGGCTGCCAGGCAGCGCTCGCGGTTCCCTTCCATGGCGTGCGCCGTCATGGCCACAATGGGTACATGGCGGTCGGTTTCCTTGCGCCGGATCGTCTCGGCGGCAGCCAGGCCGTCCAGCTCGGGCATCTGGATATCCATGAGGACGAGATCGAACCGCCCGCGCTCGAGCAAGGTTAGAGCTTCGTTGCCGTTGCGCGCCTGGGTCACCCGATGACCCATCCTTTCGAGCAGGCGTGTCACCAGAAGCTGGTTCACGGGACTGTCCTCGGCGACGAGGATGCTCAAGCGTGTTGCGCCGGCCGTGTCTGCCGCATCTGCATCGCGGATGCGGGCGCGTGCGCCCGCCCGGGGCGGCGACGGCAGGTGCCCCGCGGGCGCTGCGGGGTCCAGCACCCTCAGCAGCATGTCCCGCAGATCGGCTTCACGCACAGGCTTGGTCAGATAACCGTCGGTGCCGGCATATGTCGATGCGATCCCCATGCCGTCGGCCGTGGCCAGCATGACGATGCGCGTGTGTTCCAGCGCCTCCTGGCGGCGGATCTCTCTTGCCAGGGCCGTGCCTTCGGGTCCCGCCATGCGGGCGTCGAGCAGGGCGACGGCGAATGGCTTACCCGATGCGGCGGCCGAGCGCAGGAGCGCCAGTGTCGTCCGGCCGTCGGATGCCAGGCTCGGTTCCATGCCCCAGCGGATCAGCATTGCCTGAAGGACGCGCCGGCTGGTCGGGTTGCCGTCGGCTACCAGGACGGGGATGCCGACGAGCTTCTCGTGTTCCCCGGTGCACGATTCCGCCGCAGCGCGCTCGGGCAGAGAGAAGCGGGCGGTGAAATGGAAGGCGCTGCCTTCGCCGACCGCGCTTTCGACCCAGATGCGCCCGCCCATCAGACGGACCAGCTGCGATGAGATGGAAAGCCCCAGGCCCGTGCCCCCGTATTTCCGGGTCATCGAACCGTCCGCCTGCGAAAAAGCCTCGAAAATCACCTCGCGCTTGTCCTCGGGGACGCCGATGCCCGTATCGGTGACGGTGAAATGCAGGGAGACCCCGTCGGGCCGATGCAGATCGGATTGCACGTGCACGATCACATCGCCGCGCTCGGTGAACTTGATCGCGTTGCCCGCCAGGTTGGCGATCACCTGGCGCAGGCGGTTCGGGTCCCCGACCAGCAGGTCGGGGACGTCCGGCAGGACATTGCAGCTGAGCTCGAGCCCCTTTCGATGCGCGCGCAGGGCGAGCATGTCGAGGGTGCGCTTCAGCGTTTCGCGCAGGCTGAATGGAACCGGGTGAAGCTCGAGCCTTCCCACCTCGAGCCGCGAAAGATCCAGGATGTCGTCGATCAGCGACAGCAGGGAGTCGGCGCAATTTTTGACCGTCTCGAGGTATTCGCGCTGCTCCGGCGAGAGATTCGTCGACAGGGCGAGCTCCGTCATGCCTATGATGCCGTTGATGGGCGTGCGGATTTCATGGCTCATGTTGGCCAGAAACTGACTCTTGGCGCGGCTGGCGGCTTCGGCCGCCTCCTTGGCTCGCCTGAGATCTTCGGCGGCACGCTTGCGCTCGGTGATGTCCTCGATGAAGCCCTCGTAGTAAAGCGGCTCGCCCTTTTCGTCGCGCACGAGGCGCGTATTCTCCGACAGCCATATCACCGCGCCGTCCTTCCGGTAGGCCTGAAACTCGTGGCCGGCGACGGCGCCCTTTTCTTCGAGCAGGCGGATGACCTCCTCCCGCTTGCTGCCGTCGACATAGAGCTGGCCGCGGATGTCGGTCACCGCCTGCATCAGTTCTTCGGGAGTGGAGTAGCCGAAGATGCGCGCGAGCGCGGGATTGCAGCTGACGAATCTGCCGTCGCGCGTCGTCTGGAAGATGCCCTCGAGGGCGTTGTCGATGATGCTGCGGTAGCGCGCCTCGGTGCGGCGCAAGGCGAGCTCTGCGGCCTTGCGCGCCGCGATGTCGCGGGCGAATGCACAGGCAAAGTCCTGCCCCTCGAAGGTCAGGCAGTTCCAGGTGATTTCCACTGGAATCGACCGGCCGTCGCTGCAGCGGCAGGCCGATTCGAGCGTGACCGGTCCCGACTCCTTCATCCGCCTCCAGCTCGCGTTCCAGCAGTCTGCCGTCAAGGTCCGGTCGATTTCGAAAATGCTCATCGCCAGGAGCGACTCGCGCGCGTAGCCGAGAATCCGGCAGGCCGACTGGTTGGCGTAAAGCAGGCGCCCGTCCTGCGCGATCCAGAACACGGCGTCGGCCGCCTGGTCGAGAGAAAGCTGGGTGAAGCGTAACGAGCGCAGCGAGGCGAGGGCCGCATCGCACGACAGGCTGTGCGTACGGCGCTTCTTCGGCTTCAGGCGCGGGATCAGCACGTGGCAATCACTCGGAGCCCGGGACGGCCTGCTGCCCGCGCCTTGCGGGCAGACTCGGCCGGAGCCGGCCGGGCCGGCCGATATCCTTTCATCGCATTGCATTTCGACCGACCGGGGCAAGTTCTTTAGAGCGGCCGGCTTCCGGGCTGCGAAAGCGGCGGCGCCGGAATCCGAGACCGGAGGAACCGGAAACTATAGAGAACCGCCTCTGCCCGGCGGTCCGGATCCGCAGCTTTCAGCTCTCAGCTTTCAGCATTCAGCAATCCATTTGCGGTCGGCTGATCGCTGAAAGCTGACGGCTGAAAGCTGATGACGCTTCGCCGCCGGGGTGCTAATTTCCTCTTGCATGGAATCCCGCGACATTCCAAAATGAATAGCATGCGGCGTATCCTTGGCGCCGCCGCCGTGGCGACGTAGCTCAGTCGGTTAGAGCGTGGGATTCATAACCCCAAGGTCGGTGGTTCGATTCCACCCGTCGCTACCAGACCTCCTTCGACAAGTGCCGCTGCCTGCGCAGGCACCTGGGTCAGCGGACGCTGTACGCCGAGAATCGCTCCGCTTTGCAAGACGCTCGTGTGCCCCGCCGCCGCTTTTCCCGTTGTCGGCCTCGGGCGGCGAAACGAACGATGCGCCAGGGGGATCCCGATGTATAATACGAGCCAACCGGAGGCGGCCAAGCTTCCGAATCGAGGCGATAGAATGCGCAAAGGTGCTGTTCTCGTGGAATTCGGCGGTGAAAGCTATATCGTGCCGGTAAGAGAGCTGGAGGCTTACAAACTGCCCGTGGCAGAGATCGTCCCGGCCATCCTCGGCTCTCTGGGAGTGAGTCCGGAGGAAGCCGGCGGCTCCAATTTGGATGAAGTGCTTGCTTCATGGCGCAACCCGGTGGTTGCGTTCCTCCCGGAGCACGAAGACGCGGACAGCACGGCGTGCGACAAGTGAGAAAGCACGGAGGTGTGCCGATGGCAGACCGAATCAGAATGTCCTCTCCGGGGATCAGCCTGCCCAACATCGGACCCGATGAAATCGTGATCTCGGTGGGCGGCGAGTTCTTCCGCGTTCCCAAGAGAGTGCTTCAGTCCTATCGTGTGCGCGACGTGACTGAAATCCAGGCGCTGCGAAATCTCGGCAGCCAGATCCGCGCCGGCAGCGTGGGGATATCGGCGGGGCAGTTCCGGGGCGACTGGGTGGCCGGCGTCCGCGGGTAGGCGCGGCCCGGGCTTCGCGGTCAGGCCGCGGCCCAGCCTATGAAAGTCCTGTCCTCACCGGTCTCCGAGTATACCTATCTCGCGTTCCAGAGCGGCCCGCTCGCGCCGTCGCTTTACAATTTCCGGGTGGCGCGCGATCCGGCGTCGGGGCGCGGCATGCTTCTTTACAACGCCCTGAGCGGGGCGGCGGCGGAACTCGACGATGGCGAGGAATGGGTATACGAGCGGCATTTCGCGGACCCGTCGCCGGGGGCTGCCGAGATCCTGAGCCGTCTTCCCGAAATCAGCAGGCTTTACGCCGCGGGCTTCCTTGTGGAGAAGGGAGTCGATGAGCCCGGCCGCGTGGCCGCCGAGCGGCTCTACTGGCGAAAAAACCGCGAGCACGTCGATCTCACGCTGGTTCCCACGCTGGCGTGCAATTTCAGATGCAGCTACTGCTTCGAGCGGCATGCGGCGCGCTCCTTCAGCCCCGCCGACCGCGAGTCGGCCGCAGCTTTCTGCCGCAAGGTCATCGAACCGGGGGCGCGCACCGTGGTGCTGCACTGGTACGGCGGCGAACCCACGCTCAGGCCGGAAGACATGCGCGCCGTCGCCCCTGTTGTTTACGGGCGTGCCCAGGAAGTAGGCGCTCTGTTTCACTCCGAGATCTTCACCAATGCCTGGCTGCTCGACGAAGCCCTGTGCGCGATGCTGGCGCGCGCGTGCCGCGTGCGCACCATGCAGATCTCGCTCGACGGCCCCGCCGACATCCACGATCGCATGCGGCGCGGGCGGAACGGCATCGGAAACTATGCGGCGACCCTGGAGCGCCTGTGGCTGGCCGTGCGCTATTTCGATATCAAGCTGCGCATCCACTGCCACCGGGAGAACCAAGACCGCCTGCCGGAGCTCATCGACGACCTGCACGAGCGCGGCTTCCACCTGGCCGAGCGGCGCTACGGCAATTACCTGCACCTGCATTTCTCGAAGCTCTACGACTTCACCGACGCCTGCAGGCACGTGCGCGAGATCCGCCTCGACCAGGAGCATTTCGGGACGTTCCAGACCGACATGATGGAGTACGCCCAACGGCGCGGTTTCCGCGTCAACTGGCTGCCGAAGCGGGTCGTCGGGAAATACTGCAACAACCAGCGCGAAGCCGCCTGGATCATCGTGCCCGGCGGAAACATCTACAAGTGCTATCGCCATGATTTTTCCTCCGCGCAGGGCGTCGTGGGCAACTGCGCCCGCGAGCCCGTGCCTTTTGCGGTCAGCCCCAAGCCCGACGCCACTGAAATCGACGAATGCCGTGCGTGCACCTACCTGCCGCTGTGCAGCGGCAACTGCCCCGAGACTGCGTGGGCCGAGACGCGCTGCACGCACCTGAAGGGCAACATCGAGCGCAGGCTTCTACTGCTCCACGCGCGCGGCCCGGAGAGGGAAAGCCTGTTCCCGGACGCGCAATGAGCCGTGTGGCGTTGATTTTCGAGCGCTTCGATCCCGTGAGCCCTGTTTTGCGCATTCTGACTGCCCGGGTCGAAAAGCTCGGCATTGAGACCCTGGGCGCCGTGCTCGCATGCCGCGGCCACGAGGTGACCGTGATCGACAACGAACTCGAGGGGATGCCCGCGGCGTCTCTGGCCGCTTCATTGAACGATGGCGGCTTCGATATCGTCGGCTTTTCGCTGAATTCGGGCAACGTGGATTCCACCCTGGCGCTGGCGCGGCAGATCGGACCGGGGCCGTTGGTAGTGTTCGGGGGGGTGGCCGCCAGCTTGCATCCGTCTCAAGTGTTCGAAGAATGCCCGCGCGCGGACGTGGTGGTGGTCGGCGAGGGCGAGACGCCGCTTTCGCTGCTGGCGGACGGCCTGCGGGAGGTACCCGGCACCGTGACCCGCGACTCGCAGGTGCCGGTGCCGATGCCCCCGGTGGATCTCGACAGCCTGCCGCCGCTGCCGCATCGGCGGCTCGAGTCATACCAGCAACCTACGATCAGCACCTCGCGCGGCTGCCGTTTTGCCTGTGATTATTGCGCCGAGTCGCGCTTCTTGCGGGAAGCGCGCGTGCGCTGGCACGGCTGTTCAGCCGAAAGGGTGATCGAGGAGTTGCGGCGCCTGGCGCAGCGGTCGTCGGGCAATGTCTGGATCGTCGACGGCGATTTTATCGGGCCCCAGCCGGAGCGTGCGGCCGCGATCGCCCAGGGGATCCTGCGCGAAGGTCCGGCGCTTCGTTTCGAGATGGACGCGCGCGCCGCCGACGTCGAGGAAGATCTCTTCCGCCTGCTGCGCGACGCCGGGCTCGGCCGGGTTTTTATCGGGGTCGAATCGCTCTCGACGAACTTCCTGCGCCGAGTCCGCAAAGCGGTGCAACCGGTGGAGGTATACCGGGCCCTGGCAATTCTGAAACGGCTCGGGATCGGCTTTACCATCGGCATGATTCCCTTCAGCGAGGAGGCCACGCTCGAAGAACTCGCAGCCGACGTGCGTTTCATGGAGGAGCAGGGTTTCGAGAACCTGGGCAGCGACCTCTTCAGCGGCCTGAAGCATTATGACGGGCTGCGCGCCCGCATTCCGTCGCGCTTCGTCGACGAGCGCGTCGCGCGGGTGTTCGCCGACTTCCGCGCGTTCGAGAAACGTTTGGCCTGGTGCTACGGCGCGCGCGTGCAATCCTGCCGTACGGCCATCGAGCGGCAGCAGCTGGTTTACGAGATCAACAACGCCGTGGGCCTGGAATTGAAACGCCTGGTGGAAGCCGAGCTGGGGTAGGCTATGGAGCGTGTCGTCCTCTTTGCCGGACCGGCCGAGGATCCCTACGATCCCGGGCTGCGCTCTGCGGTGATGGAACCTCCGCTGGGCCTGCTCTATCTCGCCGCGGCACTGCGCCGCAGCGGGTCCTGCGAGGCCGTCAAGCTGGTGGATGCCTACCGGGATCCGGCCGAAGCCGGGCGCCTGGAAGAGACGCTGCGCGACTTCGGCGCGACGCAACTGTGGGTGTCGCTCATGTCGCAAGACGGCGCCCGCTGCTTCGGCGGGCTCGCCCTGCGCCTGCATGAGCGGTTGCCGCACATCCGGCTGGTGGCCGGAGGCAAGTTTTTCCAGAACGCGCCCCTGGAGGCACTGCGCCCCGGCTGGAACGGGTTCGATGCCATCGTGCTGGGGGATGCCGACCTGGAAGTGGAGCGGATCCTCGCCTGCTCGGGCGTACACCGCTGCGCGCCGCTGCCCTCCGTGGAGCTTCCCTATCCTCGGCGCGAGCTCGTGGACATCCGGGACTATGCGGGCACGCGGCCGCCGCATTTCTGCGTGATCGGGGCGCGCGGCTGCGTCGGCAACTGCAGTTTCTGCGCCCTGGCGCAGCGCCGTCCCTACCGACGCGCGCCGGCAGCGGTCGCCCTGGAGATCGAGCAACTGATCGTCGAGACGGGTGTCGGTTGCTATTCCATCATCGACGACCTCATGCCCTTCGACCCGGACCGCTTCGCTTGCTATACCGAGGCGCTCGTCCGGCTGCCGGGATGGGTCCGGCTCGACGTCAGCTGGCGCGCAGATCGGTTCACCCCGATAACGGCAGCGACGCTGGCCGCGGCGCGGGTGCGCATCGTGCGCTTCGGCATCGAGGCCATCGACCCCGACCTGCAGCGGCTGCTGGGCAAACCGTGCTCGCGCGAGCAGATCCGCAATGCGGTGCGCTGGGCGCGCGCGGAAGGGCTGGCGGCCGCCACCTATTTCATGTTCGGGTTCCCGACGGACACCGAGGAGAGCGTGGCCGAACTCCTCGATTTCATGGGGGAGCTGGCAAGCGAGACGCCGGTGCCCCCCTACCTCGGCGTGCTGCGCGTTCTTCCGGGCACCGCGCTGGAGCGCATCTACGGCCCCCAGCCGGCGCGCGGCCTGCCCGAAGAGCGAATGCTCGAGGTGCTCTCCGGCTGGAGGCGACGCTTCCCGGATTTTTTCGGAGCCGGGGCATGAGCATACCGCCTGTGGTCAGCTGGGTCGTGACGGCGCGCTGCAATCTGAGTTGCCCGCATTGCTATGTCGCCGCGGGCAAGCGTCCGCGCGCGGCGGAGCTGAATCCGGCCCGGCGGCTGGCGGTCGCAGAGCGGCTGGCTGCGGCCGGGATTCGCGCGGTTTTTCTTTCCGGCGGCGAGGTTCTCTTGCTCCCGGATCTGGAGCGCCTTTTAGCCGTGCTCTGCGCCCGCGGTGTCGAGATAACCGTGTGCACCAACGGCCTGGCGCTCGACGGCGCCGGCGCGCGGCGCCTCAGGGAAAGCGGTGTCGGAAGCGTCTCGATCAGCCTTGACAGTGCCCTGCCTGCGGAGCACGACGCCTTCCGCGGACGCCGCGGCGCCTACAGGCACGCCCTGGAAGCGGTTGCGGCGGCGCGGCGTGCCGGCCTGCGGGTCAACGTGGATGCCACGCCCACGCGCGCGGCCGGACGGGGCATCGGCGCTCTCATATGGCTGTGCGAGCAGGCGGGCGCCGATCACCTCACGATCAAGCGTTTCCGGCCGGGGGGCCGGGGAGGCGCCAACGCCGCGGTGCTGCAGTTGCCTTTGGCGGAGCACCGCCGGATCCTGGATGACGTCCTGGCGCACGCGGGTCGGGCGCGGCTTCTGCTCGACGTGCAGGATCCGGCCTTCCATTGCTACGCGCGCTGGCGCGGCGCGGATCCGGCGCTTCTCAATCCGGCGGCCGCCGCCGGTTGCCTGGCCGCGCGCGACTGGTTCGCCGTGCAGCCCGACGGCACCGTAACTCCCTGCCCGCTCTTGCCGCTGGCGCTCGGCAATGTGCTCGACGGCGAACTGCCCACGATCTTCGAGCGTTCGCCCCTGGTCCGGAGCATCCGCGACCGTGCGCTGCGCAGCGGCCGCTGCGGCAGGTGCCGCCACGCGCAAGGGTGCGGCGGCTGCCGCGCGCACGCCTATGCCGTTTCGTCCGACCCGGCGGCCGAAGATCCATACTGCCCCATGCCCGAGGAGGCGCTCCGGTGAAGCCCGCCCCTCCCGCTTTCCTCGGCATAATGTTGACCGATCGCTGCCTGCTGCGCTGCCGGCATTGCCTGTACGCATGCTCGCCCTCGCGATCGTGCGACGCCGACGCCGAAAGGGTTGACGCCGATCTGGAGGACATGGCGCGGCTCGGCTGGAGGCATGTCCCGATCCACCTGGGAGGCGGCGAACCGTTCCTGGTTTTCGAGACGCTCCGCAGAGCCGTGCGCGCCGCGGCAAGCCGCGGCTTTACGCTTGAGTTCGTCGAAACCTCGGGCGCCTGGTTCGCCGACGAATCCTGCGCCCGGGAGCTGCTGTGCCTGCTTCGTCAAGAGGGCCTGCGGCGACTCCTGGTTTCCGCCACACCGTTCCACGTGTGCCAGACGAGTCCGCGGCGCATCCGCCGGCTGGTCTCCCTCGCGCGCAGCGTTTTCGGCCCTCGTGGTGTCGTGCTCGAGCGCCGACCGCGGCTGACTTTGGGCGGGCGCGCGCCCCGCGCATTGCGCGGGATTCTGCCGCGGCTTCCGGCGGAGGCGTGGGAGTGCGCATGTGCGGAGGCGCTCCTCGAGAGCCGCAGGTGGCACGTGGGTCCGGACGGGCGGGTGCACACCGGCTACTGCGCCGGCCTCGCCTTTCCCGCGCCCCAGGGCCTGGAATCCTGGTATCGCGGTTTTCGGCTGGAGGACTGGGAGGTTGCAGGAAGGCTCGCCGAGGACGGCCTGCGCGCCCTGATCGAGCACGCCCAAAACGAGGCAGGCTTCGTGCCCGACGAAAGCGGCTATGTTTCCGCATGCCAGCTTTGCCAGGAGGCGAGGACGGCGCTTTGGCGGTCGGGCCGTTATGCCGAGCTCGGTCCTGACGGTTTCTACCGCGAACTGGAGGCCGATCTGTGACGCCCGCCCCGGCTCTCGAGGTGGTGCAGTGGGAAGTTACGCGCCGATGCGATCAGAATTGTCGTATGTGCTGCCTGGGCGGGCCCGGGAATGAGGGGGAGGAGCTGTCGACAGCGGAATGCTTCGACCTGATCGAACAATTCTCGGCGCTGGGCGTGCGCGAGGTGCATCTCTTCGGCGGCGAAGCCTACCTGCGGCCGGATTTCACGCTGCTCCTCAGGCGACTGGCAAGCCGGGCGATGAAAATAGCGCTGACCACCGGCGGGAGGCGTTTCCCTGTCGAGGCACTCTGCGATCCCCAGATCCGGCCGGCGGTGGAGCACGTGCTGCTTTCCATCGACGGACTCGAGAAGACGCACGATGCCCTGCGCGGCACGCCGGGCGGTTTTGATGCCGCGCTCGCGACTCTGATGGCTTTGCGACGCGAGCGCCTGCCTGTCGGCGTCACCAGCCAGATCAACCGGCGCAATATGTTCGAACTCGAGACTCTGGGCGAGTTTCTGGCGCGCCTGGGCGTCGGTTTCTGGCATGTGCAACTGACCGAGCCCTTCGGCAACGCCCGCCTGCGGATCGACGAACTCCTGCAGCCCTCCGATCTTCCCGGTGCTCTCGACATGCTCCTGCGCATCCGGCGCTCGGTCCGGCGCCTCGGTATGTGGCTGCGCCCGGGCAACAACCTCGGATACCACGGTCCGCGCTCGCGGGCGCTGCGCTCCGGGGCGGCGTTCGGAGAAGAGTACCGGAATTGCCGCCAGGGGGTCCGCTATGTGGCGCTCCAGCCGGACGGAACCGTCAAGGGATGCGCCAGTTGTGCCGCCGGGATCGATACCGTGCACCACAGTGTGCGCGCCCGCTCGCTTGCAGCCATTTGGAACGACGAAGCCTCCTTCGCCTGGACGCGCCGCTGGTCGCCGGAGCGGTTGTGGGGCTTCTGCGCGAGTTGCGAACACGCAACCCTTTGCCGCGCAGGCTGTATTCAAACTTCACAGGCGCTGTTCGGCCGCCCCGGCAACAATCCTTACTGCGAACACCGCGTGCTGTGGCTGAATGCCCGCGGGATGCGCGAAGAGGTCGTCGCCGCACCCGACGGTACACTCGAGGTCGTTGCTCTTGCCGACGCGCCGCGGGTGGAGAAATGACCCGCCGCTCAGCATTCCCGGACGACCCTGAAGCCGAGGTCCGCGTGGCGGACGGAGGGCAGGAGTGCGCAGCGGTCCGATGACCGCAGGTTGTGCGCGTACACGAGCCAGGATCCTCCCCGTGCCACCTTGAGCAGCCCTTCAGCCGGGCCGCGGGGATCGACGCGTTCGCCTTCGGGATAGGGACCGAACCAGTCCAGGCACCATTCCAGCACGTTGCCGTGCATGTCGTACAGGCCCCATACGTTCGGTTTCTTCAAACCGACCGGATGGGTGCGCGCGCCGCTGTTGGCCCAGTACCAGGCGTAATCTCCGAGTTCTTCTTCGTTGCCGCCGAAGCAGTATGCATCCAGGCTGCCCGCGCGGCAGGCGTACTCCCATTCGGCCTCCGTAGGCAGGCGATAGGTGTGGCCATCCCGGCGCGACAACCACCGGCAAAAGCGACTCGCCTGCTCCCAGTCCACGCACACAACCGGATGGTCGTCCCCTTGAGGGAAGTTGGGGTGCAGATAGTCCGCGTCATCCTTCCTCGCCCAGGCCCCGGCGTCCCACACCCAGGCGCCCTTTCGTTCCCCCTCGCCTTCCGAGTCTGCGAACTCGCGATACTCTTCCAAGGTGACGGGATGCCGCCCCAGGTAGAAGGGACGGGAGATGTGCACGCGGTGCGGGGGGAGCTCCGACATCAGCTTCACTTCCGGCAGGCCGTGTCTGCGTCCCGCCATCCCGATGGGCTCGTGGCTACCCATCGTGAATGTCCCCGGCTCGATCCGTACGAATTCCATCTATGCCTTCCCGCCGGCGTGCGCAATGTCCGCTTTGACGGGCTGGGAGAGTCGCCGATGCAACAAAGAGGACCTCCTGCGCGACTCGATCCATTCTCCGACACTGCCGGCCTTTGCTTGCAGATCACCCAACCCCATCAAACCAGACGAGGCCGTGCACCGGACCGCGCCCGGCGGTGCCGGGCGCCGTTCATGCGCGCGGTCAGCCGTTGCGGCGGTGATTTCGCGGAGAAGCAAAGTTTGATGCTCATCCCGCTTCTCGGCAAGCCATCGCCGCCGGCTCGATAGGCTTCCGAGCAGGGGGAGGGGGCTGTCCTCCGGGCAGCTCCTCTCCCCCCACTCGGAGCCTATTGGTGAGAAATGCGTGCTCTCCCTCCTGCGCACTGATCCGACCTCCGGCTTCTGGCGGGGCGGCGGCCTGCGGGCGGGCACATGCGGGCCTTCGACCATCTAAGGAAGCGGATTCAGGATGGAAAACGCGCGGCCGCCGCTCACCTCCCGGCCTGAAATCAGGTCGGTCACGCGGATCTTCAGATCGTAGTCGCCGGGCTGGAAAGCGCTCAGGCTGCCGATGCGCGCGACCGTGGCGTGGGTGCCGAAGGCCATCAGCAGGTCGGAAGCATTGCGCCAGGCTGCCGGCTCCTTTCCCCTGGGAGTGATGGCGAACTCCACCCTGGCCTTCGGCTTGGCGGTCGAGGGATCGACCTGCAATCCATACACCTGGAAGTAGAAGCCCATCTCCTCGTTCTGGCGAAAGGCGGCGTCAACCTTGGGGACGACCTTGAGGCTGCCGAAGGTGAAAAGGGTTTCCTTGGGGTTTTCGGGCTTTTCGATCGAACGCGCGAGGATGATCGAACTCAGGGCCAACTGCTCGTCGGGGATGTCGGGTACCTCCAGGCGCTGTTCGAGCAGGGTCATATGGCCGCTCGACAGATCCTTGACGACCACTTCCAGTTTGTAGAGACCGGGCGCGAGCACGAGCTGCTTCTGAAAGAGCGAAGAAGAGCGCAGGCCCGATTCGTAGTCGTCTTCGGAAAAGTCGCGCGCGATCTCGTCTTCGAAGACTGCGACCCGACGGCGCGCCAGGGTGGTGGCCTGGCCGTAGACCTGGACTTTGGCGGTGCGGATGCCGTATCGGCTCTTGAAGGTCAGCGCCGAGTTGGGGATCTCCAATGTGACGGGGACCATGACCTGGCGATCGGAGATCCTCACGTAGCCGGCGTCGTATCGGAGAGGAATGGCCGAATAGCTGACGCGCGCGCCGATCACCGCCTCCAGGTCCTTGAAGCGGATCTCGGGCGGCTTGTTCAGCATGGCCGAAAGCTGGAGCTTCTGGAAGGGGGCATCCTTGTGCGTTTCGAAGCCGGCCGTGTTGCGGTAGTCGCCGCTGAGATCTCCTGCATAGCGGCGACCTGCGACCCGATCCTGTTTGCGCTTGACGCCGAGCTTTTCGTAAGCCTCGATTTCGTCCAGCGTGGGGCCCATGAAGCCGAGCTGCAGCAGGTCGTCCTTGCGCTGGTTGTCGAAGGTGAGTTCGTACAGGCCCCCGCCCTTGTCGTCGACGAACTCCAGCTCGACATCGTCGCCGATGCCGTCGATGTGGCGGTACTCCCAGCGCTCGAAGGGCGCCACGGACGTCAGACCGCCGCCCTCCTTGCGCTCGCGCACGTAGGATCCGCCCTGGGGCTGGCTCATGTAGCGATCCGGGGGACCGAACATGATGTAGATGCGGCCGCGGTCGGTCTTCCACCCAGGGATGCCCGCCGTGAATTTCTCGTTGGCGTAAAGGATCCTGCGGTAGTGCTCGATCTTGTATTCGTTTTCGGCCGTTTCCGGTGTCTTGTCGCGCCGCAGCCAGAACTGCTCGATGAACTGGTCGCGCTCCTCGTCGGTGGTCAGGCTCTTGAAGACCGCCATTTCCTCATCGGTGATTATGTAAATGACGTCCTGCTCGAGCCATTTCTTGTAGTAGGCGGCCGAATCGAATTCCTTGCGGCTCTGCGCCGCGACGCTGCCCAGGGCGCAAGCCCACAGGGCCAGAACTGCGAAACGTCTCATAGGTCGAATTATAACCGCAAGGGCCCGAGGAGTCATGCTCTCTCGGGCCCGGCTGCGGCCTGATTCCCGGGTAAGGCCCGGAGGCCTTCCCGGCAAGGATGCGTTCGCCTAGAAGCGGAACTTCATGGCGAACTGGATCAGTCTCGGATTGCCGAGCTGGGCGATGATCTTGCCGGCATCCGGGTTGGACAGATCCACGTAGGGACCCTGCGGCGCATTGAGCGACGGGTTGGCGAAGTTGACGTAATTGAGCAGGTTGAAGAACTCCGCCCGGAACTCGATGCCCTTGCCTTCCTGGATCGGGAAGTACTTCGACAGGGTCGTGTCGATGTTGAAGAACCCCGGCCCGCGCCAGTAATTGCGCGGCACGTTGCCGATATTGCCGATCAGGGTGCGCGCCAGCACTCCAGAGAAGTCCGACGGCCTGAAGTAGAAGACGCCGTTGCCTTCCTTGCTGACCTCGCCGATCTGCGATGTCTTGCGGTCGTGCTTGTATCCCGGCGCCCAATCCGGCCTCATGCCGCCCGTCGTCGGCGGTGCCGTACGGTCGCTGCCGTTGACCGCGACGTTGAGCGGGAAGTCGGTCGCGGCCTCGAGGAAGCTCGCGATCTGCCAGCCGCCCAGAATCTGGCTCAGGACCGGGTGCATGGAATTTAGCCATTTCCGGTTCCTGCCGACCGGGATGTCCCAGATGAAGTTGGCTTTGAAGTTGTGGGTGATGTCGTTGTCGGAGTACGACCAGTCGCAGTAGACGCAATAGAACGACAGGGCGTCCTGGCCGGTTGGCTCCGATACGCTGGTGATATCCAGGTTCTTCGACCAGGTGTAATTGGCCTGGAACTGCAGGCCCTGGTAGAAGCGCCGCTGCACCTGGAGCTGCAGGGCATGGTAGGCTGACTTGGCGGCATTCGCCGTCGCGCGCGGCCCGTTGAGGAACTGGGGATTCGGCCGGAAGATGTTGGGCTGCACCCCGACGATGATGGGAAGAGCGCCGAAGGCGCCGCGCGGATCCGCCGACGGCTGGCGCTCGGGCGGTTTGGGATTGAGGCCCTTGCCGCTCGGCACGGCGTTGAGCGGGGTCGAGATGTAGAAGGAGTCGGCGTGCTGCGCCGTCGAATTGTCGATGGTGGCCAGCGTGCTCACGTAATCGTTACGGGCAATCGCGCTCGACGCCGCCGTGTCGAAGCTGTTGTTGCCCGCCAAAAAGAAGGGGTAGAGCAGCGGGAACGTCTGGAAAGCGTAGGAGTTGTACACTCCCGGTATGAACTGGCTGTAGTTGGTCGCCGTGCTCGGGTTGGTGGTGCCGAAAAGCTGGGCGACCGTGACGGCCTGCTTGTCGGCCACGCCGGGAGGCAGCGAGGCCGGCTTGAGGCCGAGCGTACCGCCGGTCAGCAGGTACTGCAGCTCCCGGATTTCCTTCTTGTAGGCTTCCGGGGCGCGGAACTCGTTGGCGGGCAGCCCGATGTATTCCTTGGTGCCCTTGCGCCCGATGTACCGGGCTTCGATCACGGTGCCGCGCATGATCTCGTGCTGGATGCTGAAGGACCAGCTCTGGCCGTAAGCGGTGCGCAGATCCTTGGCGAACTCGTACGGCCCGGCTGAATTGCGCGTCTCGGTGAGTCTGCCCAGAGGCTTGTCCGGCAGATTCCCGCCCTTGGATCGGATGGTGCTGAGGTACTGGTTGAAGTCGAAGCTGCCGTTCAGCCGTATGCCCGTGATGGCTGTTCCTTTCAGATCGGCCAGTCTCGGAGTCATTGGCGTTCCGGCGTTGAGTCCGCCGGGCGCCAGTTTGACAAACAGCCCGGTGTTGCGCAGCGTGTCGCCGTTCATCACCGAGGTATAGTTCAACCCCGGCGCCTGGTTGTCGATGGTGTTCACCGTGCCGCTGAAGAGTCTGTCGTAGGAGACGCGGTAAGCCGCGCGGATGGCGGTCTTCCCCTTGCCGAACGGATCGTAGGAGAGTCCGACCGTGGGCGCGAAGTTGTTGTAATCCACCGGATAGATCCGCTGTCCGGTCTTCGGGCCGATGATTCCGAACTCGACCGGAGGAGCGACCAGTGTCGGATCGATCTGGGGATCGAGCAGCTTGCGGTTGATCGTGGTCGTGAAGAAGCTGTTGACTTCGTATGGCGTACCGAAGAGTTCATAGCGCACGCCGAGATTCAGCGTCAGCTTCTGGTTCAAGCGCCAGTCGTCCTGAAAGAAGAATCCCCATTCGCTCGAGCGGAATCCACGGATGCGGCCGGATCCGAAGCCGCCCCAGGTTTCCATGTCGACGGCGTTGAAGACGCCGAAGGCGCCGCCGACCCTTCCCAGGTAGAAATTGAAATAGTTGGCGAAGGGGATGCGGTCATTGGTGTGGATCGGGATGGCCGCCGTTCCCACGAGCTGGGCCACGTTGACCGAGGCGTTCTGCTGGTTGCGCGGCTCGGAGTTGAAGTCGATGTCGAGCCGGTTGGCGAACGTTTGGGTGTTGAGCGGGAAGGTTCGCACCGTCACCCCGCCCTTGAAGAGATGGTTCTTGCGCGCCCAGGAGACGTTGTTCGTCACCTGGTAGGTCATGCGCGCCGTCGACGACGGTTCCCCGAGCAGCCAGGGATTGGTGGTCCCCATACACTCGAAGGTGCTGGCACAATCGATGGTGATCAGGCCCGGGGTCATCTGGCTGGTGAATGCGCGGCGGTTGCGGGAAAAGCCGAAGCGGAACTCGTTGGTGACCGTGGAGGTCAGGTTGGATATCGCGCTGATGGAAATGCCGCGCTGGTATTCGTCGCGCGTCCGTGTCGGCAGGCCCGGGAAGGGTTCCAGATCGGCCAGCCGGGTCAGGAAGCCGTGGGAGTAGCGGACGGCCAGCGAGTGCCGGGAGCTGACGACATGATCGATCTTCAAGACCCAGTTGTCGCGGTCGTCGGGATCGGGGGCGTTGAAGCGGTAGGAGGCGAAGTTCAAGCCGTCCCGCCCATCGCCCGGGTTCCCGTAGTAGTTGGGCATGGGAGTCAGGCTGATATATTTGTCGATCAGCCCGCTCTGGTCCTTGCCGATGCCGTCCCAGCGGGTCCGGTCGAGCTCGGCGACGTCGAGCGAAACGATGTTGGAAGCATACTGCGACTTGACTGCCCCCGTCACCGGATCGACCAGCGCGGTCGCGTTGGGGCCGGCATTGTAGTAGCGGAAGATCCCCTTGCGCGCCGTGTCGGTCAGGACGGTCCTTTCCACGATGGCTCCCTGCCGTTCGCGGAAGCCCTCGTAGTTGAAGAAGAAAAAGGTCTTGTTCCTGCCGTTGTAGAGCCACGGAAACATGACCGGGCCGCCGATCGTCCCGCCGAACTGGTTGCGGATCAGCTTCGGGCGCGGCGTGCCGAGGGCATTGCTGAAGAAATTGTTGGCGTTCAGGATCGTGTTGCGGTGGAACTCGTACAGGCTGCCGTGCAGATCGTTCGTGCCCGAGCGGGTGACGATCTCGATCTGCATGCCGGAGTTCTTGCCGAATTCCGCGGTCGGGTTCGCGGAAATGACGCGGAACTCGCCGATGGCGTCCACCGACTGCGAGATATCGGTCGCGGTCGTGATTCCAGCGCCGGTCCCCCCTTCGGAGTTCGTGATATCGACCCCGTCGAGGTAGACGGCGTTGTTGACGGCGCGTGCTCCGTGGGCCCCGAGACCGCCGTAGTTGGTGCTCTGCGAGGCCGCCGATCCCCTCTCGCTCATGGCGCGGTTGCCGGCAATTCCGGCATTCAACTGCACCAGCTCCAGCGGGTTGCGGCCGTTGAGCGGAAGGGAGACGATCGTCTGCCCCTGCACGGTGTCGGCGATGTCGGATGTCGTGGTGGCGATCGGCGCCACACCGGCCGCCGTGACCGTGACGGTGTCGGTCAGCTGACCGATTTCCAGCGTGAAGTTCTGCACGTGGACGGCGGCGATGTCGAGCTTGACCTTCTCCGCGACCGCACGCTTGAAGCCTGTCAGTTCGACGCTGATATCGTAGTCTCCCGGCGGCAGCGCCGGGAAGACGTAAGTGCCGGTCTCACTGGTGAAGGTCTCGCGCGCCACCCCGGTTTCGACATTCCTCGCGATCACCGAGGCTCCCGGCACCAAGGCGCCCGTCGGATCTTTGACGGTGCCTTCCAGGCGCGCCGCTCCTTTCTGGGCCATCAGGCACGGCATGAAGCCCAGGACCATCATGCTTGCCAATACCAGGCTTCTCTTGGCAAAGGTCATTCTTCCTCCTTACCTTGCAGATGAATGGACGATGTGGAGCGCGCCTGGCCGACATCGGAACCTGCCGGCGGATTGTGCGGCTCCGGCCGAAATGCGGTCTGTCTCTTGCCAGGGAAAGAGAAGAGGTTGGACAGCTTCGGAAACCCCATTCAGACCTGCCGATCCTTCTGCTGGTTCTTTTACCGTACGACCCTGGCGAGTGTCAATGACTAACCACCGCCGTAGCTGCGAGAGGGCGGCGCGGACAGTTGCCCGCCGGGCGGCAGTATGGTCCCGAATTGTCTTGACCGGTCCGACGCGCAGCGTTACATAGGAGCCATCCTGTCGTCGTTTCGAGTGTCATGTTTGCGAGGGGATTTTTTGCGTTCGCCGCCGCGGAATACAGCTTCACCGGGGGCGAACTCGCAGTCCGAACCCCTGATCTGGAAATGAGGATCCGGGCCTGGCCGCAACCGCAGGCGCTTGTCCGGGAAGGATCGGAAAACTGGAAGGTATTCCGGCCGGAATTCAGACTGCTCAAGCCGGGCGACGGCGCCGGGGCGCTGCTTGCGGCGGGCGGGGGCGATCCGGATCGTGCCCGGCGGCAGGCGTTCGCCGAATTCCGGGCTACCATTCCACAGCCGATCGTTGAGGTTGTCGAGCGCTTCCAGAGCCACCAGTGGAACCTGCTCGAGCTGCTGAATTGCAGGCCGGAAGCGATGGATCTGCTCCGGATAAATCCCGCGCTCGCTTTCTGCCTTGCCAATTGCGACCAGTTCCGCAGGTGGACCGGAAGCAGTCCGGCCGCTCATGCGAGCTTTGTGGCGGGCAAGAGGCAGCGCGACATTCTCGGCTGGCTCGGCTTCCCTGCCACCGAAGCGGTAGCCCGGATATTCAGGAAGATTCCCCCCGATGCGATAACGCCTTCCGCCGCCAGGGTGCTCTGCCATGCCCTGCGCGCCGAGCGGGGGATTCTCAAGCTCCTCGCCCATCAGCCCGTCGTCAACGCGGGCGTGCTCGCGCTGACGACCAACCTGAAGCTGCTCGCCGGCGTTTCGCCCGCGCTGCTCGGCGAGGTGGCGGCGGATGCGGACGAGGCGGTGGAGCCGCGAACGGCCGACCTGCTCCTGGATATCATTTCCATGCTGTGGGATCTGGGCCGGCCGTCGCGCCTGCCCCGTTTCGAATCGATCGCATCGGTGCGCCGCTGTCATGATCGGCTTGTGGAGGAGCACCGGCGTGTCATGGAAGAGCTGCAGAGGCGAAGGCGCACGGCGGCGCCGGCGGCGCGCACGAGATCGAAGAGAACCAGGAGGGCCGCACCCCCCCGCGATTTTCCTCCGCCCCCTCTGCCGGGAACCGGCGATATCGTACCCCTGACCTCTCCCGCCGCGTTGCGGGAAGAAGGTTGTGCCCAGCAGAACTGCGTGGGATCATACGCCCGCCGCGTTCGGTCCGGAAGGATTTACGTCTACAGCGTCCTCAGGCCCGAACGCGCCACCCTGGCCATCAGGCGAGGACCGGACGGCTTCTGGCGTATCGCCGAGCTGAAAGCGGAAAAGAACCGATCCGTGTCGTCGCTCACCGAGGCATCGGTGCAACGGTGGCTGGCCCTGCACGGAATCTCGGTCTAGATGGCGGCTGCAGGGCCGTTCAGGAAATCCTGCCCCTGCCATTGTGTGAATCGCAGGCGGGCGCCGAGATGCGCTTGCCAAGGACGGCGAAATGCTGGCAACATGATAGGCTCGCGGAACGAGTGTCCGCGGGAGGGGCCCACGGGCCGTCCGTTATATGGGAGGGCATGCCTCCGCACGGAAGCGCACCGCTTGCATGCGGCGATCGCGCCCGGGCTGCCGGCGCGTTTCGCGGGGCGCGAGGGGAGACTGGGAAGTTGCCTGTTCCGAGCCGTTGTTTCAATAGCTGCTTCTGGCCCATATGGCTTGCGGCCTGCCTGTACGCGCAGGGAGTGCAGAACAATTCAGGTCCGAGTCCCGTTCTCGACGGCCCGCCTGCCCCCGTACCCCCGGCCGTCATCACGCGCGATGCGCTGGGAAGGGCGACGGTACGCGCCACGCGCATAGCCGAGCCGATCCGCATCGACGGGCGCCTGGACGAAAGCGTCTACACGACCATCCCCGCAATCGACGGCTTCATCCAGCAGGAACCTAATGAAGGCGAACCGGCTTCGGAAGAAACCGAGGCTTGGGTCTTCTTCGACGAGCGCAACATTTATATTGCCGCCCGCTGCCACGACAGCAATCCCGGCGCCATGGTCGCGAACGAACTGCGCCGCGACAGCTTCAACATTTTCCAGAATGACAACTTCGCCGTCGTGCTCGACACGTTCTACGACCGGCGCAACGCGTTCATGTTCTACACGAATCCCGTGGGGGGACTGTCCGATCAGTACATCACCGACGAGCGGGAGAGCAACCGGGACTGGAACACGGTCTGGGATGTCCGCACCCAGCGCTCCGAAGAAGGCTGGACCGTCGAGATGGAGATCCCTTTCAAGTCTCTGCGCTATAAGCCTGGAAACCCGCAGGTCTGGGGGATCAACTTCCGCAGGGTGATCCGTTCGAAAAACGAGTACGACTACCTCACCCGCATACCCAGATCCTACGGCGGGCGCGGCATCCAGAAGATCTCGTCCGCGGCCACGCTGGTCGGGATCGAGGTGCCGTCGGGGAGCGCCAATGTCGAAATCAAACCCTATGTCCTGGGAACGGTGAAGACCGACCTCGGGGCCGATATCCCATTTTCCAACAAGGTCGAAGCCGATGCCGGCTTCGACGGCAAGTACGGCCTGACGCGCAGCCTGACGCTCGATTACTCCTTCAACACCGATTTCGCCCAGGTCGAGGACGACGAGCAGCAGGTCAACCTGACGCGCTTCAGCCTGTATTATCCGGAAAAGCGCGACTTCTTCCTCGAAGGCGCCGGAATATTCGCATTCGGCGGCGCCGGCGGCCGCGGCGGAGGGGGCAGCGGCGGTGGAGGCATGGGCGGCTTCGAGGGATCCCTGCCCAGCCTGGCGCCGATCATGTTCTACAGCCGGCGCATCGGTTTGAGCGGAGGCAGGGAAGTGCCTTTGCTGGGAGGCGCGCGCCTCACGGGCCGCGCAGGGGCCTATACCCTGGGGCTCCTGAATATCCAGTCGAGGGATGCGCCCGAAGCCGAGACGCCCGCCACCAACTTCTCCGTGGTGCGCGTCAAGCGGGACGTGTTCCGGCGCAGCAGCATCGGCATGATCGCGACCCACCGCTCGCGGTCGACCGAGGCGGCCGGATCGAACCGGCTTATCGGATTCGACGCCGGGTTGGTCTTCTACGATAACCTGCACATCAACGGCTACCTGGCCAGGACATGGACACCGGGCCTGCACGGCGACGATCTGAGCTATCGTGCCGCCCTCGACTATTCGGGCGACCGCTACGGCCTGCAGATCGAACACTTGATGGTCGGCTCCAATTTCAATCCGGAGATCGGGTTTCTCAGGAAGGAAGACTTCCGGCGCAGCGTGGCGCAGGCACGCTTCAGCCCGCGGCCCCGGTCGAGCCGGCTCGTCCGCAGATACCGGTACGAGGCGATGCTGGACTACATCACCGACGGCGAGGGACGCCTCGAAACCCGCCAGGCCCAGCTTTCGATGGGGATCGAATTCAACAACAGCGACCGCTGGAACCTGGAATACGAACGCAACCATGAGGTCCTGGACGAGGAATTCGAGCTGCACGACGATGTGATCGTGCCCCCCGGAGCCTACGATTTCCAGAACCTGCGCACGAGTTTCAATTTCGGTCCGCAGCGCAGGATATCGGGGCGTGCCTCGCTCGCCTACGGCGGCTTCTACGGCGGGCGCCGCACGGAGGCCGGCTTCCGCGGGCGCATGGAACTCTCGTACAAGTTCTCGCTCGAGCCGGGCATCTCGCTCAACTGGGTCGACACTCCCTGGGGTGCAGCTCAACCGCACCTCGTCAGCACGCGCATCAACTACGCCTTTTCTCCCAGGATCTTTCTGGGGGCTCTGCTGCAGTACAACATGGGAGGGGAGACGCTGAGCACCAACGTCCGCTTCCGCTGGGAATACAAACCCGGGTCCGATCTTTATGTCGTCTACAGCGAGGGCCGGCTGACGGATCTCGGGGGATTTCCCCGGATCGAGACGCGCAGCTTCGCCGTCAAATTCACGCGCCTTCTGCGTTTCTAGGCCGAGGATCCCTGCCGGCAGGGGCGCCGTCACAAGGCGATGTCGCATGGAACCGATCGCCTGTCCGCTCGTTTCCGCGTTGCCGGCTGCTGCGCCGCCGGCCGGCACGAGCGGGGGGGAATGGAACCCGGCGAGCTGCCGCCGGTGCCGGCACGGCCGTGAGGGAAAGGATCGCATCTCCGCCCTTCGACTACAGGGGACCGGCTCTCGGGACGGGCCCGGGGCGGCGGCAAAGCCGGTTGGTGCAGCGCGACGGCGAGGATCGATGCCGTCGTTGCCGGATTTCCCGAGCGCACGACCATCAAGCGCGTAGGGGAGCCCAGACCCGGTCACCACGTCTACGAGGCGGCCTTCAGCAAGCTCGGCGAGAACATGCTCACGATCGAGCACGACGGCGGCCGGGCACGGCCGCAAGCACGGAAAAGCGGGGCGATCTCACGACCATCCGGGGTACAATCGGGCGTTGCCGCCGGCCGGCCATTTCCGGAAATGGAGCAGGCGGCGGCGAGCTTTGCACAAAGGGGAGTTCCTATGCGCATCGGACTTTTTCGCACACTTCTCTCTCTTGCGGCCCTCTCGCTACCGATCCCCTGGCTCGTGCCCGCCGGCGCCGAGCGGGCGCTTCTGATCCGCGCCGAGCGCGTCTACACGGTTGCGCACGGCATCCTGGCGCCGGGCGAAATCCTGGTCCGGGACGGCAAGATCGCAAAGGTGGGCACCGGCCTGCAGGCGCCGGCAGGTTCCGGGGTGCTGCAAGCCAAAGTCGTCATACCGGGCCTGGTCGACATGCATACGCACCTCGGGGTTTACAGCCTGCCGCGCGTGGACGAGAACCAGGACGGCAACGAGATGACCGATCCGATCACGCCGCAGGTGCGCGCCCTGGACTCTTTCAACTTCGACGACCCGGCGCTCAAGGTCGGCCTGGCGGGCGGCGTCACGACCATCGTGTCGCGGCCCGGGAGCGCCAACGTGATCGGAGGCACGAGCACGGCGGTGAAACTGAAGCTGAGCGCCCCGGAGCGCATGGTGCTGCGCGAGGTGTGCGATCTCAAGATGGCGATCGAGGGCAATCCCGTGGGCGTATACGGCAAGAAGGAGCAGGCGCCCGCCACGCTCATGTCGGTCTATCATCTGGCGCGCAAGGCATTCGTCGAAGCCCAGGAATACATGAAGAGCTGGGAGAGCTACGAGAAGGAGCGCGCCGCCGGAAAGAGCGCGTCTCCGCCCAAGCGCGATCTCGGCAAGGAGGTCCTGGTGCGGGCGCTGCGGCGCGAGATCCCCGTGCACATCCATTGCGCCACCGCCTCGGAGATCGCCAGCTCCATCCGGCTCGCCGACGAGTTCGGCCTGCGCATCAGCCTGGGGCACGCCTACTGGGCCCACCTGATGCTGAAAGAACTTGCGGAACGCAAGGACGTCCACTTCAACATCGGCCCGCCCATGTTTTTCCACTATTACGAGGATGCGCTGATCTTCCGCAACACTCCGGCGCTGCTCGCCCGGGCGGGGCTGAGCGTTTCGCTGCAGACCGATGCTCTGGGCGGCAACCAGCAGAACCTGCTTCACCTGGCCGCGCTCTGCGTGCGTTACGGCATGAAGGAGGAAGACGCGCTCCGGGCCGTGACGCTGGCACCCGCCGAGGCCGTCGATCTGGGCGCGCGCGTCGGCAGCATCGAGGAGGGAAAGGACGCCGACCTGGTGCTGCTCAACGGCGACCCCTTCGAATTCACGACTTCCGTCGAGGCGGTACTGATCGACGGGCAGATGGAATACCGTGCCGAAGGAAGCGTGCCTCCTCCCGTCGCCGCCGACATCCCTCAGGCGCGCGGGTCGCTGGTCCTGCCGGCCGGGCTGGAGGAATCGCGGAAGATCGCGATCCGCGCGGGAACCATCCTGACGATGGCGGGGCCGCCCGTGCGCGACGGCGTGATCCTCGTGAGCGACGGCAAGATCGAGCAGGTCGGCCGCAACCTGGCGATCCCGGCGGATTACCGCCCGGTCGATGCTTCGGAGTTCGTGGCCATGCCCGGCCTGGTGTCGCCCCGGTCCTATGTAGGGATCGGGCCGAACTGGCGCCAGCAGGACTCGACGGATGAGCTCTCCAAACCGGTCACGCCCGAATTGGAGGTCAAGCACGCGATCGAGCCGACGGCCCCGCACTTCTGGTATGCGCGCCAGCTCGGCATCACCACCATCATGGTGACGCCGGGCGACAAGAACGTGCTCGGCGGGCGCGGTGCGGTGCTCAAGACGGCGGGCCGCGTCGTCGACCGCATGCTCATCCGCGAGCCCGCGGTCATGGTGTGCGGCCTGGGGCAATCCGCGAAGCGCAAGGAGAAGATGCCTTCCACGAGAATGGGGATCGCTGCCGTGCTGCGCGAAGCCCTGATCCGGGCGCAGGAATACGGCGACAAGCTGGCACTGCCCGAGGAGCAGCGCAAGGACTTCAAACGGGACCTCGCGCTCGAGGCCCTGCTGCCGGTTCTCAGAGGCGAGATGCCGCTCTTGATTCACTGCGAGCGCAAGGACGACATACTGACCGCGCTGCGCATCACAGACGAATTCAAGCTGAAAGCGATCCTCGACGGAGCCACGGACGCCTACAAGGTGGCGGAGGCCATACGCAGCCGTGGTATCCCGGTGATCGTCGAGGATCTCTACCGCGGCGCCGGCAACATCGAGGATGCCGGCTTCAACCCGGCCGGCCCGGCACTACTGACCGCCGCCGGCGTCCGGGTGGCCTTCAGGCCGCGGGAAACGCGGATGTGGGTCACGCCCGCCGCGGGGGAATCGGGGGGCGACCTGCTGGAGATCGCGGCCCTCGCCTACAAGAACGGCATGCCGGAGGAGGCAGCTCTGCGTGCGGTCACCGTGGATGCTGCGGCGATCGCGGGCGTGGAATCCCGGGTCGGGAGCCTCGCCCCGGGCAAGGACGCCGACATCCTGATCCTGCGCGGCCACCCGCTGCGCACCGCCTCGATACCCGAGGCGGTCTTCATCGACGGCCGGCTGGTCTACCACCGGCGCGACGGCCAGCACATGCAGTGAGCGGAGGACGCCATGAAAGCGCGCATCGCCGTATTGAAACTGCTCGGGTTCCTGTGCCTGGCCGCATCGGCATCGCCTCAGGCGCCGCGGCGCGGGCCGGCGGGTCCCGCCGGCGCGAGCATCGTCCTCAAGGGCGGGCGCATCGTGACCGCGAGCGGCGCGATCATCGACAGAGGCCTCCTGGTCATCCGCGACGGCACGATCGGCGCCGTGGGCCGGGATCTTGCCGTGCCCTCGGGAATCGAAGTCGTCGATGTCGCCGGCAAGACCGTCATGCCCGGATTCATCGACGGATTCACGACGCTCGGCACCGCCGATCTTCCCTCGTTCGGCAGCGACGAGGACGAGGCGGTCGAGCCTGTGGCGCCCCACCTGCGGGTCATCGACGCGTTCAATCCCGAGAACCGCTTTATCGAGAGAGCGCGGCGCGAGGGCATTACTGCGGCCGTGAGCGCGCCTGCGGACGTCAACCTGCTGTCCGGGCAGAGCGCCCTGATCCGCCTGGCGGAGGGACCGCTCGAGCAGATGCTCGTGCGCTTCCCCGTAGGGGTCCACGCCACCATCGGCGAGGCGCCCAAGATGCGCTTCGGCCCCAAAGGCAAGGCGCCGGCCACGCGCATGGGCGAGATCGCTCTGCTGCGCCAGACGTTCATCGACGCGCAGCAATACCTGGAAAAGAAGGCGGCCGCTGCCGGACGCCCCGGGGCGGCCCCGCCGGCGGACTTGAAGCTCGAGGCTCTGGCGCCCGTCATCCGGGGCGAACTGCCGTTGATCGTCTCGGCCGACAAGCGCGAGGACATCCTGGCGGCCGTGCGCCTGGCCGACGAGTTCCGCCTCAAACTGATCATCAATCACGGCGCCGAGGCGTATCGTGCGGCCGCCGAACTCGCCGCGCGCGGCATCCCGGTGATCCTCGGGCCGGCCTCGCAGGCGGGCTTGCGCCTGGAAACCATGCAGGCGCGTTCCGATGCCGCGCTCCTGCTCTACCGGGCGGGCGTGCGCTTCGCCTTCCAGAGCGGTGCCCGCGGCAACCCGGCGGAGCTGCTGGCGCAGGCACGCGCGGCGGTGGCCGCGGGTCTGCCGGAGGAAGAGGCCGTGCGCGCCCTCACCGTGCAGGCCGCCCGGATATTCGGCGTGGCCGACCGCCTCGGCGCGCTCGAGCCCGGCAAGGCGGGCGACGTGCTCATATTCGACGGCGACCCCCTGCGCTCGCTCGCGCACCTCGAAATGGTGATCGTAGGCGGCCGGCGCCGGTAGCCGCGAAGATCCAGGACCGCCGCCGCATGCGCACGGCCCGGCCGGCGCCTGCCCGGGTTCACTTGATCTCTTTCATCAGTGCGGCGACGGCCGCTTCCAGCTGCTGGTCGCGCCCCTTGCTCATCACCTCGTATTCGTTCATCACCTTGATGTCCGGCTCGGTCTGGCGGTTTTCCAGGTACTGGCCGGCGACGTTCTTCACGCCCAGGGGCGGCACGCCCCAGCGGACGCTGCTGTCCTGCAGCGTCTCCCAGCCGGCGAAGGTGCAGGTGCCGGGGACGGGCATGCCCACGAGCTTTCCCAGGCCCAGGTTCTGGTAGCTGAAGGCGAAGCAGTGCCCGTCGCTGTAGTTGGCCTCGTTGGCCAGCGCGATGCTGGGCTTGGTCCAGCGGAAGTTGGGTTCGTAGCCGTTGCTGCGGGTGTCCGTGGTGTAGTCGAAGAATTTCTTGCCGCTCAGGAACATGGCCAGATCGGCAACCAGGTCGCCGCCGCCGTTGAACCGGGTGTCGACGACGATCCCTTTCCGGTCGGCGTACTTGCCCATCACCTCCTCGTAGGTCGTGCGATAGGCGCTGTCGTTCATCCCCGGGACGTGGATGTACCCCAGCTGGCCGTTGCTCAGCCGGTCCACCTCGTCCTGGTTGCGGCGCACCCAGCGCCGGTACAGGAGCTCGTTTTCCTCGCGCAGGGTGACGGGCTTGACGGTGATCTCCCGCTTGGTCGCGCCGTCGGCGACCGCGAGCAGGACGTTCTTGCCCGCCTTGCGGTTGAGATACTGTGCCGGATCGCGGTCGGCGGCGATGACCTCGCCGTCGATCGACTCGATGATCATTCCGGGGCCCACGTTCATCCCGGCCTTGTCGAGCGGGCCGCCCCGGATCACCTCGACGATCCTGACGCCCGCGCCCTTGTAAGCCGGATCGTAGAAGACGCCCAGCGAGGCGGTGGCATCCGCGTTGGGATCGGAGGTCGAGTGCGAGGCGCCGCTGTGGCTCACGTTCAGCTCGCCCAGCATTTCGCTGAGCATTTCGGCGAACTCGTAGTTGTTGCCGATGTGGGGCAGGTACTTCTCGTACACCGGCTTCAGCCCGTCCCAGTCGACGCCGTGATAGCCGGCGGTGTAGAACGTGCTTTTGGTTCTCCTCCAGACATGCTCGAACATCAGGCGCCGCTCGGCGGCGGTGTCCACCGTCATCTCGCCCTTGATTGCGATGTTGTCGCGCTTGCCGCTCGCCGGATCGATCTTGGATATGCCGCCGTCGGCCAGCAGGAAGATAGCCTTCTGATCCTTGTCCCACTCCATGCTCGCCCGATTGGCATTGAGCGCCACGAGCATCTTGGTCTCGCGCGTGCGCAGGTTGGTGGTCCACAGGTTCATGCCGCGCTCGAAGCGCGCCAGGTAGTACAGCGTCTCGCCGTCCTTGCTCACCAGGGCGTCGCCCAGCGAGGAGGAGTGGATCGTCAGCTTGGCCTTGCGCGTATTCAGTCCGTCCCAGTCGATCGCCAGGGGTTCGGGCTTGGGCGCTTCTTTTTTCTCCTTGGCCGCACTCTCCTTCTCCTTTTCCTTCTTCTCCTCCATTTCCTTGAGAAGCGCGGCCTCTTCCTTGGTCAGCCGGAACCGGTCCCAGGCCTCCTTGGTGAAGAAGAGGGCGTAGGCGTCGCTCTGCGCGCCGCCGCTCTGGGCCACCGCCTTGAGGCCGTCGCGGTTGCTGAACCACATCATCGCCTTGCCGCCCAGGATCCACTTGGGCCGGTTGTCGCTGAAGCCGCTTTCGGTCAGGTTGATCACCTTCCCCTTGCCGTCGGCCTGCACGAGCCCGACCTCGCCGGGGGCGATGCCCGGTACGGAGTAATCGAAGAGGATCCACTTGCCGTCCGGGCTCCACTGGAAATACTGGTCATGGTCGCGCATCGAGAAGAGCTCGCGGTCGGTCAGTATGGTGCGCGTCTCCTTGGCGGCCGGATTGAGAATCCGCAGCTTCATCCGGTCCTCGATATAGGCTATTTCCTGTCCGTCCGGAGAATAGGCGGGCTGGTAGTTTTCGTGGTCGTTGTCCACGAGCGCCGTCTCTTTCAGCACAGTCGATGCGTAAAAATACGGCTCCTCCTCGCGCACCCTGCGGGTTTCGTAGATCTTCCAGCGGTTCCCCCGCTCCGAGGCATAGATCAAGGCCTTGCCGTCGGGCGAAAAGCTCACGCTTCTTTCCTGCTCGGGGGTGTTGGTGATGCGCTTGGTGACGGTCCCTTCGACGCTGGTGACGAACACCTCGCCGCGGAAGGTGAAAGCCACTTCCTTGCCGGTGGGGGAGACCGCGAGCTCGCCGGCGTCGCCCGTGACCGGCAGGATCTTTTCGTTGTTGCTCTTGGAGTCGGCCGCGATGAGCACGGGAACCTTCTGCGGCTTGCCGCTCCCCCTTTGCGTGTAAAGTTCCCCGTCATAACCGAAGCACAGCGTGTCGTTCGCCGCGACGCTGAGGAAACGGACCGGCGGCCCCTTGAAGAAAGTGACCTGCTGCGAGCGGCCGCCGGCCACGCTCATCCGGTGCACGTTGAACGAACCGCTCTCCTCGCTCAGGTAATAGAAGGCCTTGTCGTTGTCCGTGAACACCGGGTTCCGGTCCTCGCCCGCGAACGACGTGATCTTGCGGTGCCTCCCGGACTTGACGTCATAGACCCAGATATCCCTGGCGATCGCCGAAGTGTGATGCTTGCGCCAGGCGTTCTCCCCGCCCTTCCTGTCCTGGTAGATGATGAATTGCCCGTCCCGGCTCAGCTTCACTTCCTCGGCGGGCGTGGTCAGCACCTGTTCCACGCGGCCGCCGTTTGCCGGCACCTTGTACAGTTCCGGCTGGGAGCCCGTCGGGAATCCCCGGTTTTCGGCGGTATCCATGCGCACGGCGCCGAACAGGATCTCACGGTCGTCGTTGCTGAAGGTGTAGGGGTATTCGTGAGCGGAATGGAAGGTGACTCTCCTGGGCTCTCCACCCTCCGCGGCCACGACGAAGATGTCGAAGTTGCCGTACCGGTCGCTGGCGAAGGCGATGTACCTGCCGTCGTGGCTCCACACCGGCATGAAATCGTGCGCCG
>CAZHQK010000017.1:0-23548 GCA_964534795.1 uncultured Acidobacteriota bacterium
CGAAGTCGCCACTTCGCGGCCGTTGGCCGCATCGACGACCAGGGTGCGGACCGAGTTCGTACCGTAATCCAATCCGATGACATATCTGGTGCTCATGGCGTCAATGCGCTCCGGCGTAACATGGCGGCCCTCATGCCCCGCAGGACGGTCGGTCACGCCTGCCCGTCCCGCGTGGCCGGAACTCTACGACGCCGGGCGCGCCAAAGTCAATCGCGGGGCTGCCATGCGGTGGAGTGGAACTCGCCGGGTTGAGGGTGAGATAACCGGAACAGACTCCCTGGGCGGGCGCCCTGCGGTCCGACCTGTTACCGGGCAAAAGGCGCGCTCGCCTACGGGTTCCCGCCGGCGCCGCTGTATGGCGCGGCCGGGGGCTTGCCCTTGACCACCCGCAGAATGGGGAAGAAGGAACCGCTCTCCGGCACGAGCTTGTACATGCGGTAGCGGATCAGCCCGTACTCGGACTGCGGCTCGAGCAGGGCGGGGATCAGGTTGGCGGCCGGCTGGGCGACCGCGACATAGAAATCGCCTCGGCGCGCGGTCGTGCGCGTCTGCTGTTTCTCGACCTCGATTCTCTCCGGAGCCAGATAATCCTCGCGCGCCGGCACACAGTCGCGGACCCAATAGCGTTCCACATCGACCGGCGCATCGCGCGTGAGCGTTTCGACACGGATCCCGTGGTCGAGCAAAGTCCGGATCACTTCCAAATGCCCGGCCGGGACGATGTACCCTTGCGGGCGCGGGACGGCGAGCCGCGACTCCACCTTGGGCAGCCAGTTCTTCACCACCTGCGTGATGACCGCCGGCCGGCCTGTGCCGCCCCCGCCTTCCCGGTCGAAAACCTTGAGCGTCAGCTCCGGTTCCTCGGGATCGCGCACGTACTGCATCCTGAGGTGGACCACGCGGCCGGGCCCGGGCCTGGCAGCCTCGCGCAACAGGCGCTCGCGGCGTCCCCGCACCAGGGAGAGCACCTGCCTGGCGTCGCCGGCTACGGCCTCCAGCAGCCCCCGGATCCCCGAATACTGCCAGCGCGTCCTCTCCTCGAGCGTCGAAAGGTCGTGGCGCGACGAACACTCCTGGATGAAGGACAGGGTTTCGTAGATGCCCAGGCTGTTGCGGCCGTCGTTCAGGTCCGTGGTGCTGTAGCGCATCTGGATTTCGCGCGGCTGCCCCGCCTGGGGGCGGTCCGGGACGCCGGCAGCCTGCGTGCTGCCGGCAAACTCGCTGATCAGGTATTCGTGCCAGGTGTAGCCGTCCGCTTCCACCCGCCGGGCAATGGCCGGGAAGATCCTATCCCTGGAGTAGCGCTGCAGGCTCGCGTGGATGTTGAGGTTCGACACGCAGCCGGTGGACACCCGGTAGTAGTCGTCTCCCTTTTCGTGCACGTCGAGCGTGACCTCGGGCATCCAGGCGCGGAATACCCTGTGGATGGCCCGTGTCTCGGGCGACTCGAGCTTCACGTGATCCCGGTTGAGATCGAGGTTCTGCTCGTTCTGGCGCCTGTCGACCAGGTTGCCGTAGGGATTTGCCTGGGGAATGACGAGGATGTTGAGCTGCCTGAGAAACGGTTTCATCCCGCCGAGCGCCAGGTCGCGGATCATCTGCAGGGCCGCCTCCTTCGCCGACTGTTCATTGCCGTGCTGCGAGGCCACGATCAGCACGGTCGGCTTGTTGCGCTTCAGGGCGCCCGGGCTGCCCGCCCCTTCCTCGGTGAGGATGCAGAGGTACAGGTCGGTGGCAGGCAGTTCCTTGGCGGGCAGTGTCTTGCCGATCACCTGCAGCTTCGCTTCCCTGGAAGCGGAGGCGACGGCCTTCAGAAAACGAACGATCTCGTCGCTCTGGCTGTATTGGCTGAAGCCCGATTCCTCGGCGGGCGTGCGGATCGACTGCGCCCGCGCGGGCAGCAGCGGCAGGAGGGCGGCCAGTGCAACGGCCGGGGCGAGACGGACGGTTCGCAGGTGGCGCATGATGATCCTCCGCGTGCGCGCGGGTCGCCCTGGAACCGAGGCGCCAGGCGAAGCGCGCAGGCGCGATTCTATCGAAGTCGCCCGGCCGGGTAAACATCGCCGCGCGCCCTGCCGCCGGCTATCGCCGTACGAGGACTCCTTTCTCCAGATGATGGAGCACGGAGGCGTAGGAGGCCGCGCGCGGGTCGTGCGTGACCAGGATGATGGTCTTCCGGAATTCCTTGTTCAGCCCGGCCAGCACCTGCAGCACCTCGTCGGCCGAGGCGGCGTCCAGGTCGCCGGTGGGCTCGTCGGCGAGCACGAAGGTGGGGTCGGTGACGATCGCGCGCGCGATGGCCACCCGCTGCTCCTCGCCGCCGGAAAGCTGCCGCGGGTAATGATCCGCCCGCGCGCCCAATCCCACCAGTTCGAGAGCGGTCATCACGTGCTCGCGCCGCTCCCTGCGCGACAACGGGGTCAGCAGCAGCGGCAGCTCCACGTTGCCGAAGGCGGTCAGCACGGGGATCAGGTTGAAGTGCTGGAAAACGAAACCCACGTGACGGTTGCGCCATGCGGCCAGCTCGTCCTCGCTCATCGACAGCAGGTCGGCGTCGAGAACGCGCAGCTCGCCGCCCGAGGGCCGGTCGATGCCCGCGATGATATTGAGCAGCGTCGTCTTGCCCGAGCCCGACGGGCCCATGAGGCTGACGAAGTCGCCTGCGTACACGTCGAGGTCGATCCCGGCGAGCACGCGGATCTCGACGCTGTCGCGCCGGAAAACCTTGCTCAACCCCCTGATCTCGATCAGTTTTTCGCCCATGACCTTTCCCCGTAGCGCCGCCATGCCCCGCCGGGCTGCCCCGACAACGCCTATTCCCTGATGGCATCGATCAGTTTCATGCGGGCCGCCCGCCGCGCCGGCAGATACCCGCCCAGCGCCCCGACGGCCGCGGCATACGCCAGGCCGCGCAGCAGAATCCCCGGCGTGATGCGGAAGTTGAAGAGGACCTCGCTGTAGGTCTGGAAGTTCGCGGTGCCGGACGAGATGCCGTGCATGGGCAGAGCCAGCAGGCAGCCCAGAACTCCGCCCGCGACGCCCACGATCAGCGACTCGGCCAGAAAGGATGCCAGCACGTGGCGGCGCCGGAAGCCGACGGCGCGCAGGGTGGCGATCTCGGCCGCCCGCGACATCACGGCGCCGTACATCATGTTCATGGCGGCGAAGCAGGCGCCGATCCCCACCACGACCGCGATGAAATAGCCGAGCGCCTTCGTTCCCCCGGCGGCCGCACCCGTCTGCCCGGCGAAGTACTCCCTCTGGGGGAGGGCCTGCAGGTTGATCCTGGGGTCGGCGGCCACGCGCCGCCGGATCTCGTCGGCGGCGGCGGCGCTTTCGGCGCGCAGCAGCATCGAGGAGTAGACCGGCCGGTCCCAGTCCTGGGAAATCTCGGTGTAGTCGGCCCAGGCCTCCGAGTCGTATGCGGTCCCGCCGGCGTCGAATATCCCCACGACCTTCCATTCGCTGCGCGCGAAGCGGATGGTCTCGCCGAGCGCCATATTGCGGAAGCGTTCCGCCAGGGCACGGCTCGCCATGATCTCGCGCAGGCCGGGCCGGAATTTCCTCCCCGCCACGACGCGCACCTCCGGGCGCAGCACGAAGCCCGTTTCCGTGAGGCCGCGCACGATCATGTTGGAGCTTTGCCCGTCGACCCGGGTGTTGTTGATCACCACCACGATTTCTCCCGAAACCAGCGGCTCGCCGCGGCCGTCGCGCGCCACGCCCGGGAGGAAGCGGACCGTGGGGAACAGGTCGCGGTTGATGAAGCTGTTGACCTCGTTGATCGATCCCTGGCGCAGCACCACCAGCTGGCCGTCGTGGCCGGTATCGACGAAAGTGTTCTCGAGTCCGCCGACCAGGGCCATCATGGTGACCACGATCGCGACCGTGAGCCCGATGCCGCCCGCGGTCATGAGAGAACCCGGCCAGCGCACCAGCAGGCTGCGCAGGTTGTAACGAAGTGGAATCTTCAACCGCCTGCCCTCCTCAGACGACGCCGCGCATGGCGGCGGCCGCCGGCCGCCGTGCCGCCCGCCAGGCCGGCAGCCCGGCCGACAGAATGCCGACGCCCACGCCGATCGCGACGCACAGCAGCAGCGTCCCCGGCGTCACGTCGAAGCGCGGGAAAAAGCCGCCGGTCACCAACGCCATGTTCATGCTGGAATAGAGCACCCTGGCCCCGAACCCGCCCAGAAGGGCGCCGCTCAAAGAGAGAAGGACCGATTCCGCCAGGAGCAGGGACAGGATCTGGAAACGGCGGAAGCCGAGAGCTTTCAGAATGCCGATTTCGCGCACCCGCTCCCGTATCGACATGGCCATGGTGTTGGCCGCCACCAGTATGACGGTGAAGATCACGGCCGAGGCGATCCCGGCGATCAGAAGGCGTACGTTGCCCACCATCGATATGAACCCCAGCATGAAGGCTTTTTCGGTCTCGGTCTTCGTCGGCGCGCTGGTATTGGCGAAGAGCGCATCGATCTTCTCGGCGATCGCCGGCAGCTCCGCCGCCGAGCGCGCCTTGATGGAAAATGTGCCCGTGAAGCCCCGGTTGCCGAGCGCCTCGTTGAAGTAATCCCAGTGGAAATACAGGATGCTGCCCACGTCGGAGCCGCCCCGGTATATGCCGCGCAGCGTCAGCTCGGCATCGAAATCGAAGAGCGATCCCTCCATGGTGATCCGGTCGCCCACCTTCCAGCCGAAGCGCCGGGCGATGTTTTCCCCGGCGATCGCGCCCGTGCGGTCCTTCAGGAAGGCCTGCTTCTGCTCCTCGGGGATGATCAGGTCGCTGTTGACGGCGAAGAACTGATCCGTGTCGACGGCGAACTGCATGAAGAAGTTCTTCGGATCCTTGTACACCCCGCCGTACCAGATGGAGCCGATGACCGCCTCGACTCCTTCCACCTGTGCGATCTTGGCGCGATAGGAGACCGGAAGAATGTTGACGATGGAGACGCGATGGCGCGTGATCAACCTGAGTCCCGAATCGGGCGTCTCGGGCGGCGCCGCCATTTCGGTCAGCAGGGTCCGCAGCGTCGCGATCAGGAATATCGACACCGCGATGCTCAGGACCGTGAGAATGGTGCGGCGCCGGTTGCGGAAGAGATTTTGCAGGAGAAACCGCATGTATTTCATCAGTGCACACCCGTCGGGCAAGACGGCCCGCCCCGCTACGGCCGGACCCGGATCCGCATCCCCTCGGCGAGGCCCTCGAGCCCGCGCACGATCACCTGTTCGCCCTCGCTCAGACCCGATATCACTTCCACCTGATCCCCCGTTTCCCTGCCGACGACGACCTTGCGGCGCGCCGCCCGCCCGCCGGCCGCCAGATATACCGCCGGACCCTCGAGGATGGCGGCCTTCGGAACAAGAACGCTTCCGGAGGAAACGGCAGCGCCGTCGGCATCTTCCAGGAACTGGACCTTGGCATTGGTTTCCGGGCGCAGGTAGCGGTCCGGGCGCTCGACCGAAACCTTGACCTGGATCGTCGCCTTCTGGCGATTGGCCTCGGGCGCGATCTCGCGCACCCTGGCGTCGTACTTCTGTTCGGGATAGGCATCGGGCGACACCCGGCAGCGCTGCCCCGTCCGGACGCGCGAGATCTCCGCTTCGCTGATCTCGAGCTCGACTTCCAGGTCGTCGAGATCCGCAATGCTCACCAGGGCCGCCTTGGCCCCGCGCCCGCTGACGAAACCGGTGGTGACCATTTCGCCCAGCTCGATCAGGCGCTCGAGAATCGTGCCGGAAACCGGCGCGCGGATCACGGTGTTCTCGAGCTGGGACTCGAGCCAGCGGACGGCGGCCCGGCTCTCGGCCAGATGCGCCCGGGCGAGCTCGATCTGTTCCCGGCGCGGCCCGAGGCGCACAAGCTCGTAGTCGCGCCGCGCGATCTCCGCCTGCGCGGCGGCGACGTCGTAGGCGTTCTGAGCGTCGTCCAGGGCCTGCGCGGAAAGCACCCCCTTCTTGTGCAGCGCCTGCGCGCGCCGCAGGTTGGCGCCTGCGGTACTCAGGGTGGCCTCGGCCTGCTGCACGGCCGCACGCGCCCTCTCGATCTCCTCCGGCCGCGACCCGGCCAGGACCTCGTCGAGCCGGGCGGCGGCGGCCTGCGCGGCCGCGCGCGCCTGGTCGAGCTGGGCCCTGATCTCGCGGTCGTCCAGGCGCGCGAGCACCTGCCCGGCCCGCACATAGTCGCCCCGCTCGACCGGCAGCTCCACGACGCGCCCGCTGATCTTCGAGGAGACCTCGACCCGCCGGCGCGGCACCACGTAGCCGCCCGCCGTGAGCACCACCCTTTCCCTGGAAGGCTCGCCGCGCTCCGCCCGCACGACCTCCACCTCGCGTGCCCCGGCCAAGACCTCGACGAGCGCAGCCGGCACGCGCAGCCAAACGAAAGCCGCAGCGGTCGCGAGCAGCACCAGGAACAGAACCCCGAGCAGAAGCCCGCGCTTGCGCCGCTCGGGGCGCACCCGGCGGCTCCGATCGATTCGCAGTGATCCGAGATCGCGCTTCAAGTTTTCGCTCATCCTCACCGCCGCAAGCGAAAAACCTTACGCATGCCGCCCGGCCGGGGGCACGCACAAGCCGCTTGTGATAGATAATATATACGAGGATGGCCCTCGAAATTCGGGGGCAAAATCAACCGGGAGTCAGAAATCATGGGCAAAGGAGATTTGCGCACCAAGCGAGGCAAGATCTACCGGGGAACCTTCGGCAAGACCCGCCCGCGCAAGAAAAAGCGCGCCAAAGCGAAATGACCTTGGCGCCGGCCTGAGCCGCGATCGGGACGTGCGCCTCCTGTTGCATCGCGGGGACCGGTCCGCCTGCAGCGGCAGGCACGCGGCCGGTTTTTTGCCGGCGGGCGCTCCCTGCTTCAGATGAACGAGCGATGGTCGAGCCGGGGGAAAATGTTGTCCCGAAGCTCCATCTCCTCCACGAGGCGGCGATCGATCTCTCCCCGCCGGATCGCCTCGCACAGGAGCCGATGGCGCGCGAGGTGCACCCGCGTCCGTTCGGCCGCATACGTTCCCGTCGCACCCGACTTGATCATGAAAGCCCAGTCGCTCGCCTGCGCCAGCAGCAGCTCGCGCCCGGCCTGGCGCAGCGCGCGCAGCTTCCATCCCCGCGCCCGCGGATTGCCGGCGGCCAGCCGCTCCATCTCGGCCGCGGCATGATGGAGGTGGGGGTAGATCCAGTCGTTGGCACCCGAAAGCCAGACCTCGTGATAACCCTTGTAGCCCCAGCTCGAAGGCGACGGTTCGACGACCTGATGCACCGGATGGTCCTGCAGATACTCGGAGGGCGTGATCAGGCGCGGTGACCCGCCGGCGGCGGCCAGCCTCCGTATCAGCGCATCGAGCCACCAGAGGCCTTCGAACCACCAGTGCCCCAGCAGCTCGGCGTCGTAGGGAGCCGTGATGACCGGCGGGACATCCATGAGGGGAGCCAGGCGCTCCACCTGCTCCTTTCGTTTGAGCAGGAAGTCGGCGGCGTGGATCTCCGCCTTTTCCGCCGCCCGCCGCGGCACATAGACCTCCTTGGGCTCCCCGCGGCCCGTGATTCGGTAGTACTTGATCCCCGAATCGATCCGGATGCCGTCGCGCTGGATGTAGGGCGCGAGATATTCCAGGTTCTCGTCGAAGGCCAGGTCGCGGTAAAACTCCCGATAATCGTAGTCGCCGGGGTAGCCCTCGACGGAGCTCCACACCTGCTGCGACGAATCCGGATCGCGCCCGAAGAAGGCGAGCCCTTCCGGCCCGTAGACGGGCTCGTAGACGCCGTACCTCGGCCTGGGATCGGCGCGCGTGATGCCGTGCGCCTCCAGGATGGTGTAGCGGATTCCCTCGCCGCGCAGGACGTTCTCCAATCCCGGATGATAGCCGCACTCGGGAAGCCAGAAGCCCTGCGGCTCCCTGCCGAATGTCTCGCGGTAGTGAGCGATGCCGATGCGCACCTGGGCGCGCACGGCCGAAGGATTGACGGACAGCACCGGCAGATAGGCGTGCGTGGCGGCGCCGGCCAGGATCTCGAGTTTGCCGGTTTCCTGGATCCTGCGGAAGGCCCCGACCAGATCCCCGCAATAGCGCTCCTCGTAGGCCGCCCGCACTTCCTCGAAACGCCGCCGATACATGCGGGCGACATCGTGGAAAGGCCCGCGGGTGCGCGTGCGCCCGACCTCCTTTTCGGCCAGCTCCAGGAGCTTCGCCAGGCGCCTGCGGTAGCGCGACTGCAGCAGCGGATCCCCGAGCATGGACGCAAGGGTGGGCGACAGGGACAGGGTGAGCCGGAATTCGACGCCGTCTTCCAGGAGGCGGTCCAGCAACAGCAGCAATGGAACGTAGGTTTCGGTGATGGCTTCGTACAGCCAATATTCTTCGAGAAAGTCCTCGTGCTCGGGATGGCGCACGAAGGGCAGGTGAGCATGCAGCAAAACGATCAGGCAGCCTTTCTCCATCCCTGCCCTGCGCGCGGCGCGGCTCATCCGGAAGAGATGCCCGGAACAAAGCGGCGCTCGCATTCCGCCGTGAGGTCCGCCGCAGGGGCGGAGCGCACGCCGCCGGAAAGGCCCGGCTGCGCGCATGCGTCACCTTCGAGGCGGGCCGGGCCGGAACCGATGCCGACCGGTATTGGTTCGCGCCGGCCGCCGGGCCGCGCCGCCTCCGGCGCGCTATCGTCGAGCGCCGCGCCATGCGCCGATTCCGCCGGAGCGCGGCGTTCGGTCCGCCGGCCGCGCTCATTTCCGGGCGTCGCACGCGCTTGCGGCGGCCGGCAATCCGCATAGGCGCTTGCCCGGCGCGCGGGGCTCCACAGACGAACCTCGCAGCGGGGCGAGGGTTCGGATCGGGGCACATAGATCTCGTTGGAGCGTGCCGCCGAAAGAAAGCGGCCGTCCGGGGCCAGGAATCCCAGCTCCAGCCGATAAGTCTTGTCCGAGCTCCACAGGGGCACGTACCAGTTGCGGGCTGCAGGCTGGATTTCGACATCGAAGAACGCAGCGGCCGCGCCCCGAGCGCGCCCGCTCTCGTGAAACCGCAGAACGGCCCGGGCACCGGCGCAATGCCCGCCCAGTGACTTGCGCATCCTCCCGAGATGCGCGGCGCCAATCTCCCAATACGCGTGCACCAGATGCGGGTCCACGACCATCGCCACCAGCCGCGTCCTGCCGTACGAAGACGGCAGGGCTTCGGGCGACGACTGAGCGGCCGAGCGCCTGCGCCTGCGCTCGCCCGCGCGCCGGCGAGCGCAACCGGAAGTGCTCTTCTTGGGCCTTCCCTTTTTCACGCCCGCTAGTGTCGTGAAGGCCGCAGCCGATGTCAATCGCCAAGATCCGCCGCTCGCTCCGCGCACGTTCTTTTCCGGCCTTTGCGCGCCGATTGCGTGCGGCGCACGCGCGGGCTATGATGTTATGCATATGAACCGCTATCGGGATTGGCTGGACTAGGCCGTGCGCGATCTCGAGAAAGCCCGGATCGACATGGAATATCGCTACTGGGAGTGGGCGTGCTTCACGGCCCAGCAGGCCGCCGAAAAGGCGGTCAAGGGGCTGCTCATGGCGCGCGGCCATGATGTCTGGGGTCCTGCCATAACGCCCATGATCCGGGCCCTGCCCGATGCCGCCCCTGGACTCATGGAAAAAGCCCAGCTCCTCGATGCCCACTGCATCCCTCCGCGTTATCCCAACGGGTTTCCGCAAGGCAAACCGGCGGACTATTACAACCAGGCCAAGGCAGAGGAGGCGGTTCGTGCCGCCGAGGACATCATCCGATTCTGTCAGGATCATCTCCCTGAACCGCGATAGCCTGCTCGAACGGCTGCGCGCGATCGCCCGGAGGATCCGGGCTGAACATCCCGAGGCGGTCGAGGTGCGCCTCTTCGGGTCGCTGGCCCGGGGCGATCAGACGGGGACGAGCGACATCGACATCCTGATAGTCCTTGAGCGAACCCTGGAAGCCGACCCGGTGCGGCGCGCCCTGACTTTTTTGCCTTACTTCGACCTGGAGCGCGGCACCGACATCCTGGTCTATACACGCGCGGAACTCGCGGCCGGCAGCCGCGCATTGCAGCGCCTGTGGCAGGAAAGCATCCTGCTGTAAGGTGTGCTCTAGTCGGCGTTCGCAGCCGGCTGCGACCCGCGTTCGCGACGGCGAATGACCGGAATCGCACGTCACGGGTAGAGGAAGTATTTCCTGCGCAGCGCGTCGAACTTCTCGAGCTCGGGCTCCCACGCCGCCATGATCCTGTCGACGGGCATCCCCTCATCGATCGCCTTGCGCAGATCGTCCGATCCCGACAGGCGATCGATCGAACTTTCCCGCCACCGGAAATCGGACGGGTACGCGTGCCGGATCGCGCTCAGGATATGCAGCGCCACCCGCACCGGCTCATAGCGGCGGCGGTCGCTCACATGGACCTGGATGCCGCGGCAGGTCTCCCCCTGGTACTTGGAAAACGTGGGCGTGAACTCCACCGGCCGGAAAAAGACGCCTTGCAGGTTCAGCGCTGCGAGATCATCGGCGAGCTTTTGCCCGTCGAGCCACGGCGCGCCGATCATCTCGAAGGGCTGCGTCGTCCCTCTTCCCTCGGAAATGTTGGTTCCTTCGATCAGGCACATGCCGGGGTAGACCGTGGCCGTGGCGAGCGACGGGACATTGGGGGACGGGGCAATCCAGAGCAGTCCGGTCTCGTCGTACCACATGCTGCGCCGGTAGTTTTTCATCTTGACCACGGTGAGCTTCAGATCCTTGCCCAGGCCGTCGCGGATGAAACCGGCAAGCTCGCCGATCGTCAAGCCGTACCGGATGGGGATCGCATAGGCTCCGACGAAAGACTTGAAACGGGCTATGTCCAGAATCCGTCCCTCGATCCTGGCGGCGGCGATCGGATTCGGGCGGTCCAGGACGATGAAGGGAATCCGGCTGTCGGCCGCCGCCTCCATGCATTCGCCCAAGGTGGAGATGTACGTGTAAAAGCGAACGCCGGCGTCCTGGATGTCGTACAGCAGGACGTCGACATCCTTCAGCATTTCGGGGGTCGGCCGCCTCGTCTTGCCGTAGAGGCTGTAGACGCGCACGCCTGTGCGCTCGTCCACCGTGTCGCCCAGCTCTCGTCCGGCCTGGACGGTGCCGCGGATGCCGTGTTCGGGCGCGAAAAGCGCCGCAAGCTTCACACCGGGGGTGCGGGCAAGCAGATCGATGCCGCTGCGCATCCGGCGATCCACGCCGGTGTGGTTCGTGATCAGGCCGACGCGCTTGCCGGCAATCAGTGATTTCTGCTCGCTGAGGAGAACCTCCAGGCCGGGGACCACCGTTTGCGCGCGGGCGGCAGTCGCCTGAAGGCACGCCGGACCCAGCAAGAGAAAAACCGAGAGCGGCACGATCGCGCTTTGCGAAGCCATATTCCGACCCCCCATCCGCAGGCCCAACTGTACATCATCGGCGCAAGAGCCGCCACCGCGAAACGGCGGCGCGCATCCCGGCCGGGCGCGGTTTTGTGCTATCGTAGGGGCGACGGCCGGCCAGGCCCGTATGGAGGAACCAGCGATGCCGCCCAAGAAAGCCACCCGCCGCAAGAAATCAGCCCCCGAATCGGTCGGCCTCGCTCCTCCCGATACCAAGGGCAAACCGAGCCCGGACTCGGCCGCGCTCGCCCGCAAGGTCGAGCAGGACGGCGGTGCGGTCCTCGCGCATTACTCGGAGCCGTACGGCGGCAAGGAAGTCCTGCTGGTGGCACTTCCCATCGCCCGGGTTCAGCCCACACCATACCAGCGCGACGTTTCCGAAAAGCACGTCAAGCGCCTGATGGCGGTCATCGAAAAGATCGGACGCTACCTCGATCCCATCATCGTCGTGGAGGGCGACGGCGGGTACTGGACCCCGAACGGCAGCCACCGGCTGCAGGCGCTGAAGCTGCTCGGGGCCAAGAGCATCATCGGCCTGCTGATCCCGGAGCCGGCCGTGGCGTTCCAGATCCTGGCCCTGAACACCGAGAAGGCCCACAATCTGAAGGAAAAGTCGCTCGAAACCGTCCGCATGGCGCGCGCGCTGGCGGAGCACGACGGCCGCAGGGAGATCGACTTCGCCTTCGAGTTCGAGGAGGCGTGTTTCCTCACGCTGGGGATGAGCTACGAAATGAGGCCGCGCATCAGCGGCGGCGCCTACCAGCCGGTGCTGCGGCGCGTGGACGATTTCCTCGAACTCCCGCTGAAAGCCGCGCTGGCCGAAAGAGAACGGCGCGCCGCGCAGCTCCTCGAACTCGACGACGCCGTGAGCGACGTCGTCGCCAAGCTGAAAGAGCGCGGGCTCACCAGCCCTTACTTGAGGGCCTTCGTGGTGGCCCGCATCAATCCCACGCGCTTCTCCAAGGCGACATCCTTCGATTTCGGCGAGGTGCTCTCCAAGATGACCGCCACGGCCGCCAAGCTCAACGTGGACAAGATCCGCCAGGAGGACCTGGCGCGCGCCGGGGCGCCGCCGGCGGCCGAGGAGTGACCGCCTTCAGGAGTGCCGCGCGAACCGGAGAGGGAACGGCCGGGGGGAGGAATTCCGCCGCGGGCTCCTCCCCCGTGCCGCCTCCTATGCCTGCGACTTGATGCGCATGCCGTAGAACGAGCGGCGCACGAAGGTCACGGCCACCAAGAAGAACAGGAACGCCAGCGCATACCCCACCGCGGGACCGACCTCCTGGGTCATCTCCACGGCCAGCTCGACCGCCAGCAGCCCGAACAGGGTGGTGAACTTGATCACCGGGTTCATGGCCACCGAGGAGGTGTCCTTGAAGGGATCGCCGACGGTGTCTCCAATGACCGTGGCCGCATGCAACGGCGTACCCTTCTCCTTGAGATCCACCTCGACGATCTTCTTGGAGTTGTCCCAGGCGGCGCCCGCGTCGGCCATGAAGATCGCCTGGAAGAGCCCGAACAGGGCGATCGAGATCAGGTAGCCGATGAAAAAGTACGGCTCGAAGAAGGCATAGGCGAGGGTCGAGAAGAACACGGCGATAAAGATGTTGAACATCCCGCGCTGGGCGTACTGCGTGCAGATCTCGACCACTTTCTTGCTGTCCTTGACCGAGGCCTTCTCCACGCCCTCGAGCTTGATGTTGGCCTTGATGTACTCCACGGCCCGGTAGGCCCCGGTGCTCACCGCCTGCGTGGCGGCGCCGGTGAACCAGTAGATCATGGCCCCGCCTATGAGCAGGCCGACCAGGAACTGCGGGTGGAGTATGGACAGCTTGTCGAGGTTGCGCGTCAGGCCCTCGGTCAGCAGGATGACGGTGGAAAAGACCATGGTGGTCGCGCCCGTGACCGCCGTCCCGATCAGCACGGGCTTGGCCGTCGCCTTGAAGGTGTTGCCGGCGCCGTCGTTCTCCTCGAGCATGTGCTTGGCGTGCTCGAAATCGACGTCGATGCCGTAATCCTTCTTCAGCGTCCCCTTGATGCCGGGGATCTGCTCGATGACCGAAAGCTCGAAGACCGACTGCGCGTTATCCGTCACCGGCCCGTAGGAATCGACCGCGATGGTCACCGGTCCCATGCCGAGGAAGCCGAAAGCCACCAGGCCGAAGGCGAACACGGCCGGCGCCTGCATGAGCGCGCTGAAGCCCAAGGTGCTCACGCCGGCTGCCACCAGCATCAGGAAGGCGATCGCAAGGCCCAGCCAGTAACCGCTGAAGTTGCCGGCGATGAATCCCGACAGGATATCGAGCGATGCCCCGCCCTCGCGGGCCGATGTCACGACTTCCTGGACGTGCGCCGACTTGGTGGAGGTGAACACCTTGACGAGCTCCGGAATGATCGCGCCCGCGAGCGTGCCGCAGGTGATCACGGTCGAGAGCTTCCACCACAGCGAGCCGTCGCCCAGCTCTCCGATCATAAGGTAGGAAACCAGATAGGTCAGGCCCACCGATATGAAGGACGTCAGCCATACGAGCGATGTCAGCGGCATCTCGAAATTGATCTCGCGGGCGTGCCCGAAGCGGCTCCAGGAAAGCATGTGGTTCACCCAGTAGGACAGGCCGCTCGCGATGATCATCATGATGCGCATGACGAAGATCCAGGTCAGCAGCTGCACCTGCACCACCGCATCCGGGACCGCCAGGAGGATGAAGGTGATCAGGGCCACTCCGGTCACCCCGTAGGTCTCGAAACCGTCGGCCGTCGGTCCCACGGAATCGCCGGCATTGTCGCCCGTGCAGTCGGCGATGACGCCCGGATTGCGCGCGTCGTCCTCCTTGATCTTGAAGACGATCTTCATCAGATCGGAACCGATGTCGGCGATCTTGGTGAAGATGCCGCCCGCGATACGCAGGGCCGCGGCTCCCAGGGACTCGCCCACGGCGAAGCCGATGAAGCACGGCCCGGCGTAATCCCTCGGGATGAAGAGCAGGATGCACAGCATCATGAAGAGCTCCACGCTGATCAGCGCCATCCCCACGCTCATGCCCGCCTTCAGCGGGATGGCGAACAGGGGGAACGGCTGCCCGCGCAGGCTCGCGAAGGCGGTGCGCGAGTTGGCCAGCGTGTTGATGCGCATGCCGAACCAGGCGACCCCGTAACTGCCGCCGATGCCGATCAGGCTGAAGATGACGATGATCACCACCTTGATCAGGTCGAAATGGCGCAGCACGCCGAAGTAGAGCACGATGATGGTGCCGATGAAGATCTCCAGGACGAGCAGCAGCTTGCCCTGCTGGATCAGATAGGTTTTGCAGGTCTCATAGATCAGCTCGGAGATGTCGCGCATCGCCGTGTGAACCTGCAGCTTCTTGACCTGGAGGTAGTTCATGAGCCCGAACAGCAGGCCCAGCAAACAGATAAACAGCCCGGCACTCAAAAGCGTGCGCGCGTTGATGCCCCCGAAGGAAACCTGCGACAGATCCGGAAGCACCAGGGTCGCTTCCCCTCCGCGATGCACGGCCGCTGCCTGAGTTTCCTGCGGCGCCTGTGCGCTCGCGGCCGCACAGCACAGCAACACTACCGCCCCAAGGAGCAGCGCGCCGCGCACACGGCGGCTGCGACCCGGGGTTCCCCTAGAAATGAATCTCGATAGGAAGTACATGGTCACATACCCCTCCGGAATTATTCTCATCCTCTCTCGAAGCGGGCGAGTCCGTTAACGATGACAACGATCCACGACACCAGCGCGTTGCCGGCGCCGGTCCGCCTCCGGTATGCCCCCGGCGGTCCGGGGCCGGTAACGAGGGTCCTGTGTCTAAAACGGCACGCATTATACAACCATCCGAAAGGATTCGTGTCTCGAAAATATTATAGTTTGGCAATTGTCTCGCCGACGCCGGGAATTACCTCGCAAATAAAAATAAGATGCGTCCCGGCGGGAACTCTTGTACAGTGCCGCTGGAACCAAGACGGGAGAAAGGGCGATGATGGAAACGAAATCGATGCTGCTGGCTGCCGCCGTAATATTGCTTGTGGCCTGCGCCGCCCAGGCCCAGGGCACGATCACCCGCTACGTCCGCTATGAGCATGGAGGCAAGATCGCCTACGGCATCCTCGAAGGCGACCGTATCCGTGAGTTGACGGGAAGCCTCTTCGAGTCGCCGCAGCCGACGGGCCGGACCGTGGCGCTGGCCGAGGCCCGGCTGCTGGCGCCCTGCGAACCGAGCAAGATCGTGGCGGTCGGTCTGAACTACAAGAGCCACCTCGGGGAGCGCCAGGCGGCGGCTTATCCGGGACTGTTCGCCAAGTACCCGAGCTCGATCATCGGGCCGGAGGAAAGCATCGTCTTTCCGCCGGGGGCGAGCAACGTGCACTACGAAGGCGAGATGGTGGTCGTGATCGGCAGGAAGGCCAAGAACGTCACTCCGGAAGAGGCTTCCAAGTATGTCTTCGGGGTGACGGCGGGCAACGACGTCAGCGAGCGGGACTGGCAGAAAAACGACCTGCAATGGTTCCGCGCCAAAGCTTCCGATACCTTCGCGCCCGTCGGACCGGCCGTGGTGCGGGGACTGAACTATAACGACCTGCTCCTGCAGACGAGGCTCAACGGCGAGGTGGTGCAGTCGCAGAGGACCAAGGACCTCATATTCAACGTGGACACAATCGTCAGCTATGTCAGCAGCTTCGTCACCCTGCTTCCGGGCGACCTGATCTTCACCGGCACTCCCGGGACCACGAAGGCGATGAAACCCGGCGATGTAGTCGAGGTCGAGCTCGAGGGGGTCGGGGTGCTCCGAAACAAGGTGGCAGGCACGACTCCGCGCTGATGGACGCGGGCGGTCTCCGCCCGCCATCGATCCGTCCCGCGGGTTGACGCGTGGTTTATCCTAGTGGCGTCCGAGTGCGGGTATTTTTGTCAACGGTTTTCAGCCGAGCTCATGATCTCGAGAGAGGAGTGGTTCTTATGCCGATTCGCGTGATGCATTTCGGGCTGGGCCCGATCGGGGTTGGAGTGTTGCGCCAGACGGCAACGCGCAAGGGATTCAAGCCGGTTGCCGGCGTCGATATCGATCCGGAAAAGGTGGGCAGGGACCTGGGCGAAATCGCCGGGCTCGAGCGCCGCCTCGGCATCAAGGTCACCGACGATCCCGTGGCGGCCATCAAGAAATCGAAGCCCGACGTGGTGGTGCTGTGCACGCTCAGCTCGCTGCGCGCCGTCCTGCCGCAGATCGAGACGGTCCTCAAACTGCGCGTGCCCATCGTCTCCACCACCGAAGAGCTTTCCTATCCCTATTATTCGAACAAGCGACTGGCGAAGCGGATCGACGAGCTTGCCAGAAAGGCCAAGGTCGCGGTCGTGGGTACCGGAGTCAATCCCGGATTCGCCATGGACGCGCTGCCCATCATGCTGACGGGCGTGTGCGAGCGCGTGGATGCGATCCGCGTCGACCGCATCCAGGACGCCTCGTCGCGCCGGCTCCCCTTCCAGCAGAAGATCGGCGCCGGCTTGACGGCCGAGCAGTTCCAGCAGAAGGTGGATGCCGGCAGCGTGCGCCACGTGGGGTTGACCGAATCGATCGCCATGATCGCCGACGCCTTCGGCTGGAAGATGGCCAGGATCACCGACACGATCCAGCCGAAGATCGCCGAGCAGCTGGTCTCGAGCCCGTTCCTGACCGTCGAGCCCGGTCTGGTGTGCGGCATCATCCAGGACGGGATCGGGTACGACAAGGAAGGCAATGCGCTGATCACGCTCCACATGGAGGCCTACCTGGGAGCGCCGGCGTCCTACGATGCCGTCACCATCGAGGGTTCGCCCAGGATCTGCTCGCGCGTCGAGGGCGGCTTCCACGGAGATATCGCCACGGCGTCGATCACCGCCAATACGATCCCCAAGATCCTGACGGCGCCCCCGGGCCTGCGCACGATGCGCGACATGGTGCTTCCCTCGTACTTCGGCGGCTAGCAAGCGGCGGGTCGGCATGCGGGCGCCCCTGGAAAACCGGCACTCTGCGGGCGCCCGCTCCGCCCGGTGATCGGCAATCGGGCTATATCAGAATATCCGTGCTCGAACCGAGACGGATCAGCTCGATGCGACGCAGATCGGCAATGCCCAGGCCGTGGCGCCGGTCGGCCAGTTCGATATGCTTGGGCGGCGTCTGAAGGGCCCGTTCGTCGCCGAAGAAGCTGCGCCGCTTGGCCTGGATGATCGCCAGACCCACGGCGTCCACAGCCACAGGATCCGTGCCGACCAGAAGGCCGTTGTACCTCCAAACATAACGCTGGTCGAAGTGATGCGGCCCGCGGCCGTGAAACAGCGGATTCAGCATGCTCAGGATATTGAGCTTCACCTTTCCCGCCACCAGCGGCAGTTTCCAGAAGGAGGCCATGTCGGCGCAACTATCGCCGTGGTAGTCCGAGGGCCGCGGCGTGAACGTGATCATGTTCTTGAGGCACCCGCCCACTCCCGACCAGTAATGAGTCCTCATCGGACGCACGTTGATAATCGCCGTCGCGTTCCGGAACAGCGGGTTGCCGAGCACACCGCGGTCATCCACGCCGATCCTTTCGGCGGGCACGCCCGCCTGCCGGACGCGCGCCAGGATGGCGTTCTCGAGCTCCCTGGGGGTCGGCAGCATGCGCCAGACGTTGCTCTTGACCCCCACGACGTCATCCGACTTGACGAAGTGGCGGAATGCCGCCCGCACATCGCCTTCGCCGGTCAATTTCATCACCGCCTCGTCCAGCATCCCTTGCACGACCGCCGGATCGAGCGCGCCGCCGGCGAGCCATACCCTGTCGTTGCGCACGAGTACGACACGGGTCGTCTTGCCGGAAGGAGCCTGAAGGCCGCCGAAGGCCGTCCCGCCGGCGATGGCGACGCCTATGGTTCCCTTCATGAAATCCCGCCGGGTTACGGGACCGCTCATCTTCCCTACCTTCCTGCCGGCGCTATCTCGGACAGCAACTTGCCGGCCTGTTCCGCGCTGGAGGCCTCGAAAACGATCGTAACCAGATCTCCCCGGACCCTGGCCATGGTCCATCGCCCGTTTTCCAACTTCGCGAGCCCGGCCGCACCCGCCTCAGGCATGTAGATCTTCAGAAACCCGGCCAGGGCGGTTTCTGCCCGGGCAGGGCTGGGATACTGAACCATGAGAAGCACCGGCCGGGCCCCGTCGCGGTCGTACTTGGCCAGTATCGCCGAGGTATCGCGTCCGATCCCGAGAATGTTGTCGTCCGAAAGGAAATAATGATTGTTCAACACATTGGGTGAATGGAAGTATCGGATCTCGCGGGCATTCAGGCCGGCCCGCGGAAGGCGTGCCGCAAGACGCGGACCATCTCCCTCATCGGGGAGCTCCGCCGCGACGCTGCGGGCCAGCTCCAACATGGCAGCTTCGGCCTCCCGGGCATCGCCGATCACGACGAGCGACACGAAATAACGACTCTTCCAGAACCGCAACAATCCGCCGCCGTACTCCGAGTCACGCCCGATGCCGACCGGCTCGTCCTCGCACTCGGCACTGAATATGCCGAAGGCCTCGTCCGCCGTACCCATGTCGTAGACATCGAGCACGATCTCCGGCTCGGTCGATCCCTCTCTTTGATAGCGGCGGACAAAGACGTTGCGAAAGTCGTAAGTCAGGTACAACTCGGCGCCGCCGTCGATGTAGTCGAACAGGGTTCGCCGGTCATAAGTCTCATCCGGTCCGGCCTTGCGCCAGCCCTGCACCTGTTCGGGCAGAGATCGGTAAAATCCGCTCATATGCACCGCCCTCTCCCTCTCAGGTCCGCCGCACGCCCCGAATGCGAGCATGCCCGCAGCGAGGCCTGCCGCCATGCGCCCGCACACTCCCATGCCGCCACCGCCCGGTGCCGTGACGACGCGGCACCGCCGCTGATTGCCTTATAAGCCTTTGTGCCGGGAAACTCCAGCCAAAAAGGTTGCAGTGGTGCGTGCGCCGGCCTCCGAGGCTCCCCGACGGCTGCGCCCGCCTCCGGCCGCATTCTTCTTGTGCCCGCAGGCGCATTCTCATATCCTAGAGTGCTTGCGAGCGGAATGCATCGAAGTGCAAAATGCCGGAACTTCGCTTCATTTCCAACAGTCTCCTGCCGGGAGGATGCAGTGCGACGGATAACGAAACGGATCCCTGATGTGCGGCGGGCGGCACCCGTCGCGGTGCTGGTCGCCGGCCTCGCAGCGACGATGGCTGCGGGTGCCGATTTCACCAAATACCACAACGCGGCCGAAATGACGGCTATTCTCCAGGAGGCGGTCAGGGCCCATGCCGATATCTCCAAGCTGGTCGAGATCGGCAGGTCGCGCGAAGGCCGTCCCATCTGGGCGGTCGAGATCGCGAATCCGAAGGGCACGCCCGTGGAATCCCGCCCCGCCTTGCTGATCGCCGCCAACTTCGAGGGCGATCAGGTCATCGGGAGCGAGATTGCGCTGTTCATCGTCGACTACCTGCTGAACGGTTACGCCGCCAACCCGGAGATCCGGCAGCGGCTGGATTCCTCGGCCGTCTACGTCATACCGCGCGTCAATCCCGACGGCGCCGAGCTCATGTTCTCCCCCGTCAAAACCGGCCGGAAGACCAACTCCGCGCCCTTCGACGACGACAACGACGGCCGCCTCGACGAAGACGGCCCCGAGGATCTCAACAACGACGGCGTGATCACCGTCATGCGCGTCAAGGACCCGCGCGGGGATTACATGATCCACCCCGAGGATCCGCGCCTCATGAAGAAGGCCGATCCGCAGCGCGGCGAGGCCGGTGCCTACCGCATCTACTGGGAAGGGATCGACAACGACCGCGACGGCTTCATCAATGAAGACGGTCCCGGCGGGGTGGACCTCAACCGCAATTTCCAGCACAAGTATCCCTACTATTCCCCCGACGCCGGGCGCCACATGGTGAGCGAGCCGGAATCGCGCGCGCTTATGGATTACGTGATCGGGCATCGCAACATCGCCATGATACTGACCTTCGGCGAGAGCGACAACCTGATCACCGCGGTCGGCCGGCGCGGCGAGCTCGGGCCCGCATCGACGATCGATCTGCTGGCATTCGCGCAGCAAAGCACGGCGGAGGCGCGCACGGTCGGGGTCTTTCAGATCTCTCCGGGATTCGGCCGCGGCTTCCGCGGCGGCGGGCCCGGCGGCGAGGAGGCGGGGCCCATGGGGCGTGGACAGCAGCCGGCGGCCCGCGGCCAGCAGGCCCGCAGGCCGGCCGAAACGGTCAATACCGAAGACATCGAGTACTTTCGGACCATCAGCGACAGGTACCGCGCCCTGACCGGCCTGCGCAGCGCTCCCGCCGTGCGCGTCCCCGCCGGGGCGTTCTTCGAGTACGGCTACTATCAATTCGGCGTGCCTTCGTTTTCCACGCCGGGATGGGGCCTGCCGGCCTCGCCCCGCGGCGAAGGCGAGGGCGCGCGCATGCCGCAGCGCCCGGCCGAAGCGCAGCCGCCCGCAGGGGGGCAGGCCGCTGCCCGGCGCGGCCTGGGCGCCGCCCCCGCAGGGACGACCGCAGCCGAACCCGCCGCGGCGGCCGGCGGCGGAGAATTCGATCTTCGCCTGCTGCGCTGGATGGACGCCGAAAAGATAGACGGCTTCGTCCCCTGGACGCCGTTCAAACACCCGACCCTGGGCGAAGTCGAAATCGGCGGTTTCCAGCCCTATGCCTGCAGCAATCCCCCGGCCGCCAGGATCGCCGAACTGGGGAAGGCCCACGGGGATTTCGTCCTGTACCTGACCTCGCTCTTCGCCAGGGTGAGCATCGCCGAGACCTCGGTCGCCAACCTCGGCGGCGGCCTTTTCCGCATCAAGGCCGAAATCGCCAACACGGGATTCCTGCCAACGGCCACGGCCCACGGGGTCGTCTCGCGCTCGGTCAAGCCCACAATGGTGCAGATCGAGATCGCCCCGGAAAGGATCGTCTCGGGCGATGCCAAGACGGTCTTTTTCCAGGCACTGGCAGGATCCGGGCGGCGGCAGAAATACGAGTGGATCGTCCGCGGCAAGCCCGGCGAGACCGTCAACCTGAAGGCAGTATCGCAGAAGGGCGGCTCCCACTCGGTCGCCGTGACGCTCCGCTAGATGGGAGGTGACATCATGCGTATCGACGGCATCATGCGAAAATCGGCGGCATACCTCTTGTGTGCGACCCTGACGGCGGTCCTCGCCCCCGGCGTGCGCGGCCAGAAGGCTTCCGATCCGCAGTTCAAGGTCAAGCTGGATTTCAATCGCTGGCACGACTACGACGAGCTCAAGGCCGACCTGCTCCGCCTCGAGAAGGCCTTCCCCAAGTTTCTCAAGTACTCCTCGATCGGCAAGAGCTACGAGGGCCGGGACATCATGCTGATGACCATCAACAATCCCGACACCGGCCCCGAGTCGAGCAAGGCCGCCATGTACATCGAGGCCAACATCCACGGCAACGAGATCCAGGGCGCCGAGATCTGCCTCTATACCATCTGGTACCTGATGGAAAACTACGGGCGCATCGACAACATCACGCGCCTGGTCGACGAGCGCGTCTTCTACATCGTGCCCACGGTCAACCCCGACGGCCGCCAGTACTTCATGTCGCCCGGCACGTCGGGCGGCCGCAGCGGTCATGTACCGGTCGACGACGACAACGACGGCCTTTTCGACGAGGACGACGTCGACGACCTCAACGGCAACGGCGTCATCGAGCAGGTGGTCAAGTACGTGCCCGGCCAGGGGACGCACCGCAAGAGCGCCGCCGACCCGCGCATCCTGGAGCCTGCTCCCGCGGGCAAGCCGGGCGACTACGTGCTTTTGGGAACCGAGGGCATCGACAATGACGGCGACGGCCGCATCAACGAAGATCCGCCCGGCGGCTACGATCCCAACCGCAACTTCGCCTCCGACTGGCAGCCGAACTACATCCAGGGAGGCTCGATGGATTATCCGTTCCAGCTGCCGGAAGCGCGCGCCGTCAACGATTTCCTGCTGGCGCACCCCAACATCGCCGGCGTGCAGTCCTACCACAACAGCGGCGGCATGATCCTGCGCGGGCCGGGCGCCGAATGGATGGGCGAATACCCGGCCTCCGACGTCCAGGTCTACGATGAACTGGGAAGAAACGGCGAGAGGATCCTGCCCTTCTACCGTTACCTGGTAATCTGGAGCGGCTTGTACACCGTCCACGGGGGCTTCATCGACTGGACCAACGACGGCCTCGGCATCCTTTCCTTCTCCAACGAGCTGTGGAACACCGGCCAGTACTTCACCAGCCCGGAACTCAAGGAGCAGCAGAGAAACCCGGAAAGCCCCATCAATCCGAGAGTGAGCAGCTTCTTCTTCGACGATTACCTGGAATTCGGAGACGAATTCAACGAGTGGAAGGAGTTCGATCACCCGGTCTACGGCAAGGTCGAGATCGGCGGCTGGAAGAAATACCAAGGCCGCATCCAGCCGCGCTTCATGAGCGAGGAAGTATGCCACCGCAACATGGCCTTCTCGCTCTACCAGGCCGACGAAATGCCCCAGATGGCGGCGGGCGAGGCCACGGTCGAAAGCCTGGGCGGCGGGGTCTACCGCGTCCGCGTCGATTTCACCAACAAGAAGCTCATCCCGACGATCCTGGCCAAGGCGGCGCAGAACAACGTCGTGCGGCCCGACCTGCTGACCGCCGGCGGGAGGAACGTCGAGGTGCTTTCGGCCGCCTGGGTGCGCGACAAGGTCCGGCCCGGACCGACCCAGCTGATCGACCAGCCCGATCCGGCGCGCATCATCGTGCGCAACGGTCATCCCGGCCGGACCACGCGGACCATCGAGTATATCGTGCGCGGCTCGGGCGAGATGACCGTGACCTACTCCTCGGTCAAGGGAGGCACCGCAACCAAAACCGTCACCCTGAAATAGGGACGCTCACCATTATTGACATCCGCATAAGTAATGCAATATGATGGGGGCGTCCCGAAGGGAGGCTTCTTGATGAGACCTCACGGTTCGCCTCAAGACCTGGAGAATCGACGATGCAGAGCGATTGCTTTGCTGCGCAAGAATCTCTCGCTTCATGAGATTGCACGTCGGATCGGATGTCACGCCAGCAGTGTACTTCGCTGGCGCAACGCCTGGCGGCGCGGTGGTCGTAGGGCGCTGAAAGCTAAACCCGCGCCGGGTCG
>CAZHQK010000018.1:0-107828 GCA_964534795.1 uncultured Acidobacteriota bacterium
AGTCTCACCTGTTTCGAGAAGACCTCAATTTATCAAATACTTACGGAATCCGCTCATGAGGAGCGCGACGACGCTCATGGTAACCAGCTGTCTTTGTTCGACTTATAATGGGACACTACTGGGACGCTCACCTATTTTGCAGATCGAACCGGCACGGGTATTGTGTGGAAAAATGGTGAGCGTCCCCATTCGGAGGTGGCTATGAAACGAGCGAACGCGAAGCTGCGTGCAGGACTCATTCTCCTGTCGCTTCTCGTCACTTCTTTCGCGATGAAATCCTCCCCCGCCGCCGGTCCCGCCGCCGAAGACAGCCAGCGCCTTCACAGTCCGGACAAGTCCTGGGCCGCGAGAACGCTCCGCAGGCTCTCGCTGCGCGACAAGGTCGCCCAGCTCGTGCAGATCCGGGTGCCGGGCAGGTTCATGCATCGCGGGAGCGAAGAGTACCTCCGGCTGCGCGAAGAGATCCGCGGCAACCACGTGGGCGGCGTGATCCTGTTCGCCGGAAACGTCTACGAATCGGCGGTGCTGCTCAACGACCTGCAGGAAATGTCGGAGCTGCCCCTGCTGGTCTCCGCCGATTTCGAACGGGGCGCCTCGATGCGGGTGACCGACGCCACATCATTCCCCTGGGCCATGGCCGTGGGGGCCACCGGTTCGGAAGAGTTCGCCTACCGGCTGGGTGCGGTCACGGCGCGCGAGGCGCGTGCCCTGGGGGTGCACTGGATCTTCGCCCCGGTCGTCGACGTCAACAGCAATCCCGACAATCCGGTCATCAACATCCGCTCGTTCGGCGAGGACCCGCGGCTCGTGTCCCGCCTGGGTGCGGCCTTCATCCGCGGAGCGCGCGATAACGGGGTGCTGACCACGGCCAAGCACTTCCCCGGCCACGGCGACACGGCCACGGATTCCCACATCGGGCTCGCCGTGGTCGGCGCCGACCGGGCGCGCCTGGACGAGGTCGAGCTGGCGCCCTTCCGCAGCGCGATCGAGGCCGGCGTCGATTCCATCATGACGGCGCATGTCGCGGTGCCCAAGGTTACCGGGGAGCCCGACATCCCGGCGACGCTGTCTTCCAAGGTGCTTACCGACCTCCTGCGCCATACGCTGAAGTTCCAGGGCATGATCGTGACCGATGCCATGGAGATGGGCGGGATCACGACCCGGTACTGGACCGGCCTGGCTGCGATCCGGGCCCTGCAGGCCGGCGCCGATCTTATCCTGCTCCCGGTCGACAGCACGGTCGCCATCGACGAAGTCGTGCGCGCGGTGCAGCGCGGGGAGATCCCTCCCGAGCGCATCGAGCGCTCGGTCGAGAAGGTGCTGTGGGCGAAAACCCAGCTGCGCCTCCACAAGAACCGCACGGTTCCCGTCGAGCGCATCGCCGATACGGTGGGTGCGCCGGAAAGCCGCAGGCTCGGCCAGGAAATGGCGGACGCCTCGGTGACCCTCGTGCGCGACGACCGGCGACTGCTGCCCATCGATCCCAGACGGGCGCCGAAGATATTCGCCGTGGCGCTGTCGTCGGAGCTCGACACCGCGCCGGGAGCGACGTTTTTGGCGGAAGTGCGGCAACGCTTCCCTGCAGCCCGCACGGCCGCGGCCGACACACGCATCTCGCAGGAGCTCGTGTCGACGATCGCGTCGGGCGCGGCGGCCGCCGATCTGATCGTATGCGCCACCATCGTCCGGGTGGTATCGGGCAAGGGGACCATCGCCCTGCCGGAAAACCACCGCGGCATCATCGAAAAGCTGCTCGAAACGGGGAAGCCCGTTATCTGGATCGCGTTCGGCAATCCTTACGTCCTGCGCCTCTTCCCGCAGGTGCCCGCCTATCTGTGCACCTTCAGCTACGCCGACGTCTCGCAGGTGGCCGCCGCCAAGGCGCTTTCGGGCGAGATCGCGATTTCGGGCCGCATGCCCGTGTCCATTCCCGGATACGCGAGCGTCGGGGACGGCCTGCAGGTGCCGCGCCTCGAGATGGTCCTGAAGCCGGCCGCGGCCCAGGGCACCGCGCCGGGAGCCGGGCCCTTCGAGGAAGCCCGGAGAATGCTCGAGGATTTCGTCCGCGATCAGGCATTCCCCGGAGCGGTGCTCGCCGTAGGGCACCGCGGCAGGCTCGTCCTCGAAGCGGCTGCGGGTCGCCTGGATTATTCCGCGGATGCCGCACCCGTCACCGCCGACACGATCTACGACCTGGCATCGCTTTCCAAGGCCGTGGGCACGACGACGGCGGCCATGATGCTCGCCGAATCGGGCCGCCTGCTGCTGGATGCCCCGCTCAAGGATTACCTGCCGGAGTTCCGCGGGCCCGGCCGGGAAAAGGTGCGTGTCGCCCATCTGCTGACTCACTCCTCGGGCCTGCCGGCCTGGGCGCCCCTGTACAAGGAGGTGCGCGGGTACGATGCCTTCATTGCCAAAGCGTCGGCCCTGCCCCTGGAGTTCGAACCCGGCACCAAATCACAATACAGCGACTTCGGGATGATTCTCATGGGCGAGGTCGTCCGGCGCGCCGCCGGCAGACCGCTGGATCGTCTCCTGTCGGAACAGCTCTTCGCGCCACTGGGCATGCGCTCCACGGGCTACAATCCGGCGAAAACTCTGCTGGGCCGCATCGCGCCCACCGAGGACGACCCCTGGCGCAGGCGCGTGATCCGGGGCGAGGTGCACGATGAAAATGCCTGGGCCATGGGGGGCGTGGCCGGCCACGCCGGGCTATTCAGTACCGCCCGCGATCTCGCTCTGTTCGCCCAGATGATGCTCAACCAGGGCATCTACGATCACCGCCGATATCTCAAGCCGGAGACGATCGCCCGCTTCACCTCGGCGCAGGGGCCGCCGGGCAGCGCCCAGGGATTCGGCTGGCGCAAGCCCTCGCCGGAGTCGTGGACGGGGCGGGTCTTCTCCCCTTCCGCTTACGGCCACACGGGGTTCACGGGGACGTCGCTGTGGATCGACCCGCAGCAGCAGGCGTTTGTGATCCTCTTGAGCAACCGCGTGCATCCGTCGCGCAAGAACCAGAAGATCGAGGAAGCGCGGCGCGCGCTGGCCGAGTCGGTGATGAAGGCCCTGAAATCCGCAGGCGCCGGAGGCGCCTATTGAGCCGCGCTGCGGCCGGAGGCCCCGGGCGCCCCTTGATACGCCCGCCGGGTCTGCGCTACCCTCAATGCGGCCGCCAGCGCAGAAAGGAGCCTTCCGTGATCCGTCATGCCGTGCATGCCGCTCTGCTCGCCCTGATTGCCGGGCCCTGCCTGCCGGCGCATGCCGGGCAGGAAGCTCCCGCCGAGCAGGGGCTGGTCCTCGAAATGATCCAGACGACCCCCGGCGCATTCGCCGCCGAGCCGTTCACCATGAAGATCACCGCGTACTTTTCGGGCAAGATGTGCAAGCACGTCATCCAGGGCGGCGGCGAGATCATCCATTACCTCGACCGCGGCAAGATCCTGATCGTGGACCACGACCGCAAGACCTATTCGGAAATCACCCCGGAAGAGCTCGAAAAGCTTCTCGAACGGGGAGCCGCAGAATTCGGCGATACCGAAGACAATCGGGCCCTGCGCAAGCAACGAGGGGCGAAACCCGGCGCGCTCGCGATCGCGCGCAAGGGAGCCGCAGAAGCCGTCGCGGGCCAGCCCACCGAAAAATATCTCTTCACGGGCCCCGTGCAGCTGGAGGTCTGGGTGGCGCCGGCACTGGAGGCACCGGAAGGCTATCGCGACTCGCTGAAACTGACCATGCCGCGCAATCCCTGGATCGACATGAACCGGTTCTGCGACGAGCTGGTCAAGATCCCGGGTGTGGCGCTGAAAAAGGTCTGGACGCTGAAGCTGAAGGACAAGACGGTGACGGCAACCTCGGTCGTCACCTCGGTCGAGAAGCGGCCGCTGCCGCCTTCGGTTTTCGAGGTGCCGGCCGACTACCAGGCGGCGCCGCCTCCCTTCTGAGGGTCGGCGCGCTCACAGGGGGCGGACGTCGGAAGCGTCGATCTCGACCGAGATTGCCTGCCGGATCAGGTCCACTTGCAGGATAAAGCGGAAGCGCCCCTTCTTCCGGACCAGCCGTCCCCGCACCCCTTTCAAGGGGCCCGCGATCACCTCCACGCGGCGCCCCACTTTGATGTAGGGATAGGGATCGATGGCCAGGGTGGACTCGAGGAAGCGGCGCACGCCGTCGATCTGTTCCTGCGGCACGGGCACCGCCCTGCCTTCGATCCCGACGAAACGCACGGCTCCGGGGACATTGAGCACCTTGTACCGGTTCTCCGGCGTATTGACGTGATAGACGAAAATGTAGCCGGGGAAGAGCGGCAGCCAGATCTTCTTTTTGCGATCCTTCCAGCGGCTGAGGACCTCGCGCATCGGGAGAAAGACTTCCACCGACCTTTCGGTCAACTCGATCAGGAGCTTCTTTTCGAAGCGGCTGCGCGTGCACAGGGCGTACCAGGCCGGCTCGAGCAGGCAGGGATCGACGCCCGGCGGCCGGACCAAGCCCGTATCCGCAGCGATCGTCGTGGGCCTTTCCGGTACCAGCAGCGAGTTCGAGGGGGTTTCGATCAGCGGCCGCTCGTCACTTCCACCTTCCATAGCCTCGTCTCGATTCGGAGCATCCAACAACCCTATCGGCAGAAGCGAAGGCCTCTTGCAGAAAAGGGGAAACGGCAGTCCCGATGGAGGCTGCCGCAAGCACCCTGAATATATCGGCGGCATGCAGCGCTGTCAAGGCGCGTGCCGCCGCCCCGCGCGCCGCATCGGCGCCGGCAGGGGGCCGCCGGTCGTTGCCTGCGCGCCCGGCGGCGTGCATAATTCCCTCTCGCACCATTGCTTCAGGGAGCCTGCCTTGTCGAAGACGGCGGATGTGGTCGATGCTCGCAAGCCCTGGAATATCGAGGCGGCGGCCGCGATCCTGCGCGCCGGGGGGTTGGTAGCCTTCCCTACGGAGACGGTTTACGGACTCGGTGCCGACGCGCTCAATCCGCCGGCGGTCGCCCGCATCTTCGAGGTCAAGAAGCGCCCCCGGTTCGACCCTATCATCGTGCACGTCGCCGATGCGGAAGAAGCCGGCAGGTACGGGAGCCTGGATTCCGAAGCGGCCAAAGAGCTGATCCGCCGTTTCTGGCCCGGGCCCCTCACCCTGGTGGTGCCCAGAAGCGAACTGGTTCCGCCCATAGTGACGGCCGGGCTCGACGCCGTCGGGATCCGGATGCCCGCGCACCCGGCGGCGCTCGCGCTGATCCGCGCCCTGGGCCGGCCCATTGCCGCTCCCAGCGCCAATCCCTTCGGCTACGTGAGCCCCACGGAGGCGCGCCATGTGTCGGAGCAGCTCGGCACGCGGGTGGACCTGATCCTCGACGGCGGGCGGTGCCGCGTGGGTATAGAATCCACTGTCCTGTCGCTCGCCGACCCGGTGCCGCGCATCCTGCGCGCCGGCGGAGTGACGGCGGAGGAAATCGCACAGGTCGTGGGGCGCGTGGAATATGCTCCGCATGCGGCGGGAACGCCGCGGGCGCCCGGGCAGCTGCAACGTCATTACGCCACAAACACCCCTCTCGAAATCATCACGAAACCCGACGATGCCCGGGCGACTGCCGGCGAGCGCGTGGGCTTGCTCGCCCTCAAGGCTCCCGGCGAGCAAAGCGGCTGGGCGGCGGTCGAAATTCTCTCCGAAACCGGCGACCTGCGGGAAGCCGCGGCCAATCTCTTCGGGGCGCTGAGAAGGCTGGACCGCATCGGCCTGGACAGGATACTGGCGCTTGCGTTGCCGGAAGAAGGGCTGGGGATGGCGATCATGGACCGGTTGCGGCGCTGTGCCGCACGGCCGCCGGCCGGCCCGCCCATGGGGGCCGCATGACCGACAGTGTCGGAACCCCCCTCTTCTGGGGAGCCTTCCTGGCGGGCGTCGTGGTGCTGCTGGCCCTCGACCTCGGAGTCGTTCACCGGGCGGCCAGAGTGGAAAGCCTGCGGCAGGCCCTCCTGTGGAGCGTCGCCTGGGTGGTCGTTTCCATCGCCTTCGGAATCTGGGTCTACCTGCGGCTGGGAAGGCAGGCGGGACTGGAATTTTTCGCAGGCTATCTGATCGAAAAAGCTCTGAGCGTCGACAACATCTTCGTCTTCGTCCTCATTTTTTCCTATTTCGCCGTCCCGGCAAGGCTGCATCACAAGGTCCTGTTCTGGGGCATCCTCGGGGCCCTGGTGATGCGCGCAGGCTTCATCGTCGCGGGCACCGCCCTGATCCGGACCTTCCACTGGGTGATCTACGTGTTCGGCGCTCTTCTCCTCTATTCGGGATTCAAGATTCTCACCCAGGGGGACAAGAAGGTCGAACCGCAGCGCAACCCCTTGGTGCGCCGGCTGCAGCGTTTCCTGCCGATGAGCACGGATTATGCCGGCGAGGGATTTTTCGTGCGGCAGGGCCATCGTATCGTGGCGACGCCGCTGGCGCTGGTTCTCGTGACCGTCGAGACCACGGACATCGTGTTTGCCGTCGACTCCATTCCGGCGATTTTCGGCGTGACCACGGATCCCTTCATTGTCTACACGTCGAACGTGTGCGCCATCCTGGGGCTGCGGGCGCTCTACTTCGTCCTCGCGGCAGTGATCGACCGCTTCGTGTACCTCGGGGCGGGATTGGGCGTGGTGCTCATGTTCATCGGGGCGAAAATGTTGCTCTCCGGAATCCTGCCGATCGGTATCGAGGTGTCCTTGTCGGTGGTGGCTGCAGTTCTGGCGATTTCGATCGCGCTCTCGATATTCAAGACCGGAAGGTGAGTTATCCCAGAAGGGAGCATGGTGCCCTTTCAGATCTCCGCGGGTGCATGTGCATCGTCCCAAGGCTCGCGGGGGCGTCCGATGATTGATTTTTCGCGAAAAGGCCCCTTGAAAATAAAAAGGGTTCGGCTGCGATTCTCGGTAGTTCGGCAATCGTTGGACGCCCTCGCGAGCTCCGGGAACTGGCGGGCCGTGACAATGCGAGCCCTGGATGGGCGGCACAGACTTGAAGGTCTGCCGGCCCTCCGGGACTCGGCGGATCGATACGCTCCTTTCCGGGGGTTCGCCTGCGGCTCACCCCCGGCTACCGGCTCAGGGCCCCTGCCGGGGCCTGTTGATCGCCCCGAACCGCATCGTCGCGATTTCCCATGCTTCGCCTGCGGCTCACCCCCGGCTACCTGCTCAGGGCCCCTGCCATGGCTCAGACCCGCGATGCGCCGTGCCGTGCGCCGTCCCGTGGGGGTGCCGCCCCATGAACGCGAAGCAAGCTCTCGGGAACGAGATACAGGCCCCACAGGGGCCGGAACATAAAAGCCCGGAGCGCGAGATCCGGGAACGGGATGAATGGTCAGGCGCTCTTGCGCAGCTCCACCAGCACCTGGCGCGCCACGGCCTTGAGCGTCTCGAGGACGCCCTCGCCTCTCGTGGCGACGGCTTCGAAGACGGGCTCCCCTTTGACATCGAGCAGGCGCCGCAATTCCTGGGCGGGCATGATATTGGGCAGATCCCTCTTGTTGAGCTGGAGAACATAAGGAATCTTCATCAGGTCGAAGCCGTGCTCCTTCAGGTTCTGGCGCAGATTGGAAAGCGATTCCAGATTGGCGTCGAGGCGCTCTTCCTGCGAGTCGGCGACGAAGACGACCCCGTCCACGCCGCGCAGGATGAGCTTGCGGCTGGCGTCGTAGAACACCTGGCCCGGCACGGTGTAAAGGTGGAAGCGCGTGCGCAGCCCGCGGATCTGGCCGAGGTCGATGGGGAGAAAATCGAAAAAGAGCGTACGCTCGGTCTCGGTGGCCAGGGAAACCATCTTGCCTTTGTTTTCGGGATTGGTGATGTCGTAGATGTATTGCAGGTTGGTGGTTTTCCCCCCGAGCCCGGGACCGTAGTACACGATCTTGCAATTCAACTCGCGCGCGACGTAATTGATGAATGTCAACTTGCCACCCTCTCAGGTATTTCGGGTTTTGGGCTTCATGACCTGAAACAGCGTCTCGATCTCCTCGTCCGAGAAGTCGAAGGGGGATTTGGGTGCCGTGCTTTCCCTGGCCAGGGCGACGGGCGCCTGCTTCTTGCGCGCGAATCCGCGCAGGAGTTCCTCCAGGTACGCGGTGGCCCGCCGCACGCGCAACCGCACCATGCCGAGCGAGACGCTCTCGTCGAAGACCAGCACCAGCGAGAACCTTTTCGCCACGTCGGAAATATGGATGCTGCGGTGCTTCCCCTGGTGATACAGGATCGAAAACTCGGGCTCCCCGACCAGGCGCGCCAGCCCGTCGGTAGCGGCCAGGTTGGCGGCCGCCAGCGATGCCAGCGCCGTCAGGTCTATGCCGGGTGCGGGACCCTGGGAGGCTATCTGTTGGCCGCTGCGGTCGATCAGCAGGACCAGGTCCGCCCGGAGGTCCTTCTGGGTCATCGCCAGAATGGACTGGATCCTGAGGTATTCGTTTTCGTGCAACGTCAGGTTGTTCAGACTGATATAGGAACGATCCCCAGCGGCTAATGCACTCATTGGATCAGGCTATCTCGACCATGCAAAGCGTTTCATAAAACCGACGCGGGGTGCGCGCCTGCGCACGCCCGGACCCAAGCACCTTGGAGTTCTTACCCTTGACTTATCGGCCGGATTTTCCTAATAATAACTGCCAATTTCCTTGACGGTCGCCGGCCCGTTCTATGCTTTGATTTGCGAGTGACTTAGAGGGTATGTCATGCCGAAAACCAGCGCCCGAAAGAAGTCCAGCAAGCAGCCGCGGCGCAAGCCGAAAGGCAAACCCGCCCCCAAAGCCGCGACCCGGGGCAAGACTTTGAAGGCCCGCGCGCGCACTTCCGCGCGCGGGAAGGCGGCTCGGGTCCGGCCGTCGGAATCCGGAGCTTTGAGGGAAAACGGCGCACGCGACGAAGGCAAGGCTGCCGTGCAGATTGCGCCCACGGCCGCGCCGCCGGCGCCGCCCCCCAAGCCTGCGCGGCTGTTGAAGGATTCCAAGAGCACTTCGGCCGCCCTCGGCCTGCTCGAGAAGGCGATCAAGCTCATCCATCAGAGAGAATTCCGCAAAGCGCGCCTCGAACTGGAGTCCCTGGTCGACCTCTATCCCGGCGAGGCCGAGATCGCGGCCCGGGCGCGCACCTACATCCAGATCTGCCTGCGGGAGGAAGCCGCCCGCCAGAAACGCCCTCCCACGAACGACGAGCTGTACGCCCTGGGAGTGCTCGAGCACAACCGGGGGAACTACGACGCGGCGATCGCATACTTCCGCCAGTCGCTGGAAAGGCGCCCGGACAGCGACTACATACTCTATTCGCTTGCGGCTTCCCTCGCCCTCAAAGGCGAACCTGAGGCGGCGCTCGAATGCCTGAAAAAGGCCATCGATATCAACGAGGACAACCGGGTGTATGCGAAGAACGATTCCGATTTCGCCTGCCTCCAGGACCGCGCCGATTTCAGCGCTCTTCTGGGCCTGAACCCGGCCCGGCCGGGCGCTGCGCGACGGCCATGAAAACCGGTGATCTGCTCAACGTCGTTTCCATCGGTGGAGGGACGGGGCTCGCCTGCCTGCTCAAGGGGCTGAAGCATTCCGTGTACGAGCCTCCGATCATCGAGGCTCCGCTGCGCAGGCTCTGGATTGCCGGCCTGACCGCGGTCGTGACCGTGAGCGATGACGGGGGCAGCTCGGGGCGGCTCAGGAGCGAGCTGCGGGTCCTGCCGCCGGGAGACATACGCAACTGCATGGTGGCGTTGAGCATGGATGAATCCCTGCTCTCGCGCCTCTTCCAGTACCGCTTCGCCGGCTCCGGCCAGCTGGGCGGCCACAGCTTCGGCAACCTGTTTCTGACGGCGCTGACCGGGATCACCGGCGATTTCTTGAGCGCGATCCGCGTCAGCTCGCGCGTGCTGGCCATCCGGGGCAAGATCTACCCGGCCACCCTGCAGGATGTGCGGCTCGAGGCCGAAACCGAGGACGGGCGGCGGGTGCGCGGCGAGTCGGTCATATCGCAAGGCAAGGCGCGCATCGCGCGCGTATCGCTCGTGCCGCCCCATTGCGCGCCCGTGCCCGCCGTGCTCGAAGCCATCCGCAAAGCCGACATCGTCACCGTGGGACCCGGCTCCCTGTATACCAGCCTCCTGCCCAATCTGCTGGTCCGGGGGGTAGTGGAGGAGATCCGGCGCGCGCGCGCGCTGAAGATCTTCATCGGCAACCTCATGACCCAGCCGGGCGAGACCACGGGGATGAGCGCGGCCGATCATCTGGAAGCGATCCACCGGCATGTCGGCGGCCCGCTGTTCGACGGCGTCATCCTGAACAACGCGCCGATCGCCGGCGATCTGCTGGAGCGCTACCGCAGCCAGGGCGCCGAACCGGTCCGGTCCGATCTCAAACGCATCCGCGCCATGGGGCTGCGCGTTCTCGAGCGCGCGCTGCTGGCCCGCGGCACGGCGGTGCGCCACGACCCCGATCGGCTCGCCGAAACCGTGCATTACGCCTTCCGCAGGTGGCGCGCCGCGGCGGCCCGCAACCGAGGCGGAGGCGGGAGCGACCTCTCATGAACGACCTCTGCGTGCTCATCGTGGCAGCCGGCAAGGGAACCCGCATGAAGAGCGAGCGGGCCAAGGTGCTGCATCCCCTGTGCGGCAAGCCCATGCTCCGGCTGGTATACGCCGCCGCCGCGGAGCTCGATCCGCGGCGCATCCTGATCGTCATCGGCCAGGACGCCGAACGCGTGCGCGCCGCAATGGAAGGGGCGCGCGCCGACTTCATCGTCCAGGAACCGCAGCTGGGCACCGGCCATGCCGTCATGGCGGCCGCCGGCGAGCTGGGCAAGCTCCAGGGAGACGTGCTCGTGCTCCTGGGAGACGCCCCGCGCATCCGCAGCGAGACCCTGCGCCGCCTGGTACGCCATCATCGCGACACGGGCGCAGACATGACCATGCTGACGGCCCACGCCCCCGATCCCTTCGGGTACGGGCGCATCCTGCGCGACGCGGACGGATCGATCCGGGGCATCATCGAGGAAAACGACGCCACGCCGGAGCAGAAGAAGATCACCGAGGTCAACCCGAGTTTCTATTGCTTCAAGATCGCGCCCCTGCTGGAGGCGCTCGGCAGCCTGAGCAACGACAACGCCAAGAAGGAATACTACCTGACCGACATCGTGGGGATTCAGCGGCGCGCCGGGAGGAAAGTGGAGACGCTCCTGCACGAGGATTTCCAGGAGCTGCGCGGCATCAACACCCGCAGGGAGCTCGCCGAGGTCGCGGCGCTGCTGCGCGCCGAAAAGAACGACCGCCTGATGGCCGAGGGCGTGACGCTGATCGACCCGCGGCAGACCTTCATCGACCTGGACGTGACGGTCGGCCGGGACGTCACCATCCATCCGCTGGTGACCCTGGAGGGCGACACCAGCATCGGACCGGGCACGACGATCCGCTCCGGCACCCGGATCGCCGATTCGCGCATCGGCGCCGACGTCGAGATCCTGGACGGCTGCGTCATCACGCAATCCACCGTCGGCGACGGGACCACGGTGGGGCCCTTCGCGCACCTGCGCAAGGAGACCCGGATCGGGAGCCGTTGCCGCATCGGCAATTTCGTCGAGGTCAAAAAGAGCGTGGTCGGCGACGGAGCCAAGGCGGCACACCTGACCTACCTGGGCGATGCCGACGTCGGCAAGGCCGCGAACATCGGCGCGGGCACCATCACATGCAACTACGACGGCTTCAAGAAGAGCCCCACCGTCATCGAGGAGGGAGCGTTCGTCGGGACGGATTGCCAGCTGGTGGCGCCGGTGCGCATCGGGCGCGGGGCCTATGTCGCGGCCGGGAGCTGCATCACGGAGGACGTGCCTCCCGATGCGCTCGCCATCGCGCGCTCCCGGCAGACCGTCAAGGAAGGCTGGGCGCGCCGCCGGCGCGGGAGCGAGTGAGGCCATGATCCACTGCCGCAACTGCATCAACTGGGTCGACGAAAGCCTCGAGGAGATCGAGGCCGACCGCGGCGCCCACGCACACCTTTTCATGGGATGCCGCATCTACGGCCTGGCCCGGGAAAAGACCGTGCTCGAGAGCTGCGCCCACTACACCGAAAGCGCCAACCTCTACCAGATCTGCCGCACCTGCAGGCTGACCGTGCCCAAGGTGTGCGTCAGCTTCCAGGAGTGCATCAACTGCACCAACACGGACCTCTACTGCGTGGAGCACTGCATCGGCGGGGACAGCCGCAAGTACTGCTCCCATTTCGCCCGCCTGCACGTGCACGGCATCCAGCTGATCGACGACGACCGCGTGTTCGACCTGTTCCCCAACCTCGACATGCCCGGGAAAAAGACGACCTGAGCCTGCGCCCGGCGGTCAGCCCCTGAGCGAGGGCGCGAGGCCGCGGGCGTGGTGGTATTCCTGGAGACTGCGCACCGAAAGCGGTTCCTTCTGCAGTGCGGCGATCGCGCTCGCCGCCGCCGCGGCGCCCGACAGGGTGGTGATGCACGGGATGACATGCTGCGTGGCCGCGCGCCGGATGGCCTTTTCATCGTAGCGCGACTGCCGCCCCAGGGGCGTGTTGATGATCAGGTCGACCTGGCGGTTCTTGATGCAATCGACGACGTTCGGGCGCCCCTCCCCGACCTTGAATACCGCCTCGGCCTCGATCCCCGCGGCGCGCAGCGCCGCGCGCGTGCCGGAGGTGGCGACGAAGCCGAAGCCCAGGGCGTGGAATTCGCGCGCCACGCGCAGCAGCTCCTGCTTGTCGTTGTCGTTGACGCTGACGAAAACCGTTCCCCGCAAGGGGAGCGCCACGCCGGCCGCGAGCTGCGCCTTGGCGAAGGCGATGCCGAAATTGTCGGCCACCCCCATGACTTCGCCCGTGGAGATCATTTCCGGGCCAAGGATGCGATCCATGCGCGGGAACTTGTTGAAGGGGAAGACCGGCGACTTGACGAAGCAGTGGGACACGCTCAGGTCCTCGAGCAATCCCAGGTCGCGCAGCCTGTCTCCCGCCATGACGCGCGCGGCGATCTTGGCCAGCGGCACGCCGGTCGCCTTGCTGACGTAAGGCACGGTGCGCGAGGCCCGCGGGTTGACCTCGAGCACGTAGGTGATGCCGTTCTTGACGGCGAACTGTATGTTCATGAGCCCGACCACCTCGAGGGCCCGCCCGAGCCGGCGGGTGTATTCCTTGATGCGCTCGAGCAGTTCCGGCCGGATCATGATGGGCGGCAGAACGCAGCTGCTGTCGCCGCTGTGAATCCCCGCTTCCTCGATGTGCTCCATCACCCCGGCGATGACGACGCGCTCGCCGTCGCACAGGGCATCGACGTCGTACTCGAAAGCGTCTTCGAGGAATTCGTCGATCAGCACCGGCCGCTCGGAGGAAGCGGCCACCGCCGTCGCCATGTAACGCTCCAGCGACGGCCGGTCGTAGATGATCGACATGGCGCGCCCGCCCAGCACGTAGGAAGGCCGCACCAGCACCGGGTAGCCGATTTCGGCAGCCACGGCGCACGCCTCCTGCGGCGAACGCGCCGTGCCGTGGCGCGGCTGGGGAATGCCCAGGTCACCCAGCAGGCGGCCGAAGCGGCTGCGGTCTTCCGCCAGATCGATGCTTTCCGGGGAAGTCCCGAGTATACGGATCCCAGCCTCCTTGAGCGACAGCGCCAGGTTCAGGGGCGTCTGGCCCCCGAACTGCACGATCACTCCTTCGGGCTTCTCCACGTGCAGAACCTCGAGCACATCCTCCAGGGTCAGGGGCTCGAAGTACAGGCGGTCGGAAGTGTCGTAATCCGTCGACACCGTTTCCGGATTGCAGTTGACCATGATGGTCTCGAACCCGGCCTCCTGCAGGGCGAACGAAGCATGGCAGCAGCAGTAATCGAATTCGATGCCCTGGCCGATGCGGTTCGGGCCGCTTCCCAGGATCGCGATCTTCCTGCGGCGCGACGGTTCGGCTTCGCATTCGCTCTCGTAAGTCGAATAGAGATAGGGCGTGAACGATTCGAATTCCGCGGCGCAGGTGTCGACCCTCTTGAACACCGGCCGGATGCCGAGTTCATGCCGGCGGCGCCGCACGCAGACAGCCCCGGCGGCCGCGCCCGCCTGGGGCGCCAGCAGCTCGGCCAGGCGCCGATCGGACAGGCCGGACCGCTTGCATTCCCGCAACAGCTCGGGCGGGATGTTCTCGAGCGAACGCCCGCGCACGCGCTCTTCCAGCTCCACGATCTCCTTCAGCTGATGGAGGAACCAGGGGTCGATGCCCGTCAGCTCGCAAATCTCCTTCACGGCCGAGCCCAGGCGCAACGCCTGCATGAGGTATGCCAGCCGTTCGGGCACCGGCGTCAGCAGGTTGCGGCGGATTTCTTCCGGTTCCATGCCCAGCGGGACCCGGTTGTCCTTCTGCTCCAGCGAGCGGACCCCTTTGAGCAGCGCTTCGCGGAAGGTTCTGCCGATGGCCATGACCTCGCCGACGGACTTCATCTGCGTCCCCAACGTGGGATCGGCGTCGACCAGCTTCTCGAAGTTCCACTTGGGAATCTTGACGACCACGTAATCGATGCTCGGCTCGAAGCACGAAGGCGTCTTGCGCGTGATGTCGTTGGGGATCTCCTCGAGCGTGTAGCCCACCGCGAGCCGCGCCGCGATCTTGGCAATGGGGAAGCCGGTGGCCTTGGACGCCAGCGCCGAGCTGCGCGAGACCCGCGGGTTCATTTCGATCACCATCAGCGAACCGTCGCGCGGGTTGACGGCGAACTGGATGTTGCTGCCGCCGGTTTCGACGCCGACCTTGCGGATGATGCGCGCGGCCGCGTCGCGCATCCGCTGGTACTCCTTGTCCGTCAGCGTCTGCGCCGGCGCCACGGTGATGGAGTCGCCGGTGTGCACGCCCATGGGATCGAAGTTCTCGATCGAGCAGATGACCACCACATTGTCGGCGAGGTCGCGCATCACTTCGAGTTCGTACTCTTTCCAGCCGAGCAGCGATCGCTCGACCAGCACCTGGCCGATGGGCGAGAAATCCAATCCGCGCGCCACGACCGCATCGAACTCCTCGGCGTTGAAGGCCACGCCGCCCCCGGAGCCGCCCAGCGTGAAACTGGGGCGCACCACCACCGGCAGGCCGACGCGCGCGACGAATGCCCGCGCCTCCTCGAGGCTGCCGACCACCTCGGACTCGGGAACCGCGAGGCCGATTTCCGACATGGCGTTCTTGAAAAGCCTCCGGTCTTCGGCGACCTCGACCGCGTGCAGTTTGGCGCCGATCAATTCCACCCCGTAGCGATCGAGAACCCCCGACCTTGCCAGCTCCACCGCCAGGTTCAGCCCGGTCTGTCCTCCCACCGTGGGCAGCAGCGCTTCGGGGCGCTCGCGCGCGATGATCGCCTCGAGGGTCTCGCACGTCAGCGGCTCGATGTAGGTGCGGTCGGCGAGGCCGGGATCGGTCATGATGGTCGCGGGATTGGAATTGACCAGGACCACCCGGTAGCCCTCGGCCCGCAGGGCCTTGCAGGCTTGAGTGCCCGAATAGTCGAACTCGCAGGCCTGGCCGATCACGATCGGTCCCGAGCCGACGATCAGTATCGTGCGGATGTCGTTGCGCTTCGGCATCGCTATATCTCCCCGCCGGCCATCAGGCGGCGGAAATCGTCGAAGAGATAGTGCGAATCGTGGGGTCCGGGCGAAGCTTCGGGGTGATACTGGACCGAAAAAGCGGGCAGGCTCCGGTGGCGCAGCCCTTCAAGCGTCAGGTCGTTCAGGTTGATGTGGGTCGCCTCGACGGCCTTCGGGTCGAGCGAGTCCGCGTCCACGGCAAATCCGTGGTTGTGGGCCGTGATCTCCACGCGCCCCGTCCGCAGGTTCTTGACCGGATGGTTGCCGCCGCGGTGCCCGAACTTCAGCTTGTACGTCCTGCCGCCCAGCGCCAGTCCCAGCAGCTGGTGCCCGAGGCAGATGCCGAAGACCGGAACGCGGCCCAGCAGGCGGCGGATGTTCGCCACGGCATAGCGGAGCGGCTCCGGATCGCCGGGGCCGTTGGAGAGCAGGACCCCGTCCGGCCGCAGGGCCAGGACGTCCTCGGCGGCCGTGCCGGCGGGGACCACGGTGACGCGGCAACTCCGGCGCACCAGCTGGTCCAGGATGCTCCGCTTGATCCCGAAGTCGTAGGCGGCCACATGAAAGATGCGACCGGCGGCCGCCGCATCGGCATGCCGCTCGTAGGCCTGCCGGCAACCGACCGCGGTGGCCAGGTCGAGCCCGGCCATGCTCGGCAGCGCGCGCGCCCGCTCGACCAGCAGCCGTTCGTCCGCTTCGCCCGAGCCGATCACCCCGCGCAGCGCACCCCGGCTGCGGATGTGGCGCACGAGGGCGCGCGTGTCGATATCGGAGACGGCGACGACGCCGTGACGCTTCAGATAGTCGTCGAGTGCGCCCTCGGAGCGCCAGTTCGAGTGCTCCAGGCTGATCTCGCGCAGCACCAGGCCCTCGACGAACGGCCTTTCCGCTTCGCGGTCATCGGCATTGACGCCGTAGTTGCCGATGTGCGGGTAGGTCATGACCACGATCTGGCCGGCATAGGAAGGGTCGGTCAGGATCTCCTGGTAGCCGGTCATCGAGGTGTTGAAAACGACCTCGCCTGCCGCCTCCCCTGCGGCACCAAAAGCACGACCGACATAAATGCGGCCGTCTTCCAGTGCCAGGATCGCCTTCATGGGTGGCAGATGCGCTGCAGTCCCGGATGCTCCGGATAGGACAAGCGTGGATGGAGCGGAAAGCCGGCCGGGCCGGCGCCGCCGGAGGCTGGTCGAATCGCGCTTCGATCCGGCGCGTGATCCATCGTCTATTCCACCAGGCCGATGCGGGAGACCGGCCAGTAACTGAAGATCGCCTTGCCGTAGATCAGTTCGCGCGGCACGAATCCCCAGTTGCGGCTGTCGTTGCTCGAATTGCGGTGATCTCCCAGAACGAAGTAGTGCCCGGGCGGAACGATCACCCGGCCGAACGACTCGCGGTCCCGATACTCGGGCCGGAGGTAGGGTTCGTCGATCCTTGCGCCGTTGACGATGACCTGACCGCGCCGGATTTCCACCAGGTCGCCGGGCAGGCCGATGACCCTCTTGATGAACGATTTGGCGGTGTCGCGCGGATACCAGAAGACGACCACATCGCCCCGGTGGATCTCGGAAAAGCGGTAGATGAAGCGGTTTACGAAGATCCGCTCCTGATCCACAAGGCGGGGCTGCATGCTGGTGCCCTCGACCTTGACGGGCTGCACCACGAACATGACGATAAAAACGGCGACCGCCAAAGCGAAGAGGAGATCGCGGAACCAGGTTTTGAGCTCGCTGAGAGCCTTACTGCCCGCCGCCCTGGTCGAGGTTGCTTCTACAGGCGTTTCCCGTAAAGAATCGATCGGCTCTTGCATCTCTTCCGCGACCGCCACGAGGCCTGAACATCGCAGTTCACTCGGGGGAGAAAGCTACCAGAGGGCGAATCAAAACTCAACTGAAAATCGCAGCCGCACCCTCCCGGCGCTCCTCCGCAGCCTGATTGCATTCGCGCGGGCCGCTGATATAATCGATGTTTCATTTCAAAGCGTCGGATACGCCGGGTCCATGAAGATCGTCGTACTCACGGCCGCGCGCCACAAGAACTGCACCCTCAAGGATGTCGCCGGGGGGTTCGGGACGGTCTTTACCGTCGGCGACTCGCCTTTCGCCCGCCTGCTCGAAATCGCCAAGCGGCGGATCGCCGCGATCCCCAACGTGACGCTCGCCTATCTCGCCTCCATCCTCCCGGCGGCCGGGGCCGAGGTGCGCGTGCTCGACGTGCGCCGCATGGAACAGCTCGAGCCGGCCGATCTCTACCTGATCGCGTCGTCGATCGTGGACTGCAATTTCGAACGCGATATCGGCGCCGAGGTGCGGCGACGTTATGGTTGCCGAGTGGGCTACTTCGGCCCGTTCGCCGCCACGGTGCCCGACTTTTTCGCCGGGGTCGCCGATTTCCTGGTCCGGGGAGAAATCGAGAATCTGGCGCCCGCGCTCGCCCGGGGCGATGTCCCCCGCGGCGTGACGCAGGCCGGTTTCGTCGCCGATCTCGACGCCCTGCCCTACCCGGATTGGAACCAGTTCGATATCCGGCGCTTCCGCTATCAGATCGTAACCGGCCGCGGCATTACGCTTCCGGTGCTGGCCAGCCGGGGCTGCCCTTACAGCTGCAGCTATTGCCCCTATCTTGTCAACTCGAAATTCCGCGCGCGCAGCGCGGACAACGTCGTCGGCGAGATCGAGCACCTGGTCGGCCGATACGGCATCCGCGGCGTTTCCTTCCGCGACCCCAACTTCACGTTCGACATGGACAGGGCGGCCGACCTGGCCGAGAAGATGCTGGCGCGCGGGTTGGACGTGCGCTGGAGCATGGAGGCGCGCACCGACCGCCTGACGACCGCTTTGCTGGACCTCCTCTATCGCGCGGGCTTGCGCTGCGTGGAGGTGGGTGTGGAGTCATCGAGCGCGCGCACCCTGCGCGCCAACCTGCGCAAGCCGGTAGCCAGGAGCCATCAGGAAAGAATCATCGCGCACTGCCACCGGCTGGGTATCCGCGTCATCGCCAACTATACCTTGGGGCTCCCCAACGATACCCGGGAGGGGATCCGCGATACGATCCGCTACGCCAAGAAGCTCAACACCTTCGCCATCCAGTTCACCGTGACCACGCCCTACCCGGGCACGCGCTTTTACGAAAACGTCAAAGACAGGATATTCGACCCGGAATGGGAGCACTTCAACGGCTGGACCTGCGTCTACCGGCACCCCCATGTCGATGCCGACGAGTTGCATCGCCTGCGGGAATTCGCCTACGTTTCCTATCATCTGCGCCCGCGCTACGTCTGGCGCTTCCTCCAGTCCACGATACTCCACCCCCTCCTGTTCCCGGGATAGTTTCGGTGACAGGCTACTCAACCCCGAAACTCATGGATCTCCAAGCGCACTTCCCATAGACTAGTTTCGGGGTTGAGTAGCCTGTCACCGAAACTTGATGGCGGTGTGGCGTGATTTCAGTCGGCCGGCCGGTTGCGGCCCTGATCATCTTTCTGGCGGCGCCCTGCCACGCGTCCCGGGCGCAGGAGATTCCGGTTTATGTGAGCGCCAGTTTCACAGGCCGGAACAACCTGTATGTCGAAGACCTCGCGCCCGAGGAAGTGGAGATCCTGCAGGACGGCAAGCCGCGCCGTATCGAATTCATGGCGCGCGACGAGCTGCCGGCCGCGTACGGCATTATCTTCGAACGCGCACTGCTGGGTGAGCCCGAGGACGAGAGGCGCTTCGGCCTGTCGGGCGCGGGGGCGGCGGCCGCGCGCAATCTCGCCTACGAGCTGGTCGACAAGCACTTGCGCCGGCAGGTCTTCTGGGTCGGTTGCTACGACAAGGAACTCGCGGTCGCCCTCGATTTCACCTCCGATGCCTTCCAGGCCCACGCGGCGATCCAGCAGCTGCGCGGCGGACGCGGCCCGGAAGAGTCCTTTCTCTACGGCGCTCTGTTCGCCGCGTTGCGCCGCATGAATGAACGGCATGAGAAGAGAAGGGTGCTCATCGTTTTCCTGGAATCGGTCGATCCGGGCACCTTGGACCGTATCAAGCCGCTCAAGAACGTCCTGTCGTTGTCCAATGTGGAACTCTTTTTCGTGCGCTTCGGCGCGCGCGTGACAGGGAGGCCGGGCGGCGTGTCGCCGCAAATGAGCGACGCCGCACTGCGCGAGCTGGCGGCGGCCACCGCCGGTGAAGCCTACAGCGCGGCAGTCTACGGCGATCATCCGGAGGATCTGTCGCGCCGCCTCTACAACCATATCCGCACGCTCTATACCTTTGGATTTCTCGCCGAGCGCCACGGAGAGTCGCCGGCGCGACTCTCGATCCGCTGCACGCGGCCGGGCTGCAAGGTGCGCGCCCGCCAGCTCGTTCCCGCCGGACCCGGAGCGGTCCCCAGGCACGAATAAAGTCCGCGGTACGTTCGACGATAAGGACTGTGTCCTGGCAAAACGCGGCATGAGTCTGTTCGGCAATAAGTTGTGGGCCGTCGGTGGCGGCAAGGGCGGCACAGGCAAAAGCTTCCTCACGGCCTCTCTGGCTGTGGCGCTGGCCCGCATGGGCAAGACGGTGATCGCAGTCGATGCCGACCTGGGAGCTCCCAATCTGCACATCCTTATGGGCATCCGGAACCCCGGCAGATCGCTTCTTGACACCATCGAGAAGCATACGTCAGCGGAGCAGGCGCTTCAGGAAACGCGCGCGCCGGGGGTGCGCATGCTGGCGTGCACGGGAGATTCGCCGGGCCTGGCGGACCTGGCGGCCGAAGTGCGCTCGGAGATGATCCGGTGCGTCCGCACCCTGGCGGCCGACCACGTGCTGCTCGACCTCGCGAGCGGCGGCTCGGCGCCGGTGCTCGACTTTTTCGACGCCGCCGACCTCCCGATCGTGGTCTCGACCCCGGACCCGGCGTCCGTACGCCGCACCTTATCATTCCTGCGCTGCGCGGTCGCGCGCAGGAGCGCGCCGGAGGGCCGGGCCGGCGGCGGGATATGCACCGGCGCCGCATCGACGCCGACCCTGCGCCCCTGGCTGGTGTGGAACATGGCGGTCACGGAACAGGACCGGCATCTGGCCGGAGTTCTGCAATCGGCGGCCAGGCGGCACCTGGGTGTGGAACTGATGCTCGCAGGAACGATAGCGGCCAGCGATGCGGCGCGCGAGGCGGTTCGCCGGATGACGTTGCCGGATTTCCGCGACACCGACGGCGATCTCGAGCGGCAGATCGAGGAAACGGCCCGCCGCCTGCTGGCGGGCAAGGAGTGCGCCGAGCGCCCGTCGCACAGCCTCCCGCAGAGCGACGGCGCACCCCTGTCGACCGGCCTGAACGACTGCCTGGAGCTTTTCGGCAGGCGCTTCCATATCCAGACCGAAGACATGGGGGCCCGCCGGCGCATGATCGCCACGCACGTCTTTCTCGAGGGCCGCGTGATTCACTCGAAGCGAGCGGCCTATCCGCAGGATGCCGGCGCGGGCGGGCGGGCGCTGATCGCCGAGATGATGCGAGCGCAGCATTGGAACGTGATCCAGGAAATCAAGAACCAAAACGAGAGGATCGCGCAACCGTGAACGCCTCGCAGCTGTCCATGCCGTCCGAAGCCCCGGCCAGAATCCTGGTCGTGGATGACGACGAGGAGGTCCGGGCCCTTCTGATACGCAATCTCGCCGATTCCCGCTGCGAGTACGTTCCTTGCAGCACCGCACTGGAAGCCCGGGAAAAGATGCAGCGCGAACGTTTTGCCGTGCTCGTGAGCGACGTGCGCATGCCCGGGATGTCGGGCGTGGAGCTGCTGCGCTTCGCCCGGAGCCACGACCCGGACATTTCCGTGGTCATGATCACGGGCGTCAGCGACATCGGCACGGCCCTCGAGGCCCTGCGCCTGGGAGCCTGCGACTACATCACCAAACCGTTCGACCTTCTCCAGGTGCGCCGCTCCCTCGCCCAGGCGCTCGAGCGCAACCGGCTCATGGTGGAAAACCGCTGCTACCAGCAGGAGCTGGAGCTCAAGGTATACGAGCGCACCAGGGAGCTGAACGAGGCGCTGCAGGAAGTCGAAGAGAGCTATCGCATCACGCTCGAGGCCCTGGTGAGCGCGCTCGATGCCCGCGAGCACGAGACCCAGGCACACAGCCAGCGGGTGCGCGAATATGCCGAGACCCTGGCGCAGCGACTCGGGGTGGCGGGCGAGGATCTTGTTTCAATGGGGCGGGGCGCCCTGCTGCATGACGTCGGCAAGATCGGGGTTCCCGATTCGATCCTGCTGAAGCCGGACAAGCTCACGCCCGAGGAATGGGCGGTGATGAAGCGCCACCCGCGCATCGGCTACGACATACTCCACGGCATCAAGTTCCTCGCGCCCGCGGCCGAGATCGTGCTCGCGCACCAGGAACGATGGGACGGCAAGGGCTACCCGAACGGCCTCGCTGGAAGCGCGATACCCTTGGGAGCTAGAATATTCGCGGTGGTCGATACCATGGACGCGATGACCAGCGATCGTCCCTACCGCAGGGCACTTCCCTTCCACGCGGCCGAGGAGGAGATCCGCCGCTGCTCCGGGACTCAGTTCGATCCGGCGGTGGTCGAAGCATTCCTCAGCATCGATCGGGACACATGGATCGCGATCCGTGACAATGTCAACCGCGCGCACCGCAGCCGGAACCGTCTCGACGTGCTATGCCGGATCTGAGAATCCAGAGAATCAACGAAAGCGAGCGCCCCCCGCTGGCAGCCCTCATGGACGAGGAAGAGCGCCGCTGGCAGGCGGAGCTTGACTGGGACTATTCCCCGATCCGCCGCATCCTCGATACGCTGGTCGCGCGCCGCGCCCTGCCCGGTCTGGTGGCCATGGAGGGCCGGCGCGCCGCCGGCTACACCTACTTTCTCATTCACAACCGCCGCGCCGTCATCGGCAGCGCCTACGCGCGCCCTCCCGGCGCCCAGGCGGTCGTCGAGGCGCTGCTGGCGCCGGCGCTCGAAGACCTGCAGGGATCGGCCGGCATACGGCGCATCGAAGCCCAGGTGATGCCCCTCAACGGCGTCGATCTCGACTGCATATTCCTGCGGCACGGCTTCCGCAGCTACCTGCGCGAATATCTGGAGCTCGACCTCGCCGCCTTCGGCCCGTCGGCGCACACGGGAGGCGCCGCCGAGATCGTGCCCTGGGATTCCGGATACCTCCGGCAGGCCGCGGCGGTCGCCCGGCGCAGTTATCAGAACGAGGCGGACGCACTCATCAGCGAGGACTACGGCTCGGATGAGGGCTGCGAGGGCTACCTGCGCAGCCTGGTGGAGCATCCGGGCTGCGGCGTGTTCCTGCCGGAGGCTTCCTTCATCGCCCTGGACAGCGCGGGAGCGCCGTGCGGCTTCATCATCTCCTCCCGCATCTCCGCCGGCGCCGGCATGATCCCGCAGATCTCGGTCGCCCCCTCGCACCAGGGGCTCGGCCTGGGCAGCCGGCTGATGGCGCGCGCGCTGCAGCGCATGAAGGAAGAAGGGCTCCGCTGCGCGCGTCTCACCGTGACGCGCGACAACCGGCGCGCTCACGCGTGGTATCTGAGGTTGGGGTTCGCCTCCCGCCTGACATTCGGCGCCTATGTCTGGCTGCGCCCTTCCCCGCCCGGACGCACGGGGTCGAAGTAGATTCTGCCGACCGGCAATGCCGTCGAAGCACGTGATCGCCGTCAGCGGTCAGCCGTCAGCTTCTGAACCGATGTTCGAGTTCGATCCGACAAAGACCGTCAGGTTCCTGCCTTGCTTTGGAAACGAAGACTGCGTGCCGATGGCTGAAGGCGCCGCCGCCGGCCGTCCGTTCCGGCGCTAGCGGGGCTCGTTGCGCGCTACCGAGGAGTTCAGGACCACGATGTCGACCCGCCGGTTGCGCGCGCGCCCTTCGGGCGTGTCGTTGGGAGCGATGGGGCGGAATTCGCCGTAGCCGGCGGCCGAGAGCTTTTCGGGCGAGAATCCGTAGCGGCCCACCAGATAGGAGACGATGCTGGTGGCGCGCGCCGTCGACAGCTCCCAGTTCGAGGGGAAACGGGCGTTGTGGATCGGGACGTTGTCCGTGTGCCCCTCGACGCGAATCTGGTTCTCGGCGGCCAGCAGGCTCTCGGCCAGGGAATCGAGCAGGGCTCTCCCTTCCGGCTTCAGCTGGTCCGAGCCCGAGTCGAAGAAGCCGCCCTCGCCGAGCGAAATCACGAGCCCGCGCCCCTCCATGCGCGTGTTGACCTTGCCTTCCATCTTCTTGTCCCGCACGAGCGACTCGACGCTCTTGCGAATTTTGCCCAGGGCCACGATCTCCCTTTTGGCGCCGGCGCCGGGTGCAAAGTTGGCCTTCAACTCCTTGAGCGTCGTCACCGAGTATTCGCGCATCGCCTTTTCCTTGGGCGTTCCTATGTTCTCGATGACGTCGCCCGACACGACCGATGCGGCACCCTGCCCGGAACTCAGACTGAGGGTGTCGCTTCCCGGAGGAAACATGGGGCTGTCGAAGGAGGCGCGCATCGAGAGGACCATGCGCCCCATCTTCTGGGCGTCGACCGTGGAGATGGCGTACATGGTGGTGAAAAAGGCGAAGAGCAGCGTGATGAAATCGGCATAGGAGACCAGCCAGCGCTCATGATTGACGTGTTCGGGAGGCTTCTTCTTGCGCATGCGATCGGATCCCGCTCACGCAGCCTTGGTCTGCGCGCCCGCGGACGGCGCGGCGGGCGCCAGGGCCTGCTCCTTCTGGTTCAGGAAGCTCTTGAGTTTCTCTTCGATCAGTCGGGGGTTCTCTCCCTCGAGGATCGAAAGCACCCCCACGAGGATGATCTCCTTGGCCAGCATGTCGGCACGGTGGCGCATCTTCAACTTGCCCGACAGTGGCAGATAGACCAGATTGGCGAGACCCACGCCGTAGACCGTGGCGACGAAGGCCACGGCGATGCCTTCGCCCAGCTTGCTCGGATCGGTCAGGTTCTCCATCACATGGATGAGGCCGAGCACCGCCCCCAGAATACCGATGGTGGGCGAGTAGCCGCCGGCCGCTTCCCAGAATTTTGCGGCGTGCTCCCCTTCCTCCTCCATGTTGGCCATTTCCATCTCCATGGTCTCGCGCAGGGTCTTGGGCTCGATGCCGTCGACCGCCATGTTGAGCGCCTTCTTGAGAAAGGGGTCGGAGGCGTTCTCGGTCTCGCTTTCCAGCGAGATGATCCCCTGGCGGCGGGCCTTGTTGGCATAGCGGATGATCTCGGCGATCACCTCCCGGTTGTTGACCCTGGGCTCGAGGAAAGCGCGCGCCACCGCCTTCCAGCTGTTGATGAAGACCGCCAGCGGGAACTGTACCAGACAGGCGCCGAAGGTGCCGCCGAGAACGATGATCGCCGCCGTCTCCTGGAGAATCGACCCGACGTGGCCGCCCTCGAGGCTCTGGCCGAGAAGAATCGCTCCCACGGCCAGGACCAAACCGATGATTGTCGCAAGATCCATGGCTGCTCCCGCTGCCTCGCGTCCGTCATGGCGCGCCGTCGGCCTTCTCCAGGCGCCGGCGGAATTCCGTCTCCACCAGGCCGGAGATCACGCGCCGGAAGCGCACGACCTTCTCGATGATCTCGACCATCCGGTCCTGCACCACGATCTTTTCGCCGTTGGTCATGGTGATGACCGTGTCCGGGGTTTCCTCGATGTACTCGATGAGATCGGAGTTCAAGACAATCGGAGCTCCGTTGATCTTGGTCAACTGAATCATCGATCCGTTCCTGTCGGAGGAAATCCCACGGATATATCGGCGCCCGGCGCGCAATCCGTTAGCACGTCCTTTGCGGATGCCGGCGTTTCTCCCGGCCCTGCATTTTTCGGCTAATGGCGGTGCGGCCGCCGGACGATATGGTGGGCGGCTCGAGGTTGCGGCCGCGGGCATCGGGCCCGCAAGCAGCAGCGCAGCCTCCGGCCGCACGGGGAAGGAACCCCGGACGCACGGACCGCTGTTTGAAATCCAAGCCCCAGGCAAATGAATTCACGGAGGAATTCGAGACATGGGATCCTTCAGCATCCTCAACAACATCGCTGGGATCAACGCGCAAAACCAGCTGAATCTCAACAATGTCAATCTCAATCGAACATTGCTGCGCTTGTCTTCGGGCAAACGCATCAACTCCGGTGCCGATGATGCCGCAGGCTTGCAAATAGCGGACAGCCTGCGGGCCAACATCCGCGCCATCGACCAGGCGGTGCGCAACGCCAACGACGGCATCGCGGTCGCGCAGATCGCCGACGGCGCCCTGCAGGAGATCTCCAACCTGATAACGCGGGCCTTCACCCTGGCCGAAGAGGCGGCCACGGAAACCGTGGACGCCAGCGGCCGGGCGGCGCTGCATGCCGAATACACGCAAATCCAGGCGGAAATCGCGCGCATCGCCGTACAGACCAACTTCAACGGCGTGGCCCTGTTCACCACGACCGGGCTCAACGGTGACCTGAGCGTGTTCGTCGGCGACATCACCAACGCGAGCACCATCGCCGTGATCGTGCCGACGATCACGGCGGATGCCAATGCGGGCACGGTCACCGCGCTGGGCACGGCTAATCTGACCACGGTTAACCTTTCGACCCAGTCCGGAGCCGTGGCCGCCTTCGCAGTCCTGAAAGCGGCCATCGATGCCGTGTCCACCGCGCGCGGCAACCTCGGTGCCGGCATGAACCGGCTCCAGGCGGCGGTGTCGGTCATGCAGACGCAGTCGCAGAACAGCCAGGCCGCCGAATCGACCATCCGCGACGCCAACATGGCCCAGGAGATCTCGAACCTCACCAAGTACCAGATCCTGGCGCAGTCGGGCATCGCGGCCCTGGCGCAATCCAATCAGAACGCTCAGCTCGTCCTGGCGCTGCTCCGGCAGTAGCCGTCACGCACACCGACTTTTCGCAACAGGCAGGGCAGCAGGCAAGGCGGGCCCTCTCCCCGAGGAGCCCGCCTTGTCGTTTTCCCGGCATGCTCCGACACCTCCCTTGCTCGATATCCCCGGCGAGCTCGTTTGGGCCGCTCTCCGCACTTTTTGTCTAATGCCGCACCGGCAACCGGCCGATATGGGGCGCTGAATCCAGAAATCAGAGTTGCCCGGCCGAGGATGCCGGCGGCGTGACGCCCGGGGGCGGCGCGCGCGGCAGCCCCGTCCGGGCGCGAACAGGGAATTTCGAAACGTCGAATTCAGGGAGGAATTCACCATGGGGTCTTTCAGCGTTCTCAACAACATCGCCGGCATCAACGCCCAGAACCAGCTCAACCTCAATAACGTCTATCTGAACCGCACGCTGCTGCGCCTGTCTTCGGGCAAGCGCATCAACTCGGGAGCGGACGACGCCGCCGGCCTGGGCATCGCCGACAGCCTGCGCGCCAACGTGCGCGCCATCGATCAGGCGGTACGCAACGCCAACGACGCCATCTCCGTGGCGCAGATCGCCGACGGCGCCCTGCAGGAGATCACCAACCTGCTGACCCGGGCCTTCACCCTGGCCGAAGAGGCGGCCACCGAAACCGTCGACGACGCCGGGCGCACCGCCCTCCACAACGAGTTCACCTCGATCCAGGCGGAAATCGCGCGCATCGCCACGCAGACCAACTTCAACGGCGTGGGCATCTTTACGGCCAGCGGACTCGACGGAGACCTGAGCGTGTTCGTGGGCGACGTGTCGGTCGCCAGCGCCATCACGGTCACGATTTCTACCATCACAACCAGCGACAACACGGTCACCGACCTTGGAGGCGTAGACCTCTCGGAGGTAAGCCTTGAAGACGCAGAAGGCGCCATCAGCGCGCTCGCGACGCTGAAAAGCGCCTTGAGCGCCGTATCGGCCAGCCGCGCCGCGATCGGTGCGGGCATGAACCGGCTGCAGTCGGCCGTGGCGGTGCTGCAGACCACGTCGCAGAACACGCAGGCAGCCGAATCCACCATCCGGGACGCCAACATGGCCGAGGAGGTCGCCAACCTGACGAAATACCAGATCCTCGCGCAGGCGGGCATCGCCGCCCTGTCGCAGGCGAACGCCAACAGCCAGCTCGTCCTGGCGCTGCTCAGGCAGTAGCCGCAGGCTGAAGGGACCGACGGTAGGGGCGCGGCACCCGACAAGCGCCGCGCCCTGACCGTTGTGCCTTTTGGCTAAACCGGCGCTTTCGGGCAGCCGATATGCGTTGCAGGAGTCGCTGCGGATGCCGCGCGGCGAGGCGGCACGCGCAACGACATCCGGACGCACGGAGGATCGACATGGCAAGCGGAATAGAGAGCCTGTTGTCCGCAACGGCACGGTCCGCCTCTATGCCGCTCGACCCTGGCGCCCGCAGCGAAGCACCACGCACCCAGGCAGATCACCCCTCCGTGGACAAAGCGGCCCCAGCCGGCCGACCGGCTTCAAAGGAGGACTCGACCGACCCCCGCCGGGGGGAGATGGATCAGGCCGACAAGGAAACCATCGTCAGGCTGTTGAAGCGGGCCGAGGCAATCTCCCTGGCGAGCCGCACCGTCATTTATTACGCGCGCGACGAACAGAGCGGCAGGATGTACCTGTACGTGAAGGACCGGCGCACGGGCGAGGAACTTTATCGCATTCCCAAGGATTACCTGCCGGCGGCCGACGCCGCATCCGGCAGGCCGGCGCTCGAGGATCCGCCGAAGGTCGACCTCACGATCTGAGCGACCGCTGCGAAAGGAAAAGATGGCACTGATCGACCTCATCAACGGCGGACTCGACGTTCAGGGAATCGTCGACAATCTGATCTACGTCCAGCGCGAGCCGATCCGCAGGCTGGAGAAGCAGACCAAGGATTGGCAGAACAAGATCTCGGCATACCAGGCTTTCAACACCAGGCTCCTGGCTTTCAAGACCGCGGTCGAAAGCCTGCTGTACAAAGGGGAGGACGCCCCCCTCAGCCTCCCCGCGACCTTCGAGGATCGCCTGCGCCGCAGCCTCTTCGCGCTCCGCAAGGCGACCTCGTCGGACGAAACCGTACTGACGGCCGCAGCCGGCAAGGGTATGGCGACCGGCGTCTTTACGGTTACCGTGAGCAGTCTGGCGCGGACGGATACCTACGCCTCCAACAATTTCGCCAGCAGCACCGCCACGCGCACCCGGACCGGCACTCTGGTCATCCAGCGGGGCAGCGACGATCCGATCACGATCACCATCGACGAAACCAACAACACGCTGCAGGGAATCCGAAACGCCATCAACGCCGCCGACGCGGGATTCACCGCCAGCATCCTCAACGACGGCAGCACGGCACCCTTCCGCCTGGTGATCGCCAGCGACGACTCGGGCACGGCCAACGCCCTGACGATCACCAACAACCTCAATCAGGGCGACGGCCAGGCCCTGGCGCTGACCCAGACGATCGCGGCGGCCGACGCGGCACTGCAGATCAACGGCGTCGACATCGTCAGCAGCTCCAACACGGTCACCGGCGCCATCGAGGGGGTCACCCTGCAGCTCAAGGCCGCCACGGGAAGCGCGACCGTCACGATCGAGCGCGACCTCGACGCCATCGTGGAAGGGCTCAAGGATTTTGCAGCCAAATACAACGATGTCGTCTCCTACATCGCCTCCCAGTTCCGCTACGATGCCGCCAAGAAGGAAGCGGGCATCCTCTCGGGCGATTACACCCTGAGGGAAGCCCAGAGCCGGCTGAGCGCGGCGCTCTCGCGCCGGATCGAATCGGACGATGCCTCCCTGGTCGTGCTCGCGCAGATCGGCCTGAAGATCGGGCGCGACGGCACCTTGAGCGTCGACGAAAGCCGGTTGAAGCAGTCGCTGTCGTCCGACTTCCGCGGCACGGCGCACGTGCTTCTGGCCGACGCCCTCGACGACGGGGGCAACACGATCAGCATCGCCCCGGCCCTCTACAACCAGCTGCGGAGTCTTACGGATACACTCGAAGGACCGGTCTTCCGCGCCCAGGATGCGATCCAGCAGAACATCCGACGCGTCAACAAGCAGATCGAGCAGATGGAGCAAAGGCTCGAGGTCCAGCGCGACCTGCTCATCCTTCAGTTTTCCAGGGCGGATCAGGCCCTGAAACAGCTCAGCGTGCTTCAGAACTCGCTCGCCAGCCAGATCAGCACGTTGCAGGCGCTCAAGTAAAGCACGGAAGGAACGAACGCATGCACGCGAATCCCCAGGCAACCCGCTATCAGGAAATCAAGGTGCGCACCGCGACGCCCACGGAGCTTGTCGTCATGATGTACGACTCGGCGATCGCCGCGCTGGAACAGGCCAGGCAGCACATCCGCGCCCGCGAGATCGGCCGCCGGGTGCGGTGCCTCAACAAGGCTTCCAGCATCCTGACCGAGCTCCAGGCCGCACTGAACTTCGAAGCGGGAGGCGAGATCGCGCGCTCGCTGGACCGCCTCTATGCTTACATGCGCCGGCGCCTTTTCGAAGCCAACCTGCACCAGGACGGCGCGGCGGTCGAAGAGGTGGTCAAGTTGCTGGCGAATCTGCGGCCCGCCTGGGCCGCCGTGGCGCAGGCCGAAGCGGCGCGCGCCCGCGGCGACGCCGAGCGCGCCGCCGCCCCCGCGGCCCCGCAGCCGGCGGCGCCCGCCGCCGCTCTTTCGGGCCTGAGCGTCACCGCATGAGCGCCGACCTTTTCGAATCCGAGCTGCTCAACCTCGGCCGGCTCTACGCCGAACTCGCCGACCAGCTGGAGAAGGAATTCCTCGGCCTGCAGGCGGGGCGCATCGCGCCCGCGGACGGCGCCGCGATCCTTGCAGGCAGGCTGGGCGAAGCCGACAGGCGTGTGGCGCGCCTGGCCGAGGCCTGGCCTGCATGGCGCATGCGGCTTTCCGCCGAGCAGCGCGCCCGCGTCGAGTCCCTGGCCGCCGGCCTTGGGGAAGAGGCGCGCGCGCTCGAGGCGAAAACGCGCCGCAACGAGCGCCTGCTGCAGCAGCTGCGCGAATCGGCCCTCGCGAACCTGCGCATGATCCGCGCCGGGTCGCAGTACCTGCACAGCGTCAAGGCGCAGCGCGAAAGCCGCCCGCGTTTCATCGACGCCCGCCGCTGAGCGGCCGGCCGGCTGCGCGTCAGCCCATCAGTTTTTTCAGGATGTCCGCACTCGGGATCTGGGAGCGGGAGGCGGCCAGATTCTCGCGCCGGATGGCTTCGTAGACCTCGTGACGGTGAACGGAGATGTGGCGCGGCGCGGTAATGCCGACCTTGACGGAGCCGGCGCTCGTGCTGAGGATGGTGACCTCGATCTCGTTGCCGATGATCAGGCTCTCGCCCTTTTTGCGCGTGAATACCAGCAAGCCGTGCTCCGTTCGGCGCGCCGCGGCGGCGGCCGCAGATCGCCTCATGTTTGCGCGCCCTCCCGCTGCGCGGAACCGAACAGCGGGTGGCGCACCGAATAGCCGCTCTCGAGGAGTATCACCTGCTTGCCGCGGCGCTCCCGGGCATTGATCACCACCGGCGCCATGAGATTCACCGTCGCCTGCGCCGGGTCGGAAGGGATCGTGGCCACGGCGAAGACGCTCAGTTCCTCGGGGGCGGCGGCCTGCAGTTCCTCCATGTCGGCGGCCGAAAGATCGAACTTGTAAGAAGGAACGAACAGGAACGGGTTTACGATCAGGAGCGCCACCGGCGGATCGCCCAGGGACTGGAGGTACTGGAACGGCCGGATGTCGTCGAATTCCAGGATCGCAAAGTCGCGCACCGCGGGGAATCCCGGGATTCCCTCACGGAAATGGATGATCTTGTCCTCCGGGACGCAAAGTTCCCCGAAGTTGGCCGTCCGGATCGTTATCCCGTTGGTCCCCGCTGGCATCGAGCTCCTCAGTACGTTCCGGCCGAGATTCTAACCGCGCGCGGGAGGCCGTGTCCACCGGCAATCCGCGTGCGCCCGCACCGGTGCAGCCTCATCCCAGATAGTCGAACAGGTTGAGCCGGCGCACCAGGGAGCCGGCTCCGAGCGCCGCCTGGAGCGCCGTCTGGGTCTGGTTGAGGCGCGTGATGGCCGCGGCCAGATCGGCGTCTTCGACGTGCGCCCGGCGCGCGGCGATCTGGGTTTCCTGCGCTTGCAGCATGATCGCGGAATCCTCGAGCTTGGCGAGCTCGACGCCGAGGCTGGTGCGCACGCGCCCGAGCGACGACAGGGTGGCATCGAAGCGGCCCAGCGCGCTCCGGATGGCCGCCGGATCGCCGCTCTCGACCGCCGCCAGCAGTTGCTCGATATCGGAGAAGGCGGCACCGAAGGCCGTCGACCCCGGGATGTTCTGCGCCACCTCGAGGCCGCCCGCAATCTGAACGGCATTGACGATTTCGTCCCCCAGATAGGTGACCGCATCGCCGTCGATCGCGAAGGCGGGCGAGGTCACGCGCGAGCCGGCGAACAGATACCGCCCGCGCACCTGGGTGTTGGCGAGCGAGAAGATCTCGTCGCGCAGGGAGCGGATCTCACCGGCCAGCGTCCGGCGCACGGAGGCGTCCTGGAAGCTGTTGGCGGCCGCGGAGCCGCGCGTGAAAATGGTCGTCAGGATCTCATGCAGGGAATTGAGCGTCGACTCCGCCACGTGCAGGAAGAACCCGCTGTCGTCGGCGTTGGCCCGGTACTGGTCGATTCCGTCCAGCTCGGCGGCCAGGCGGACGACTTCGGCGCTTTCCGCCGGCGCGTCCTGCGGCCGCGTCAGCCGCTTGCCGGTCGACACCTCCCGCGACGCCTGCTCGAGCCGTTCGTTCAGCATGTGCAGGCGCTCGACGAGGTTGCGATAGCTGGTCGCATCGGCGATGCGCATGATCAGCCTCCCAGCAGCTGCAGCAATTCTTCGGTCAGATCGTCCACGAGCCGGATGAAGCGGGCGTTGGCTTCGTAGGCCTTCTGGTAACGCAGCAGATCGACGGCTTCCTCGTCGAGGCTCACCCCGGAAAGCGCATCGCGCTGGTTTTGCAGCTGCGCCAGCAGTTGCTCCTGGATCCCGAGGTTGTCGCCGACGGTCCGCGTGTCCAGGCCGACCCGGAAGACCAGATCCGCGTAATACTGGACGAACGACAGGGTGCCGCCGCCCATCCGCAGCTCGTTCTGCAGCGCGCTCAAGCGCACGGCGTTCGCGTTGCTTCCGGGCCCCGCGCCCGCGGCGGCGGCCGCGATCCTGTCGGTATCCGTGATGGCGACGCTCATGCTGCGCGCGGCCCCCAGGTTGGACCCGGGCACGATCGGCGTGAAGGGCGTGAAGAAAGCCCCTCCCGCGAGGCCGTCCATGTCGACGCCGGCGGCATGCTGCGCGTTGACCCCGGCGATGATCGCGGCGGCCAGATCGTCGAGCCGCGCCAGATAGTCCGCGATATGCCGGTCGCGCACCTGGAGCAGGCCGCCCAGCTTGCCCGACTCGATCCGAGCGGTGATATCCGCGCCCTCGGCCGTGATCCTGGTGAGGCCGTCCGGGCCCGATGTCGTCTGCCAGGCGTAGGACTGCGTGCCCACGGCCAGCAGAGCCCCTTGGCGGGTCATGACGGTGAGGGCGCCCGATTCGGTCTCGAAGTAGGTGACGTCGGTAAGTTGCGCCAGCCGATCCACCAGCTGCTGCCGCTGGTCGCGCAGGGTGCTCACGTTGCCGCCGAGGGCCTGGGCCGCCACCACCTCGCCGTTGAGGCGGGCGATGGCCGCCGCGAGTGTGTTGATCTCCTCGACGGTATCGGCGATGGTGCGCTCCTGCATGGCGCGCACGGATTGGATCTGCTCGTAGACGCTGCGGAAAGTGGCCGCCAGCCGCCCGGCGCTCGCCAGCACCTGCTGGCGCAGCGAGGCATCCTCGGGCGCGTTGGCCAGCGAGGCGAAACTGTTGAAGAACGCGCTCAGCGCCGCCTGCAGGCCCGAGCCGGCATGCTCGTTCAGGATGGACTCGACCTGCTCGAGGGCGGCAGCCGCATACTCGTATTCGGCCTTGCGCTGCAGCTCCTGGTTCAGGCGGCAATCGAGCAGTCGGTCGCGGTAGGCGTCGATCGATTCCAGCCGCACACCCATCCCCGACTGGTATTCCGCCAGGGCGACCGGCGCGCCCGCAACGAGGGTGGCCCGCTGGCGCGTGTAGCCGGGAGTATTGACGTTGGCGATGTTGTTCTGCGTCACGCTCAGAGCCGCCTGCTGCGCGCGCAGCGCCTCGCGTGCCACGGAAAGGCTGGCGAACAGTGAAGACATGATGCGCTCTCTTCCTTGCTTCCCGCCCCGGGCGCTGCGGCCGTGCGCCGCGGGCGACCCGCCGCTAGGCTCTGCTGGAAAGCGTGGGCGGATGCGCCGGGTACGGGCGCAGCAAGCCCGTGCTTTGATACGAGCCCGTGGCGTTGGCGATGAAATCGACGAGCCCCCTGGAATAGCGGAGGGAACCTTCGATCAGCCTCATGTTGCGCTGGTTGACCCTTTTCAGCTGTTCGACCAGGTTGCGAAAGAGCGTCGCCAGCGAACGGATTTCCTCCGCCGCGGCGGGATCCGCGTTCTCGGCCAATCGCAGGAGGGTGAACTGCTCCCGCGGGATGCGCAGCAGCTGGCACGCCTGGAGGATCAGGCGCCCCAGCTCGTCTTCGAGAACGCGCAGCTTGAGATTGTAGGTCTCGTCGACCTTGTTGCTCTCGAGAATCGCTCCGAGGGTGCCGCGCACGAGCAGGGCCGTCTTTTGGCGCGCGTGCGCCATCAGTTCGCGGTAAAGATCGATCTCCTCGCGGATGACTTGTACGATGGCCGGGATCAGTTCGTCCATGGATCAAACCCTCACGTCGATCCGACCGGCAGGCGCCGCCTCGTCTTCCTTCTCCGGTTCCGCATCCGGCTTCGCCGTCTCGGGACCGCGCATGCGGCCGCGGTTCTTCTTTCCGCCCTGATTCTGCCCTTCCCACACCCGCCCGTCCAACACGTCGGGAAGGATCGGATTCACTCTCCGGAGGCTGTCGGGCATCGCTGCCTCCTCGGGCTCGAGTCTCAGAAGATTTCGTCAATCAGCGAGCCGCCGATGATCTTCTCGGCCACCTGCTCGGCACGGACGTTGTAGGTGCCGTTTTCGATCGCCTGGCGAATCTGCTCGACTCTGGCTTCACGGACGTCCGGAATCGATCGGATCAACGCATCCAGATGCTGGAACTCCCGGCTGCGGACAGAGATCTCGACACGGTCAGATTCGGGTCTCACAGGTTCTTGACCAGCCTTCTGGGAACGCTGAGCCTGCTGCTCGTGAAAGTCCAGCCTGCTCAGTCTGGCACTCAAATCTACCAGGGGGGATTTGCCGTCGATCTCCATAATCTCCTCAGGTTCTGTTCTCGCCTCTCTCCCATATCGTCATTCCGGGCGTAACACTTTAGCGCCGCGAGCTTTATGCGCCCGCTGCGGCCCGGCGCCGTTCATTCAATGATAATCAGGCGCGCCGTTGCGGGCAAACTCCCCCATGATTCAATCATTTCATGAAGCCGCGCGCGTGCAGGGCGTTCATGCCGCCGGCCGGCTTCAATGGGCCAATGCGATCCGGGGATCGATGCTCTCGCCATACTCGGTGATCTCGAAGTGCAGGTGCGGGCCGGTCGAGCGCCCGCTCGATCCCACAGTTCCGAGCAGCTGATGGGTGTCCACGGTATCGCCCGCACTCACGGCCAGCGAGCCGAGGTGGGCATACCGCGTGCGGTAGCCGCGTTCGTGTTCGATGACTACCGTGTTGCCGTAGCCCTTCTGATACCCGGCGAAAACCACCCGGCCGCCCGAGGCAGCCACAACGCCGGTCCCGGCCGGAGCCGCCAGATCGATGCCCTGATGAAAGCGCGCCTTCCGGGTGAAGGGATCCTTGCGCAAGCCGTAGGAGGAACTGACAGGCGCCTGCACGGGCAGCCGGAAGTCCGGTATGTCCGCCGCCGATTCCGGCGCTGCGGCAGGGTTCCTTTCGCCCGCGGCGCCGGCATCCGGCGGCACCTCGGGGGATCGCATCCCGGCATCCTCTTTCCGGCGTGCCTCGAACTGGCGCGCGAGCAAGTCCGAGATCCCCAAGGCGCCGCGCCGGGCGATCACGCGCGCCACCTCCTGGTCGAACAGTTCCGTGTAGACGTCCTCGCCCGCGTTCTCCTCGAAAAGTCCCGATTTTTCGATGGTCGCGCGCATCACCTTGAACAGGTAGGCGACGAAGAGCGACTCGAATTCCCGCGCCGCTTCGTCGAACTTTGCCTTGCGGCCGTCCGCCCGCGCGGAGCTCGCGCTGCGCACCAGGGTTTCCCAGCGGCTGCTCCTTTCAGCCAGGGCGTCCGCGACCGCGTATCGGACCAACGGCTGGACAATCTGTTCCGTCACTGCTGCGGCCTTCCTATATGATTTCCAGTTCGGCCTGCAAGGCGCCGGCGGCTTTGATGGCCTGCAGGATGGCGATGACGTCGCGCGGGCCGGCACCGACGGAATTGAGCGCGCGCACCACATCTTCCACGCTCGCGCCCTCGCCCAGGCTTACCGTCCGCCCCTTTTCCTCCTGGGCGCTGACGGTGACCTCGGGCACAACCTTGGTCTGACCCTGCGACAGGGGCGCCGGCTGGGAAACGCCTAGCACGACCCCCACCTGGAGAGCCAGGCTGCCGTGGATGACGCTGACGGGCAGGATCTTCACCTCCTTGCCCATCACGATGGTTCCCGTGCGCTCGTTGAGCACAACGCGGGCGCGCGCATCCACTTCCATTCGGGCATTCTCGACCAGGGCCATGAACTCCACCACCCGGCTCCGGTAGTCTTCGGGCACCTGCAGGGCGATGGTGCGACCGTCGCGGGCCTCGGCAACGTCACGGCCGACGGCCTGATTGATGGCCCGCGCCGCCCGCGTGGCCGTGGTGAAGTCGCTCTGGTGCAGGAACAACGAGAGGTCCTGGCGGCCCTCGAGCGTCAGCGGCACCTCTCTTTCCACCAGACCTCCGTTCGGAATCCTGCCGACGGTCGGATGATTGATCTGGATGCGGTTGCCGCCCGCCGCCGCTCCGAAGCCCCCCAGCGCGAGTTGCCCCTGGGCGGTCACGTAGACCTCGTTGTCGGCCGCCTTGAGCGGCGTCATGATGAGGACGCCGCCCTGGATGTTCTCGGCGTCGCCGATCGAGCTGACGGTGACGTCCACGCGACTGCCCTTGCGCGCGAAGGGGGGAAGCGTGGCGGTGACCATGACGGCCGCGATGTTCTTCACGCGGATCAGATCCGGCGACACGGTGATGCCGCTGCGCTCGAGAATATTGGTGAGCGTCTGGGCGGAAAAGAATGTCTGACGCCGGTCGCCGGTTCCGTTCAGGCCGACCACCAGGCCGTAGCCGACCAGCTGATTGTCGCGCACTCCGGAAAACGAGGCGACGTCCTTGATGCGGGTTTCGGCGCCGAAGGCGCAGGCCGCAATCACAACAGCCGCCCAACAGGCGTTGAACCGATATCTCATGCTATCCATGGCGGACCGGAACTAGAAGGGTGAAATGCCCATGAGCAACTTGTACAGCCAGCCGGGATTCAGGGGCTGGCTCACGACTCCCCGGCCTTCGACGCGCAGTTCCATCTGGCCGACGTCCCGGGAGGACACGACGTTCCCCGGACTGATGTCCTCGGGGCGCACCACGCCGCGCAGGTAGATGGTCTGGTTCTCGTTGTTCAGGCGGACTTCCTTGACGCCTTCCACCACCAGGTAGCCGTTGGCCAGGACCTGGGTGACGCGCGCGGTCAGGCTCGTGCTGATCGAAGTATTACGCGAGGTGGAACCCTGACCTTCGTACTTGCTGTCGCTCTTGGCGTTGACGGCGCCGGGGAGTTCCTTGACCTTCTTTTCGGCGCCGAGCAGCCCGGCGATGCCCAGGCTGGCGGAGCTTTTTCTGGAGTTGGCGGCGTCGGCGCTGGTCACGGCCCGGGTCGACTCCGACACGGCGATCGTGACGACGTCGTTGACTTCGCGCGCCTTGAAATCGCGGAACAGATCGGAGCGGCGCCCGTGGCTGACCCAGAGCGAGCCGTCGCTGTTCTGCACCCTCTCCTGCGCGGCGGCCTCGGCCACATAGCGGTCGAGGCTGCCCGCGGCGCTCACTCTCGCCGCCTTGGGCCCGCAGCCCTGGTGCACCGGCACCAGCAAAAGCACGAGGATCAGGCCGTAGCCGGGCCGGTTCGCTCTGCAATGCATAGGTCGCTCCTTAGTCAAAGACCGTGACCTCCCCCGGGCCGGTCACCATGGCCTTGAGTGCCCGGTTGGACTGCAGGTTCCGCACCCGGACGGGATCGCCCATCCTGCCGCACTGGAGGGCGCGAGCCGGGACGGACACACGGATCCCGCCGCGCTGCGTCACCAGGCGCACGGTGTCGCCGAAGCGCACGAGCTCGCCCCCTTCCACCCAGGAGGCGTTGACAAGGTCGCCGGGGACCAGGGCGCGCCTGGCCGTCATGCCAGCCGCCTGTTCCACCGTGCGCAGGTAGTCGGCCCGGGCGTCCCGGATCTCCACCACGGCTTCCTCGAGATCGCCGGCCCGCAGGACGCCGCGATACGGCACGCGCGCCGTCAGGCGCGCCACCCGCGCGCGCACAAGCACCTCGGCCCTGACCCAGAAGGGCGCAAACGCCTTGCCGCCGCAGGAAGACTCGAGGGGCAGCCACATGCTGTCGAACGCGGCGGGACGCGCGCGCGAAGCCACCCGCAGGGCCGCCTGCCCGGCAGGAACCTGCACTCCTTCGGGATGCCACAGGGACACGACCTCGATCTCCTCCTCCTTCCAGGGCGTCACGGCGGTCAGATAGGCGCGCACGGCGGCGGCGATCTCCCCGCTGTCGGGGGCGCGCAGGGCGCACGGCGGCTCCGTCTGCGCCGGCAGCGAGACTGCGGACCCTGCGAGGCGCAGGGCCGCAAGACAGAAGACCAGGAGAAGCAAGCTGCGGGTCCTCCCCTCAACCACGCGATGGCGGGACGAACTACAGGGCAGCATGGGACGAGACCGGCGTGATCGAAGTTCCTTCGACAAAAGCCGCCGGCCGGAGCGGGAATGGGTGGGCTGGCGGCCGCCCGCCGCGAGGCGCCCTGCGCGGGCGCCTCCGACAGGCAGCCGAGGTTCGCAACAGGCAGGGCGTGGTTTGAGGAGAGAACCCGGAGCTTGCATGATCATGGTGCTCAACGGATGACGTTGTTGGCCTGCGTGATCATCTCGTCGGCCGTGCGAATGACCTTGGAATTGGCTTCGTACGCCCGCTGGCTGACGATCATGGCGACCATCTCTTCCACTACGCTTACATTGGACTGCTCGGTGAACCCGGACAGAATCGTGCCCAGGCCGTTTTCGCCCGGCGTGCCGGTGATGGGGTCACCCGAGGCCTGCGTGGGCGCGAACAGATTCTTGCCCAGGCTCTGCAGGCCGGCGGGGTTCTGGAAGGTCGCGATCTCGATCCGGCCGACCTGCTGCGGCTCGTTCTGCCCGGCCTGCAGGACCGACACCGTGCCGTCGGAACCTACGATGATCCCGATCTGGTCCTGGGGAATGGTGATCTGCGGGTCGAGCAGGTCGCCTTCGGAGGTCACCAGGGAGCCGTCGCGGTTCAGGTGAAAGCTGCCGCAGCGCGTGTAGGCGAGCTGCCCGTTCGGCAGCATGATCTGGAAGAATCCCTGCCCCTCGATCACCATGTCCAGGGGGTTGCCGGTGGCGGCGAAGTCGCCCTGCGTCAGGATCATCTGCGTGGCGACCGGCTTGGTCCCCAGGCCGATCTGCAGTCCGACCGGTATCTCCGTGTTGGCCGTGTTGGCCGCCCCCGCCGGCCGGATGTTCTGGTACAGCAGATCGACGAACTGGGTCTTGCGCTGCTTGAACCCGGTGGTATTGATGTTGGCCAGGTTGTGCGCGATGTTGTCGATATTCAGCTGCTGCGCTTCCATGCCGCTCGCCGCGGTGTACAAGGCTCTCAACATACCGTACCTCCTAACCCCGAAAAGCCGGAGCTATTGCCGATCCGCTTTGGTCCGGCCGTCCTGTTCCAATGCATGAGTGCGGTCCTCTCTCCGCCGTCAGCTCGCAGGCCCCACGCTCCCGTCAAAGCTGGGAAGTGAAGGCATCGACGATGCGGATCGTGCTGCATCCCTGTCGACATTCCGCCGGCAACATGCAAGAGTTCACCATCCAGGATCTAACGGCTCAGTCTTTCGATGCACTTCTGATCCAGGGTGTTGCTGATCAGGCTGAGGCTCTTCTGGATCGCTTCGTAACGGCGCATGATCTCGACCAGGCGCACGGTGGACATTACGGGATTGACATTGGACTGCTCCAGGTATCCCTGGCGCACGCTGACCGAATCGGCCGGCTTGGCTTGCGCGCCGGCGGAGGCAAAAAGCGTGTTGCCTTCGCGCCGCAGCCGGAGGGGATCATCGAAAGCCGCAAGCTTCAGGCGGTCGACGACCGCACCGTCCACGAGGATGTCGCCGCGCTCGTCGATCTCCAGCTTGCCCGGCCCCAGAACGATGGCGCCGCGCTCCCCCAGGACCGGATAGCCGTCGGCGGTGACCAGCTGCGAGCGGGCGTTGACCTGGAGATTTCCGTTGCGCGAGTAGCGGATCCCGGCGGGCGTCTGAATGCACAGGAAGCCCGGGCCGACAAGCCCGATGTCCAGTTCCCTTCCCGTTTCGACCAGCGAACCGTTTTCGAAATTGAAGGCCGCTTCCGCCAGGGCCGCCTGATCGTTGATCGCGGCTTCGAGGGCGCTCGCTTGCGCGGCGCTGCGGTTGAGCGCCTGGTAAAACGCCCGCTGCTCCTTGAAGCCGGTGGTGTTGATGTTGGCCAGATTGTTGGCCAGCATGTCGAGGGCTTCCATCTGGCCCTTCAGTCCGGAATATGCCGTGTATATCCCGCTGTTCATCGTTTACGATCCCCGGCGCTTTTCATCCGGCCGCCGGGCCGGATCGATGCGCTCCGTCAACTCCGTGATTGCAAGTTCCATGCCAGAAGATCGGCGCCCGGCAGCGGCCGCATCTTCATGAGCGGCGCCGCTCTCCGTCGATTCGGAAATGCGACGGCGGCGCGCCCGGGCAACTATTTCCTGCCTGCTAGGCAAGCATTGCACGCGACGCCTCCTTCCGTTGCTCGGGCGCGTGCGGCCCCACGGCGGGGGACGCAGCGCGCGCTTCGGCGAGCCCTTTCATGCCGAGTATCAGTTCCACTTCCCCGCCCGGCATGCCGAGGCGGTCGGCGATCTCCGGGGCGGCCATACCCTTGCGCGCCAGAGCCAGCACGCGATGCCGGCGCTCGAGCGGCAGGGGAGCTTCCGGCGCCGGCAGGGTCAGGTCCAGGAGCTTTTCCTCCATGTGGCGCAGCTCGCCGGTGACCTTGCGCAGCAGCGCAAGCTGCAGCTCGGCCATCTGCGAAAGATCCTCCGTCAGATGCGCCAGCGCGCGCTCGGTGCCGGCCAGGCGTCTGCGTACGAACCACAGCAGCGCCAGGCAGCCGGCGCCGGCCGCGACCGGAAGAGCGAAAGCCGCCAGCGTGAGCGAGAAAGCCGATGTCTGCATGTGCCCTCCTCAGTGAACGGCCGCCGTGCTCATTGTCGCTGCAACTCCGGCAGGCCCACGAGGCCTTCGCCCGTGTCGGCCAGAATCGCCTGGATGTCGACCTCGCTGAATCCCAGGGGCGCGACGCTCGGCTCCTCCTCCAGGCGCATTCCGGGATCGCGCTCGAAGCCGACGCCCATGCGCACCATGATGCGGTTGGCCAGACATGTGATCATGGTCAGCCGCCGGTGTTCGGGGTCGGACGCCAGGTCGTGGTGATGGAGAATGCTCTCGACCAGTTGGGCCGGGAAGCACCACTTCAGGGCGAGCAGCGCACCCACCTGGGAATGGGTGAAACCGAAGGCCTGGTATTCCATCTCGTGGAAGCCGCCCTCGCCGCGGTCGACGCGGCGCACGATCTCGCCGTAGGCGGGCGCGTGGTTGCGCAGCATGACGAGCTTGCCCAGGTCGTGGACCAGCCCGCAAGTGAAGGCCTCGTCGACATTGCGGTAGCGCGCCCGGCGCGCGATGCTCTGTGCCGCCACGGCCGCACCCCAGGCGTGCTGCCACAGAAGATGCAGGGGCAGGCTGCGCTGGGAGCGCCGGCCGGCATAGAAGACGTTGCGGATGGATGCCGCCAGCACCACGGCGCGCAGCATGTCGAGTCCCAGGATGGTGATCGCGTGCGTCAGCGTCGAAACCTGGCGCTGCAGGCAGTACATGGCGGAGTTGGCGATCTTGAGCACCTGGGCGGCCAGGGACTGGTCCCGGCCGAGCACCCGCTGCAGCCGCTCGACCGTGACCTCGGGATCGTCCAGCAGATGCAGCGCTTCCATCGCCGAAGCAGGCAGCGACGGCAGGTCGCCGGTCTGACGCGCGATCTCCTCGAGCCTTTCGTCGTGCAACTGCGTGACGGTCGTCCTGTGCGGGTCGGGCATCATGTCGTCCTTCAGGCCAGGGAGCGGATGCGGTCGGCGGTGCTTTCGACCTCGAGGATCTTGACGCCGTAGTTGCCGTCCACCATCACCACCTCGCCGGTGGCGATCGGCTTGTCGTTGACGATGACGGTCACGGGATCATTGACGCCTTTATCCAGCTCGATGACGGATCCCACGCCGAGTTTGAGCACGTCCCGCAGCGGCATGCGCGTCTCGCCGAAGGAGACGATGACGCCCAGCTCGACATCCAGGATGAGGTCCATGTTCCACTGGTGCGCTCCGCGATCGGCGCCCGTTTGCGGCCGCTCCGCCGCAGGCGCGGCCGGTCTTGCGGCGTTCCCGGCCGCTGCCGCGGCGCGCTCGGCGGAATCCAGCAGCCGCTGCTGGATCAGGAGCTCGAGCGGAAAAGCGGCCGAGGGCTCGAGCGCCAGCCGGCAGCGCAGGCCGAGCGCGTCCTCGTAGGCGGCGGCCAGCGGCACGATGCCCTCGCGGTTGCCGGCGGGGTTGATGAGCTCGGGGGCGGCACAGCGCACCGCCCGGCCGGTCCGGCGCTCGATCTCCTGCGCCGCCGTTTCCGCCGCCTTGTGAAAAAGGCCGAGGGAGGCCGACATGACCTCGGGCGTAAGCGCATCGTCGGGTCCGGCGCCCCGGCCGAGAAGCGCCAGTCCCAGGCGGATGAAATCGCGCCGGGGCACGAGTACGAGCAGGTTTCCTTCGACGGCTCCGGTCAGGCGGATCTCGACGGCGTTGAGATCCCCTTCGAGCTCCTGGAGCGCCGCCGCAAGATCGGTTTGCCGGCCGGACTCCCGGGCGAGGGAGCCCTTGCCGGGGAGCAGGTTCGCGATTTCGGCCGCCAGGCCGCCGACGATCGCCTCGGCCGGCGCCGCTCGTGTGCTCTGGCCTTCACCCTGATCGGGGTAGGGATCGGATTCTTTCACGGTTCGCCTCGCAGTAAGGATCTAGGATTCACAGGGTCCGATGATTTCGAAAGCTTTCTTGCCGCGGCGGACGACGATGCGCCCCTGGAACTTGGCCACGCCCCCGACGCACAACAGCACGGGATCGCCCACGCGCTGGTCCAGCTGCATGATGTCGCCCGCGCCGATGGAAAGGAGATCCTCGATGAGCAGGTTTCGGTTGCGGATCTCCGTCGTGAGCGTCAGAGGCACGCTGCGCAGAAGTTCGCGCACGCGGTGGGCCTCGCGGTCGTCCGATCCCGCGCGCCGCGGCTGGCGGTACTGGTCGAATTTTCCCCGGTTGACCTTGAGCATCATCGAGGGCAGGCCGAGGTGCAGCGCACCGCCGTTCTCGCCCAGCTTGATCTCGAAGCCGACGTCGACGACCGCTTCGCCGGGAGCCACGACCTGGAGCATCTGCGGCTTGGTCTCGATGGCCTCCAGGTGCGGTTCGACCTCGAGGATGGGGCGCCAGGCTTCCTTGAGATCGCGCAGGATCAGCCGGACGATCCCCTCCATGATGTTGGTTTCGATCTCGGTCAGTGCGCGGTTCTCCGCCGGCGGCTGCCCCGGCCCGCCGAGCAGGATGTCGATCATGGAAAAGGCAAGGGCGGGGCTGATCTCGAGCGCCACGCTGCCGATCATCGGCCTCAGGTTCAGGGCGCCGTAGTACGTCGGATCCGAGAGACGCTTCAGGAATTCTCCATAGGATATCTGATCGATGGCGAGCAGGCGGACTTCGGCGACAGATCGCAGGTAAGCCGAGAGGGAAGTCGTGAAGTTGCGCGCGAAATGGCTGTGCAGGACGTGAAGCGAACGTATCTGATCGTTGGATATCCTGTCGGACCTGCAGAAATCGTAGGGGAGGACGCTGGCAAAAGACTCGGCGGCGGTCTCCGTTCCCGGCCCGGGGACCTGGCCCTCGGAAGACATGCTCGAGAACAGCGCGTTGATTTCGTCCTGGGAAAGTATCCGCTCCATGCTCGCCTCTTCAGCAGTTTTCGGCTTCCTTGACCTTGCGCAGCTTGGTGCGCAGCCGCAGCATCGCCTTGGTGTGCAATTGCGAGACCCGGGATTCGTTGACGCCCAGGACCTTGCCGATCTCCTTCATCGTGAGCTCGTCGTAGTAATAGAGGGAAACCACCAGACGCTCCTTCTTGGGCAAAGCGTCGATGGCCTTGGCCAGCAAGTCGCGCAATTCCGTCTTGTGGAAGATGAAAAACGGATCCGCCTGCGGCGCGTCGGGCACGTACTTGACCAGCGGCTCGCTGTTGCGCTCCTCGTCCTGGAACGTCAGTTCGTGGAAGCTGCCGAGATTGAGTCCCTTGATCTGGTCGATCAGTTCATAGAACTCGTCGAGCGTGATGCCGAGCTGGTCGCTGACCTCTTTGTCGGAAGCGGGCCGGCCCAGCCGCTGCTCCAGCTCCTTGTAAGCCTTCTCCAAGTCCTTGCTGCGCTTGCGCAGCGATCGGGGAGCCCAGTCCAGGTTGCGCAGGCTGTCGAGGATGGCTCCCTTGACGCGCAGTTCGGCATAGGTCTTGAACTTGACGCCGCGCGACGGATCGAACTTCTCGACCGCATCGAGCAGGCCGATCACGCCGGCGCTCACCAGGTCGTTCATCTCCACGTGAGCGGGAAGCTTCGTCGAGATCCGATGCGCGATGTACTTGATCTGCGGCAGGTGTTCCAGGATCAGCTGTTCGCGGCCTTCATCCTGTTGGATCGCCTCTTCGTATGCCTTGGCGTATCGGGAAGCATCGTGCATGGCCAATCCTCTCGCGGTGCGGGCTGCGGTGGCCTGCACGCCTGCCGCGCCCGCGGGCTATTCGATCGAGCGCGCCCCGCCGCCGAGCGGCCGCAGCGCCCGGTGATTCTCAATTGATCCAATCGTTGAGCAACCTCTCCCAGACCAGGCCGCCGGCGGCGCCCATGCCGGCGTTCTCGCGCACCATCGCATGGGCCAGGCGGCGGAAGCAGCGGCCCGCAGGCGCCTCGGGGAAGCACTGGGCCACGAGAACCTGGCTGCGCACCGCCTGGGCCACATGGGGATCGCGTTCCACATGCCCCAGATAGAAGACCTCGCGATTGAGGAAGCGCTTGACCACCGAGTTGATCTGGCGGAAGACCTCGCGCGCCTCCTCTTCGTTTCTCACCGAGTTGACGAGCAGGCGGATGTTTTTCTCCGGATCTTCCGACAGGAGGATCTTGACGACGGCATAGGCGTCGACGATCGCGGTCGGTTCGGGCGCACTCACCACGATCACCTCCTGGGCGGCCAGCAGGAAGTGGACGACGTTGTTCGAGATTCCCGCGGCGGTATCGATGAGGAAATAGTCCGTGTCGCCGTCCAGGTCGGCGAAGCTCCTCACCAGGTAGTTCTTCTGCGCCGTGGTCAGCTCCGACAGCTTCTGCAGCCCCGAGCTCGCCGGGATGATGCGGATGCCCCTGGGCCCCTGCACCATGATGTCCGCGAGGCTCTTGTTGCCGAACAGCACGTGGCCCAGGTGGAAGCGCGGCGCCAGGCCGAGCAGGACATCGATGTTGGCCAGCCCGAAGTCGGCATCGAGCACGACCACCTTCAATCCGATCTCGGAGAGGCAGAAGGCGAGGTTGGCGACCACGTTGGTCTTGCCCACACCGCCTTTGCCGCTGGTCACGGCCACCACGCGCGGTCCCCGGGTTGCCGCCGAGTTCGAGACCGCCGCGCCGGCCTGTGCGCCTTCGGGCGCCATGCCTGACCGGTTCCTGTCGCGCCGGCCGGCCGGGTTCATCCTGCGAGTAGGGTTCAAGATCGACTCCGCATCAATGAGTGTTGAGAAGGATATCCACGAGCTGGTCGGCCCGCGGGACATGGAGATCTTCGGGAACGCGCTGGCCGTCGCTGAGATAGGAAAGCGGCTTCTGGGTGCGCACCAGCTCGTTGAAAACCGGCCCCAGGGTCGAGGTCTCGTCGATCTTGGTGAACAGCAGCCTGTCGGGACGGCAAACGGCGAAGCGGTCGACGATCTCGTGCATGTCCACCGACTTGGTGGTGGCGCTCAGAACCAGGTGCCGCTCGATATCCGGCGTGCGCCGCAGGAATTCGGTCAACTCCGCCGCGGATTCCAGATCGCGCTGCCCCCGGCCGGGGGTATCGATCAGCACGTAATCGCGCTGGCCGCTTTCCTCGAGTGCCCTGGGCATGTCGGCAATGCGCTGCACGAAGCGGAAGGGCAGACCCATCAATCCCGCGTAGGTGCGCAGCTGCTCGACGGCGCCGATGCGGAAAGTGTCGGTGGTCAGAAGCAGGACGCTCTTCTTGTGCAGCAGCGCCAGGCGCGCGCCCAACTTGGCCAGCGCCGTGGTCTTGCCCACTCCGGTCGGGCCGACAAAAGCCACCATGCGCTTGCCGGGAAGGCCGTCGGCGCCGCAGCCCGCCGGCAGCAGCCGGCGCGCGACTTGGGCCACCGAGCGGCGCAGCGCACCCTGCTCGCGCGCCCCTTCGGGCGGGAGTGCGAGCCGCGCCTCGTCGAGCATCTTGAAGGCCAGCCATTCGCTCACCTCGTTGGCGACCAAATCCTGGTAGAGCTCGTAGGAGGCGGCATCGGGAAAGGAAGCCGCCGACAGCGCCGGAGGCCGGTTGAGGGAATGCAGGATGCGCCGCATCTCGTTGTACTCCCGGTCCATGCGCACGCCGCTCTGCAGCGACTCCCGGCTTTTCACCAGCCACGAGGGCGAGTAGGTGCACGGTTCCTGCCGGCTTTCGGCGGCCTCGGCGACGGGCGCACTCCCGGGCAGCCTCGACTCTTCCCAGCCTGCGGCGTTCTCCACGTCGACGGCCGCCACCACCTCGACGGCGGCCTTCGGCCGGAATCCGGGCGCGGCGCCGCTGTTCTTCTCGCGGGTGGCGATGATCAGGGCGTCGCGCCCGAACTCGCTCTTGACTTTGCGGAGAGCTTCCGCCATGGACGGAGCATAGAAGGTCTTGATCCTCATCCTAGCTCACCATTCCCAGAGCCGTCACCTGCAGGTTGGGCGGGATCTCGCTATGGGAGAGAACCGCCGCCATAGGCAGATACCTTTCCAGCAACTGACGCAGGTACATGCGGACATGCGCCGAGCACAGGAGCACGGGACTCTTGGTGCCCGCCCCTTCGAGCGTGCGCCGGATGCGCAGCAGGATGTCCTTGGCCGTGTTGGGATCCAGGCCCAGGTAGGACCCCTGCTCCGTGTGCACGATGGCGTCGGCGATGGTTTTCTCGATTTCCGGGTGCACGGTAAAGACCAGGAGTTCGTTCTTTTCGTTCTGGTACTGCTTGCAGATCGAGCGGCCCAGCGCCTGGCGGCAATACTCCGTCAGGATCCCCGGATTCTTGATGGTCGTGCCGTAGTCCGCCAGGGTTTCGAGGATGGTGACCGTGTCGCGGATCGAAACCCGCTCCTTGAGCAGGTTCTGCAGCACCTTCTGCACCTCCCCGACCGACAGCACCTTGGGGACCAGCTCCTCGACCACCTTGGGGTGCGTTTCGGCAACGGTGTCGAGCAGCGCCTTGGTCTCCTGGCGGCCCAGCAGCTCGTGGGAGTGCGTCTTGATGATCTCGGAAAGGTGCGTGGCCAGAACGGTCGTCGGATCGACCACCGTATAGCCGGCCAGCTGCGCCCTTTCGCGGTCGGCCGCCTGGATCCAGCGCGCCTCCAGGCCGAAGGCGGGCTCGCGCGTGGGCCGGCCGCCGATATCCTCCTGCGCGGTGCCGGGATTGATCGCCAGGTAGTGCTCCGGCAGCAGCTCGCCGCGCGCGACCTCGACCCCTTTGAGCAGTATGGAATAGGCCCGCGGCTCGAGCTGGAGGTTGTCCGTGATATGGATCGGCGGCACCACGACCCCGAGCTCGAGCGCGATCTGCCGGCGGATCGACTTGATGCGCGCGAGGAAGTCGCCCCCCTGACTGGCATCCACATAACGGATCAGCCCGTAGCCCACCTCGACGCCCAGAGGATCCACCTTCAGCAGGCGCTCGACTCTTTCCTTCGGTTTCTCGGCCTCGGCCTTCTCGGCTTTCTCCTTTTCGATCAGGAGCTGCTCGCCGGCGCGGATCTTTTTCGTATGCAGCGCCAGCATCCCCGTCAGCGCCGCCAGCAGGAAGAACGGCAGCGTGGGCAGCCCCGGGACCAGCCCGAAGAAGAAAAGGAAGCCGCAGCTGATCGCGACCGGGATCGGGTTGCGGAAGAGCTGGGAGGCGACATCGTCGCCCAGGTTCGACTCCGAAGCGGCGCGCGTCGTGATGATGCCGCCGGCGACGGAGATCAGCAGCGACGGAATGGCGGTGACCAGGCCGTCACCCACCGTGAGCAGGGTGAACCGGCGCGCGGCCTCTGCGATCTCCATGCCGTGCTGCAGGATCCCGATGGCGAGTCCGCCGACGATATTGATGCCCAGAATCAGGGCCGAGGCTATGGCATCGCGGCTCGTGAAACGGATGGCGCCGTCCATCGCCCCGTAGAACTCCGCCTCGCGCGAGATCTCGGCACGGCGCGCGCGCGCCTCATCCTCCGTGATCAGGCCGGCGTTCAGGTCGGCGTCGATGCTCATCTGCTTGCCCGGCATGGCATCGAGAGTGAAACGCGCGGTCACTTCCGAGATGCGCACCGAGCCGTGGTTGATCACGATGAACTGGATGCCGATCAGGACGAGAAACACCACGATGCCGACGAAATAGTTGCCGCCGACGACGAACTGCCCGAACGAGCGGATCACGCGCCCCGCCGCCTCCTCGCTGGTCGCGCCGTTGAGCAGGATCAGGCGCGTCGAAGCGACATTGAGCGCGAGGCGGAACAGGGTGATGATCAGCAGCAGCGATGGAAATACCGAGAAGTTCACCGGCTGCAGGATGTACATCGAAACCAGCAGGATAATGATCGACAGCGTGATGTTGAGGCTGATCAGAACGTCCAGAAGCAGCGGCGGCATGGGGAGCGTCATCACCAGCAGAAGCCCCATGACGGCCACCGGGACGATCAGGTGCGTCTTGTTGCCGATGCGCGAAAAACCCGCCGGTACGTTCCGTTCTGCGACGCTCATTGCCGTGGTCGATCCTGTCGACTACCGATCATGGATCTGCATCCCGATTGAGCAATTTCCATGCCACGCAGGCGCGCGGCCGAACGGCACTGCGAGGCGGCGCTTCTAACCGGACCGCGGCCGCATGCCCGCGGGCCACCGATTCCGGATCTTGTAGATATAGGCGAGGATCTCGGCCACCGCCTGGTACAGGTGCACCGGGATCGAGGCGCCGACCTCGACCGTCTTGTAAAGGGTGCGCGCGAGCACCGGGTTCTCCACCAGCGGAACGCCGTGCGCGAGTGCCAACTCTCGTATCTTGATTGCCAAAAATCCGACACCCTTGGCCACCACCTTCGGCGCATCCATGGATTCCATCTTGTAGGAAAGGGCCACGGCGTAGTGCGTCGGGTTGGTGATCACCACGTCGGCCTTCGGCACCTCGGCCATCATGCGCTTGCGCGCCGTTTCCCTCTGGATCCTGCGTATGCGCGCGCGCGTCAGCGGGTCGCCTTCGAGTTCCTTGAACTCGTCCTTGACCTCCTGCTTGGTCATTTTCAACTGCTCGAGGAAGCGGTATTTCTGGAACGCATAGTCGGCGGCCGCCACCAGGAGCATCATGGCCGCCACGCGGATGCCGATGCGGTAGCTGACGCTCGCCGTCCAATAAAGAAGCTGCCCGGCATCCCCCATCACCAGACGCGGGTAGATCCCCAGGCTCTGCGACACCTCGCGATAGCTGACGACCGCGATGACGGCCAGCAGGACGAGGCTCTTGAGAACTTCGACGATCCCCTGCTTGGAGAAAATCTTGGAAAGCCCGCTCTTCGGATTGAGCTTTTCGAAGCGCAGCCCCAGCTGGTGCCAGGAGAATGTCCATCCGCCCTGGATCAGATTCGCGCCGACGCCGAGCGCCACAGCGACCATAAGCAGGGGGCCGGTCAGCAGCATCATTTGGCTCACGACCGCGTATGCCAGGCGCTCGACATAGGAAAATGTGAAGTCCGCGGGGACCTTCATGCGCAGGAACGACTGCAGCTGCCCCTCGAGGCCTTGCAGGAGCCGCTGGCCGGCAAACGCCAGGAAAAGCAATCCGCCGGTAAGGACCAGCGCGCTCGGAACCTCCTTGCTGCGCGCGATCTGCCCCTTTTCCCTGGCCTTCTGCAGGCGGCGCTGTGTCGGTCGTTCCGTCCTGCTCTCTTTGTTCTCCGCCATGGCGCAGCCTCAACGCAGGGCCGGCAGAAGGCCCGCCAGCATCTGGCCGAGTTCGAGAAAGGATCGGCCCAGGAACTGCGGGAAGAAGTAGAAGGCGATGCTCATGCAGCCGAGCCCCACCAGGGTTTTCAGGGGCAGGCCCACGACCAGGATGTTGATCTGGGGTGCCACGCGGCCGATGATGCCCATGAGGACGTCCGCGGTCGCCGTGGCGGCGATCACGGGGCCCGCGATCTGCACCCCCGCCGAGAAGATTCCCGAAGACAGCCGGACCATCTCGTCGACCAGCGGGCCGTTCAGGCGGGCGCCGCCGGCGGGCAGGTAGGCGAAACTGCCGCTCACCGCCAGGAAGAACCAGTGATGCCCGTCGATCATCAGGAAGAACACGAGTCCGAGAAAGTTGTAGAGGATGGAGATCACCGAGGTCTGCACGTCCGACTGAGGATCGATGACATTGATGATCGAGTAGCCGAGCTGAAACCCCACGACCTGGCCCGCGAGCTGCAGTGCGGCGAAGACAAAGGACGCCGCCAGTCCCAGGACCATGCCGATCAGGGCTTCGCCGAGAACCGAAAACAGGAGTGCCGGCAGGCCGCCGCCGGCCGGAACCGCCGCCGCGGGGACGAGAGGCGCCAGCATCAGGGCCGCCACCAGCGAGACTCCGGCCTTCACGGGCGCGGGAATCGCGCCGCTGTTGAAAAAGGGCGCGAAGACCATGATGCCGGCGACCCGGAAGAGCACGACGGCGAACGCCGCCATCTGCTGGGGCGAAACGCTGAAGCTGATCATGCCGGCCTCATCTGTTTCTTCGGGATCCGGCCCGCCGCCGGCTCCGGGAGCGGGCGGCTCAGAGCGCGAACCGCTCGAGGTGACCGAAGAGCTGCGTGCAGAACGCCGTCAGAAGCTTCATCAGCCAGGGCAGCAGCAGGAGGAAGGCCAGCATGACCGCCAGGATCCTGGGGACGAAGGAAAGCGTCATGTCGTGTATGGAAGTCACCACCTGGGCGATGCTGACCAGGATGCCGACGACCAGCGATACCAGCAGCAGCGGGCCGCCCAGCAGCAGCGTCATCTGCATCGTGTCCCTGGCAAGCTTGAGAATGACCTCCTGACTCATCTTCGCGCGTCCCTTTCAGAAAAAGCTGCGCACCACGGAACCGACGACGAGGTTCCATCCATCCACCATGACGAACAGCAGGATCTTGAGAGGCGTCGAGATCACCACCGGCGGCAACTGCATCATCCCCATCGAGAGCACCACGGAAGCCACCACCATGTCGATGATCAGAAAGGGAATGAAAATGACGAAGCCGATCTGGAAGGCCGTTTTGAGCTCCGAGATCATGAAGCTGGGGATGACCACGCTCATGGGCAGGTCGCTGCCGCGCGCCGGCCGCGGCATCTTGGCGATGTTGAGGAACAGCAGCAGGTCCTTTTCGCGCGTGTAGCGCAGCATGAAGTCGCGCAGGGGAACGCTGGCGCGATCGAGCGCCTGCATTTCCGTCACCTTGCCTTCGAGCATGGGCTGGATCGCCTCGTCGTTGATGCGGCGTCCGACGGGCTGCATGATGAAAAAGGTCAGGAACAAGCTGAGGCCGATGAGCACCTGGTTGGGCGGCATCGTCTGCGTGCCCAGCGCCTGCCGCAGGAAATGCGTCACGATGATGATGCGCGTGAAGGAGGTGACCGACAGCAGCAGGGCGGGAATGAGCGACAGCAGCGTGAGGAGAACGAGAATCTGCAGCGGAAGCGTCAGGCCGCCGCGATCAGTGGCGCCGATGCGCAGCTCGATCCCCGCCGGTACCCGGTCTGCCGGCCGTTGTGCCGCCCCGGCGCCAGGGACCTGGACGAGAAGCAGCAGGGCGAGCAGAACGGCTGCCGTAACCCTCATGGTCGCCCCCGCGCCGACACTCAGCCCTCGAGCGCCGCGCGCAGCTCGCGCATCTTGCCGCGCAGGTCGGGAGGCAGCGTCCCGGCCTTGGCGGATTCGGGCGAAGCTGCGCTCTTCTGCGACATGAGCAGATTGACGAATCGGCCGCGCCGGCTTCCGGAAGCCGCACGAGCGGGTGCGGTTTCCTCGGTCGGCCGGAAAAGCTCGTCGCCCAGGGACGCCAGCAGCGTTATCTGTTGGGGCGTGTTGCCGACCAGCAGCACCTTGCCGGCAACTTCGATCACGGCGATGCTTCTCTTCTCGCCCATCGAAAGACTCTCCACCAGGCGAAGCGATTTCTGCGCCGGCCGGCGCGCGAAATACCGGGGCGCACACTTGCGCAGCAGCAGAAAGCCGACCAGAAACAACGACAACAGCAATCCCGCGGCACCGAACACCTTGATGGCCGAAAAAAGGCCCGCCGGCGCATCCCGATCCGGGGTTTCGGCCGCCGCAGCGGCCGCGGAAGCTTGAGACGCCGGCCGTTGGGGCGACAGGGCGCTCTCGGATGCGGCCTGCGGCGCGGGCGTCGCGGCTGCCGCGGAGTCACCCCGGTCGGCAGCCGCCGGCGCCACCGCCGGCGGGCCCGCATCGGGCGCGCCGCTCTGGGCTGCGGCGGGAAGCGCCGCCAGCAACATAAAAGCAAGACCGGCCGCGGCCGGAATCCAATTGAAGTTCCTGTCGCTCGCCATCATGGTTTCGGCTCCCCGTCAATCAGGTTCATAGATGTCCGTGATGCGCACGCCTGCCTTCCCTTCCATCTCCACCACCTCGCCGTAGCCGATCAGCGTGCCGTTGACGAGGATCTCGACGTTCTCGCCTGCGGATTTGGGAAGCGCCAGAATGGACTCGGACCGCAGCCGGAGCAGGTCGCGGACCTTGAGGCTGCGCCGCCCGACCTCGACGCGGATCGTGAGGGGAACATTGAAGAACGGTGCGAACTCGTCCGTTTGGCCGGTATCGGGCCCGACCGCATGGGCCGGGGTGGGCGCTTGCGCCATGCTTTCACTCCGTCAGAGCTGGACGACAAAGTCCATGATGAAAACCTCGACGATTTTCCCGCGGGGCAGCACCGGATTGACCGCATCGCGCACCTCGGCGCGGAGCTTGTCCTTGCCTTCCGGCGTGAGGATCTGATCGGAGGTCTTCGTGGTGAGGATCGAGATGATTTTATCGCGCGCGGCAGCCACGACTACGGGATTCCGGTCGAGTTCCTCGCCCAGTCCGGACTCGTCCAGGCCGAGCCGCAGCGTCAGCTTCACGAATCGGGTCGCATCCGTATCGGCCAGGTTCACGATGAAAGGATCCAGGTTCATCGTGGACTTGACCTTGGATCCGATCCCCTCCTTGTCTTTCCCGGCAGCACCGCCGGTATCGTCCGACGCCACTACCTGCGGCGGCCGGAGATAGTCCCGGAGCAGCAGGCCGCCGACTCCGGCCGCGACCAGGAACGCCACGCCGGCGATAATCCACACAAGCGTGCGCTTCTTTTTCTTGGGTACTTCCGCCTCTTCGCCTTCGGCCATCTCCAGCGATCTCCCGTTTTGCAAGTGTCCTTCAATCCCGTGAAGAGAAAAGCAAGGCCCATGCCAACGCCCGGATGCCGCCGCTACGGCGCGAGAGAGAAGGAGCGCGGGCGTGCCTGACCCGCCTGCGGCTTGGCCCTCAATCACTTAGGGCATGGGAAAGAGAAGAGCGGGCTGCTGCCGACCGGCCCGGAAGCGGCGAGGCGCCTTTGCCGTGTCCAAGCGCGTGGCGCCGATTGCCAAAATCTTGACCCCCCAAAAAAGAACCGCCGGCCTGAAATTTCGGGCCGGCGGCTCATCCTTTTATCATGCGGCCCTGCGGGCCGCGCCGACGTTACTAGCGCACCAAGTTGATGGCCTCCTGGTAGAGCTGATCGGTCGCGACAATGACGCGCGAGTTCGCCTGATATCCGCGCTGCGCGACGATCAGGCTGGTGAATTCCTCGGCGATGTCGACGTTGGACAGTTCGAGCGAACTGCCGCTGATCGTGCCGCGGCCGCCCGTTCCCGGCGTGCCGATCGAAGGCTCACCGCTTGTCGGCGAGGTGACGAAGGTGGAGCCGGTGAACTTCAGCAGGCCCTCCACGTTGCTGAAGTTGGCCATGGCCAGCTGCGCGAGCGGCTTGACCTGGCCGTTGTCGAAGATGCCGCGGATGATGCCCTGGCTGTCGATGTTGATGTCGCGCAGCACGGCGGCCCGGTAGCCGTCCTGGGTGATGGCGGCCACGCTCGAGGGCGCGGCATATCCGGTGAAGCGCGCATTGCCGTTGGCATCGATGATGTCGAAGGTGATGTCCATGTCGGCGGCCCCGTTCGCCAGTCCGCTGATCGAAAGGGTCTCGTCGGCGGCGGGATCGGTCAGTACGCCGTTGCTGTCGAATGTGAAGGTTCCGCTGCCGATCTCGGTCGGCGGATCCGTGGGATCGCCGCCGGTGTCGACGGCCGGTATGGTGGCGCTCCAGCTCCACTCCGTGGCTCCGGTCTTCGTGAAGGTGAAGGTGACGGTGTGCGCCGCTCCCAGCGAATCGATGGTCTGCACCGCCGTAGTGAAAGTGGAATCGACCTCGGCCTGGCTGTCCAGGTTGGCGGTGATGCTCAGGCTCGTCGTCTGCGTGGGAGGCAGGCTGGCCCCCAGCGCTATCTGGATGGGGGCGGGGGGCATGTTGGCATTGATGACGCCATCGACTGCCCGGTAGCCCAGAACCCGGAAGCCGTCGGAGTTGACGAGCTCGCCCACGCTGTTGAAGCCGAAGTTGCCGGCGCGCGTGTAGGCGGTTCCGTCACCGGGAGACACCAGGAAGAAACCGTTGCCGTTGATGCCTACATCGGTCGAGCGGCCGGTATACTGGATCGATCCCTGACGGAAGACCGGCGACACGCCCGGGCTGGTGACGCCCAGGCCCACCTGCACCGGGTTGCCGTCGCCTGCGGTCACATTTCCCAGCCCTCCGATCAACTCCGCAAACGAAGGCTTGCTTCCCTTGAATGCCGTGGTATTGACGTTCGCCAGGTTGTTGCCGATCACGTTGATGGCCAGCGCATTCATGTTCAGCCCGGTAAGGGCCGTGTAAAAAGAAGTCAACATCTCGGTTCTCCTCCCTTATGTCATGCTGCCGATGCCGGCTCGGCTGCCGGTTCGTTTTCGAAAATCGGACTTGCCGCCAGTTTCTCGATGCTCGTCCTGATGGCGATCAACTGTTCGAGCGAGCTGAAGGTCGCCAGCTGCGATATGTACTCCTGACTTTCCACCGGATTCAGCGGATCCTGATGCTGGAGCTGGGTTACCAGCAGGCGCAGAAAGTCGTCCTTGCCCAGTATGCGCGCGGATCCGGTCTCGCCGGCTGCAGCGGCGGCCGCAGCGGCCGGATCGACCGGGTACGTGCTCCAGGATGCGGGTGAAGCCATGCTGCCCATCACGCTCTCCTGCTCACCACGATACCGGGCGCAAGAGGAAAGTCGTAGGGGATCCCGGCTTGCGACTGGACCTGCCTCTTGGCGATCGCCGCCTGGATGAAGGCCTTCAGGTCCCAATCCTCGAGCATCTCGGGATGACCGCCCGGGAAGTACCGTTTGAACATCTCGTCGAGGGTGCTGCGGGACATGCCGCTCAGAAACCCGGGCAGATCGCTCAGGCTCATGGCGGTCACCTCGGAGAGGTCGATATACTCCGCGGCGCCGGCGCGCGGCGCAGTCACGGCACTCTCTCGGGCAGGATCGGACACGGTGCCGGCCGCCGCGCGCGTCGAAGCGGCTGCGCCGGTGACGGCACGCATGTCGCCTCCGACAATGCCGAACGGCGTCGCGATGCCTCGCGGGCCGGCCTCGAAGCCCGCCGAGCCCGCGCGCGATCCTTCGATCGGTGCGCTGCCGGCGGACGACCCGTCGCGGGCGGCCTCCGTCCGGGATGGAAGCACTGGGGCGGCAAGTTGCCGTCCGCTGCCCGGCCTCGCGGACGTCAGCATCCGGCAGTCGGCAGCAACGCCCGCCGCGGCCGCCCTCTCCTCGCCCGGCTGCAGGTCCAAGCTTTCGGAAAATGCTCGCGTCCGTGCCGGCACGCTGCGCGCAATGCCGCTGTAAGCGACTTCGAGCCACCAAGCGGCATCGTAGCCGGCAACGTCATCCACTCTCATCCGTCCCTCCTTTTCTCGAGGCGCGCGATCGCGGCCTGCACTCCGGACCTAGCATGATTCGTGCCAGCAGGCCGGCAGCGGCGGGATTCGGCGCCGCCGCCGCTATCTCGCTGGGAATCACAGTGTTCGTGCCCTGCGCTCTCCGAGTGCAGGCCGCCGGTCCTTCCTGCGGAGACATGACGACAGGTGCAGGAATTGCCGGGTGGGAAAACTATGCTACTGCGTGGAATGTGCTGTAGAGGCCGCGCAGGATGTATGTCGACGATGCGAGGCCGGCGGGATTCTCGGCAGGGTCTCCTTCCAGTTCGGTCCAGGAGCGGGGATAGAGATCGCGCCCGCGCTCATCCTGCGGCCGCGAACCGTGGTCGCCCTGCTGGGCTGAAGGGTGGCGCGCCCATGCGTCATCGTGAACCACAAGCCGGTCGACCTTGAGCCCGAGGTCTTGGAGGTTCTGGTAGAGCGCGGCAAGATTCTGCTCGACATAGCTTCTCACCCAGGACGATTCGGTCAGGATCGCCGCGCTCATGGAGGACCCGCTGCATTCGGCGTGGATTTCCATCCTGCCCAGACCGGCGGGCCGCAACTGAATGCGGATCGCGTTGCTTCCCTCGCGCACGCGCAGGTGTATCTGTTCGGCGAGGCGCGGCAGGAAGTCGATTTCGGAAAATGCGATCTCCGCCTGAGCCTGCAGCGGCGACCGGACGGCGCCGGAAAGTGCGGTCGCAGCGGCCGCCGCAGCGCTTTCCCCCGCGAATCCGGGCGCAAAGACGGCGGCCTCCACCCGGCTCGCAGGCAACGCCGCTGCGGGTGCCGGATCCGAGGCGGGATGGGGCGGCAAACCCCGGATCCAGTCGCCCTCTGCGATCCTGGCGGCGTGTTGCATTGTCTCCTCTGCGGGACGCTGCGAGCCCGCCTTCCCGGGGCGGGCTTCGAACAAGGTTTCGGGTGAAGCCTCGGGCGGAGGCGAATCGACCGGCAACCGGGTTTCCCCTGATTCCCGGCGGAAGATCGCGATCTCCGGGCCTGCCGGGTGCTCGAACAAGGGCAGCGCCTTTCCCGCCGCGATCCTGAAAACCGTGCCGCCTTCCTGCCCGTGCATGCCGTCAGGGGCGGCCGGCGCATCCAGTGAATCTCGGCTGAACGAGGGCTTCGGGATCGGTACCACGGCAAGCCCACCGGCGGGCTGCACGGGAGCAGTCGGGACGGGAGACAGGACGGGCAACACGACCGCCTCCCGGGCGATCGCGACGCGCTCACCGATCTCTCCCCACGGAACGTCCTCGCAGCCTGAGTCCGCCGGGGGGAGTGCAGCGCAATCGCCCCGTTCCTCCGGTGCGCAGGGAGCGACGGGCGGCAAGGGCGGGCAAGGGAAAATCGCGGCAGGAGCGGCGGATTCCGGCTGCGCTTGCGCCCTATCGTCCTCCGCCGCCGGGCCGGCGCCTGCAGGCTCGTCGGCCGCCCCGGCCGGTTGCGGCGCATCGACGATCGGGGCGCACGCGGCGGCCGCAGCCTGATCGAGCAGAGCGGCGAAGAGTTCGCCCGGCTGAGCCGCCGGGCCCGCACCCGCGGTCGGGGCTGCCGCCCCGGCGGGCGCGCCGTCCATGATCGCTGCAGCTTCAATCTTCATGAACCTTCTCCGTCGCCCGATGCACGGTCACTTCTTGTCGCCGGCAAACCTGGTCACCACGATTTCGTCGACCGCCTTCTGTTCCAGCTTGTCCGCGGCGGCGAAATGTTCGCGCTCCTTCTTGCCGCGCAGTTTTTCCAGGACCTTTTTGTCCTTCGAACGCTCCACCCAGAGCGCCGTCTGTTTCTCGAGCTCGGCGCGCAGGGTCCGGATCCGGGCCGAAACCTGCTCGATCTCGCGCTCCAGGCGGTCGAGAAAGGAGCAGTACCGGCCGACCTCCTCCGTGTCGTAGTGCGGCAGTGTCTCCTGTGCCATTTCCCTGCGCGTGTCGGCGTGCCTGGCCTGGAGTTCGGCGAGCCGCTGTTTTTCCGTCTCGAGCCGGTAATGGATCCAGGCCAGTTTTTCGCGCTCGCGCTCCTCCAGGTGACGGCGATGGCGCAGCAGGGTTTCGAGGTTGAAGACGAATCGGCGCATGTCAGCAGTCCCGGGTGATCTCGCGCACGCGCTCCATGGCGCTCCCGGCGTCGGTCCGTTCATCGTAACGCTGCCGCAGGAAGCCGAGGATGGCATCGATCTTGCGCAGCGCGAGGTCGATCTTGGGGTTGCTCCCCTTGCTGTAGGCGCCGATGTTGATCATGTCCTCGGCCTTCTGGTAAGTCGAAAGCAGCTCGCGGATCTTGCCGGCGCGCTCCATGTAGTCGGCCGCCACCAGGTCGGGCATGAGGCGGCTGACGCTGGCCAGAATGTCGATGCAGGGATAATGGTTGCGCCAGGCCAGCTCGCGACTGAGCACGATGTGGCCGTCGAGCAGCGAGCGGACGGAATCGGCCACCGGGTCGGCGAGATCGTCCCCTTCTACGAGCACGGTATAGAAGCCGGTGATGCTGCCGCCGGACATAAAATTGCCGGCGCGCTCGACCAGGCGTGGAAGAAGGGCGAACACCGACGGCGGGTATCCTTTGGAAGAGGGCGGTTCCCCGGCGGCCAGTCCCACTTCCCTCTGGGCCATGGCGAAGCGCGTGATGGAATCCATCATGAGGAGCACGTGCTTTCCCTGATCGCGGAAGTACTCTGCGAGCGTCGTGGCCACCAGCGCGGCGCGGATGCGCAGCAGCGGCGGCTGATCGGAGGTCGAGGCGACCACCACCGAGCGCCGCAGCCCCTGCTCGCCGAGGTCCTTTTCGATGAAGGCGCGCACTTCCCTGCCGCGCTCGCCCACGAGGCCGATGATGTTGACGTCGGCCGAGGTATAGCGCGCCATCATGCCCAGGAGCGTGCTCTTGCCGATGCCGCTGCCGCCGAAGATGCCGATGCGCTGGCCCTTGCCGCAGGTCAGCAGGGCATCGATGGCGCGCACGCCGGTGCCGAGCACTTCGTCGATATTGCGCCGCGCCAGGGGATTGGTGCCCGGAGGCTGCAGCGGGTAGTAATCCTCCACCGGGATGGGACCGGCGTCGTCGATCGGATTCCCGAGCCCGTCGATGATGCGCCCCAGGAGGCCGGCGGATACGGGAACGGTCGCCTGCTTCTTGCGGCACACCACCTTGTCGCCGAGCCGCACGCCGTGGGCCTTGAACAGCGGCATGGAAAGAACGAAGTGGTCGCGGAAACCGATCACTTCGGCCGGGATGACGCGGCCGTTTTCCTCCCCGATGATTTCGCACAGCTCTCCGATCGAAACCGGGGGACCCTGGGATTCCACCACCAGGCCCACGGCCCGCTTGACCGAGCCCACGGTCTTGATGGGATTCACGTGCCGCAGCCGGGTGCGATAGGCGCTGAGATCGAGCTTCTCGGCGTTCACGTCCTTACGACTCCCCGTTTTCGAAAAAGGCTCTTTCCACCTCGCGGAACTCTTCCTCGATGCGCGCGTCCACGTCCCCGGCCTCCGTCTGGATCAGACAGCCCCCCCTTTCGATGGAGGCATCGGCCTGCAGCACGATCTCGCGCTCCTCGCCGCCGTCCTGGGCCAGGCGGGCGCGCTGCGCGACTAGGTAATCGTAATCGTCGGGGTGCAGCCGTATCGTGACGGGCGACTTGACGGCCACGTGCCCGAGCGCGACCCTGACCAGCGTCTGGATGATCTCGCGATCGGCGCGGATCTCGCGGTGCACGATCTTCCTGGCGACCTCGAGCGCGAGCTGCACCACCTCCTTTTCCGCGCGCGCGTAAAGGACGGATCGCAGGCGCGCGAGTTCCGCTATGGATTGGGCATAGCGCGCCATCATCGCCTCGACCTTCTTCTCGGCCAGCTCCATTCCCGCCTTCTCGCCCTGGCGCAGGCCGCTCTCGTAGGCGAGCTTTTCGACGAGCGCGGGATCCGCGGGCCGGGCGCCGCCCTGGCTGCGCTCGGGACCCGGGGCCTGCCGCCCGGCCTGCATCCAGGGAGGATCCGCCGCGCCTGAGGCCTCGACGTCGGGCGGGTCCTCGGAAAAGGAGACCGCTTTGGCCTGCGCCGCGTTCCGGTCGTGCTTCTTGATCAGTTTCAAACCCATCGTTCATCCTCCGGCTGCCGGACGCCTGCGGCCGCCGTCTCGGCTCCTCCCGGCACGCCCGGCGCCTGCGACCGGCGTGCCGGGAGCATCGCATCAGGTGACATATTCCTCGCTGGCGGTCCCCTTGATGCTGAGCACCCCATCCTCGTCGAGCTTGCGGATGACCATGACGATCTCCTGCTGGGCGGCCTCGACGTCCTTGATCTTCACCGGCCCCAGGACCTCCATGTCTTCACGCAGCATGGCGACGGCCCTCTGGGACATGTTGCGGAAGAACTGGTTCTTGAGCTCCTCGCTGGTGCCCTTGAGAGCCATCGTGAGGGTCTTCTTGTCGATCCGCTGGACGATCTCTCTCATTCCCATGTCGTCGATCAGCAGGATGTCGTCGAAGACGAACATGAGATTGCGGATGCCCAGGGCCAGGTCGGGGTTCTCGCTCTCCACCTTTTCCAGGATGGCGGCGGAAGCCTTGGTGTCCAGGCGGTTGATCAGCTCGGCCACGGCGCGCACGCCCCCGCGCGACTCGCGGCTGATTTCGCCCAGGGACTGCAGCTTCTGCGCGAGTATGCCGCTGATCTTGCCGATGATTTCCGGGGAAATCTGCTCGAGCTTGGCGATGCGCATCACCACGTCGGCCTGCAGCTCGGCGGGCAGGGTGGACAGCAGCGCGGCGGCCTTCTCGGAATCCATGTGGGCCAGCACCAGGGCGATGGTCTGCGGGTGTTCGTTCTGGATGAAGCGGGAAACCTGCTGCGGGTCGGCCTTCTGCAGGTAGTCGAATCCGGCGAGCGAGCTCTGCAGCGAAGCGGAAACCCGTTCGAGCAGCTTCCTGGAAGTGTCGGCCCCGAAGGCCTTCAAGAGCAGTTTCTTGGCGAACTCCACGCCGCCGCGCGCCAGGTAGGTGCGCGCCAGGGTCATCTTGTAGTAATCGTCCAGCACAAGGTCGGCCGACTCGGGTTCGATCTTCCCCAGGCGCGAGATCTCCTTGCTGATCTCCTGCACCTCCTCTTCGGACAGGTAGCGGAAAAGGTTGGCGGCGGCCTCATCGCCCAGAAGAACGAGGAAGATCGCGGCTTTACGAATTCCAGGCATCGGTTCCGGCATAGGTGCTCGACCCGCTAGCTCTCATGAATCCAGGTTTTGATCAGTTGCGACAACTGCTCGGGTTCCCGGTTGGCATGTTCGAGCGCCCGGCTTTTCAGGACCTCGAATCTGCGCATGCCCGGGGCGGCAAGCTCCGCCTCGCGCATGAACTCCCGCTCGATCTCCTCCTCGGAAGAGCCTGCCGTGAGCGCGCCGGCAGGCGCCGGTCCCCGGGCGGCAGCTTCCGCCGGCGCCGCGGGCAGGGCGCCGGATGCGGTCGCGGCGCCGGCCAGGGCCTTCTGCCGCGCCTCCGGCAAGGCCTTGGACTCTTCAGCCTGGCCCATGATCTGCGGGATGGCGGCGATGCTCTGGTAGACCCTCTTGCGCAGCGGGCGGAAGACGAGGAGGTAGACCACCACGAACAGCAGGATGAACGCCCCGTATTTCATGGCCGGCATCAGGTACGGCAGCCACATGACATACCAGGCCGGCTGCGCCTGTTCTTCCCCCTCCTCCGCCGGCGCGGAAAAAAAGGGGACGTTTTCCAGCGTGACCGTATCGCCGCGTTCCGCGTTGTACCCGACGGCGGCCAGAACCAGCTGGCGATAGGACTCGAGTTCCTCTTTGCTGCGCGGTGCGTACGACGTCGTGACCTTGCCCTGGGCGTCCTTGCCGTAAACGACCTTGTGATCGAGAATCACCGCCACGGAAATTCTGCGGATGCTTCCCTTGGGCTGCAGGGTGTGGCGGATCGTCTTGTTGACTTCGTAATTGGTGCTTTCGTTGGAGCGCACGCGCTCGGGCACGGCCATCACCACCTGGCCCTGGACGCCCTCGACGTTCGAGCGCGTGCCCGGTATGCCGGCGGCGCCGCTGCCGGCGCCGATCCTCTCCTCGCTCTTCTGCTGGCTGAGGATAACGGGCGGGTTGGGCGAATAGGTCTCCTCGGTCTGCTCCGAGGTGTTGAAGTCCAGCTCGATCGAAGCGTTGGCATGCACCTTCCCTTTTCCGACCACGGGCTCGAGAATCGAGAGGACCTTGGAGGCCATCTCCTTCTCGAGCTGCGCGCGCACGCTGGCGCCCAGTTCCGTCTGCATCGCATCCCCGCCCGGCACCAGGCGCGAGAGCACTCTCCCCTGCTCGTCGACGACCGAGACGTTATAGGTCTGCAGCCCCTGGACCGCGCCCGCCACCAGATTGACGATGCCCGCAATGCTGCTCTGCGCCAGCTCTTTCCCCCGCTTCAGCCTCACGAATACGCTCGCCTTGGCTTCTTCTTTTCTGTCTTCGAAGAGGGAGTCCTTGGGAAGGACCAGATGCACGCGCGCCTGCGCCACCTCGGCCAGGCTGGATATCGTGCGGCTCAGCTCGCCTTCGAGGGCGCGCTTGTAGTTCACCTGTTCGGTGAAGTCGGTCATGCCGAACTGGCTGCGGTCGAAGATCTCGTAGCCGACCCGGCCGCTGCGCGCCAGCCCGGAACCTGCGATTTCCAGGCGCAGTTTGTCGACCTCGGTCTTCGGGGCCGCGACCTGTATGGAGGTGCCGTCGGCCGAAACCAGGAAGTCGACCTTGTCCTCTTTCAGCTTGGCCGCGATGGCCTGCGCGTCTTCGGGGCTGAGGTCGCGGTACAGAAGCTGATAATCGACGCGGTTCATGAGGAAGATCAGCAGGCCGAGGCCGCCCAGGACGGCCAGCGCAAAGGTCACCAGCGTCGCGCGCTGGGACCACTGGAGGCGCGACCAGATGGCCGCGAGCTGTCGGAGCGGGTTCGGTTGCGGACTTGCCACGGTCGGTCCTCCTGTGAGTGCCGGCGACATGCGGGCTTCCGCCCTGCACCCGGTCGCCGGCGCCGCGCTACACCGGCATCCTCATGATTTCGTTGTAGGCCTGCAGGAGTTTGTTGCGCACCTGCATCATCATGTGAAACGTGAGATCGGCCTTCTGCACGGCGAGCAGGGTCTCGTGCAGATCCTGGCTCTCGCCCGCCATCAGCTTCTGCACCTGCAGATCGGACTCCTTCTGCATCTGGTTGACGGCCGAGATCGCGTCCTTGAGGACCTCGCCGAAACCGGGCCCGGAGGTCTGCGGCCGGAGCTTCTGCGGCGCCCGTATTTCCGGGACCTGCAGATTGGGGCTTATCTGCCCGACGAACTGATCTTTCATCGGCCCTCCTTCAGCGGATGATCTCCAGCGTCTTGACCGCCATTTCCTTGGCCGTGTTGGCCGCCTGCAGGTTGGCCTCGTAGGAGCGCGCCGCCGACAACATGTTCACCATCTCTTCCATGGGATTGATGTTGGGATAGGCCACGTAGCCGTCCTTGTCGGCATGGGGGTGGCCGGGCTCGTAGCGCCGCAGCGGCTCGGAATTGTCCGTCACCACGCCGGCGATCGCGACGCCCTGCACGTTGAGCACGGCATCGTCGAGTGCGGCGCCGAAACGGGGTTCGGGCGACGCGGAGGCGAAGACGACGTCCCTGCGGCGGTAAGGCTCCGTGCCGGCTGCACGCGTGGTATTGGCGTTGACCAGGTTGCCCACCAGCACTTCGAGCCTCTTGCGCTGTGCCGACAGGCCCGAGGCGCTGAGTTCGATCGCGGTCATCAGGCTCATCCGCCGACCCTCCCTTCGTTGATGCTGCTGGCGATGATTCTCAATTTGGTCCGCAACAGCTGGACGATCGTGGCGTACGAGAACGATGTCTCGCCGAGCTTGAGCATTTCCCGGTCGAGATCGACATTGTTCCGGTCGGGGCGGGACGTGAGCCCCTCCACTTCGAACACCATGGGCTCGCGGGCGCCGAAAATTCGCGTATCGCCAGCCCGATGCTCGGGCCTTGTAACCCTGAGAGGCGGGCTTTCCGCAAGGAGTTCCTGCATGGTGGCGTGGAAGGAAATGTCCTTGGCCCGGTAGCCGGGGGTGTCGATGTTGGCCAGGTTGGCAGCGATGACCTGCTGGCGCTTCGACAGGCGCCCCAGGAAGCTGCCCATCGCTTCGATCGTGTCGTCGGAAATCATACCGACTTTCATAGACTCGACTCCCTGCGCCCCGGCGCGCGCCGGGGCCGAAACGGCTCAAGCAATAGGCTTGCCAGAAAGCCTGAAAAGAAACCTGTTCATTCTATTGGGTTTCCGCGCCCGGCATCGCCGGGCGGTCCAGCTGCAGCGGCACGAATGGTTCATGACGGCGACTTGGCATGGGCAAATTTTGCCTGCCGGTCCTGCAATCCGAATTCGTTCAGCTTGTTTCGCAACGTCCGCAGGCTGATTCCGAGAAGCCTGGCTGCCTGGGTACGGTTTCCCCCGGTGTCCTCGAGCGTCTTGCGAATCAGCTGGCGTTCCATTTCGCGTACGGTGGTGCCCGCAAGCAGCTGGGGTTCCTGGGGCAGGGGCGGCTGGGTCAGGCACAGGTCCGACGCCTGGATCACGGAATCGGCGCACAAGGCGGCGGCCCGCTGGATGGTATTTTCGAGCTCGCGCACGTTGCCGGGCCAGCTGTGGCGGCCCAGCTTCTCCAGGGCTTCGGGCGAACAGCGCAGCTCCGGCTTTCCGAACTCCTGCCCGTAGCGCCGGCAGAAGAAATCCGCAAGCAGCGGTATGTCGGCACGGCGGTGGCGCAGGGCCGGGATCTGCAAGCGGATCACGTTGAGGCGGTAGTACAGATCTTCGCGGAACTCGCCCGCGCGGACCAGCGCCGCCAGGTCGCGGTTGGTGGTGGCGATCACGCGCACATCGATCTTGACGGGATCCTTGCCGCCGATACGGTCGACTTCTTTTTCCTGCAGCACCCGCAGCAGCTTGGCCTGGAGAATGGCGGCCATCTCGCCGATTTCGTCCAGCAGCAGCGTCCCGTGGTCGGCAAGCTCGAACTTGCCCGGTTTGGAGGTCTGGGCCCCGGTGAAGGAGCCCTTTTCGAATCCGAACAGCTCGCTCTCCAGCAGGCTTTCGGGGAGAGCGGCGCAATTGACGGCGACGAAAGGCCCGGCGGCGCGCGCGCTTCGGGCATGGATCATCCGGGCCAGGAGTTCCTTGCCGGTTCCGCTCTCGGCCTCGATCAGCACGGTGGCCGAACTGGGCGCGATCTGCGCCGCGCGTTCGAGCACCTGCGAGAACGCGGGGTCCTGGGTGACGATCGGCCGGCAGCCTCGCTCGTGCGCTGCGCCGCCCATGGCGCGGCGCACCACGGCTTCCAGGGATTCCGAGGAAAAGGGCTTGAGCAGGTAATCGAAGGCTCCGATGCGCATGGCATCCACGGCGCTCTGGATCGTGCCGTAGGCGGTAAGCATGACGACCGGGGTCTGGGGGGAAGTCGATTTGACCTTCCTGAGCAGATCCATCCCGTCGAGTTCGGGCATGCGCATGTCGGTGATCACCAGGCGGTAGTATTTCTCCCTTAGGCGGCACAGGGCCTCCATGGCGCTCCCGGCCGTGGTGACCGAGTAGCCCTTGCGGCGCAAGGTCTCATGGAGCGCGATCAGCATCTGCGGCTCGTCGTCGACGACCAGAATATCCTCGGCCATATCGTGCCCCGCTACGATGCATCCGCCGGCTGGCGGGAATGGGGAAAGACGATGGTGAAGGCCGTGCCGACGTTCACACGGCTTTCGAGCGTGATGAAGCCCGAATGCTGCTCCACGATCTGGTGTACCACCGAAAGGCCCAGCCCGGTGCCGTTCTTGTTGGTGGTGAAGAAAGGGTCGAAAACACGATCGAGGTTTTCCGGGGGAATCCCCAGGCCGGTATCCTCGACCCGGAGTTCGAGTCCGGCACAGGCCGCACCTCCCGGCAGGGCGTCCACGTCGCGGGTGGCGATGCGCAGGCGGCCGCGCGACGGCATGGCCTGCAGGGAGTTGAGGACCAGGTTGAGCAGCATCTGCTTCAGCAGTTCGCGATCGCCGCGGATCACGCTCCGGGCGGCGGCCAGCGTCTTTTCGACCTGAACGTCGCGCTGGCGCAGGATCGGCTCGGTGAAATCCAGGACCTCTTCGACCAGGGCGTGCATGTCGGCGTCGTCGAACGCAGGTGCGAGCGGGTTGGCAAAGTGGAGCATGTTCGAGACGATGTTGTTGAGCGACCGGCTCCCGATGCGGATGTTCTCGGCCCACCGGCCGGCATCGCTCCGGCGTGGCAGCTCCTTTTCCAGCAGAGAGGCGAACAGCTCGATGCTCCCCAGGGGATTGCGGATCTCGTGCGCCAGTTCGACCGCCATCTCGCCCATCGCCGAAAGGCGCTCTCCGCGCTTGTTCCGCTCCTGGAGCGCCTTGATTTCCGTGACATCGCGCATGATGTGCAGCGTACCGGCGGGAGCGCCCGATGCCGACGGCAGCGGGGTCAGTGAAACCGCCAGCGTCCGCACGCCCTCGCCTGCCGCGAACGGGATCTCCACTTCGGTGCCGGATACGGCCAGTTCGGAGACGGCCCGGAAGTATTCGCGCATCTCCGGGCTGCCGCCCCGGCGGGCGGCCGAACCCTGCTTGCGCGCCCACACCGGAGCGCATTTCAGAATGCGGGCAGCCACGGGATTGCACAGAGTGACCGTTCCGCTCTCGTCCACCACCACGACGCCGCATGGCAGGGACTGCAGGATGCGCTTCAGGTAGTTCTGGACGAGCGCCTTGTCGCGCAGGCTCCTTTTGAGCTGGCGGTTCTTTTCGGCCAGCTCGGTGGAAAGCTCGCGTGTTCGGGCCTCGAGCCGGCGGAACGCGGCCTCCAGAGAACTCGAGGCGCTCGTGAAGCTTTGAAAAGCGTCGAGCAGCAACTTGGCTTCGTCGGCCGGCACGCCGGCATCCGGCGGATGGGCTCCCGTCGCGGTTGCCGTCCCGGGCAAGCTTGTGGCCATCGACCCTTCCTTTCGCAACCCCGTATGCCTGCCGGCGGCGACGAGCCGCACCGGCAACCGGGTCAGGAAGCGGCAAGGATGCGTCGCGGCCAGGCCGCATGCATCCATGCCGGGAGAGCTATGGCAAGAGCCGTGCCATGCGGCAGCGGCAAGGTGAGAATTTCATGACTGAGTCAATAAATCGTTTGTTTTTAAAATCTTGAGTATTAACAGCCCAATGAGTCCCGCAAAGCCAGGCGGAGAACATGCATACTTTACCAGTCAATTTGTTGACAGACTTTTATCATGACGCTGACGTACAGACATTGAACAAAAACGCATGATTGACACATTACCGATTGTCGTTTTCGATTTTCGGGTCGCAAGCGTCATGCCGGCCGCTGCGGCTCGGATCGAAATGTCAATTTTTTGATGCGATCACTTGACAAATGTGAAAAATGTGAGCTAGATTGGCAGGGCTTTCGGCCGGCAACATGCCGAATCTCGTCCGTGCCGGTCGGCATCGTGCAGCTGGATTGCTGTAACTTGCTCTCTATCAAAGAAAAAGTGACTGGATTAGCCCCTTGATTCTCCGACTCTCACGGAGGACGCGATGGATAGCAGCGCTTCAGAAAACGTCAAAATATTGGTAGTCGACGACGAAGACTACATGCGGGAGATCGTTGGTCAAGCCCTGGCGTTGCGGGGATACACGGTGGAGGAGGCGGCCGACGGGAGCACGGCCCTGGAGATGATCCGCAAGCGTGCTTACGATGTGGTCGTCACCGATCTGCGCCTGCCGGGGCAGCCGGGCGAGAAGGTGATGGAGGAAGCGCTGGCGATTCATCCGGAAACGATCGTTATCATAATGACCGGCTTCGGGACGGTTCAGAGCGCGGTGGAGGCGATCCGCATGGGCGCATTCGATTATCTGCCGAAGCCCTTTCAGATCGACGAGCTGGTCATTCGGGTGCAAAAGGGGTTGCGCGACAGGGAGCTGCAGTCGGAGAACTCCCTGCTGCGTTCGGAGCTCCAGGGGAAGTACCGCTCCGCCAACCTGGTGGGCAACAGCCCGGCGATGCAGCAGATTCACCGCATGATCGGCCTGGTCTCGGGCAAAACGAGCACGGTGCTGATCACCGGCGAAACGGGCACGGGGAAGGAGGTGATTGCGCGCGCCATCCATTACAGCGGGCCGCGCAAGGAGCAGGCGCTCGTGTGCGTCAACTGCGGCGCCATCCCCTCCAGCCTGCTCGAGGACGAGCTCTTCGGGCACGTCAAGGGCGCGTTCACCGGCGCCTACCAGCACCGGGCCGGGCGTTTCGAGCAGGCCCATCGCAGCACGCTGTTTCTCGACGAGGTGGGCAGCATGCCCCTGGATCTGCAGGTCAAGCTGCTGCGCGTGCTGCAGGAGCGCGAAATACAGCGGCTGGGCGGCACGAACCCCGTCAAGGTCGATGTGCGCATCATCGCGGCTTCCAACGCCGACCTGCTCGAGCAGGTGCGCAAGGGCGAATTCCGCGAGGATCTCTACTATCGCCTGAACGTGATCCCCATCCGCGTACCTCCGCTGCGCGAGCGCCGCGAGGACATTCCCCTGCTGGTCACCCACTTCCTGAAGAAATTCTGCGCCGAACAGCGCGTACCCCTGAAGAACGTGAGCCCGGAAGCCATCCGGCGGCTGACCGCATTCGAATGGCCCGGCAACGTGCGCCAGCTCGAAAACGCCGTCGAGATGGCGGTGGCGCTCTCGGGAGAGCGCGAGCTTCTGGACGTCGCCGATTTCCCCGCCGTGGCGTATTTCCGTCCCGAGGGCCCCTATTTCCGCAACATCGAAATCCCCGAGGATGGGGTGAACTTCAACACGATCATCTCCGAGCTCGAAAAGCGCCTCATCCTGCAAAGTCTCCAGCTGACGCGCGGCAACAAGAAGCGCGCCGCCTCCCTGCTGCGCCTCAAGCGCACGACCTTCGTCGAGAAGCTCAAACGCATGGGAGCCTTGCAGGACTTCCCGGGATGACCCCGGGCGCGGGTGCGTCCGGCTTTGGGCTTTCCACCGCTCCCCGGAATCGGATAACATTCTCCGGAGCGCGATGCGGGGAGGAAAGGGCATGCCGTGCATTTTCCGGCGGTTTTTTCTGACGTGCCTCGCTCTGGCCGCAAGCCTGCAGGCTCGGGAGGGCCAACGGCCCGGGGAAGAGTCCGCCGCCTACCGGTACGGCGTCGAAGTGGAAATGGTCAGCCTGTTTGCCACCGTTCAGGATCGCGGCGGAAGGCTGGTCACCGGGCTCGGGCAGCAGGATTTTCTTCTTTACGACAACGGGGTGCGCCAGGATATCAGCCAGTTCAGCCGGGAGTACGTGCCGCTGAGCGTCATGATACTGCTCGACACCAGCGGCAGCATGTACGGGGCGAAGCTCGAGCATGCCAAGCGGTCGCTGCTCCAGTTCCTCAAGCGCCTCAATCGCGGGGACGAGGCCGCGCTCGTCGGATTTCAGGCGCGCCCGCGCCTGCTGCAGCCCTTCACCCAGGATCTCGAACTGGTGCGCAGGCGGGTCAGGCAGCTGGAGGGAGCGGGATCCACGGCGCTTTACGACGCGATCCTGTATGCGCTGGATCAGTCGGGCGCGTCGAGCAACCGCAGGCGCGCCCTGCTGCTCCTGAGCGACGGCATCAACACGTACGGCAAGGCCGAGCTGAGCGAAACGGTTGCCCGGCTGAGGCGCGCGGGGGTGGAGCTGTTTGCCATCGGAATGGAAAGCGAGCAGCCGGAGGAACTGCTGCACCGCAGCATCACGCGCGCGGTGCTGGGCAGTCTCACGGAGTCGGCCGGAGGCGAGGCTTTCATCGTGCGGCAGTCCGGGGAGCTTGCCAGGGTGTGCGCCATGATTTCGGAGCGCATGCACAGCCAGTACACCTTCGCCTATTATCCTCCCAAGGCGGAAGACGCGCGCTGGCGCACGATCCGGCTGGAAACGCGCAAACCGGATCTGAAGGTCATACCGTCGAAGACCGGCTATTTCCCCTTCAAGCAGGCGCCGTGACGGCGCGCCCGCAATCGCAGGCGCGCAGTCTCAGTCCTCGATATAGGTATAGTCGTCCAGGCTGGCGCGGAAGCGATCGCGCAGCTCCGCGCCCTCGTCCGCAGTGATCTTGGACTGGGCCTCCGCCGCCCTCACGGCTTCCCGGAACTTCTCCTGCAGGGCGGACGTGTCGTAACCGGCATCGGCGAGCACATGCCCCAGGGTTTCGCCGCGGATGACCTTGTCCAGGTGAGGGCGGCCGGCGTCGTCGATCAGGATGTGGGCCTCGTTCACCTTCCCCAGCAGGTTGTGGTGCGTGCTCAGCGACTCCTGGTAGGCTCCGACCAGGGGGATCGCGAGGTAGTAGGGCTCGGAGTTGATGGCGTGCAGCTCGAGCGCCTGCTTGACGTCGCGCAGGTCGACGAACTTGTCGATCTGCCCGTCGGAGTCGCAGGTGATGTCGCACAGCGTGGCGCGCTCGGTCGGCTCTTCCGTCAGGCGCGTGATCGGGACGACGGGGAAGAGCTGGTCCAGGGCCCAGGTGTCGGTCACCGACTGGAAGACGGAAAAGTTGCAGATGAACTTGCTCGCCAGGATGTTTTCGAGGTCGATGAATTCCTCGGGGCGTTCCTTCATCAGGCGCGAGAACTTGATGGCCTTGCGGCAGATCTCCCAGAACAGCCATTCGCCGTGGGCCCGGTTCTGCAGATTCAGATAGCCCAGGTTGAAGAGTGATTGGAGTTCTTCGCGATGCTGCAGGGCGTCGTGGTAGTACTCGCGGAAATTCTTCTGGTTGATTTCCTTGTGCAGGTCGACCATCTCGAGCACCACTTCCGAGTCCACCTGCGAGCGTTCCACCTCCGTGCCCCCCAGACCGGGATTGAGCGTGCGGATGACGTTGGTGAGAAACAATGCGTGGTGGGCGACGACGGCGCGCCCGCTTTCGGTGACGATGGCCGGCGGGGGTACGTTTTCCGACTGGCAGATTTCGTTGATGGTATACACGATATCGTTGGCGTACTCCTGGATGCTGTAATTGACGCTGCAGTCCGAGGCCGTGCGACTGCCGTCGTAGTCGACGCCCAGCCCGCCGCCGACGTTGAGGTATTCGACCGGGTAGCCCATCTTGAAGACCTTGGCATAGACCCGGGCGGCTTCTTTGATGGCGTTCTTGACGCGGCGGATGTCGGTGATCTGGGAACCGATGTGGAAGTGCAGCATGCGCATCTGGCGCGCCAACTGGTGGGTCTCGGCCAGCCGCAGGCAGTCGAGCAGCTGGATGGTGTTGATGCCGAATTTCGAGGTCTCGCCGCCCGATTCCTCCCACTTTCCCGTGCCGCGCGAGGAAATCCTCACGCGCACTCCCAAGGCCGGTTTCATGGAAAGCGACGCCGCGCTCTCGGCCGCCTTCTTGAGATCGGAGACTTCCTCGAGGACGATGATCGGGTTTTTGCCGATCTTGGCCGCCCGCATGGCCCATTCCAGATAGTGGCGGTCCTTGACGCCGTTGCACACCAGCAGGGCGTTGGGATGGCACGGCAGGGTCAGGGCGGCGGCCAGTTCCGCCTTGGTGCCGACCTCGAGGCCGTATTCGTAGCGGTGCCCGGCGGCCATGAGCCGTTCCACCACGCTTCTCTTCTGGTTGACCTTCATCGGATAGACGCCGCGGTGGCGCGCCCCGTAACCGAACTCGGCGATGGAGCTGCGGAAGGCCTCGTGGAATTCCTTGATCTGGGTGTCCAGGACTTGCGGGAAGCGGAGGAGGAAGGGCGGGGTCAGCTTGCGTTGCAGCAGGGTGTGCACCAGGGAGATGGCCTCGACGCCCATCAGCGGGTTGCGCGTTGGATGAATCGTCAGGTTCCCCTGTTCGCTGACGCCGAAGTAGCCGGCGCCCCAGTTGCTCAGGCCGTAGATTCGGTCGGGAATCTCACTAGGGGAAAGCCTCAAGATCTGGCTGAGTTCTTTCATCTCGCATATGCCCTCGCCGCAATGGGATCGCTCAGGTCTTCACGCGCTCCAGGTACTTGCCTTCGCTGGTGTCCACGCGCACGATCTCCCCGGCGTCGATGAAGGGGGGCACCTGGATCACCAGCCCGGTTTCCAGGGTGGCGGGCTTGGTCACGTTGCTTACGGTGGCGCCCCGCAAGGCGGGTTCCGTGGCCACCACCTTGAGGTCGACCGCGGAAGGCAGCTTCAGGCCGATGGGCCGGCCCTCGTAGGTCTCCACCTGCAGGCGGATGTTGGGAACCAGGTAGGGAATCGAGTCTTCGAGCATCTCGGACGGCAGGTGAAACTGCTCGAAGGTTTCCGTGTTCATGAAATAGTAGTTCGACCCGTCCGAGTACAGGTATTCGATCTCGTGCGTCTCCAGGTAGGCCTGCTCGACCCGGTCCTCCGAGCGGAAGCGGTGCTCGATGATGGCTCCCGACCTGAGGGATTTCAGTTTGGTCTGCACCATGCCGCGCCAGTTTCCGGGCGTGAGGTGCTGGCAGGCGAAAACCTGGTACAGCTCCCCGTCGAGCTTGATGGTCATTCCGCGTTTGAGTTGCGTTGCCGCGATCATGTCTTTCTGCCTCCGCGACGGTCACGGGCACGCCGGGTGGCGCTCATCGGACCTCGAGTATCTCCGCCTCCTTCTGTTTCTGCAGAGCGTCGATCTTGGCGATGTATTCCTTGGTCAGGTCCTGGACTTTCTTGAGGGCGTCCCGCTCCTCGTCCTCGGAAATCTTCTTTTCCTTCTCCAACGCCTTGAGCTGGTCGTTGGCGTCGTGGCGCACCTGGCGCACGGCCACGCGATGCTGTTCGGCGATGTGACCCACGGCCTTCGCCAGCTGTTTGCGCCGCTCTTCGGTCAGCGGGGGGATGGGCAAACGGATCACCTTGCCGTCGTTGACGGGCGTCAGGCCGAGATCCGAACCCAGGATCGCCTTCTCGATGGCCGGAATGGTGGAGGGATCCCAGGGCTGGATCACGATCAGGCCCGGATCCGGCGTGGACAGCGAGGCCATCTGGTTGAGCGGGGTCGGGGTGCCGTAGTAGTTCGCCTGGATGTGATCGAGGATGCTGACCGATGCCCTTCCGGTGCGGATGGCCGCCAGGTCCTGCTGCATATCCTCGACGCATTTCGTCATGCGTTTGCGCGCGTTCTCGATCGTCTGGCGGATCATCGTGCTTCGTCTCCTTGCGCCGGTTCGGCGCCGGCGCGGCGCGTCAGCCGTGTATCAGGGAGCCCTCGCTGGCGCCCATCACCACGTTCTTGATATTACCACGACGGAAGAGATTGAAAACCAGTATGGGCAGCCTGTTTTCCATGCACAGCGTGATCGCCGTCGTATCCATCACGCGCAGCCCCTTGTCGAGCACTTCGATGTAGGTGAGCTTCTCGAGCAGCCGGGCTTCCGGATGGGACACGGGATCGCTGTCGTAGATTCCGTCCACCTTGGTGGCCTTGAGAATGGCTTCGGCGCCGATCTCCACGGCCCGCAGGGCGGCGGCGGTGTCGGTGGAAAAATAAGGATTGCCGGTGCCGGCCGCGAAAATCACCACCCTTCCCTTTTCCAGGTGCCGGATGGCGCGCCGGCGGATGAACGGTTCGGCCACTTCCTTCATTTCGATCGCGGACTGCACGCGCGTGAACACCCCCAGCTTCTCGAGCGAGTTCTGCAGGGCCAGGGCGTTGATGACCGTGGCCAGCATCCCCATGTAGTCGCCGGTGACCCGGTCCACGCCGGCGGCGCTCACCGAGATGCCGCGCACGATGTTGCCGCCGCCGACGGTGGCGGCGACCTGGACGCCGATATCGTGGATTTCCTTGATCTCGCCGGCGATGCGGTCGGCCATGGAGGGATCCACGCCGAAGCCGCGTTCGCCCATGAGGGCTTCCCCGCTCAGCTTGAGCAGGATCCTCCTGAACCGGGGCTTGTCGGGCGACGGCTCCCCCATGCGCTCCTTTCCGGCCCGCAGGCCTGCGGTCACTCGCCCACGCGATAGCGGACGAAACGCCGCACCTGGATATTCTCGCCTGTTCGCTGCACGCAGCCCGCCACCAGGTCGGCGACCGTAATCTCCGGATTCTTGATGAACGGCTGCTCCATCAGGCAGGTTTCGGAGAAGAACTTGGCCATGCGGCCGTCCGCGATCTTGTCCAGAACGCCTTCGGGCTTGCCGGCGGCGCGCGCCTGTTCCTTGTAGATGGCGCGCTCGGCGGCGACGATTTCCTCGGGCACGTCCTCCCGGCGGACGTAGCGCGGCTCGGATGCCGCGATCTGCATGGCGATGTCGTGCACCAGGCTCTGGAAATCGGCGTTGCGGGCGACGAAGTCCGTTTCGCAGTTCACTTCCACCATGACCCCGATCTTGCCGTTGTGCACGTAGGTGCCGATGAGCCCTTCCCTGGTCTCCCGGCCCGCCCTCCGGGCCGCCGACGAGTGCCCTTTCTTGCGCAGAATGGCGACCGCAGTCTCCAGATTGCCGCCCGCCTCCTCGAGCGCGCTCTTGCACTCCATGAATCCCACGCCCGTCTTCTGTCGCAGTTCCTTGACCATTTCCGCCGTGATCGTCATGTCGCTTCTCCCGTGCGGCCGCGGCCGGCTCGCGCGGCGGTCGTGCGGCTGCGACCGCCATGCACTCCGGTAGTCGGCTTGTGGGTGGTTGACAAAAAAGAACGTCTTTGCCTCAGGCGCCCGAAAGGTCGAACTTGTCGCCCTCGCCGGCATGCGGCTCCGCGCTCTCCGGAGCGGTTTCGGCCTCCGACGAAGAGCCGCTGTCGGCGCTGCCGGGCTCGGGCGATGCGGGCGGCGAGGATTCCTGCACCGGCGGCTCGTCGCCGGGCGCGGCGGCCGATTCGGCGGCGTGCTCGGGGACAGGCGCCGACTGCGCGGCCGCGGCCTCGGCCGCGGGCTCGCTTTCGCGCCTCTTCGCCTTGGGCTTGCGCTGCAACGTCTTGCGCACCGTGGTCCTGGGCTTCGGGGCCGCTTCCGCTCCCTCGCCCGCCGCCCCTGCGGCGGCGGCCGCAACCGGTTCGCCCGCCTCCCTACCCTCGGCCGCGCGCCGCGCGGCGGCCTCCGCCGCAGCGCGCGCCGCAGCAGCCTGCTGCTGGCGCTGCCTCTCCATTTCCTCGGCCAGCTCCTTCTGCCGGGCTTCGTACACGGCGCGCCCGTCGAGGAAAGCCTGCGCGATCGTGCCGGTGATCAGGCGGATGGCGCGCAAGGCGTCATCGTTGCCCGGAATGATGTAGTCGACCTCGTCGGGATCGCAGTTGGTGTCGGCGATCCCGATGATCGGAATGCCCAGCTTGCGCGCCTCACGCACGGCGATGGCTTCCTTCTTGGTGTCGATCACAAACAGGGCGTCGGGCAGCCTGGTCATTTCCTTGATGCCGGCCAGGTTCCTCTCCAGCTTCTTGCGCTCGCGCTCGTAGCGCGCGATCTCTTTCTTGGAGAACAGCTCGTACTGCCCCGAGGTGCGCATGGCCTCCAGTTCGCGGAAGCGCTTGATGCTCTTCTGAATCGTCTCGAAATTTGTGAGCAGGCCTCCGAGCCAGCGCTGGTTCACGAAGTACATGCCGCAACGCAGGGCTTCTTCCTGGACCACCTCCTGGGCCTGACGCTTGGTGCCCAGAAAGAGAATTGTCTTGCCCTGCGCGCCCAGCTCGTAAACGAAGGAGATCGCTTCGCGGAAGAGCTTGAGGCTCTTCTGCAGGTCGATGATGTAAATGCCGTTGCGCTCCCCGAAGATGAATTCCTTCATCTTTGGGTTCCAGCGCCTCGTCTGGTGGCCGAAGTGGACGCCGGCCTCCAGCAGCTGCTTCATCGTGATGGCAACCAAGTATGTACCTCCTTCGGTCTAGCGCTTGGAGAACTGGAAGCGTTTGCGTGCGCCCTTCTGGCCGTATTTCTTGCGCTCCTTGATGCGCGAGTCCCGGGTCAGGAGGCCGGCCTTCTTGAGCTTGGGGCGGAGCTCCGAGTTGAATTCCAGCAGCGCCTTGGCGATCCCGAGCCGGATGGCACCCGCCTGCCCGGACAACCCGCCGCCGTCGACCGTGGCACGAATGTCGAACTTGCCCACGTTGTCCGTGAGGGTCAGCGGGTAGCGGATCAATGTGCGCTGCACTTCGCTGGGGAAGTAGTCGGCCAGCGGCCGCCGATTGACGATGATTTCCCCGGACCCCGGCGAAATGTAGACCCGGGCGGTCGAGGTTTTCCTCTTTCCTGTTCCGTAATATCGATCCACAGCCAAAACGTCACTCCTTGTCTGGAAACGATCCCTCTGCGCGCGAGCGCGCCCGCAACGGCCACTACGGAGCCAGCGGCACGGGTTGCTGCGCCTGGTGCGGGTGATCCGGGCCGCGATAGACGCGCAGTTTCTTGCGCAGCGCCCGGCCCAGCTTGGTTTTGGGAAGCATCCCGAATACGGCCTCACGCACGACCTTCTCGGGATTCTTCGCCAGCAGGTCGCCGGCCGCCGTGGCGCGCAGTCCCCCGGGATACCCGGAATGGCGGCGATACAGCTTGTCCCGGTACTTGGTACCCGTCAGCCGCACCTTGGCGGCATTGACCACGATGACATGATCGCCCGTGTCCAGGAACGGAGTATAAATGGGCTTGCCCTTGCCCAGCAAGAGCCGGGCCACGCGGGTGGCCAGCCGCCCGAGAGTCTTGCCGTCGGCATCCACCAGATACCACCGCTTATCCATGTGCCGCACATCCGGTATCGCAGTCCTCATTCCCTGCTCCACAAACAATAGATAAGGTAATCGTTTAGGTTACCCGAGAGGCTCGATTGCGTCAAGATAAAACGACGCGCTCCGGGGCGCGTCTGCATTGCCAAGATCCATTTCCGCAATCAGATACGTCCCCTCCGGCTTTGCAGCGCGGCGACATCGTATATCGCATCGGCCTCGGATGTCGATGCGGCGCTGCCCCCTGGCTCTCCATTCCGCTCTTTCGAGCTTTTTGTGACGGTGCGGCAGGCCGACGGCCGCCTTCCCCCAATTCGTGAGGAGTTGCCCGGTTAGAGAAAAAAAGAGGAAGGTTATGACACTATCCGTACGATAAGGAAATTTGTGACGGCCGCTTGCCGACCCGGAGCGGCACGGCGGCCCGGACCCCGACACACAAGGGCCATGACGGTTAAGCGGGATTTCCATGAGTGCGCGTCATCCCCCTGGCGGCATCTCCGCCGGGACATCCAAAGGCGGATCTGACATCCCATGGCACTGAGCATACTGAACCTGAACAAGCAAGTCGTCGGGCTCGACATCGGATCGAGCTGCATCAAGGCCGTGGAGCTGCGGCCGCTGCGCAAGGGCGGTTACGAGCTCGTGAGCGCCGGCATCGAACCCCTGTCGCCCGATTGCATCGTCGACGGAGTGATCATCTCCAAGAACCCGGTCTCGGACGCGATCCAGCGGATCTTCACCCTGCACCGCATCAAGAACAGGCGGGTGGCGACCTCCGTGTCCGGGCATTCCGTCATCGTCAAGAAGATCGCCCTGCCCATGCAGTCCGAAGAGGACCTGGCGGAGTCGATCCGCTGGGAAGCCGAGCAGTACATCCCCTTCGACATCGCCGACGTGCATCTCGACTACCAGGTGCTGGGAGAAAACTCCGCGACCGGCAATCTGGACGTGCTGCTGGTGGCGGTCAAGAAGGAGAAGATCACCGAGCATACCAGCGTGATTTCCATGGCGGGCAAGAGCCCGGCCGTCGTCGAGGTCGACGCCTTCGCGCTGCAGAACGCCTACGAAGTCAACTACGAGCCGATGACGCGGACCACGGTGGCCCTGCTCGACATCGGTGCCAGCACCATGACGATCAACATCGTCAACGGCAGCGAGTTTCTCTTCACGCGCGACGTGAGCGTGGGCGGCAAGCAGTACACCGACTTCATCCAGAAGGAGTTCAACCTCAACTTCGCCCAGGCGCAGAGCCTGAAACACGGCGAGCCGGTGGACGGCCTCGATCCCTCCGAGGTGCGCCACGTCATCGAGTCGGTTTCGGAGATCATCGGCCTGGAGATCCAGAAGACCTTCGACTTTTTCAAGTCCACCACCACGGTGGACCGCATCGACCGCATGCTGGTCAGCGGCGGTGCGGCGCACACCCCCGGCCTGATCGAAGCGCTGGCGCGCAAGTTCAACATTCCGGTCGAGAAATTCGACGCCTTCAAGAGCATCGTCTACGACCCCAAGCGCACCCCTGCGTCCATTGTCAAGGACCGGGCGCCGGACATGGCGGTAGCCGTGGGCCTGGCGCTGCGGACGACGGAGGATTGAAGCCGCCATGATCAAGGTAAATCTGCTGCGCACTTTGACGGCCGCCAAGCGAAGCGGCCCGACACTGCCCAAGAAGCCGCTGCCGCGCACCGCTCTGATCCTGCCGTTCGTCGTGATCCTGCCCGCCGCCGGCATCGGCGCCTACTGGTACGCGTTGAGCCGGCAGGTCGAGAGCCTGACCGCCCGGCGCAACGAGTTGCGCATCGAAAACCAGCGCCTGCAGGAGCTGAAAAAGCAGCTGGCGGAATTCGAGGCGAAGAAGCAGGAACGCCAGAGCCGGATCCAGGTGATCGAACAGCTGCGCCAGAACCAGACCGGCCCGGTGCTGCTGCTCAACCATGTGATCCACAGCATCCCGGAAAAGTCGGTCATGTGGCTCACCGACCTGGAGCAGAAGGGCGAACGGGTGCAGATTACCGGCTACACCGTCTACGGCGATTCCCTGCCCGATTTCATGAGCAACCTGGCCGCCAGCGGATTCTTCCGCGCGGTGGATCTGGAGATCTACGAGGATCAACAGAAAGAAAAGCAGGCCGCGAGGTTCGTGCTCGTCTGCATGACCAACCTCAAGGCACCGACGGAGTGAACGACCATGGCTCTTCGGGACTTCAAGTTTGAAACTCTGCCGCGTACGACGCAGATCGTCGTGTTCGCGGCGCTGGCCGCCGGCATCGCAGCCTTGGGCTATGCCTATCTTCTGCGCGGCCTGATCGAGCAACGATCGGCGCTCCGTGCCGAGGTGCGGCAGCTGGAGATCACCGTTGCCCAGGTAACCGCGGTGCAAAGCCAGCTCGACCGCTTCAAGGCGGAATTGGCGCTGCTCGACGAACGCCTGGCGGAGCTCCGGCGCATCCTGCCGGACACGAAGGAAACTCCGCAGATCCTCAGGAGCGTGCAGGAGATGGCTGCGGCCAGCAACCTGAAAATCATCAAGTTCGACCCGCAACCCGTGGCCCCGCACGAGTTCTACACCGACTGGCCGATCACCCTGGAAGTGCAGGGCTCCTACAACGCCCTCGGATCCTTCTTCGAAAAGGTGGGACGGTTCACCCGCGTCGTCAATGTCGACAACATCAAGATCAAGGGGATCGACGGATCCACCGATCCGAACCGCACCCTGACCTCAAACTGCACGGCCGTGACCTTCGTCTTCCGGGAAGGTCAGCCGGCTGTCGCCAACGGCAACTGACGGAATGCATATGAGATACCTGCACCGTAGCCTGATGAGTCTCGCCATTGGGGCATGCCTCCTGGCGGCGGCCTGGGGCCAGGCCCCAGCCGGCAGGACAAGCCGCCCAGCGCCGAAGGCGGGCAAGGCAGCCCGGCCTGCGGCGCCCGTGGTCAAGGCCGAAAAGGAGCCTGGAGTTCTGGTGCCTCCATCGCTGTATCGCGAGGCACGCTATCTGCCCAGCTACCGGCGCGACCCCTTCCTCAATCCCCTGGCTGCAACCAAGAAGGAAAAGGCCGAGGACGAGGAGGTGCCGCGCGGACCCGCGCCGCCGGGCATCGCCGGCATGCGCATCGCCGAGGTCAAGCTCAAGGGGACTTCCGTCGGCGGGGACAGCCGGACGGCGGTCTTCGAAGGTATCGACAAGCGGGTCTATTTTCTCCGCACGGGAGACCGGCTCTATGACGGCTACGTCAAGTCGATCGCCACGGATTCGGTGGTTCTGGTCCGCGAGAGCCTGCTCCGCTCCGGCAAGACCGTGACCCAGGAAGTCACCAAGCACCTGAGAACACCATAGGATTGGCCACCATGAGAATGAGAAGCAACGACAAGAAATTCGAAGCGACGGGTGTAACCATGCGGCAAATCGTCATACTCTCGTTATTGCTTGTCCTCGCGGCGCCGCTGCAGTCCCAGGAGCCCTCCAAGGCCGGACAAACCGGCATGGAGTCCCTGCCGTATGCAGCAAAGCTCCAGGAGGCCATGACACAGGCTCGCCCGGGCTATCTCACCGATGTGCAGGCGATCCACGAGAAAGACGACCTGATCGTGTCGGTCGCCACGAGCACTCGCCTGACCTACCAGGACTTCCGCCTCGAGAATCCGGCCCGGCTGGTCGTCGACTTTCTCAACGCGGAAAACCGGGTGCCCTTCCTCAACCTGCCAATCGGTACCGAAGGGGTCAAGCGGCTCCGGGTGCGGCAGTTCCAGAGCGCCGATCCCAAAGTCGCGCGCATGGTCATCGATCTTGCCGAAGATCAGGGCGAATACCGGATCCTGGCCGCCGACGATTCCTTGAAGATCGTGTTTCCCGGCGCGACACGCGGCGCCAATTCCCGGGCCCGGGCTGAATCCGCCCCGAAGGCCCCCGCCGCAGCGCCCGACAAGGCCGTCCCGGCGGCAGCGCCCGAAAAGGCCGCCCCGGCCGCGGCGGACCCGGCGCCCCAGCAGCCGGCGGGCCCCTTCATCAGCGATCTGGCCGTGTCGGAAATCCCCCGCAGCGCGCTGGCTGCAACCGAGGCCGTCAGACAGGTGGCCCCTCCCCGCCAGCCGGCAATCAAGAGCGCAAGCCCCGCTCCCCCGGCGGAAGTCAGCCACACGCCGGTTCTGACGCTCAGTCCCACCCCCGGCTCGAAGTACACCGGCCAGCCTCTCACCCTCGATCTGGTCAACATCTCCCTGGTGGACTTTTTCCGCCTCATGTCCGAAGAGGGCGGCGTCAACATCGTCATGGATCCCGAAATCAAGGGGACCGTTTCCATCAAGGTCGTCCAGGTTCCATGGGATCAGATCTTCGATGCCGTGCTGGTCAACAACGGTCTCGACCGGCGTGTCGAGGGCAACCTGATCCGCATCGCGACCAAGGCCACGCTGCAGAACGAAGCCAAACAGGAAGAGGCGTTGAAGAAGGCCAACCTTCTGGCAGCAGACCTGGAAACGCGGATCAAGCGCCTGAACTATGCCAAGGCCAAAGATTTCGTTGACGCGCTCAAGGACCAGATCACCGTCCGGGGCACGGTGGTCGTCGACGAGCGCACCAACTCGCTGATCATCACCGATATTCCCAGCACCGTCGAGCGCGTCGTCAAGATGGTCGAGTCGCTCGACACTCCGCAGCCCCAGGTGGAGATCGAGGCGCGCATCGTCTCGGCGACACGCGACTTCGCCCGCGACATCGGCATCCAGTTCGGCTTCGTGGAAGGCAACCTGCAGCGCGTCACCATCGGCGGTCCGAACACCTTCGGCACGATCGGCGGCACGCGCCCGTCGGCAACCCCCAAGAACACCTTCGCCGCCGGCAATCCCATAACGGGGCGGGGCGCCTCCGACAGCAGCACCACCGAATCGGCCAGCGTGAGCACGGGCAACGTCCTGAACGACAAGGGCAACTTCAACGTCAACATCCCGGCGCAGCGCGCCTTCGGCGGCATCGGCATATCGGTGGGCAACATCTTCGACACCTTCCTCCTCGACGCGGCCATCACCGCCGGCGAGTCCAAGGGTCTGGCCAAGCTCATCTCCCAGCCGAAGGTGACCGCGCAGAACAACAGCCCGGCCTCGATCACCCAGGGCCTGAGATTCCCGGTTCAGGTCGTCGCCAACAACACCGTGACCGTGCAGTTCCAGAACGCCGCCCTGACCCTGACCGTGACGCCTCAGATCACCTATGACGGCAACATCGTCCTGGATCTCAAGGTGGAAAACAACACACCCGACTTCGGCCGCCAGGTTCAGGGTATCCCCTCGATCCGCACGAGCGAGTCCACCACCCGGGTGCTCGTCACCGACGGTGGAACCACCGTGATCGGCGGCATCCTGATCGACAACGAACAGAACCAGGAGGAAAGGGTCCCGGGGCTGGCTTCGATCCCCATGATCGGCAACCTCTTCAAGCGCACCCTGACATCGCGGAGCACCCAGGAGGTTCTCTTCTTCATCACGCCGAGGATCGTCAAGTAGGATCCATGTTCCGGACCGTTCTGGCCGAGCTGACCCGCCGCACGCCCGGGGCCCGATGGGCGCTGATCGGCGGAGCGGACGGTGTTCCGCTCGAGACCGATCCCGCCGATATCGGCCAGGCTGCGGAACTCCTGGCGGCGGAATATGCCGGCCTGTTCTGCGACTGCCTGAAAGTGACCGCCCGGACCGCTGCCGGCGAACTCCAGGGCGCCGTCCTGACGACCGATCGCGGCCGGGTGGTCATGCAGGCACTCACCCCCGACTATTTCCTCCTGCTGGGCCTCGGACCTCAAGGCCATACGGGCAAGGCGCTCTTCGAGATCGCTCGCGCCCGCGAGGCCATCGTCGAGGAACTGGCGATCTGACGCCGGCCTTCGCAGCACTCGTTCCCCCGCCTTCCGGGGTCGAGGCCGGTGACTGAAATTTGACAACTCCGAGGGCCGGTGGTATGATCGCGCGCGTTGATTCGGGCATGCGACGCCCGAGGGTGGCGCACAGGCGGCAGTCTTCGGTTCCTTGAACCGCCGGTAACAAAGGGGCAACGATTTCACCTCAGGACGCCGGCCCCCAGCGCGCTCCATAGAAACGGCGGCGGATGATCCCATGATCGGGCGGGAGGTCGAGGATCGATGATCCTGCGCCGAACGATCCGGGATCAGCGAACGGCCTGAGGTGACAAGCGGCGGATCGCCCCTACCGTCGAGGAATAAGCCGGGCGACGCAACCGGGGGGATTGGGAGGTACGCTCCATGGATATCAAAGAACTCAAGGAATTGATTCACGAGATCCTGCAGAGCGACATAAGCGAGTTCGAGCTGGAGCATACCGGCACCCGACTCCGGCTGTGCCGAGTAATGGGAAGAGCGCCGGCAACCGCGGGAGCTTCGACCGGCGCCGAGTCTCAAGCCTTGACGGGGCCGGCGGAAGCGCCGGGAGCCGTCGTCGATCCGGCGATCGCCGCCCAGGCCGCAGCCAGCGTCGGGGAAAACGGCTTGCACCTGATCACCTCTCCGATCGTGGGAACCTTTTACCGGGCGCCCGCCCCGGGCGCCGAGCCTTTCGTCAAGCTGGGAAGTATGGTCGAGGAGGGCTCGACGCTCTGCATCATCGAGGCCATGAAGCTGATGAACGAGATTCCCTCGGACGTCGCGGGCGAAATCGCCGCCATATACGTGGAAAACGGCCAGCCCGTGGAGTTCGGGCAGAAGCTCTTCGGCATCCGACCCCGAGGATAAGGAACCCTCCCCCCAATGTTCCGCAAGATCCTGATCGCCAACCGCGGCGAGATAGCCCTGAGGATCATTTGCGCCTGCAAGGAAATGGGGATTCCGACCGTCGCCGTCTATTCGCAGGCCGACCAGGACTCCCTGCACGTGCGCTTCGCCGACGAGGCCGTATGCATCGGGCCCGCATCCAGCAGCGAAAGCTATCTCGACGTCATGAGAGTCATCAGCGCTGCGGAGATCTCCAACGCCGACGCCATCCACCCCGGCTACGGCTTCCTCGCCGAGAATGCCCACTTCGCCGAGGTTTGCGAGGCCTGCGGCCTGACTTTCATCGGTCCCTCCCCTGAAGTGATCCGGCTCATGGGAGACAAGGACGAAGCCCGGCGGGCCATGAAGGAAGCAGGACTTCCGATCGTGCCGGGAACAGGTAAGATCAAGGGCGCCGATCCGGAGATTCTCTCGCTGGCCGAACGCATCGGATACCCGCTGATCATCAAGGCCGCCGACGGCGGGGGCGGCAAGGGCATGCGCATCGTGGCTTCGCCGACCGAACTCCCCGGGGCCCTGCTGGCAGCCCAGAACGAATCCCAGGCGGCCTTCGGTTCGCCGAACGTATATCTCGAGAAGTACCTGCCGCGCGCGCGCCACATCGAGTTCCAGATCCTGGCCGACCGCCACGGCGGCGTCGTCCATCTCGGCGAGCGCGAGTGCTCGATCCAGCGCCGCTACCAGAAGCTTATCGAGGAGGCGCCTTCCCCCTACTTGACGCCCGAGCGGCGGCGGGAAATCGGAGCGCTGATCGTCAGGGCCGTGCGTAACGTGAATTACACCAATGCCGGCACCGTGGAGCTCATCTTCGACGAGCAGGGCAATTACTACTTCATGGAGATGAACACGCGCATCCAGGTGGAGCATCCGGTGACGGAGATGATCACCGGCATCGACATGGTGCAGGAGCAGATCCGCATCGCCGCAGGCGAAAAGCTGCGCTGGACCCAGGATGCAATCGGCTTCTGCGGGCACGCCATCGAATGCCGGATCAACGCCGAATGCCCGGACACCATGCTCCCCTCTCCCGGCAGGATCACGGCCTTCCACATGCCGGGCGGCTCGGGCATCCGCGTCGACACGGCCGCCTACCACGATTACCATGTGACCCCGCATTACGACCCCCTGATCGCCAAGCTGATCAGCTACGCTCCCGACCGGCTGCAGGCGATCCGGCGCATGCAGCGGGCCCTCGAAATGACGGTCGTGGAAGGCATCAAGACCAATATCCGGCTGCACGAGCGCATTCTGAAAGACGAGGACTTCCGCGCCGGGCGCATCCACACGCGCTTCCTCGACCGCTATTTCCAGAAGCAGAATTGATGGATATCCGCCTGCCCCCGGTCTATCCCATCACCGACAAAACGCTTTCCGGCAAGCCGACGCACCTCGCGATCCTCAGGGAACTGGCGCGCGGGGGCGCAAGCTGGGTTCAGATACGCGACAAGATCACGCCCGACCGGGAGTTGGCGGCCGACCTGCTGCGCTGCGTGGAATTTGCCGCCGCACGGGGCATACGCCTGATCGTCGACGACCGCTGCGACCTCGCGCTCATAAGCGGCGCCGCAGGGGTGCATCTCGGTCAGACGGATCTGCCGCCCGAAGCCGCGCGCCGCATCATAGGCCGCCGCAGGATCATCGGATTTTCGACCCACACCCCGGCGCAGGTGCGCGCCGCAAGGCGCATGCCGGTCGACTACCTGGGCTTCGGCCCGGTATTCGGCACGACCACCAAGGAGAACGCGGAGCCGCCGGTCGGACTCGAGGGGCTCAAGAAAGCCTGCAGGATGGCGGACAAGCCCGTGGTGGCCATCGGCGGCATCGGCCCCGGGCGGATCCGCGCGGTTCTGGATGCCGGCGCAAGCAGTGCGGCTGTCATTTCCGCCTTGATGGGCGCGCCGGATATCGCCCGCCGCATGGAGGGACTCCTGCGGGAAGCCACGGCGACAGGATAGACCTGGAATAGCAAGGGTACGTCTCGAGCACCAGATCCTCCCCCAGGCGGAAGACGCGCGCAATCCGGAAGCGGGGCGCCGCCGAGATCCGCCTGCAGCCCGGTCCGCCCACGGCCGGCAAGGCCTGCACGCCGCCCAGCACGATCGGGGCATAAAGAAAATAGAACTTGTCGACCAGCCGCTGCGCCACGAAGGATCCGTGCACCCTGCTTCCGCCCTCGACGAGCACGCCGAGCAGATCGCGCGCGCCCAGCTCGCGCAAGACGCGACTCAAGGCGAGCCCGCGCGCGCGCGACGGCACGGGGATGACCTCGGCACCCAGTTTCTCCAGTGCCCGGCGCCGCGACCCGGGCGCGTCGGGGCCGCAAAAGACAAGCACCGGCGTCGCCGGCGCTCCGCGCATGAGCCGGGCCGTGGGCGGGGTGCGCAGCCGGCTGTCCAGGATCACGCGGTGCAGAGGTCTGGCCTTGGGCTGACCGCCCCGGTAGGTCAGCTCGGGATCGTCGGCCAGCACGGTTCCGACGCCCACCAGGATGGCGTCGAGCTGCAGGCGCAGCGATTGCCCGAATTGCAGGGCTTCCTCGCACGAGATGCGTGCGTCGGCGCGCGCGCCCGCGCTGATGCGCCCGTCGAGCGACAGCGCCGCCTTGGCCACGACCAGCGGGCGGCCGGTGGTCACATGGCAGGCAAACGGCTCGATGAGCCTGCCGGCCTCCTCCTGGAGCAACCCGACCGTCACGCTCACGCCGGCGGCTTCCAGCAAGCGGATCCCTCTGCCTGCGACCAGCGGGTTGGGATCCGCGCGTGCGACGACCGCCCGGCGGACCCCCGCAGCGACCAGTTGCGGAGCGCAGGGCGGGGTTCGGCCGTAATGCGAGCACGGCTCGAGCGTCAGGTAAGCGACCGAACCTTTCGCGCGCTCGCCCGCCGCGCGCAAGGCGCGCACTTCGGCATGCTCCCGCGCCGCGAACTCGTGCCATCCCTCCCCGACGATCCGCCCGTCCCGAACAAGGACGCACCCGACGGTCGGGTTCGGGCTCGCCAGGCCCACGGCCTTTTCCGCCAGGCGGAGTGCGACGCGCATGAAGCGCTCGTCGGCGCGATCCCAGCCCGATGCACCGTATGTCATGTCGTCCCATGCGCGCGCATCATTTCGGGCGCGCGGGCAAGCGGATGCGCAATCGGCGCACCCTCTTGCGGTCGGCGTCGGCGACCTGTACCGCCAGCCCGTCGAGATCGAACTCCTCGCCCGGTGAAGGCACCCGCCCCAGCCGGGCGGTGACCAAGCCGCCGATCGTCGAGCAATTCAGGTCGTCGAACTTCCGGCCGCTGACCGCTTCCAGGCGGTCGATCTCCATGCTGCCCGGAAAAACGAAGACCCCGGGCTCCTCCTCGATCACCTCGCTGCCTCCGGCTTGATCCTCGTCCCGGATCTCGCCCACGATCTCCTCCAGCAGATCTTCGATCGTCACCAGGCCGGCGACGCCGCCGAACTCGTCGATGACGATCGCCAGATGCATGCCCCGCTCTTGAAGCTCCTTGAGCAGGGCGGCGACCCGCTTGGTTTCCGGCACGAACATCACAGGCTGGATCAGGCCCGTGATCGGATCATCCTCCCTGCCGCGCGCGTACTGCGCCAGCAGCTGCCGGATGTACGCCACGCCGACGATGTGGTCGATGTCGCCGCGATAGACAGGGATGCGCGAGTGGCGGTGCATCACCATGATGTCCCGCAACTCGCCGATGCGCGCGTCCTCGCTGCAGGCGACGATGCGCGTGCGCGGCGTCATCACCTCCCGCACCAGCGTATCCCCGAATTCGACCACGGAATGGATCAGCGCCGTGTCCTCCTTCTCGAGGATCCCCTCGTCCCGTCCGATATCCAGGTATGCCTGGATTTCCTCTTGCGAAGCCTCGGCCTCATCCGGGGCATGCTCAGCCCGTGTCCCCTGATGCAGGCGCCGCGACAGGCGCAGAGCGCCCGAAAGCGGCCGGGCGAGAGCCTCCAGCAGCGCGTACAGGGGGCGGATCATTCCGAGAAGTCTGACCAGCTTCCTTTCCGGTTCGTTGACCGTCAGCAGCCGCGGCACGAGCTGGCGGAAGAGCACGGAAATCACCAGCACAATGACGAAAGAGTAGGCCAGCCCCCATACCGGCCAGCCGGCCAGGCACAAGTGGACGATCAAAACGACCATGGCGACAAAGGCGGTCTGGGTTCCCAGATGAATCGGCACGAGCAGCTGGGCGGGGTTTTCCAGGGCGGTCGCGAGCTGCTCCGAAAGCGATTCGGGCGCCCGCTCGGTCATCATGCGCAGCGCCAGCGGGCTGGCCTGGGTCAAGGCCGCCTCGACCGTCGAGAGCAGAAATAGTATTCCCAGGCAGAGAACGATCCCGGCAATTTCCGCATACCAGACCGCCACGACTATCGCCCCGCCTCGACCGGAGGCCGCATGCCGCGACGCAGCAGGCGGCGCATCAGTTTCCGTTGCAATCGCATCATTTCGCCCGCGTCGGCCTCATGATCATAACCCAGAAGGTGCAGAACCCCATGGATCATCAGGCGGCATACCTCCCGTTCGGGGGCGGTATGCCAGCGCCGGGCCTGTTGCCAGGCCACACCGGGGGCGATCACGATCTCACCCAGGAAGGGCCTTCCGGCAACGGCTTCCCCCGGATAGGCGAAACTCAAGACGTCCGTGGGACGATCGCGGCCGAGATAGCGCCGGTTGAGCGCGCGCATGGCGCGCTCGCCGACGAAACACACCGACAGGCAGAACCCGGGCATTCCGAGCGCGTCGGCGATCAGGCGGCACAGGGATGTCACCCTGCGCGGAAAGACCCTATATCGCCTTTGCCTGTTGGCCGTTTGTATCGAGCACGCGGGTCTTGTCCGCATTCCCCGCAACAACCCTGAAGTCATATCCCGGGTAGTCGATGCGACGGTGGAAGATGCCGCTGAGAACCTTGAAGAAACTCTCCTTGGCCAGGCGCACCTCGCGCAGGGTGATGTCGCACTCGTCGAGTTGATGGTCGGCAAGAATGTCTTCGATCAGCCGGTCGATCATGCCCTGGATCTGCGCCGCCGAGGGATTCGACAAGGTGCGCGACGCCGCTTCCACCGAGTCCGCCATCATGAGAATCGCGGCCTCCTTGCTCTGGGGCTTGGGTCCCGGATAACGAAAGTCCTCCTCCCTGACCTCGCGGCCTTCGGCGGCCGCGCTCTCCCTGGCCTTCTGGTAGAAAAACGTCATGATGCGGGTTCCATGGTGCTGGGGGATCATCTGGCATATGGTCTCGTTCAGACCGGCCTGCCTGGCGAGTTCCAGGCCGTTCTTGACATGGCTCGACAGGATCAGGCAGCTCATGCTCGGCGAGAGCGATTCGTGCTTGTTGACCCCGAAGGCCTGGTTTTCCAGGAAGTATTCGGGCTTGAGCATCTTTCCCAGATCATGGTAGTAGGCCGCCACGCGCACCAGCAGGGGATTGGCACCGATGGCTTCTGCGGCAGCCTCCGACAGGGTGCCCACCATGAGGCTGTGATGATAGGTGCCGGGGGCCTCCACCGACAGCCGCCGGAGAACGGGCGAGTTCAGGTTGGAAAGCTCCAGCAGGCGGATGTCGGTCGTGATCTTGAACAGCGATTCGAGGGCGGGGAGAAAAACGGAACACAGGGCGGAAGCCAGCAGGCCGCTCGCCACTCCGAGGGCCGCCTTGGCGAGCAGTTCGAAGAACACGAAGGAATCGTGCTTGAGCGGATGGACGGCCGCCAAGGCGCAGGCGTTGACGATGCCGACCGTCAGGCCCGACTTGAAGAGCGCGGAGCGTTCCTTGTACTGGCGGATGCTGTATATGCCGGCCAGGCTTCCCAGAAGCGCATAGACCGCGAGGTAGATGTCTTCGTAGAAGAGGCCCGTCAATACCCCGACGGCCGTGGAGGCGATCCATCCCACATTGGTGTCGACCAGCAGGGTCACGAGCATGGCGGCCAGGGCGAAAGGCAGGACCGCGTAAAGGTCGGAGGCATCCCGCAGTGAAACGCGCGGACTCAGAATGTCGAGCGCGGCGCTCAGCAGTCCCACAAGCACGACCTCGAGCACCAGGATCACGGCCACCAAGACGGCGTGGTTGCGGATCTTGCGGTGGCGCTTCTGATAAAAGACGAAGTAATGCCACAGGGCGTAGAGCAGGCCGGCAACCAGGAGGGAATAACCCAACAGCCGGCCGAATATGAATCTCGCCCCGTATGCTTGGCGCAGCATGGCCAGTTCGGCCGCCGCGCGCGCGCTCACCTGCTCGCCGGCGCGCACGATCACTTTGCCTTTCTTGATCTGCACCTGAACCGGCTGCACGCGCGCCGCGGCGGCGTCCCGGCGCGCCTGGGTTTCCGGGGCATTGAAGACGACGGTGGGCACGAGCTGATCTTCGAGGAACGCGCGGATTTCCTCGCGCGCCGGCGGCGGCAGCCCGGAAAACTCCACCTGCAGCAGCCGCAGATACTCCCGGGCGGCAGGCAGGTCGCGCACGCCCGGGAATTCCTTGAGGGGCCGCTCCAGCAGGGACTCGCGATCCCGCAGGACGATACCCTTCTTCAGGTCCAGGCGGAACAGCTCGCCGTCGGCCACCACGCCACCGCGCAGGGTGATGTCCAGAACCTGAAGGATCTTGTTCTCCAGCTCGGGGTCGAATCTGCAATCCAGGAATACGGGAAGAAACCTGGGGGGGATGATGCCGCCTGCTTCTTCTTCCAGCCTTCGGAGAAGCTCGGTGCGCCGGGCGGGATCGAGCCCGGCCGTGCCCGTCACCTGGTATTCGGACAGCAGCCTGCGCCCGGCGGCGAACGCCCGGCGGATGTCGCCCTCCTTGCGGGCGATGCGCTCGGCGGCGAGCTCGTATACCGCGGGCGTGCGATCGCGCGCGGCTTCGCGCAGGTTGGCAGTCGCTTCCGCGTCCTCGTAGGCGATGTCGCGCGGGGCCCGCACCTCCTCCACGGCCGTCTCGCCCGCCTTGTAGGAGGGCATTTCCCGGATGCGGAAACCCATGAGCAGGCCGCCGATGAGCAGCGCCGCGGCCGCCCCGAAGCACAGCTCCTTCCAGCCCAGCTGGCCGCTCAGCTTCCCGGCGGCGTCCTTCAGGCGGTGCCTGCGCGGCCTTTCCCTTGCGGGCATTTTGGCTGCAATGGCCATGACGGTCCGCCCGGGCGGCGAAACTCGTGGAGACGGGCTCAGCCGGTGCGGCTCCCTGTCACTTCACTGGGACTTGAGCTTCCTGATCTCGCTCGTAAGGGCCGGCACGACGGCGAACAGATCGCCCACAATCCCGTAATCCGCCACTTTGAATATGGGCGCCTCCGGATCCTTGTTGATGGCGACAATGTACTTCGAAGAGGACATCCCCGCAAGGTGCTGGATCGCGCCGCTGATGCCGCAGGCGATATAGAGCGTGGGCGAAACGGTCTTGCCCGTCTGCCCCACCTGGTGCTGATGGTCGATCCAGCCGGCATCCACGGCCGCGCGCGACGCTCCCATGGCGCCCCCGAGCACATCGGCAAGTTCCTGGATCAGGGGGAAGTTTTCCGGTCCCTTCATGCCGCGCCCGCCCGAGACGATGATGTCGGCCTCGGTCAGCTCCACTCGCTGTCCGCCCGAAGCGACGACGGATGTCACCCGCGCGCGCGCGGCATCGGCGGCGATCTCGGGGGTGAATTCCACCACGGAAGCCTTCCTGCCGGCTTCGGGCCGGCCCAGAGCGAAGACGTTCGGGCGCAGCGTGGCCATGGCGGGGGTGCGGGTGAAACGCACTCTGGCGAAGGCCTTGCCCGCGAAGATCGGGCGCACGCACTCCAGCCGGCCGTCCTCGAGCAGGCGCGCCGCCGTGCAGTCCTGCGCCAGGCCGACCTCGAGCCGGGCTGCCGCACGCGGCAACAGGTCCCTGCCCATGGCCGTGGCGGCCCCCAGGATGACAGCCGGATCGAGCGCGGCGGCGGCCTGGCACAGGGCTGCCGCATAGGCCTGCGTCGCATAGGCCTGCAGCAGGGCGTGCCTGGCCCAGTAAACCTGGTCCGCGCCGAAATGCCCGAGCTCGGCCGCCGGTTCGCCCGAGCCCGTCCACAGGGCGGTCACATCCGCACGCAGAGTGTCCGCGATCGTGCGGGCCAAAGAAAGAGTCTCCAGGGAAGGCTTCTTGACCTTGCCCTGCCGCTCCTCGATGAATACCAGAACGCCTCGAGCCATCAGTGTCTCCTCTCTCGCATCAGATCACCTTCGCCTCTTCGTGCAGCAGCCGCACCAGTTGCGGGACCGTTTCCGCCGGATCGCCGGCGAGCACCCTCCCCGGCGGCCGGCTCGGAGGCAACGTGACCTCCTCCACGGTCAGCCGTGGAGCCAGATCCTCCGGGGACAGGCCCAGGGTATCGGTTTTCCGGACAGCAATCTGCTTCTTCTTGGCGGCCATGATCCCCTTAAGGGAAGCGTAGCGCGGATTGTTGAGCCCCTTTTGCGCGGTGAATACCGCGGGCAGGCTGCCTTCCACGATCTCGCGGGCGCCCTCAATTTCCCTCTCCGCTCGGAACTGCCTTCCCTCGAGCTCGAGCTTCACCACCGTCGAGACCTGGGGAAGGTCCAGCCTCTCGGCCACCACGGCGGGCACCTGCCCGTTGTCGACCCCGATGGCCTGCTTGCCGAAAAGGATCATGTCGGGCGCCATCTCTCGACAGACGGCGGCCAGCGCGGCGCCCACGGCGAACGAGTCGGCCGACTCCAGCCGATCGTCCTGGATCAGCACGGCCGTGTCGGCGCCCATGGCCAGGCAAGTGCGCAAGCCGGCCTGGGCCTTTTCGCTTCCGGCGCTCACCACGACCACCTCGCCGCCGAGTCTTTCCTTGATCTGCAGCGCCTCCTCCACGGCATATTCGTCGTAGGGATTGACGACGAAGGAAACATCGGCGAGCTCGACGGCCTTGCCGCCGGCAGCGATCTTCACATTGATTGCCGTATCGGGCACGTATTTCACGCACACAACGATTTTCATGTCGCCAGACCTCTAATTGGAGTTTGCACGGACCGCCCGGCTTGCCGGCTGCATGTCAGGCCTCGTAACGTTTGATCAGGACGCAGGCGTTGGTTCCCCCGAAGCCGAAGCTGTTCGAAAGCGCGTAGCGCACGGAGGCGCGCCGGGCCTGATTGGGAACGTAGTCGAGATCGCAATCCGGGTCGGCAAATTCCTGGTTGATCGTCGGATGCAGGATCTGATCGCGCACGCTCAGCACGGTCACGCCGATTTCCACGGCTCCCGCGGCCCCGAGCAGGTGCCCGATCATGGATTTGGTGGAACTGATCGCGAGCTTGTAGGCGTGCTCGCCGAAGACGGCCTTGATCGCCGCCGTCTCCGTCCGGTCGTTGGGCGGCGTCGAGGTCCCGTGCGCGTTGATGTAATCGACGCAATCAGGCGGCACCCCTGCGTCCTCCAGGGTCTTCTTCATGACCCGCACCGCGCCGTCGGCATCCGGCGGGGGCGCGGTGATGTGGTAGGCATCGCCCGACATCGCGTAGCCGACGATCTCGGCGTATATGCGGGCGTCCCGGCGCAGCGCGTGCCCCAATTCCTCGAGAATCAGGATGCCCGCGCCTTCACCGAGAACGAAGCCGTCGCGTTCGCGGTCGAAGGGGCGGCTCGCCCGCGCGGGTTCGTCATTGCGCGTGGACAGGGCTTTGAGGGCGTCGAAGCCGGCCACCGACATCGGTGTTATGGCGGCCTCGCTGCCGCCGGCGATCATGACATCGGCATCGCCGCGCTGGATGATCTTGAAGGAGTCGCCCACGGCATGGCTGCCCGAAGAGCAGGCGGTGCACGGCGCCGAGTTGGGGCCGCGGGCTCCAAAACGGATCGAAACCTGGCCGGCTGCCAGGTTGATGATCGCCGAGGGGATAAAGAACGGCGAAACCCGCCGCGGGCCTTTCTGCATCAGGACCTGGTGCTCGCTTTCGATGGTGCCGAACCCTCCGATCCCGGAGCCGATGACCACGCCCACGCGCTCGCCCTCGCTGCGGTCCCATCCGGAGAAGCCGGCGTCCTTGGCGGCAATTTCCGCTGCCGCCAGCGCGTAATGGATGAACGTATCCATCTTCCGGGCTTCTCTTCTCTCGATGAAGGCCGTGGGATCGAAGTTCTTCACCTCGCCCGCCACCCGGCTGGCGAACTGCCCGGCATCGAAGCGGGTGATCGGACCGATGCCGGACCTGCCTTGCAGCAGGGCCTGCCACGTGTCCTCGGATCCCACTCCGAGTGGGGTGACCAAGCCAACGCCGGTGACGACGACGCGCCGTTTCACAGACCTGCCCCTTCGCTCACTGACTCAAGCGCGTGCCGATATAGTCGATGGCATCCTGAACGGTGCGTATCTTTTCGGCATCCTCATCGGGGATTTCGATCCCGAAAGCTTCCTCGAAGGCCATCACCAGCTCGATGGTGTCGAGCGAGTCGGCCCCCAGGTCATCCACGAAAGACGCGGACGCGGTCACTTCGCTCTCGCTCACACCCAACTGCTCGACGATGATGGACCTGACTTTTTCCTCAACTGAAGCCATGCCGTTTCCTCCTCCTGGCCCTGCCGGACACCGGCGGCGCCGAAAAAGCGCTCCATTGTAACACCCGCGGGCACGGACGCAAGAGCTTCCGCTCGCAGGACGGCGCCGGAACCGCAGAACGGGGCGCAGTCGAAACGGGCAGCCCGTTTCCGGAGAGACTGCGTGCCGGCCGGAAACGCCGCCCCGTATTTCGGAGGACATTCGCGCGGCCGGCGGTCCCGGACCCGGAAGAGCGGGGACAACGATCGCCGCGGGCGCTCAGATCGAGGCCCGGCTCATCCCGCGCAACCCGAGTTGCCGCAGCTCGCTCTCCAACTTGGCGTTCAACTGACTCTCGCAAAATTCCTGCGCGATGCGGATGGCGTTCTTGATTGCAACACCGCTCGATCGGCCGTGGCAGATGATGGTCACTCCGCGCAGCCCGAGCAGGGGCGCGCCGCCGTATTCGGCATAGTCCAGGCGCCTTTTCACCCGCTTGAAGGACTGCTTGCTCAACAGCGCTCCCAGCTTGACCTTGACATTGCGCGAGAGTTCGTCCTTGAGCAACTTGAGGATGGCCTCGATCAGTCCCTCGCTGGTCTTGAGGGCCACGTTGCCGGTGAATCCGTCGCAGACGATCACGTCCGCGCGGCCGTTGTAAATGTCGCGGCCCTCGACGTTGCCGATAAAGTTCAGGCTCATTCCTTTGAGCGCCTTGTGGACTTCCTTGGTCAGATCGTTGCCCTTGGATTCCTCCTCCCCCACGGACATCAGCCCCACCCGGGGCGACCGCACGCCGACGATCATGCGGCTGAAAAGGTGTCCCATGACGGCGAACTGCACCAGGTGATGGGGCTTGCACTCCACATTGGCGCCCACGTCGAGCAGCACCGCGCGGCCGGTGAGCGTGGGCACGATCGCCGCGAGCGCCGGCCGGTCCACGCCGTGGGCTGCGCCCATGACGGTCTTGGCGATCGCCATCACCGCGCCGGTGTTGCCGGCGCTCACCAGCCCGCCGGCGGTGCCGTCGCGCACCAGCGTCGCCGCCACGCGTATGGAGGAATCTTTCTTGCGCCGGAGTGCCTGGGAAGGCGACTCATCCATGGCGATGGCCTGCGAGGCGTTGCGGATTTCGATCGGCAGCGGGCCCCGCGCCTTTTCACGGAGCAGCGGCTCGAGGATCGCCGAGTTCCCCACCAGGATCACGTGGGAGCCGTACTCGCGCGCCGCCTGAACCGCGCCCTCCACCTCGCTGTACGGGGAATGATCGCTCCCCATGGCGTCGACTGCTATGCGGATCATGGTTTACGGCAGATCTCGGAGCGAACAGCCGCGCGCAGCAGCTAGATCTCCTCCTCGCCCTTCATCACTTGCTTGCCGCGGTAGTAACCGCACTTGGGGCACGCCTGGTGCGGCGGCTTGGGCTCGAGACAGTGCGGGCAGACGCCCGGAGTCATCGGCCGCAGAAAATCGTGCGCCCGCCGCTTGCCGCGGCGCGACTTGGAATGCCGACGTTTCGGATTTGCCATATGCCTTATCTCCCGCTTGTCATCGGATGGCGTGCACCTCGGCACCGCCCGCGGCGGCCGTTTCCTATCTGTCCGCCTTCCTGCGGAACTTCAGGAGCGCCGCCAGCCGGGTGTCGCCCGCATCCCTCTTGCAAGCGCAAGCACCGTCGTTGAGGTTCGCGCCGCACTCGGGGCAGAGCCCTTTGCAATCCGCTCCGCACAAGAACTTCATGGGCATGGCCAGCTCGATCTGTTCGAGAACCATCAGATCGACATCCAGGCGGATGCCGTCGTAGAAGCCCACCACCATGTCCTCGTCCTTCAGCTCGATCTCCTCGTCCACCCCCCGCGAGACGGGCTGAGGCAGATAGGTAAGGTCGAAGGCGGCCGACAGCCGGTAGGTGCACTCGCGCAGGCAGCGCGCGCACAGGTGCCGGATCTCGGTCTCCACGGTGCCCTCGACGCGCAGGTCCTTTTCCTTGTGGGTCAGGACGAAATCGGCGCACACGGGCGCGCCGAGGAACGCATCGTCATGTTCGAATCCGAGCTCGCCCATGCCGTAAACGTGCCGCACGTAGAGGGGTTCCGGCTTCAGGCTCTCGATCTCAATGAACACTTGCCAAACTCCCGGCTTGAATGAAGCAGAACATTATATTCCCAAACCGCTCCCTGTCAAGGGCAAGTCCCCTGAAACACAAGGATTTACGACACTGACCGCGCGGCATCGCCCGGCACGGGGCGTTCGGCCGGGCGCGATCTGCGGGGGTGGAACTACTCAGGCTTGGCCCCCTCGGATGCCGGGGGCGCCTTTTCGATGCGCTCCATCTCGCGAACGATCATGGAGCTCAGCAGGCTGGCTTTGGGATCCTCCCTCGCTTCCTTGACGAGCTTCAGGGCATCCTCTCGCCTTCCGGAAGCCGCGTAGACCCTGGCGAGATCCAACCTCAGGGCTTCCCGCGGAAGTTCGCACTGCGGGTCTTTGATCATGCCCTCCAGGATTGCGGCCGCCTCCTTGTGATTTCCCGAGTCCATGTGGATCGTGGCCAGAACCTTCTTGGCCAGGTAGCCTACGGTGCGGTCCCTGGTGTTGTTTCTCACTTCCTCAAGATTGCGGATCGCCTCGTCCTTGCGCCCCAATCGGAGCTGGCACAGGCCCAGATAGTAACGGGCGATCACCGCCGCTTTCGACGACCCGTACTCCGCGATCACCTTCGAAAACGCCTGGCTCGCAGCCTGATACTTGGCCTCCTCGGTCTTGAAACGCGCGGGAGGGCCTTTCGCCAGAGGATCGTCCGCGGCCTGCGGATCGACGAGGCCGTGATAGAAGGACAGTCCGCGGCCCAGGTCCTCCTGTGCCTTCATCGCGCGGCTTTCCAGGTAACGGACGCCGAAATAGACGGCCCCCGCCGCGACCAAGGCACAGGCGGCGACTATCGCAATGGTCCTGCCCTGCGAACGGAACGCATCGACAATACGGATCATCGCCGCGTGGATCGGATCCTCGGCGAGTATCTCCTTGCGCGTCAGCTTGGTGGTACCCACGGTCTCTTCCCCTCAGGCCATCGTGCTCACTCCAGATGCGCAAGATAGCATAAAGCTGTGAAACCCGACAATGGCGTTTCCTGCAGGACCGCAGGCGCAGGATCACGACCAGCGACCGCGGCCGGCAGGCACCCGTTCCGGCGCCGGCGCGCAGCTGCCGCATTCCCGCCCCCCGACGGATCGATGCGCGTGCATATGGAGACAGGTAGTGATAGTATCGAAAACATGCAACCTTGACGGAGTCGCCGGTATTCATGAGGAAACTCTCGGGGGAGGCGTATGTCTGCGGAGACACCCAATAGATACGAAACCATCCTGGTTGCCGAGGATGAGCCGATGGTGCGCAACCTCGTCGGGACCCTGCTGCAGAACCAGGGCTATCATGTCCTTTGCGCCGGCAACGGCCCGGAAGCCTTGCGCCTCAGCGATGAGCATTCGGGAGCCATCGACCTTCTGCTGACCGACATGGTCATGCCCGGCATGAGCGGTCCGGAGCTGGCCCGGGAACTGACGGCACGCAGGCCTTCGCTGAAAGTGCTCTACATGTCCGGCTACACGGAGTACGCCGTGGTGAACCAGGGTGTGCTGGAAAAAGTCCAGTCGTTCATCTGGAAGCCTTTCACCAATGCAGCCCTGGCGCAGAAGGTTCGGGAGGTGCTGGACAATCCCGCGCCGCAGGACGCGCCGCTTCCCTGAACCTGCTTCCCCGAGACTCGCCGGCGGCCGGCGCGCTTCCGGTTCCACTGGCCCGGCGGGCGGCAATAGCGTACAATGAAACCCGGGTCCGGCTTTCCGGGCCCCGCACGGCACGGCGCTGAAGTCGGTCGTGCGTACTTTCCCATCGCAATCATCATTAATCGAACGGAGAAAACTATGGCGGGGAAATCATTCAGTGCATTTCAGATGGCTCAGACGCAGTTCGACCAGGTAGCGGATCGCATCCACCTCGACGCGGCGACGAAAGAATTGCTGCGGTGGCCCCTGCGCGAATACCAGTTCAGCATCCCGGTTCGCATGGACGACGGAACCGTAAGGGTCTTCCGGGGATTCCGCGTGCAGCACAATGACGCACGCGGACCCTCGAAGGGCGGGATTCGCTTCCACCCCCAGGAGACCATCGACACCGTACGGGCGCTCGCCATGTGGATGACCTGGAAATGCGCGGTCGTCGACATTCCTCTGGGCGGCGCCAAGGGCGGCGTCGTCTGCGACCCGCACAATCTGAGCCTGCGCGAGCAGGAGGGCATCTGCCGAGGCTGGGTGCGGCAGATCGCCAGGAATATCGGGCCGGTGGCGGACGTACCCGCACCCGACGTGATGACCAACGCCCAGCACATGCTCTGGATCCTGGACGAATTCGAAACCATCGCCGGCGGCCGCTACCCCGGCCTCATCACCGGCAAGCCCGTCGGCATGGGTGGTTCGCTCGGCCGCACGGAAGCCACCGGCTACGGGCTTGTCTATGCCCTGCGCGAGGCGCTGCGCGAAATGGGCATCCAGCCCGAAAAAACCGGGGCGAGCGTCCAGGGATTCGGCAACGTCGGCTTCTACGCCATCGACCTGTATCTCAAGATGGGAGGCACCGTAACCTGCGTGGCCTCCTGGGACCAGGCCGACCAGACATCCTATGCCTTCAGGAAGGAATCGGGGATCGATCTGGAACAGCTGCGCGCCATCACGGACCGGTTCGGCGGCATCGACAAGCAGAAGGCGGCGAAGCTGGGTTATGAGGTGCTCCCGGGCGATGCCTGGCTGGAGCAGGAAGTGGACATATTGATCCCGGCGGCCCTGGAAAACCAGATCACCGGGGAGAGCGTGCACAAGATACGCCCGACCGTGAAGATCATCGCCGAGGGCGCCAACGGGCCCACCACGCCCGAAGCCGACGAGGTCCTGCGCGAGCGCGGCATTTTCGTGATACCGGATTTCCTGGCCAATGCCGGGGGCGTGACCTGCAGCTATTTCGAGCAGGTCCAGAGCAACATGAACTTCTACTGGGAAAAGGACGAAGTGCTGCGGCGCGTGGACGAAAGAATGACCTCGGCCTTCCATTCCGTGCGCGAGCTGGCCGTGAAGAACCGTCTTTTCATGAGAGACGCCGCTTACGTCATCGCCATCAACCGTGTGGCCCAGGCCTGCCGCGACCGCGGATGGGTGTGAGTCCGACCATGGCCGGCCAGGGAAGCTATCTCGACAAGGTCATACAGGACCTGCGCGAGCGGGCCAAGGAGCTCCGCTCCCTCTACGCGATCGAGGAGATCCTGGTCCAGCACGACAAGCCCCTCGAGGAAATGCTGCAAGCCGTCGCCGAAGCCATGCCGCCGGGGTGGCAATATCCGGAGCATTGCGCCGTCAAGATCACGGTGCGCGACCTGACGGTTGCCACCCCCGGTTTCCGCGAAACGCCGTGGCGCCAGAAAGCCGACATCGTCGTGCGCGGCGAAACCATCGGATCGATCGAAGTCTACTATCTATGGCACGTGCCGCACGCCGGGGACGGTCCGTTCCTCAAGGAGGAGCAGGAACTGCTGGACAGCATCGCGCGCCGCCTGGCCCAGGTGGTCCTCCACCGCGATCTCAAAGTCGCGTTCGAGGCATCGCGAACCCCCGGAGCTCAGCCTCAGGACTCCGAGAAAGGAAACTGGCGCATCATACTGGATCTTTTGAAGCGCACGGACACGAACCTCTTCAAGCAGGTATCCAGAAAGATGCTGAACTACCTTTCTTACAACGGCATCCCGCAGGCCAAGGAGCTTCTGCTCAGCATCTCTTCCACCCGACCGGTCGCGGAGGAGTCGGACATGCCCGACGAGAACCGCCCGACCCAGAAGGCCCTGGGGGAAAACATAGCGGCCGTCGCCGAGGCAACCTTCCGCATTGCGGCCGATCACCTCTCGGAGGAAGCGTTGCTTTCCCTGATCCAGGTCTGGATCAAGGAAGACCGCATCAATTTTCTCGTGGAGGCCGTGGAAAATGCCGGAACTTCGCTTATCGAGCTGGCCAATACCATGGAGCGTTTTGAGTATACGGGCGTCCGATCCCACGAGCTGTCCATGGCGACCCAGGTCGGCGTAAAAACCGCGCTCGTGCGCCGGCTCCTCACGGACCACCTGGCCTTCATCGACCCGGCGCGCCGGTACCTGGAGATCGAGGATTTCTGCAGTCTGTTGAACCATACCATCCTGGTTCCCAACAGCCACGGCAAACTGGGCGGCAAGAGCAGCGGCTTGTTTCTGGCTTCCCGGATCGTCCGCCGGTCCGGCGATCGCACGGGCCTGGCCGCCAGGCTCCGCGTGCCGAAAAGCTGGTATCTGCCCTCGGATGCCCTGCTGCAATTCATCGCCTACAATGACCTGGACGATCTTTACAACTGGAAATACCGCGATATCGAACAGATCCGCCAGGAATATCCGCACATCCTGCAGGTTTTCAAAAGCTCCCGCTTCCCTCCGGAAATCGTGCGCGGCATCGCAGCCGCCCTGGACGATTTCGGCGATTTGCCACTGATCGTGCGCAGCTCGAGTCTGCTCGAGGACCGCGCCGGTTCGGCATTTTCCGGCAAGTACAAGAGCCTGTTCCTGGCCAACCAGGGCGACAGGGAAAGCCGTCTGGCGGCCCTGCTCGACGCCATCGCCGAAGTCTACGCCTCGGTATTCAGCCCCGATCCCATCCAATACCGCGCCGAGCGGAATCTGCTGGACCTCCAGGAAGAGATGGCCATCATCATCCAGGAGGTGGTGGGCGTGCGCGCCGGGCGCTACTTCCTGCCGGCTTTTGCCGGCGTCGGCTTCTCCAACAACGAGTTCCGCTGGTCGCCGCGCATCCGGCGCGAAGACGGCCTGCTGCGGCTGGTGCCGGGCCTGGGCACCCGCGCGGTCGACCGGCTCGCCGACGACTACCCCGTGCTGGTCGCGCCGGGCCAGCCCAATCTGCGGGTGAATGCCACGCCGGAGGAAATCGCGCGCTACTCGCCGCGCAAGATCGACGTCATCAATCTCGAGGCCAACTCATTCCAGACCCTGGAAATCCGCGGACTTCTGCGCGAGATCGGCCCGGACTACCCGGCACTCGACCAGCTGATATCCATTTACGACGGCGATCGCCTGCGGCCGCCCACGCCGCTCGGCCTGGATTTCGAAAGGGACGACATCATCTTTACCTTCGAGGGGCTGATCACGCGCACGGACTTCATGGCACAGATGAAGGATCTGCTCCTGCTGCTGTGCGATGCGCTGCGCACGCCGGTGGACATCGAGTTCGCGTCCGACGGTCGGGATTTCTACCTGCTGCAGTGCCGCCCGCAAAGCTACGGCCCGGAGAGCACGCCGGCCGTGCTGCCGCGCGATATCCCCGAGGATCTGGTGGTTTTTTCCGCCAACCGCTACGTATCGAACGGCAGGACACCCGATCTTACGCACATCGTTTACGTCGATCCGGAGGGCTACAGCGCCATCGAAGACCTGGCGACGCTGCGCGACGTCGGGCGCGCCGTCGGCCATCTCAACAAGATCCTGCCACGGAGGAAGTTCCTTCTCATGGGCCCGGGCCGCTGGGGCAGCCGCGGGGACATCAAGCTCGGCGTGAGCGTCACCTACTCGGACATCAACAACACGGCCATGCTGATCGAGATCGCCCGCAAGAAGGGCAACTACGTGCCCGACCTGTCCTTCGGCACCCATTTCTTCCAGGATCTCGTCGAGTCTTCGATACGCTACCTTCCCCTTTATCCCGACGATCCCGGGGTGATCTTCCGGGAGAGCTTCTTGAGGGAAGCGCCGAATCTCCTGCCCCGTCTGCTCCCCCAATACGCGAGGCTGTCCGAAGTCATCCGCGTCATCGATGTCCCGGCCGCTACCGGAGGCAGGGTCCTGCGCGTCCTGATGAATGCCGACCTGGACCGGGCTGTCGGGATACTTGCCGTGCCCGGCGACGGCGAAATCTTCATGGATGCGGGCGGCGCGGCCGTCGCGCGCGGCTGCGAGGATCACGCCCGCTGGCGCCGCCGCATGGCGGAGAGAATCGCACGGCAGCTCGATGCGGAGCGCTTCGGCGTGAGGGGATTCTATCTGACCGGAAGCGCAAGAAACGGCACGGCCGGCCCGGATGCCGACATCGATCTCGTCATCCACTTCTCCGGCACGCCGGAAATGCGATGCGCCCTGGAATGGTGGCTGGACGGCTGGAGCAAGGCCTTGGCTGAAATGAATTACCTGCGCACCGGTCACCAGGCCCCGGGATTGCTCGACGTGAAGATCGTCACCGACGAGGAAGTGATGCAGCGCACGGGCTTCGCCGTCAAGATCGGCGCTGCTTCCGATCCGGCGCTGCCCCTGCCCGTCGGCAGCGCCCGGACCTGATCAGGACGACCAGGGCTGCTGCTCAGGTTCGCCGCTGCATGGCGTCGGCGAGCTGCGCCATCTCCTCGGTCGTCCCCATGCTGACGCGAACCCAGTTCCTGCCGAGAAACTCGAACGGCCGCAGAACGATGTTGTGCTTCTGCTGGAAATCCTTGACGAAGGCGTCCGCCTTGCCGTCGATCTGGAAGATCACGAAGTTCGTCTGCGACGATGGTATGGCCTTGTAGCCGAGCTTCTCGAGCAGCCTGTAAAAGGAGGCCCGCGCCTCCGCATTGCGCTGCCTGCAGAAGGCAAGGTATTCCGTGTCGACGTAGCTGGCCTTCGCGGCGGCGATGCTCAGCTGGCTGAGGGGCGCGAAATTCGTCTGGATGCGCCGGAACTGCTCGATCACCTCGGGCCTGGCGATGCCGTAACCGATTCTCATCCCCGCCAGGCCGTGGATCTTCGAGAAGGTCCGCGCCACCATGACATTCGAACCCCGCTTGACGAGATCGACCATGGATGCGTAGCGCTTGTCCTCCACCAGGTCGATGTAGGCTTCGTCGACAAAAACCAGGGCGCGGCGGGCCAGGCTTTCGCAGAAATCGCGCAGCCTGCCTCCGTCGACGATGGTACCCGTCGGATTGTTGGGATTGCATACGTAGACCATGCTGACGTTTGCGGTGAAACGCCGCGCCATCTCGTCCAGGTCGTGTTCCCAGCGCTCGTTGACGGGAACCAGGTTGAGCTTCCCCTTGACCTTCTCGACATAATTCTTGAAGCCGAAATAGGTGGGTTCGGCCAAGAGGACTTCTTTCCCGTCTGCGCCGTAGAGCAACGCAGCCAGGCTGAAGATCTCGGTGGAGCCGGCTCCCAGGACGACCTGGTTTTTGGGAACCCCCTCGCGCTCGGCGATCAGGTCTCTCAGCTCGGCGGTTTCATCCCCGGGGTAGCGGTGCGCCATCTTGATGGCAGCGACGACGGCCTGCCGGGCCTTTTCGGATATTCCGTACGGGTTCTCGTTCTGGTCCAGGTAGATCGTTTCGGCGGTCGCGGCACCCGCTCCGGCATGCAGCCTCGGGCGCGTCGCTGCCCATGCGGCGGCGATCGCACTGGTGCGCAACCACTGGCGGCGGTCCATAGTGACGGTCATGGCTGATCTCCTCGGATTATGCCCCTATTCTGTCCAACGGCCGGCGGAGTTCAAGGAAAATGTCGGCCGCGCGGCCGACGGCAATGATGCCAAGCGGCGCTGTTGGAGCCTCTGGCGATAGAATGCTCCCCCACCCGGAGGCGACTGTCGGAACCTCCCCGGTTTTCACAAGGGAGCCTGCGGCCGTTCCCTCAGGCTGCCACGCGAGCTGAAAGCAGGTTCTTGATGGTCCGCTTCAGTTCGCCGAGATCGGAGGACTTGTCGACGTACGCGTCGGCAATCCAGGATAGAAAGTTGTCCCTGAATGACGGGTAGGCGGTGTTGAAAACCACGGGCACTCCCCTGTCGATCGACATGAAATGCCCGATGGCCTCCAGCCCGTCCATCCCAGGCAAGCGTATGTCCAGGACGACGAGATCCGGACGTTCCCTGCGGAAGTATTCGATCGCTTCCTGCGCGTTGACCGCCGTCCGGACCTCATGCCCCTCTTCCTGCAATTCCTTCTGATAGAGCTTCAGGAGACTTCTCTCGTCATCGACAACCAGTATCCTCGCCACGGTCGTAATCTCCCATGCGTTCGAGGCCGCAGCGGACTCTGCCCGCTGCAAGGATCGCCTCGAGCCTCGATGCGTTGACATCTATGGACGGCCATGTTACGACCCACAGCCGAACCGGGGGTTCCGGCTCCATGGGCTTTGACCAGCACCTCGGAATCAAGAGCCCGAGTCATGGAACGTCGTTCGAGAACGGTTGCGATAGATCAGCAGGAACTACCACTCAAAGGCAGCGCCTTTGGACCGGATTGTTCGGCGCTGCGCCGGCGGACCTTGTCCTGCCGGCCCTGGACGAACTTGCGCACCTCCATACAGCAAACATCTCGGGAACTTCGTTCGTTCGATGAATATACTTTACCATATGGAGTCAAGGCTCCAAGTTTCTCAAGCGGAAGCTCGGGGCGCAGGGATCGGGGATACGAGGGTGATGGTGCGCCTGGCGTGACTCGAACACGCGACCCGCGGTTTAGGAAACCGCTGCTCTATCCACCTGAGCTACAGGCGCACTGCGCGATCGGCATCATAGCATAGCGGCCGAATTCGGCATGCGGTTTTTCCGGAACAGTGGTTCCCGTGGATGCCCGCGCCCCGCTACGGGCTGAGAGGGAATCCGTCGCCGCGCAAATCCGGGCGGAAGACAACCGGGATCCGGACATGAGCCGCAAATCCGGGCACATCCGCCTGCCGATCCTTCGGATCCCGATGCGCAGCCGTGCGTGTAAACCATGCGGGCGGCGCCGTGGCCTGGAGGCTGTCCCGCCGGGCGCGATCCGCCCGATTGACTGCCGCACGGGCCGCCGGTCAGCGCTCGGCACGGTGCGACGACTCGATCATGACCAGCACCGAGCGCAGATCCTGCGGCAGCTTGACCAGCGACCCCAGGTTGTAACCGTCGCGTACCGTACCGCGGACCCAGACCCTGGACCCTTCGCGGGGAACACCCTTGTCGGACACGATCCACATCTTGCCGGTACCGTCGTCGACCTGGTACGCCCCGTGCCCGAGCACGGAATAACTCTGCGTGACCTGGCCGACTATGGCCACTTCGCGGTTGGCGTAGCGGCCGGGCTCGGCCTGGATCTGCCCGATCGTTTTCTTCTCACAGGCCACCAGAAACAAAAGCATCGATGCCGCGAACCACGCCAGGGGCTTGAGCCGGATTCCCGTCATGTTCGTCCTCCTCTGTCCCGTCGGACCACGTATGATTAGAGGCCCGACGGGCGGTCAGGTTTCACCCCGTGGCATGCCTCGCCGCCGGCCTGCCGCCTATCCCCCGCTTCACAGGCCGAACTTTTCGATCAGCTCCTTTTTGCCCAGCCCGAGTATGCCGTACTTCCGGCCCACGCGGCGAAAGGCCTCGATCGCGGTATCCAGATGATGCTTTTCATGAGCCGCCGAAAGCTGCGTGCGGATTCTGGCCTGCCCCTTGGGCACCACCGGGAAGAAGAACCCGACGGCATAGACCCCCTCGGCGAACAGGTCGCGCGCGAAATCCTGGGCCAGCTTGGCGTTGTACAGCATGACCGGAACGATGGGGCTCTCCCCTTCCTTGACGTCGAATCCGGCCTCCTTCAGCAGGCCGCGCCAGTAACGGGTATTCCACTCCAGCTTGTCGCGCCGCTCGGTCCCGGCCGTGATGATATCGAGCACCTTGAGCGCTCCCGCGACGATGACAGGAGCTACGGAGTTGGAAAAAAGGAACGGCCGCGCCCTCTGACGGCACATTTCCACCAGTTCGCGCCGGCCGCTGACGCATCCGCCCGAGGCGCCGCCCAGCGCCTTGCCCAGCGTCGTGGTGATGACGTCGATCCTGCCCAAAACCCCGCAGTGTTCGTGGGTGCCGCGACCCGTCCTGCCGATGAAGCCGGTGGCGTGGGAATCGTCCACGAACACCATCGCGTCGTACTTCTCGGCCAGCTCCACGATGGCATCCAGCCTGGCCAGATCCCCATCCATGGAAAAGACGCCGTCGGTGACGATCATGCGAAAGCGCTTGTCCCGGTGCTCCTGCAGCTTCTCCTCCAGGTGCCCCATGTCGGAATGCTTGAAGCTGTCCTGCACGGCCTTGCACAGGCGCATCCCGTCGACGATCGAAGCATGCACCAGCCTGTCGGCGATCATGACATCCTGCTCGCCCAGGCAGGCCTCGAAAAAGCCCGTGTTGGCGTCCATGCAGGAGGGAAAGAGCAGGGTGTCCTCGGTGCCGAGAAACTCCGTCAGCCGGTTCTCGAGCTGCCGGTGGATGTCCTGGGTGCCGCAGATGAAGCGCACCGACGACATGCCGTATCCGCGGCTGTCCAGGCCGGCGTGCGCCGCAGCGATCACCTCGGGGTGGCTGGACAGCCCGAGATAGTTGTTGGCGCAGATGTTGATGCATTTGCGCAGCCCCGAACCCGCCGGAAACTCCACCTCGATCTCCGCGGACTGCGGCGAATGGATGTACCTTTCGTCCTTGAACAGGCCGGCCGCCCTGATCCCCTCGATTTCCGCACGATAATGATTGCGCACCGAATCACTGTAAGCCATGACGCACCTCGCTGCTGAAACTCGATCCCCGAACCGGTTTCCTCCAAGCCTTTCTCGGCGCCGGGTCCGACCGCCGGGGGCGCCCCGCGATTCGTCCCGGCCGCGCGCTCAGTTTGCGCGAAAGCGCCGGACCAGCTCGACGATGCCCTGCACCGTGTCGAACGCCGCCGGTGTGGCGTCGGCGTCGGGAATGCGAATCGAGTACTTTTTCTCCAGAAAGCGCTTGAGGGAGACCATCGAGAACGAGTCCACGATGCCGCCGGAGATCAAAGGGGTGGTCTCGGTGATCTCGCGCTCGTCCCCCTCCTCCAGGTATTCCTTGACGATATAATCGCGTACTTCTCGGGTCAGTTCATCCATGATCCGCTTTCTCCCCCATACGATCGACAATTATGCAACAACTTCCCCTGCTCGGTACCACCCCGGCACCCGCGGCCGTGCGTCGCGTCCATCCGGCTGCCGCCGCAAGCCGCGCCCGGCAGCGCGCACGCCGGCGGCCCCGACGGCGGCAGGATACCACGGTGCCCGCCGGCCCGCTACCGAATCGACCGTGCCGCTCGCGGTTCGTCGGCGGCCGGCCGCGCCTCCCGCCGAGGCGAAAGGGAATACTTGGGATCGCGCCGGTTCCACGCTATGCTGACTCCATGACGGCTTCGACCATCGGATACCGTTTCGTACCCCGCCGCGCGGCCGGGAATCCGAGCTGCAGCGGCATGCGCGGCTCCATGCGCCTCATGCTTGCCTTTTGGGTCTGGCTCGCGGGGCTCGCCGGCGCGCCGCGACCCATGGCGGCGCAGCAGGTTCGCGCCGACACAGTCGTGGTCACGGCCAGTGCCGACCCCGTCCCGTTCGACAGCCTGGCGCGCACGGTCACCGTCCTCACGCGCGACGAGATCCGCAGCCTGCCGGTGCGCTCCCTGGCGGAACTCCTGGACTATACGGCCGCGGTCGACGTGCGCTCGCGCGGGCCATACGGCGTT
>CAZHQK010000019.1:0-13627 GCA_964534795.1 uncultured Acidobacteriota bacterium
GCCCCGGAGGGCCGACAGACCGGGGTCTCTGGCATATCCTTCTGCCGGCCCTTCGGGGCTTTTCGCATGCCGCTTCCTGTTCTCCAGGTTCGCTTCCGCTCACCTGGAGCTACCAGCTTCCGTCCCTCCGGGACGGTTGACTTGGAGCAATAAACCAGCAGTCCGGCACGGCGTGCCGGGTATGCTTGCACGCGGGACGGCGCTCAAGGCATCGGCTCGTCGCCGGCATGCGCCACGGTCTTCACGGCGAGCAGGGCGAAAAGCAGCAGTACCGCAGCGCGCAAGAACCCATCGAGAGCCACAACCGCGATCGCCGCCAAAATCGCATAGGCTCCCAGAGCCAGCGCGAGTCTTCGATTGCGGCGGAGATTGCTTTCCATACGCGCACGGCGCAAACTCGAGCCAAGCATATCGATCGCCGTCGATCGGAGCAAGCGAATGCGCCCGCCCGGCCGACGCCGACCTCCGGTTCGCCCCATGACGTGCGGGATGCAGGTTGCAATCCCCCCGACTGCGGCCTAGAATCGGCTGCGTGCCGCAACGATTCTTTCCCGGAGGTTTTCCATGAAGACGCACCGATCGCCTTTGCTGATCCGGGCCTGCCTTGCGCTGGCAGCACTCACCCTTGTCGTGCCGCCTTCCGGCGCTCAGGGCGGCGCGCAGCGCCCGATCGAGCTCAAAGACATACTGGCGTGGAAGAGCATCCGCGCTACCGCGCTGTCCGCCGACGGGCAATGGTTCGCATACCAGGTCGTCCCGCTCGAGGGCGACGCCGAGGTGGTTTTGCGCAGCACCCAGACCGACAAGGAGATGCGCTTCCCGATCGGCGAGCAGCCCAGGGAGGCGCCCGCGCGCGGCGAAGCCCCTGCGCCGCGAACGCGAAGCTCGCTCGCCTTTTCCGATGATGCGCGCTGGCTGGGCTTCCTGGCCTATCCCGCGCAGAAGGAGGCCGAGCGGCTGAAGAAGCAGAAAAAGCCCATCCAGAGCAGGCTCGTGCTGGTCAATGTCGCCGGCGGCGAGAAAAGCGAGTACGACAAGGTCCGCAGCTTCGCCTTCTCGGGAGAGAACCCGGGGTGGGTCGCATTCCACAGGTATCCTGCGGATGCCGCAGGCCGCGGCCGGCCGTCGGGATCCGACCTGATTCTGCTCGAACTGGCATCCGGCAGCCAGATCAATATCGGCAACGTCTCGGAGTTCGCTTTCGACAAGCGCGGCCAGTGGCTGGCCTGGGCGATCGACGCCGCGGAGAAGAGCGGAAACGGCGTCCAGATCCGCAACATGAAGACCGGCGCCGTCCGCGCCCTCGACAGCGACCAGGCCGTCTACCGCAGATTGACCTGGACGAGGGAGGGAGACGCCCTGGCCGTTCTCAAGGGGAAGGAGGACAAGAAGTATGAAAGCGAACTCTTCTCCCTGGTCGGCTTCGCCCGCCTCGAGGATCCGGAACCCCTCAAGATCGTCTTTCAGCCGACCGCCGATCCCGCCTTCCCGCGCGACATGACCATCAGCCCCAACCGCAATCCCGAATGGAACGAGAGCCTCGACGGGATATACTTCGGCATCCACGAACTGAAGCCCAAGGACGAAAGAGAGCAGAAAGAAGCAGCCGCCGAACAGACACCTCCGGCGCCGGGCGAGGCGGCGCGGGAAGCCGACGAAAACCGGCCCGATCTCATTCTCTGGCACTGGAAGGACAAGCGCCTGCAGGCGCAGCAGTGGGTCGAGGAGAGCCGGGACAGGAATTTCAGCTACCTGTGCTTCTACAACATTCCCGAGAAGAAGTTCGTCCGCCTCGCCGACGAGGAGGTCAGGCAGGTCAATGCCGCGCCCGAGCATCGTTTCGCCGTCGGGCTGGACACGCGCGAATACGAATTGATGGGCTCGCTCGACGGGCGGCGCTATCAGGACGTCTACGTGATCGATCCGCGAACCGGCGCGCGCAGGCTGGCCGTGAAGAAATGCCGCTGGCTCTTCGGCACCGCGCCCCAGGGCGATCGCTTCCTCTATTACGAAGGCGGGCATTTCCATGCCTACGACATGGCCGCCGGCCGCGCGCGCAACCTCACGCGCGAGGTGCCGGTCTCCTTCGTCGATCGGGAAGACGATCACAACGTGGTCGATCCCCCCGTCCGGCCCCTGGGTTGGAGCAAGGATGGCAGGTCGGTTCTTCTCTATGACAACTGGGACATCTGGCTGGTCCCGGTCGAGGGCGGCCCGGCCGTCAATCTCACGGTCAACGGCCGCAAGGAAGGATTGCGCTACCGCCGACGGTTCGTGCTCGATCCGGAGGAGAGGGGCATCGATCTCTCCGGCGCCCTCTATGTCGACGTGCTGGCGGAGCGCACCAAGAAATCGGGGATCGCGCGCATCGACGGCGGCCGGGCCGGCGCCGCCATGCTGCTGTGGGACGACGCCCTGTTTGCGACCCTGATGAAGGCCAGGCGGGCCGACGTCTTCCTGTACACCATGGAAACCTTCGAGAAGTTCCCGGACTACTACGCCGCCGACGCCTCGCTGCGCGGCGGCAGGAGAATCACCGAGGCGAATCCCCAACAGAAGGACTTTCTCTGGTCCTCGGGCCAGCGGCTGATCGATTTCACCAGCGACAAGGGCGACAAGCTCCAGGCCGCCCTTTTCCTGCCCGCGAACTACGAGGCGGGGAAGAGCTACCCCACGGTCGTCTACATTTACGAGAAGCTCACCTCGGGCCTCAACCGCTACTACCAGCCGACCGCCAACGGCTTCAACAAGTCCGTCTACACCAGCAACGGCTATGCGGTGCTCATGCCCGACATAGTCTACAAGGTCAACGACCCGGGCATGTCGGCCGTGTGGTGCGTGCTGCCGGCGCTGAAGGCGGCCGTGGCCACCGGCATCGTCGATCCCAGGCGCGTGGCGATCCACGGGCACTCCTGGGGCGGCTACCAGACGGCCTTCCTCATCACGCAGACCGACATCTTCCGGGCCGCCATCGCCGGGGCGCCGCTGACCAACATGATCAGCATGTACAGCTCGATCTACTGGAACACCGGTTCGGCCAACCAGCCGATCTTCGAAAGCAGCCAGGGCCGCTTCACCGGCGGCCCCTGGGAGGTGCCGGAAGCCTACACGAGAAACTCGCCCGTCTACTTCGCCCAGAACATCAAGACGCCGCTGCTCATCCTGCACAACGACAAGGACGGCGCCGTCGACTGGAATCAGGGCATAACCTTCTACAACACCATCCGGCGCATGCAGAAGCCGGTCGTCATGCTGGAGTACAAGGGGGAGAACCACGGCCTAGCCAAGCCGGCCAACCAGAAGGATTACACCGTGCGCATGAAAGAGTTTCTCGACCACCATCTGATGGGTAAGCCGGCGCCGCGATGGTGGCTGGAGGGGATCCCGTACCTCAAGCTCGACGAGGAGCTGCGCCCGCGCCCGGAACCGAAGCCTCCCACGTCGCCGGGTCCCTGAAGGGGAAAGCAGCCGGCAAAGATCGAACCTTCTGATCCCGGGATACGTAGAAGGGGATGATCAGGAGGCATACGCCATGACGCCAGGCAGACATGCGGTGAACGTGCTCGTCGCGGGCTGTCTATTCTGTTGTTCCGCGTGCGAATGGGCCTATCCCGCCGTGGAGGGGAGGTTCGAGCGCACGCTGAGCGTGAGCGGTCCCGTCGATCTCGAGGTTCTTACCGGCGCCGGCAGGATCGAGGTGCGCGCCGGCGGTTCTTCGGCCGTTCATGTGATCGGCATCATCCGCGCCCGGCACGACCGGAGCTCGAGCGCGCAGGAGAAGGTGCGCTACCTCGAGGGCAATCCGCCGATCGAGCAGACCGGCAACAGCATCCGCGTCGGGCGCATCGAGGACGACAGGTATCGCAACAACGTTTCCATCGACTACGAAATCGTCGCGCCGGTCGAGACGCGGCTGCATTCCCGGACGGGATCGGGCGGCCAGCGCATCGACGGCATCCGCGGCCCGGTCGATGCCGCCACCGGTTCGGGATCGATCGCCATGTTCGACATCGGCGGCGAAGTGACCGCCAGGACCGGGTCGGGCGGCATCGAACTGGACGGCGTCGCCGGTGCCGTCGATGCCGAGACCGGCAGCGGATCGATCCGGGCGCTGCGCGTCGCGGGTCGCGCGCGCGCCCGCACGGGCAGCGGAAGCATCCGGCTGGATCTGGCCGCGCCCGAAGCCGGCGGGCCGCTGGATGCGGATGTCGGCACCGGATCGGGATCCATCGAGATTTCCGGCGTCACCGGGTCGCTCGAAGCGTCGAGCGGCAGCGGACGCATAGTCGTCGACGGCGATCCGGGCGGCGACTGGAAGATCCACACCTCGTCGGGCGGCGTGACGCTGCGCCTCGGCGCTGATGCGGCCTTCGAGCTGAATGCGCGCACGAGCTCGGGCACGATCCGCACCGACCACCCGCTGACCGTGACGGGAACCGTCGGCCGGCGCGAGCTGCGCGGCAAGGTGCGCGGCGGGGGGCGCCTGATCGAGGTGCGCACCTCCTCGGGCGATATCAAGATTCAGTGAAGGCCGGGCCCGGCGGCGCGCCGATCACTTCCAGGGCACTTCGACCACGGATTTGAGAACCCATCCCTCGGGATCGATCTCGACGGCCGTCGGGCGTTCGGGCGCTGCAATCCGAAAGGTCTGGACCGCGGCGCCGGCCTTCACCGTACGGCGCTCCGTGCCGCCGGCGTGACGCACGGCGATGTCGAGCGGCATGTCGAAAAGTCCCGTTTGTTGCACCTGGCGGATCAGGATCTCGGCCTCCTTCGAGGACTCATGCCAGCGCCAGGCGACCTCGTACTCCGGCCAGCCGGGCTGGTAGAACCACTGGCGGAAAAAAGTCTCCAGCGACATGCCGCTCACCGCTTCCATCACCATCTGGAAATCCTCCGTCAGGGCATTGCCGCCCTGATAGAGGGCGTAGAAGCGTCGGATCCCCTCGAAGAAGGTCCGATCGCCGAGAACCCTGCGCAGCATGTGCAGCACCCAGGCGCCCTTCTGGTAATTGAAAGCGTTGAGCTTCTTGTTGAGGTCCGTCAGTTCGGGATCGATGATGGGCTTGGGACGCGCGGCATGATACTTCTTGACGGCTTCGGCCGCCCGCGCCATGCGCGCGCGCAAGGCCTCCGGACCCTCGAGGTGGGCGTAGAACAGGGCGTCGAAATAGGTGGCGAATCCCTCGCTGATCCACAGGTGATCCCAGTCGGCCGGGGTGACCGAATCGCCGAACCACTGGTGCACGATTTCGTGGGGGACCGGACTCTCGCTCACCGGTGTCCTTTGAAAGGATTTCTCCGAATAGAAAATATTGCTCGAGTTTTCCATGCCGCCGATGCGCGTGGTCGACTGCACCTGGGCCAGTTTCTCGTATGGATAGGGTCCGATGAGGTCGGAAAGATAGCTGAGCACGAGCTTGGTGCGCTCGAACTTGCGGGCGGCCGCGGCGGCGTCCTGCGGGTAGGCATAGTAGACGACCGGGACGCCCCCGGCGAGCCCCGCGTGCGTGACGGAAAACTCCGCGGCACCGAAAACCATGCAATAGGTCGGTATGGGCACGCTTTCGCTCCAGCGCGTGAGCCTGCGGCCGTCGAGGAGGGAACGGGTCTCGATCAGACGGCCGTTGGCCACGACTTCGTATTTCTCCGGCGCCGTGACGGCGAAATCGACGGTCGCCTTGTCCGATGGATGATCGATGGCCGGAAACCAGTAGCGGGCGGAATCGGGCCAGTTCTCGGCGAAGAAGACCCGCCGGCCGTAGGCGTTCTTGCCGGCGAGCAGGCCGCGCTCGCCGGGGCGGCCGCGGTAGCGCACCTCGATGACGGCGATCTCGTTGGCGCGGTACGGCCGCCCGAGTTCGAACGAGAGCCGGCCGTCTTTCATTTCGTAGGGCCGCTCGCGCCCCGAGACTGCGAAGCGATCGATCTCCATGCCCGCAAAGTCGAGCCACATGCGCTCGGCGCCCTCCTGCCGCATCATTACATGAACGCGCACGAGCGCCGATACGGTGTCGGCGGTATCGCTCAGTTCGAGGCTGATGTCGTAGTGAAGGACATCGACGGCGGGCTGGCGCGTATAGGTGTCGGCCGCGAGCGGCGCCGCCAGCAGGATGAAGACCGGCAGGAACATTCGGCGCATGGAATCACCTCCGCGCGGATTATACCCGCCGCGGCACGGAATGCGAGGGTCGCTTGCGCCGGCCGGCTCGAAGCGGCGTGCCGGAGCGAAGGCCGCTCCCGGACGGCCGCGCTATCCGTAGAGCCTGCCTTCGGTCTTCCTTCGCTGCAGATGTTCGAGCATGTCGCGCGTCATGGCGTCCAGGTCCCACTCGGGCTTCCAGCCCCATTCCTCGCGGGCCGCCGAATCGTCGATCGAGTGCGGCCAGGAATCGGCGATCGCCTGGTGGTAGTCCGGCTCGTAGGCGATCCGGAAATCGGGCAGGTGCTTTCGGATGGCGGCGGCCAGCTCGCCGGCGCTGAAGCTCATGGCGGCGACATTGAAGTCGGAATGGTGCTTGAGGGCGCCGAAGTCGGCTTCCGCGAGCATCATGATGGCCCGGATGGCGTCGGGCATGTACATCATGGGGAGGACCGTGTCCTCGCGCACGAAGCACGTGTACCGGCCCTTGTCCACGGCCTCGTAGAAGATCGCCACCGCGTAGTCGGTCGTGCCTCCTCCGGGCAGGGTGCGGTGCGAAATGATGCCCGGGAAGCGCAGGCCGCGCACGTCGAGGCCGAAGCGCGCGACGTAGTAGTCGCCGAGGAGCTCGCAGCAGACCTTGGTCACGCCGTACATGGTCGCGGGCTTGAGCACGGATTCCTGCGGCGTGCGCTCCAGGGGCACGCCCTTGCCCCAGACGGCGATCGAGCTGGGGACGACGACGCGCGCCATGCGGCGGCGCACGCCGAGTTCCAGGATGTTGCGCGTCCCGTCGACATTGACGTGCCAGCACAGCTGGGGATTCTTCTCGCCGGTCGCGGAAAGGATGGCCGCCAGGTGGAATATGCTGTCGATATCGTGCCGCACGACGATCTGCTCGAGGCCTGCGGCGTCGTTGACGTCGGCGGTGTGGAACGGGCCGTCGATCTCGAAGCCGCCGGGGGGCGGGCCCTTCTTGTCGGCGGCGACCACATTTTCCGCGCCGTAGCGGCGCCGCAGCGCGGCCGTCAGTTCGGAACCGATCTGGCCCGATGCACCCGTCACGAGGATCTTTTTCATCTCCCGATGCACGCGCGCTCTCCTTTCGGGTATGGCTGACCTGGCGGACCCCGCGCACCGGACGGTCCGCCGACCGCAGTAATATAAAGCAGAAGTCCGCCCGGAACAGAGTGAAAAAGCCGGGGCGCGTTGACAGATCCCGTGCCCGGGACTAGGCTCATGGGGGGTCGATCGCAAGGAGAGAGCGCATGGAACCGTTCCGCTACCACGTTTTTGTCTGCGACCAGAAGAAGCCCGAGGGCGTGCCGAGCTGCTCGGCGCATGGCTCGGGCGAGGTGCTGCAGGCCCTGGAGAAGGAGATCGCCGAGCAGGGGATGATGGACGAGGTGCAGGTGACCGCCTGCGGATCGTTGGGCTTGTGCGAGCACGGACCCAACATGGTGGTGTATCCCGACGGCGTCTGGTATTGCGGTGTCAAGCCCGGGGACGTCGCCGAGATCGTGCGCTCCCATTTTCGGGAAGGGGTCGTGGTGGAGCGGCTGGCGCGCACCAATCCCTCGGAGCTGCGGGCCGAGATGTTGTCGAACAGGAGAAAGAGGGAGGCGGCCCAGCAGGCGCGGGACGCTGCGGGAATTCCGCCCGACGAGCTGATGCAGGCGATGCGCGCCTTCCAGGAAAGCCGTGTGTGGCTGACGGCCGTCGAACTGGACGTTTTCACTGCGGTGGGCGCGGGCGCCACGGCGGCCGAGGTGGCGGCAAGGCTGGGTGCGGACGCCCGGGCCATGGAATTGTTGCTCGACGCGTTGGTGGCGTTGCGCGCGCTCGAGAAAAAGGACGGTGTCTACCGCAACACGCCCGTGACGGCACGCTACCTCGTGCGCGGCTCGCCCGACGATGCGCGCCTGGGCCTCATGCACACGGTCGGCCTGTGGAAGAGATGGTCGACCTTGACCGATTGCGTGCGTGCCGGAACCTCCGTTTCCCTTGCGGAGATCGAAGCGCGCGGGCCGGAGTGGACCGAGGCTTTCATCGCGGCCATGGACATGGGGGCCAGAGAGCGCGCCCCGCTGGTGGTGCGCGCCGTGGGCGCCGAGGGCATACGCCGGATGCTGGACGTGGGCGGCGGCTCTGCGGCCTACGCCATGGAATTTGCGCGCGCCAACGAGTCGCTCGAGGCCGAGGTGCTCGATCTCGCCCCGGTGTGCGCCATCGCGCAGCGGCATATCGACAAGGCCGGTCTGGCCGGCCGGGTGCGGACGCGCGTCGGCGACCTGCGCGCGGACGACTTCGGAATGGGTTACGATCTGGTATTGGTTTCTTCGATCTGCCACATGCTGGGCGCCGAGGAGAACCTAGACCTGGTGCGCCGCTGCCGGCGCGCGCTGGTCCAGGGCGGCCGGCTGGTGATCCAGGATTTCATTCTGGAGCCGGACAGGACGGCGCCGCGGATGGCGGCGCTGTTTTCGCTCAACATGCTGGTCGGGACGAGGGAGGGAAGAAGCTACAGCGTCGACGAGTACGCCGGCTGGCTCGAGCGCGCCGGCTTCCGGGACGTGCGGCGCGTTGCGCTTCCCGGTCCCACCGGCTTGATGATCGGGGTTCGGGGCTGAGTTCGTGCCGGGGGGCGGCACGGCGGCCACAATGGGCTTCACAACGGGCGCCTGCCGTGCTAAATTCTGACTCGCCGCGGCGCCGTATCTGCGGCTTCTCTGTTTCGATCCGGTGGGCCGTTAGCTCAACTGGCAGAGCAACTGACTCTTAATCAGTAGGTTGGAGGTTCGATTCCTCCACGGCTCACCAAATAAAATCAATAACTTAGCCAAACATACTGGAGCGGCGATAGGGCTTGGTGGCACTATTTGGTGGCAGTTTTGCCTCTTTCGGCCGGCTCAGCCGCCGGTCCGACTGCCGACTGCGGACTTGCCTGATCGACCGGTTCCCGGGCGTCCAGGCAGTCGACGAAGCGCTGGGTTTCCTCGGGCAGGTATTTGGCGTAGAAGCGGAGCGTCGTCGTGGGATTGGTGTGGCCGAGCTGCGCCGCCACGTAGGTGATCGGCGCGCCGGCCTTCAAAAGGAGCGACGCGAACGTGTGCCGCAGGCAGTATGGGGCGATGCGCGGGATTTTGGCTTTCCGGCACATCCGGTGGAAGGCATCGACCGCGTTGTTCCAGTCGAGGTAGGTGCCGGCGGCGCTCGGGAAAAGGATGTCCGGCATTGCCCTTCCCTCCCTGAACGCGCGCCCGCGTAGTTCGGCGATGTGCACGCGAAGCGCGGCCGCAAGATCCGCCGAAAGGTCCACCGTGCGCGGCATCCCGGTCTTCGTGTACGGGCGAATGCGGCCCGACGTGAACACCCGCTCGACGCGAACGGTCCGCTTCTGCAGGTCCAGGTCACCGGGAGCCAGGGCGATTGCCTCCGACGGTCGCAGGCCGGTTTTTGCCAGAAAGACGAAAAACACGCCGTAGTTCCGCTCGATGAGCTCGCCTTTGGCGTTGCGTGCCAGCGCCACGGCGGTGAAGGCCGCAAGCTGCTGTGCGTCTAGGGCCCGGATGCTCTCTTCGAATTCGATCCGGTTTTTCCTGTCGGCCGATCCGCGCTTTCGGCCCGACAGCTGGAGGGCCGGATTGATGCGGATGATCTCGTCGTCCACGGCGTCGGTCAAAAGCGACGACAGGGCGGCGCGCATCAGGCGCACCGTGCCCTTGGCATAGCCCTGCTTGCGCTTCTCGACGATCAAGGCCTTGATGTGCCGCAGCCGCAGGTCCCGCAACCGTATCGAGCCAAGCGTTCTGGCGCCTTCGACCCTGAAGGGCTCGACGTGAGCTTTCAGGAGCTGCCGGTAGTTTTCGACGGTCCGGGGCTCGACGCTCTCGGCAATGGCGCTGAGCCAGTGGTCGGCATACTGGGTCAGCGTGATGCCGGATCCCCACGCGGACGGGCCATCGGGCTCGCTTCGGGCTTCCTCGATCAGCGCGTTCAGCTTGTCGGTCAGCTCCTGGCGCGAGGGCGCGGAGGCGCGCCGCCGCTTGCCGTTAACCCAATACGCGGCCTCCCATGTTCCGGGACGGTCCCTTCGCGGTCGGAGGCTACCGATCTTCACAGTTGCCATGAGCTACCTCTTGCGTTTCTTGGGCCTGGGACGGCGAGCCTTGCGTGCGGCCAGGATGCGGATGAGCCTGGCCAGGGGCTCGCGGATCCCCATTTCGCCCCGCTCCTGGCGCGCAATCGAGTTCGGCGCGACGCCGACGAGGGCCGCGAATTCGGCTTGCGTAAGCCCCATCTTTTTTCGGATGCGCCGCAGTTCTTCGCCGGTCATTGTCGTTATTATACGTCGAGTATACGGGCATGTCAACGGCGCTCACCCGGTGCTCGTCGATCCAGCTCGAGATGTCCCGCTCGCGCACGCGGACGTACTTCCCGGCGCGCACTGACGGAAATTGCTTCTGCCGGATCAGCTCGTAAAGATAGTTGGGCGAAAAAGCAAGCCGCCCGGCGGCTTCCGGAACCGTCAGCAGGCGATCTTCATCTCTCCCTGCCGCGCGAGGATCGGCAGGGATGCCGGCGCTCAGCCAACGCGCTGCCAGGGCATTCAGCAGGGCAGCGAGCTCCGCCATCAACACCGGGATGGATTCCGGCTCGAGCTCGTTGATTTTGTCCGGCCTCATGCTCATGGCGGCGAGCAGTTCATTCACGATTGTCGGCCCTCCAGGCAGGAACTCTTGTCTCGAGGCGTACCGCCGATTCCTGCCACGGGATCTGTGCCCTCTTGACTGCTTTCACTCGGCCTGCCTTTCCGTCGGGGTTTACCATATGTTGTTTGCTTGGGCCCACCCTATCCCTTGCGCTCGCAGTTTTGGGTGTGAGTTAGTGAGTTTAGTGAGTTTCTTTCCTGCTACTCTTCCGGTGTTTTTCATTCGCTACCCTGACGGGGTTATATAAACTCACCGAACTCACCAAACTCACTAATTGCTTGCACGAAGCGGAATTGCGGCCGGTGAGTTTGCTGAAAGCTAACTCACCAAACTCACATCGCTCGCTTTTTCGCTCTCCTCATCGGTGCGCACCGCCCAGAGCACAGCCCGCTGCTTTTCCCCAGCCCTTACGACGCGCAGCTTGCCGAACCTGACTTCTGCTTTGCGCGCCAGGGCATTCCCAAGCCTGCGCTTGAAGCTCTGCGGCTTTTCAAAGGATTCCGCGAGATTCTCCGGGAGAAGGTCGACAAGTCGCCCACCCTCTTGGGCGTTCTCCTCCTTGGCGTTCTCCTCCTTCATGCGTGCGGCTAGCTCGGAGACAGTCCATGGTTCTTTCCCGTAGCGATCGCGCACGCCACCCAGAAACGCTTCCCACTGTGCCGCCTCTGCGTCGGCTTCCTCGTAGAGATTGTCGAGATTCTCGAGGAATCCCCCGATTCCCGCGGTTTTCAGAACCCCGCCGATCGTTATGGCCCAATTCTGGAAACCACCGACGATCGGGATCTCCGGTCGAGGCCGTCCTCGGGCAAACCATGCTGCTGCCAAAATAAGAACCGCACGCACCAGGCGCGCGCGATTTGTCTCCACCCATCCTGCGAGGTCTTCGTGCTTGAATCCGGACCGCTTCCATGGGCGGGCCGTCTTGGCGTCCAGGCGGCACCAGATGCAACGGCGTGGGAGGTCCCCTCCGAGTCGGATGTTGTTGCCGGTTGCTAGCCAGGTCACCTGCGCGGGGATAACGATTTCCGTGTTAGCTCCCAGGATGCGATCTCTCCATGTCGGCGCTGTGATCGCGCACGCAAGGCTCGGCAAGCCAAGCCGATCCTCGACGTTGTCAAGGATAACAACTGTCGTCCCGGCCATGAGCACCGCGGTCAGGCGCTTGCGCATTTCGTCGTCATCGCGCGGAACTGTCATCATGGCGCCCGGGCGTCCGGTTGCGATCCGCGCGATGCAGTCTGCCAGCAGGGTCTTTCCCGTTCCCGCTGCCGGGGCGTCGATCAGGATCAGAGGCGATGGGCCCGCAATTGCAGGCCGCAGGATTGGGGTCAGACAAGCCGCCCAGGCTGTCGCGAGCGAGGCTGCGTCCGCGAATGGGAAATCTTCTAGCAGCTCGTTAATAAGGGCCACGGCGTCGCGAACCTCCTGCTCGGTGGGGTGCTCAGGTATGCATAGAATGGTTAACCCCTCCGGCGCGGCATAATAGAACCCGCTGATCCAATCGTAGCCGCCCGCTGAAAATATCGTTCCGTCCGGCCTGACAATCGGCACTTCGCTAAGCCCAACTAGAGGCGGAACCTGCAATTGTGACATCGTCAAAATGTCTCGCAGCACCAGCTCAGGCGGCGCTATCGGCACGCGGCGGCCACTTGCGCCGCTCTTGTAAAAGTCTGCGCACCGCGCCAGCATTCCTCGCAAAGCGTCGATTCCTACCTCTTCGATCAGATGCTGACCTTTTTCGTGGATGCGAATTCTCACCAGCCTCCCAGACCTGATGAAAAGGCTTGGGGGATCATTGGCTGCCTCGAGCGCCTCAATCGCTTCTCTAGAAACGTCTCGAAGCTCTCGCATGCTGCAGTTGATCGATGGAAACGTCGGCCTTGTGCGGCCGGATCCTTGGCGCGCCTTGCTCGCGCTCGCAGGCGGTGCAAAGTCAAGAAGCCTGGCCTTCTCATCCCGGGTCAACTGCGAAAAGTCGGCATTATTTCTCATTATTCCGACCCCCCCAAGAATCGGAAGGCTCGGAGCCTGTCCGCCCCGTCGCCATCAAGGAGGTCCAACGCATATTCAAGCTTTGCTTTCCCGACCAAAGCCACCTCCAACATGTCCCAGGCAAGCTCGTCATCGGGATTGCGGCGCAGGCGCTCCATTGCGTGGCACTCAATGGCCTCACGATCGCAATATTCCTTGCGCAGTGCTTTAGCACGGCTTTTTGCCCACCCCTCCAGACCTTCTTGCAGCCGTTTTTCTTCTGGGACCATCGAACACACGGCCCCTGATTCACCGCCGCAGTCTACGTCCAGATTCTCTATACCCAACCAGCGCAGGGCCACATTGAATCCGACGCCTAGCGCCCGCATCACCAGGTCGACCTTGTCGCCGCCAGAGCCGCAAGCAAAGCAATGGTATACCCCTCTTTCATCATCGTAAGATAGGCTTGTCGCGTTGCTCCCGTGGTGTATTGGACACGTGGATCGGGTCTTACCGCATGGCCGCGCACCCAGTCGTAGGAGGATATCTCGAAATGAACACTGCACCCTTATCATTCTTCGCTCGCTTCGCCACTCGAATGGTCCTGACATTTCAACACCTCCTGCACGTCGGCGAGTCGGAACCGAACTCGCCGTCCTATCTTGAGCACCGGGATCCGACCCTGGCGGGCCCATTTGCGCCATGTCTCGGCCTTCGTTGCCGTCAGGGCAGCGGCCGTATGCGCATCAATCATCATTTCTAGTCCTAAGCCTTTCTTCGCCAATGGATATTCACCTCTATG
>CAZHQK010000020.1:0-14732 GCA_964534795.1 uncultured Acidobacteriota bacterium
AGTCTCACCTGTTTCGAGAAGACCTCAATTTATCAAATACTTACGGAATCCGCTCATGAGGAGCGCGACGACGCTCATGGTAACCAGCTGTCTTTGTTCGACTTATAATGGGACACTACTGGGACGCTCACCTATTTTGCACCCAGCGCTAGGCCAGGCATTACTCTCCGGCATGCAAAATAGGTGAGCGTCCCTATTATGTCGGGCGGATCATAATCGAGGCGATCTCGAGCGTGCGCGCGATATCCCCCGTGGCCTCGCAAGCCGCATAGCCGATGCTCATCCGCAGGCCGCGCAGCCTTTCCGGCTGCTCCGCGTGCCAGGCCCGAAAGGCCTCCTGGAGGCGGGCGACGCGCGGCGGAATGCACTCCCCGGGGGTCCCGGGAGAGAGCATCAGCAGCTGCCTCTCGTCATAGAGGACTATGATCTCGTGCGGCTCGAGGCAGCGGGTCAGCCGGCTGCGCAGCTCCATGAGCGTTTCCCGATCGGGAAACCCGCGGTCGTGTTCGGCACCCTCGGAGTCGAAGCTCATGATGACGAGCGCGATCACATCGGACTGCGGGCCTCGGGCGGCCGCGCGGGTGTCGTCCCGGGCGCAGGATGCGCGCGCGTCGGTCAGGCACCGGGAATGCGAGACGATCCCCGAAAGGATCTTCAGCAGCCGGAGGTGGTTGTCATTGAAGAAGCGCGGCAGAGAGTGTCCTGTGAGCAAGGCGCCAATGGGCCGGCTGCCGAGCACGATGGGAAGGCAGACGAGCGAGCGCACCACGCTCGGGAAATCGATGCTGCGGAAACGGGCTTCCCGCGTCACATCCGGAATATAGGCGCACTCGGGCGCTTCGCGGACGAGCGCACTTACGGCCTCCTCGAACTCCCTGCTGCCCAGCAGATGCCTTTCGGAATGCAGGCAGAGGAACTTCTGGTCCTCGCGGATGCCTTCCAGGTACAGGGCATCGCTGCTTTCGTCGCCGAACAGGATGACGCCGCAGTATTCCACTCCCAGGTCCTGCAGCAGGGCGTCGGCGACGACGGAGCAGATTTCGTGGAAGTCGCCCTTGCCCTTGATGTTGTCGACGATGCGACTGAAAAGGGAAAGGAACGCGATATTCTCCTCGAGCAGGGCGTTGACGTCGTTGACGGCACTCCGGTAGTTGCTGATGATGCGCTGGTAGAGATTCCTTTCCTCTTCGAACGGATCTTCCTGGAGCGGCTCGTCGCCCGCGAGCATGCTCCTGAGATGCGCGTGCTGCCTGGCATCGCTTGCCAGTATGGTTTCGATTCTTGATCGGATGCGGGTTTCCAGGTCCATGGTCACCTTGTTTCGCTGCCGCTCAGGATGCGCTCAGGAAAAAATCCTCCACATCCTTCTTCTTGCCGTGGGCGAAGGCGCAAAGGATCTCCCATTCCTGCTCTTCCATGCGCAGCTCTGCACGAATCTGCTCCGGCATGCGGATCGGCCGGTTGTCCCCGTCGTACCCGATGCCCGCCTGCTTGGCCAGGGTGTCGGCCAGTGCGACCGAGAGCACCAGAGGAGAGCCGGAGTCCATGGGATCGTGATGGTAGCGCGCCACCGTGGCCAGGTCCGGGGGCAGGCTCCAGTGCCGGGCAAGCATGGAACCCATCGTGGTATGGGCGATCCCGTACTGCTCGATCTCCGCGCTGCAGATGTCGCGCTCGTCTTCGTTCTTCTCCATGGCGAACAGGCTGCTGTAGCCCTTGGGATCGTGCTTGAAGAACACGATCTCCCCGAGATCGTGCAGCAGGCCGCAGAGCAGAGCGAACTCGGCATCGGTGCGGCAGGCTCGCCGGGACTGGATTTCCTGTGCGATCAACCCCACGCCGAAGGAGTGCATCCACAGGCGGGTGATGTTATGGACCTGGTCGCGCATCCCCTTGGTGAAAGCCTCGAAGATGCTGACCCCGATGGCGAGACTGCGGACCAGATTGAGCCCCAGGAGCGCGATGGCGTGCGAGATGGTGCGGACCTCGCACTGGAAAGAATAGAAGGCCGAATTCGCCAGCTTGAGGATGCGCGCCGACAGCGACGGGTCGTGCAGTATCAGCTCTTCGAGCTTGCGCGCGGACGCTCGGTTGTCGTCCACCAGCTGCAGGATCCTCATGAGCACCACCGGAACGCTGGGCATCTCGAAGTTCTTGTTCATGCGCACCGGCACGGCCTCTTTGAGAGTGCTCATTCAGACTCCTCGACTGCAGACGGCATGAGCTGCAGTCACAGAGAATCAATGTTTGGGATGTGCGTCATGTCCGCCTTACTTCTTTTCGTTCATCCGTCACAAATCTTTAGCTCCTTCTGCCGCACGGGGGACAATGCGGCGCATCGTGCAGCGCCGGCAGGAATTCAGGGCAAGCCCGAGCGCCGGCTGGCGGTTCGGGAAGATGGGCCAAAGGCTGCGATCAGGGTCGCGCGGGCAGGTTCTTCGGGACGGCGGGTTCCTTTTCGGCGGGCAGCTTGCCGCCCGCGCCCGCCTTTCTCCTGAGATCCTCGAGTTTGCGGAGCAGGCGGTCGATTTCCTCCTGGTGTTCCCTGCGGAACCGCTCCGCGCCTTCCTTCGCCTGCCCGGCTCCTTTTTCCACCAGGGAGCCGAGTTCCTCCAGTGCCTCGGACGCCTGTTCGCGGTAGGGTGAATTGCGGAACTCCTCGGCGAGCCGACCGCTTTCTTCCCTGAGGTATTGCCAGAATTCGGCAGCAGCCTGCCCGCCCTTTTCGAGCAGGGAGCGCACCGGGCTGCTGGTTCCCTGGACCTTCTCTCCGCTCGTAAAGGGAGCGCCCGGAGAGTCGGGAGTCACGACCTCGACGGCGTTCGTGCCCGCGAGCCCCAGGAGCGAAGCGCGCTTGAGCCGAAACTCGCTGCCGTGCGTGATCCGGTTGCCGTAGTCCTCCCTGAGGCGGATGGTCACGCCGATGCGATTGTCGACGAGCGGTTCGATCTTTTCGACCCTTCCTATCGTGAATCCCTTCCAGAGGACGGGATCGCCGCGCTTGAGGCTTCCGGTGTCATCGAAGAGAACCACCAGGAGGAACGGCTTGCTTGCGAGCAGGAACCACAAAAGCGCCGCGATGAGGACGACTGCTGCCCCCGCCGCCAGCCAGGCCGCCTTGTTCTCGCCCAAGGACATGGTGATCTCCGCGCTACGGCTTCCGCGTCTATGATAGCATCGTGGCGCATGGTTCCGCACGGCGGGCCGCACGATCCGCCGCTTGGGGGATGCGAATGCCCCGCAGACCGGGAGGTGAACAGGTGGAACTGCAGAGGCGCCCGCGCATCGGAGTGATGGGAGCTTCGCTCTGCCCGCCGCATCTGAGCGAACTGGCATACGATGTGGGCCGCGGCATCGCGCGCCGCGGGGGCATTTTGATCTGCGGAGGGGGATCGGGCGTCATGGAAGCCGCGGCGCGGGGCGCCAGGGAAGCAGGCGGATTCACGGTCGGCATCCTGCCGGGCGCCGCTGCTTCGGAGGCCAACGCCTACATCGACCTTCCCATCGTCACGGATCTCGGCAACGCCCGGAACGTGATCAATGTCCTGACGAGCCAGGCGATCATTGCGATCGGCGGAGCTTCCGGAACTCTTTCCGAAATTGCGCTGGCCCTCAAGTGCGGCACGCCCGTCGTCGGCCTTCACACATGGGGTTTGACGCCGCCTGCGGGCGAAAGGCCGCCGGAGATCCACACGGCGCAGACGCCCGAGGAAGCGGTCGAGCTGGCTTTCCGCCTGGCAGGCGATTCCCGGCCCGGGCGCGGCAGCGGCACGGAGGCGCACGCGCAGTGAGCCGTGCGTTGCACGGGGCTTCCGACGCCGCACTTGATTCTGCGGCGCCGCCCGTGGCATGATGCATTTCACGCTCTCGCTTCGCAACGTTGTCGGCATCGCAGATTTGCCGTCGAGGGACGTGTTATGCGGGAAGTCAGACTCAAGAATCCTGTCGCGGAACACCGGGAAAAGGCCAAGGGCCGGGCGAACGTCGCCATCATCACGCTTTCGTCCACGCGCTCCATCGAGAACGACCAGTCGGGCGACATCATCCAAGCCCTGGTCGAAGGGGGAGGGCACGCCGTGGCGTTGCGCAAGGTCATCACGGACAGCCGCAACGTCCTGCGCGCCACCCTGCGCGAGCTGGCCCGCCAGAAAGACGTCGAGGTCATCATCACGAACGGCGGCACCGGCCTGGCGACCTCCGACATCACCGTGGAAACGGTGCGCGGCATGCTCGACAAGGAAATACCGGGATTCGACGCGCTCTTCATGATGCTCAGCTATCCCTCGATCAAGAGCGCTGCCATGCTTTCGCGCGCCCTCGCGGGGACCATCAACAAGAAGCTCGTCTTCTGCCTGCCGGGAAGCCCCAAGGCCTGCAAGCTGGCCATGGAGCAGCTGGTGCTTCCCGACCTGGCGCACATGCTGATGGTGCTGCACAGCTGAGCGGATGCGCCCTTGCTCTACTCGCGCCGACTGTTCATTTTCGATCTGGACGGAACCCTGATCGACTCCCGCGAGGACCTGTCGCGCGCGGTCAATCTCGCCCTCTCGCGCCTGCATCTTCCGCCGCTCGACACGGAGCAGGTCATCGGCTTCGTCGGGGACGGCGCCGACAACCTGATGCGGCGGGCGCTGGCGCAGGCCGGCGGAGGCGTCGCCGACGAGCCTCTGGTGCGCCGCGGCGTGAGCCTGCTGCTGGAGGAGTACGGCCGCCATCTGCTGGATGCCACGCGCGTCTATCCCGGTGTGGTCGAGGCCCTGGATGCGATGTGGTGGGCCAGATTCGCCATCGTGAGCAACAAGCCCGAACACCTGTCGCGCCGCATCCTGCAGGAACTGGGCCTGGCGCGGCGCTTCTGCGCGATCCTCGGCGGCGACAGCCTGCCGCAGCGCAAGCCCGACCCTGCGCCCCTGCGCCGGGTCATGGAGATCTGCGGCGCAGCACCCGGGGAAACGGTGATGGTGGGCGACGGCACGACGGACATCCTGGCGGGCAGGGCCGCAGGAGTCCTGACCTGCGGCGTCGGCGGCGGCTATCGCCCGCCGGAGGTGCTTCTGGCCGCGGGCTGCGACCTCCTCATCCGCACCGTGGCGGATCTGCCCCGGCACTTCGCGCCGCCGGTTTCTCAGCGCGGATGAGCCGGAAAATCACATTCTGCCGCCGGCTGAGGGCACCGGCGCAAATGGGGTGCGTTTCACGACGCTCTTGCCGCCCGAAACGGCGATGATCCGGCTCTCGAAGAGCTAAGGCTGCGGCGGGATCGTCCGGATCGTGACCTTCGAGCCGAAGCGTTTGTAATCCTCGTAGGTGATGGTCTCTTCCACGCGCACGTCTTGACCCGGAAAGCGCAGCACGCTGTCGGCGTGCGTCCAGACAGGAAACCAGTACTTGCCGTCGATCACCTGCCGCAGCGTTTCGAAAGCCGGAAACTGGTTCTCCCTCTTCTGGGGCACGATCTTGCCCAGGGTGCGGACGATCTGGAGATCCTGGTCGTCCACCCAGATCTGGCCCTGGAAATAATACCGATCGCCTTTGGTGGATTTCGGGCTCACGGAGAAGACATAAGTCTCGATCTCGTCCACCCTCTCCTTCCTCTCGTAGCGGATGTTGTACAGGGGAAGCTCCTTGGTGGTCAGGGCGAAAGGCTGGATGTTGGTGATGACGTCCTCGTCGTCGGCGGTCCACCGGACGCTCACCAGCCTGCCGGCCCTCTCCTTGAGCTTGAGCTCGCGCGTGCCGTCGTCCCGGAAAACGACCTCCCATATCAGTATCAGGCGCTCGTTTCGCGGGGAGCCGTCCACTTCCGTCACCTTGATGGTCGCCACCTGCCGGTACATGTACTGCATCCAGGCCTCGTAGAATTCGGTTTCCTTGGCGGCGAATGCCTGGATGATCTCCTCCGGCGCCAGCGCCTTGCGCTGCGCCGGCGCGGCAGTCTGCGAGCCGCCGTTGCCTGCGGCCAGCAGGGCTGCCGCGAGCGCCGAGCAAAAGTATGTTTTCACGCCGTCCCTCCCGGGATATAAAGACAGTGCGCAGCCTAAAATGTTTCACAGCGCCGAAGTCGGCGCAAGGCGGTTTTTTCGTGGGCAACCGCGCGATACGTTCCGATCTGCTCGACAACATCGTCATCATCCTGGCAGGCACGAAGCACGCGGGCAATATCGGCTCGGCCGCCAGGGCCATGCATAACATGGGCCTCAGCCGCCTGCGCCTGGCGGCGCCCCGGTGCGCCATCGACGAGGAGGCGCGGCGCATGGCCTGCCGGGCCGCGGATATCCTCGACACGGCGCGCGTCTACGACTCGTTGCGCTGCGCCCTGCGCGGCCTGCGCCTGGTGGTCGGCACCACCGGCAAGACGGGCGGGCGCAGGGAGCAGGCCTGCACTCCGCGGTCGCTGGCGCCCCGCATCCTGCGCGCCGCCGAGGTGCAGCAGGTCGGCATCGTCTTCGGGCCCGAAGACACGGGCCTGGTTGACGACGACTTGCTCCTGTGCCAGATGCTGCTGCGCATCCCGACGGATCCGCGCGCCCGCAGCATCAACCTGGCCCAGGCGGTCATGATCGTGTGCTACGAGCTGCGCCGCTGCCGGCTCGACCGGTCCCGCGAACGGCCGGTGCCGCTGGCGACCGTCGAGGAAAGCGAGGCGATGTACGCGCAGCTCGAGAAGGCTCTGCGCCGCATCGGCTTCCTGCACGACGAGAACGCCCGCCACATGATGTTCCGGTTGCGGCGCCTTTTCGGCAGGGCCGGCCTGCAGCACTCGGACGTCGCCATGCTGCGCGGTATCGCGCGCCAGATAGCCTGGTTCGGATCCAAGGGCGGGAAGGCTGATTGAACCGCGCCGGCGCTCCGCCTCGGCCGCGGAACGCGGCGTCGTTTGCGCGGCGGCGACCGCCGGCTCGAGGCCCGGCAAGGCGACAGCCACCCTCCATCCGACGGCTGAACGCTGACGGCTGAATGCTGAATGCTGGCAGCTGACAGCACCGGCCCAAGTCGGCTATATTTGAACGCCTTTCCTGCCCGGAAGGGCAATGACCGGACCGCCAGGATTAAGGCGGCCAGGCGAAACCGGGCCCTTTTTTTTGCAGGTGCCCCCGATGCTCGATGCGCTGACCGACTACATCGCCACGCTCAGCCCGGGCTGGTTTTACCTCGCCCTCTTTGCCAGCGCATACGTCGAGAACATCTTCCCTCCCATACCGGCCGACACCGTCACGGTTTTCGCCGCCTATGTGGTCGGCAGATCGCGCGAGCGCGCGCTCGGGGTTTTTTTCGCCACCACCGCCGGCAGTCTCGCCGGCTTCATGACCTACTACGCGCTGGGCCGTCTGATCCATCCGGATTACTTCCTCCGCAAGGATTTCAAATTTCTGCCGGCCGCCCAGTTCCGCAAGGCCGGCGTCTGGTTCGAGCGTCACGGCCTGTGGGTCGTTCTGTTCAACCGGTTCTTCTCCGGAATCCGCGCCGTGGTCTCGCTCGTCAGCGGACTCTACCGCCTGCCGTGGTTGCGCGTGCTGGCGGCCGCCGGGATCGGGTGCAGCGTGTGGAACGGACTGCTGATCTGGGCCGGATATGCCCTGGGCGTCAACTGGAAGGCGGTCGAAGCGATTTTCGCCAGGTACAACAGGGTGGTCGTTGTCTTTGCGGTCCTGCTGGCGGGTGCCTGGCTGCTGCGCCGGCGCCTGACACGCCCGCGCGCGTGAGCGCGCACCGCCTCCCGCCCGCGCCGGTTTCCCGCGCGCCCCGGCCGCGGTTGCATTCCGCCGGGCGATTCTGCATGATTGCGGGTTCGATCGAACTGCGCACAATGAAACCCAGAACTGCCGCCGATCTCCTGATGCTGATCGTGACCCTGATCTGGGGGATGAACTTCGCCATCATCAAGAGCGCCTTCAGCTGCTTTCACCCGCTGGCCTTCACCATGCTGCGCTTCATCGTGGCCGCCGTGGTGATCAGCGTGGTGCTCAAGCTGCGAGGCTATCCGCTCGCCGTCGAGCCCAAGGACCTGCCGGCGCTGGCCGGTCTCGGCATCCTGTCCAACACCCTGTACCAGATCCTTTTCGTGATCGGGCTCGACCACACGCGCGCGGGCAATGCGGGCCTCTTGATCTCGTCCACTCCCATGTTCGCGTACCTGAGCGGCGTCCTCCTGAACAAGGATCCCTTCCGCCGCAGGGTTCTCGGCGGAATTCTGCTTTCGGCAGTCGGCGTGACGGTGGTTGTGCTGTTCAGCTCGAAAACGGCGGAGTTCGGCTCGAGCTGGTTCGGCGACACTCTCATCCTGCTGTCGGCGATCTGCTGGGGAATCTACACGGGATGGGCCGCCCGCTGGGTTCTCAAGTACGGCCCCGTGCGCATGACCCTCTGGACCATGCTCACGGGAACGGCGGCCATGCTGCCGCCCCTGTTGCCTTTTCTGCTGCGGCAGGACTGGCGGGCCGTGACACCGGAGGGATGGCTCGGGTTCTTGTACTCCACCTTCCTGGCCATCGTTTTCGGCTATCTGGCATGGTCCTACGCCCTGCAACACCTGGGGGTGGCGCGCACGGCGATCTATTCCAATCTGACTCCCTTGATCGCGCTCTTCGGCGGGTGGCTCGTTTTGGGCGAGCGGCCCGTGGCCGCCCAATTGCTGGGCGCGGCCCTGATCCTTGGCGGGGTTTTCCTGGTGCGCGCCCGCGGTGCGTCCCTGGCGCCGCTGCTCGCGCGCCTGCGCGAAGTCCCTCGAGAAGGCCGCGGATAGAAGGCGCCCCCCTCGCCGGGCTGAGCCAGGGGGGCGCCGGCCGCAGCGGACAAATCCGGTGCATTGGCGGCACGGCGGGATTATATTGGCTTGCGCAGAGCGGGCCCGCCGGGGCGGCGGGAGGTTGCCGAGGTCGAAGGGAGGATAAAGGGATGAAGACACAAGCTGCTCGATGCCTGCAGATCATGACGGTTGCGCTGACCTGCGCCGTATCGGGAGTGCGCGCGCAGCAGGGCGCGCTGAATTCCATCACCGCCGAAGACCTGCGCATGCATCTGAAGTTCGTGGCTGCAGACGAAACCGAGGGGCGGGACACACCCTCGGCAGGAGTGAACATCGTGGCGCGCTACCTCGCCGTGACGGCGGAACGCTACGGCCTGAAGCCCGTCATGCCCGACGGTTCTTTCTTCCAGAACGTGCCGCTCGAGGTCACCGCCGTCTCCGCGGCGCCGTCGCATCTGCGCGTGATCTCCGAGGGCGGGGAGGAGGTCTTCTATTATCCGCAAAGCTTCGGCGGAAGCTTCCGCAGCTCGGGCGCCTGGGCCGGCGAGGCGGTATTCGTCGGCTACGGGCTGAGCGCGCCGGACAAGGGTTGGGACGACTACGGCGATCTGGATCTCACGGGCAAGATCGTGATCATGCTGGAGGGGAGCCTGCCGGAAGGGCACGCGCTGCGCGCGGACCGCGCGCTGCAGGCCGCGCGCATGTCGGTGCCGCGCGCCCGGGGCGCCGCGGCGATCATGATGGTGATCAGCCCCGAACGGGAAAACGATCTGGCCGCGCGCGGCGCCGGATTCCAGGCGGCGCAGCGCACCGTGATGCGCGCAAGCTACCCGACCCAGAACCGGGCGCTGCCGGCCGCGGCACCCCAGGCGGCGCGCAAGCAGCAGCCGGCTCCCCCGGCCGTGCCGCTCCCGGCGGCCGAAATCCGGCACCGGGTCGCGAGCGCCATACTCGGCGTTTCCGGGCAGGAACTGGCGGCGATGTTCGGCGCGCTCGCCCAGGGAAAGCAGGTGCCGCACAGAGCGCTCGACCGGCGCGTGGAGCTGTCGGTCGTCACCGAACGGCGGGCGGCCGTTTCCCCCAACGTGCTCGCCATGATGGAAGGGTCGGATCCGGCGCTCAGGAACGAGTACGTGGTCGTCAGTTCGCACCACGACCACCTGGGCATGCGCAACGGCCGCCCCATGGACGGAGCCGACGACAACGGCTCCGGAACGGTGGCCATGCTCGAGATCGCGCAGGCCCTCGCCCTGGAAAGGCCGAAGCGCTCGGTCATCCTGGCCTGGTTCACGGGGGAGGAAAAGGGGCTGCTGGGGTCGCACTACTTCGTGAACAACTGCCCGGTTCCCCTCGAAAAGATCAGCGCCAACCTCAACCTCGACATGATCAGCCGCAACGACCCGGACAGCCTGTATCTGATCGGTTCCGACAAACTGAGCACGGAGCTGGACGAGGCCATCCGCAAAGCCAACGAGCGCACGGCGCGCCTGAGGTTCGATTACACCTACAACGACCGCACGCATCCGGACCGGTTCTACTACCGCAGCGACCATTATCCCTTCATCCGCGTCGGCATCCCCGCCGTGTGGTTCTTCTGCGGAACGACGGCCGATTACCACCAGACGACGGATACTCTGGAGCGGGTGGACTTCGTAAAAATGGAAAAGGCGACGCGCCTCGCCTATCTGACGGCGCTGGATATCGGCAACAAACCGGAATTGCTCAGGCTGGATGCCAATCCCGAGGTGAAAACGCGCGGCAAGCACAACACGGCGGTGGAGAGCATCCGTTAGACGTCTCGGAAATTGCACAACTATTTGGCCACGCATGGGTTGTAGTCGAACTCTCGGCAATTGTTTCAAGGGGCCGAGGGGCCGAGGGGTAAAGGGTTCCAAGTTGTTCCCGTGACGTCTACTTTCACTCTGGAGTCCCTGGCCGCGGGGTATCGAGCTTTCCCCTTTGTTCCTTGACCCCTCTGCCCCTCGGCCGGTAAAGTTGGCGGGCGAAGCGAGCTGAGTTCATGATCCAGGTGAACGAAAAGCACATCGCGCATGAGCCGGGCATGACCGTGGCGGATCTTCTGAAGAAGGAAGGCGTGTCTTCGGCCATAGCGGCCGTATGGATGAACGACCATATCGTCCCGCGCGATCGGCACGCGACCACGGTCATCCCGGACGAGGCGGTCATCCAGATCGTGCTCATGGCCCCGGGCGGATAGTTCGCCTGCGGCAGCCTGCCCGGCTTCGACGAATCCGGAGGCCAGTCAGCGGCCCGCGTAAATGCGGCGCAGGGCTTCCTCGGCGCGGGGAATGTCGCCGGGCACATCGACGGCGACGGAGGGGTGCTCGACGTCGAGCACGTGGATCGCCATTCCATGGGCCAGGGCGCGCAGCTGCTCCAGGCCCTCGGCCCGCTCCAGCGCGCAACCGGGCAAGGCGGCAAAGCGCAACAATGCTTCGCGCCGGAAGCCGTAAAGCCCGAGGTGGCGGCGCACGAGCCCGGCATCCGGGCGGCGCTGGAAGGGTATGGCGGCGCGCGAAAAGTAAAGCGCGCGCCCCTCGAGGTCGCACACGACCTTGACGACATCGGGGTCCGCCAGATCCTCCGCGGCCCCGGGCAACGCCAGGGTGGCTATGGCAACATCCGGGCGGCGGCGCAGGAACCGGACCAGCGCCTGCAGATTGCCCGGCGGCATGGCCGGCTCGTCCCCTTGGAGGTTGACGACGATTTCAGCCCTTTCCGTGCGCACGGCCGCGGCCACGCGGTCCGTGCCGGAATCCGCAGGCCCGGTCACGACCGGCCGCGCTCCCGCCTGCGCTGCGGCGGCGGCGATGCGCTCATCGTCTGTCGCGACCAGGACCTCGTCGAAGCACGCCGCCTCCAGCGCGCGCGCCACGACGTGGGCGATCATGGGCCGCCCCAGGAGGGATACGAGTGGCTTTCCCGGAAACCTGGTCGAGGCGTAACGTGCCGGGATCACCGCCAGCGCCCCATTTTCCGCCGTCATCGCCACCGTACTCTATGGCAAGCGGACCCGGGCGTCAATCGCGCGCGACCCGCCATGCTCAGCGGCCGGCGCCCCCTACCAGGTACAAGCCGAGGTAATAGAGCCCGAGCGGGCCGGCGACGATCACGAGCGCGCGGATCCAGGAAGTGCCGAAGATCGTGCGCACCACGGCGACAAAGCAGGCCGCAGTCGCCGGATACGCCGCCGTCATGATCGCGCGGCCGAGGCGCACGGCCGCCAGGGACTCCAGGTATCGCCGCGCCTCTTCGCTTGCTGCGATATCCTGCGGGACGGAAAGATCCGCCGCGACCACGATCATCCAGACGGCCGTCATGCCGAGCAGAACCGGCAGATGGGCCATGCCGATGCCGCGGGCAAGATCGCGGAAGTCGGGCGCGCACTTCCCGGTCACGAGAACCCCCGCACACCAGAAAGCCCAGGTGACCAGCGGCCAGAACGCGACCACCGTCAGGGCCGTCAGGACGTTGCCGATGCCCGTCAGAAGGGAAACCGTCGCCCGGATCTCCACCGGCGAAACTTCGAGGGCTCCGGCGCCGAGCACCGTGAGAATGCCCCAGAGCACGGCGGCCGTGAGTCCGACGACGATCACGGCCGCCCAGAGCGGGGCCGCGAGCGGCCCGGTCCGGGTCACAGGCGCGCGATGTTCCATGCTTCCACCAGCGCGCCCAACAGGGTCAGGACGAGGGAAACGGCGACCGCGGCCAGCGCCGGAAAGGCGCAAAAACGAATCCCCTGCACCGGCGTCCGGGCAAAGCAGCGGAGAGCTGCGGCTCCCATCATGCCGACCGCGCCCGCGAGCAGCATCCCCGGAACTTCCAGCACTCCGTGCGGTGCGATGAGCGCCAGCACCTTCCATCCCGAGGCGTGGGCGGTGAAGATGCGCCACTGAATTCCGACCAGGATCCCGTTCAGCATCAGAGTGGCAAAACTGGCCATGGAGAACGTGACCAGCCCCAGCAGGCAGCCGGCCAGAACCCGCAGGTTGGTGGAGAAGATCCCCCATGCCGTCGGCGCCGGCTGCATCTTGTGCAGATCGACATGCGCGCCCGGCACGGCGAAGACCGTCAATCCGAGAACGATGCCCAGCATCCACGTCAGCACGGCCGCTTTCAACAAACCGGGGAATCCTCTCCAACACACCTTATTCCTCCGCCCGCCTGTAGCTCTCGTATGAGAGGAAGATGGCTGCGAAACCGAGCGCCCAGACCATCCCCAGGATCTGCTCGAGGAAACCAATCACCGTGCGGTGAGCGACGATGTAAGGCCGCTGCAATGTGGCATGGAAGACCAAACCGAGTACCAGCATCAGCCCCATGAAGAGGAGCAAGGCGGCCACACTCTTCTTCTTCGCATAGATCGCCCGTCCGATGAGATAGGCCAGCTCGAGCCACAGGCCGTAGACCGCCCCGATGCCGAGCCCCTCAAGTTGCATCGTTCCCTCTGCGCTCAGTACCAGCAACATGATCGCCCCCATGACCACGAATATGGAGGAAGCGATCATTCCGAATAGGGCAGAGTTCTTGTTCATTTCCTTCTCCTATCCCGCATAGACGGCGCCGACACCCAATGCCAGCCAGGGGTTGACGCACAGGATGATCCCCGCCGCCTCCACGCCGATGCCGGAAACGAAGCCCGTGATCGCCAGAACAGCATCGCCGGTCTCATTTTCGCATCCGAACGCCGCGGCCACGAACAGATTCCCCTGGGTTGCCGCCGATTGTACCGCCATCAGGCACGTCAACGACAAGATCAACAACAAGGCAGCTTTCGCTCTCTTTTTCATGATCTCCTCCATCGATCCGGGGGCCGGTGCCTCTCGAGTCCGCCGGAGCCGGCCCCTTTCCCTCCGGAGACCATGCGCCCGGCGCCGCCCGCGCTTGGCATCGGCTCCCCGGCGGCCTTCCAACGGCGGCGGGCAATCCCGGGAACGACGCGGCAGCAGGCGTGCCGGTCCGAGAGCGCAGCCTCCGGTGCTTTCCGAAGTCCGCGTTCTCTGCAGGTGATGTTTCCGCCGGCGCTTGCTTTTTTCACCGGCGTGGCCCCTTTGTGAGGAAATCGAGCGGCGCCGCGGCAGACTTGTTGCTTCAAGTCACCGGTCCCGCGCGGCGCGCGGGAGGTGCCTGCCTTGCCGGTCTGCCGGCCCTTCGGGGCTTGGTCGGCCCACGCCCGCCGTTCCGGGGGTTCGCCTTCGGCTCACCCCCGGCTACCCGCTCAGGGCCCCTGCCGGGGCTGGTAGGTTCGCCGCGCCGCTTCTGAATCGCAGATCGGCGCCGTGGAACACTTGCCCGCATCGAGGGCGTGAAGTTATGATACACGCGCACTCGGCCGGCACCCCTCGGCAATCGCCGGGGGTTGAAACCTCACGAATCGGCACGGAGCGGCGATGGGCACCAAACTCGGCAAGGGCCCGGAACAGATAGAGATCCTGCAGTGGCACGAGAAGCACGCGGCCGGCAGCTCCCTCCAATTCAGCGATCGGCAGCAGGCATTCAGGCTCCTGCAACGATACGCCGGAGATGCAGCCGCGATGCGCTTGCTGAGAAACATGCTCGCCGACCTTCCCGGCGGCAGCAGCCTGCACCGGCTGCGCGATGCGCGCGTGCTCGAACGCGTGAGCCGGGAACTGGCGGCCGGCAGGCTCAAGATCGCTGCGGCCGCGCCGCTCGAGTGGAGCGCACGAGGTGGGGCCGTCGCCCCCCCGGAGCCCGACGAGCAGAAGAAAGCCCCACCGCCGCCGGCACCCAAGGGCGGCTTCATCGTCTTCAAAGTGGTGGATAACGACACGGGCAAGCCGCTGGCAGGCGTGAAACTCAAGATCAAGCTGACCAACGGCCAGGTTGCGGAATTCACGACCGACTGGAGCGGGATGGTCGATATCCGCGGCATTCCTTCGGGATCCTGCGATATCCAGAGCATGTCCTGCGAGGATGTGCTGGAGGTCGTCGAGGTCGGCTGAAA
>CAZHQK010000021.1:0-27193 GCA_964534795.1 uncultured Acidobacteriota bacterium
GCCGCGCTCAGGGACCTCATGGAAGGCGGGCGCCCGCTCATCTACATCTGCTCCCCCGAGGAGCCGCGGGTGCGCGGCTTGCTGGATCAGGCGGCGCGTTCCCTGAGGCACGGCGGGCTGCCTGTCTGGTCGTGGACTTCCACCGGCGGGCTTTGCGATCCGCAGGGGGAGCGCCGGGACACCTCCCCGGCGGGACCGGCGGGCGTTCTGGAGTTCATAGCGGCGCACCGCGATCCGGCGATCTTCCTGCTCCTCGACTTCCACGCCTGGATGGCCGCCGACCCGGAGATCCGGAGACGCCTGCGAGATCTATATCTTCGATGTCTGGACGCCGACAAGTATGTCGTGATCGTCTCCCCGCTGCGCCAGATTCCCGAAGAATTGCAGCACGAAACGGCCTATATCGAGCTCGGACCTCCGGACCTGCCGGAACTGCTCGGCTTCCTGGCCGACGAATTCCAGGCTCTCGAGCGGCGCGGCGTAGCCGTCGACGCAAGCGGTCCCGTGCTTCACCGGCTGGCACGCTCCCTGCAGGGAATGACGCTCGCCGAGGCGCGCCACGCGCTGCGGCGCGCCCTGGCCATCCAGGGCAGGCTGGATGCCGCGGCGGCGCCCATCCTGCAGGAAGAAAAGAAACGGATCGTCAACCGCTCCCGGCTGGTTCAATACATAGCCGACGGCACGGAGCTGGATCATGTCGGCGGCCTGGAGTATCTGAAGAAATGGCTGATGGAACGGCGCCGCCTGTTCCTGGAACAGGACCAGGTGTCGCCCGAGATCGTCCCCAAAGGCATCCTGGTCATGGGAGTCAGCGGGTGCGGCAAGAGCCTCTCCGTGAAAGCGGTGGCTTCCTGTTTCGGCCTGCCTCTCTACCGCATCGACATGGTCGAGGTCTTTTCCGGAAGCCATGGATCCCCGGACGCAGCATTCGCGCAGGCCTGCCGGACCGTGGAGGCTCTGGCCCCGGCCGTCGTTTGGTTCGACGAAATCGAGATGGGGCTTACGACCAGGTCCAGCGAAGCCGCAACGAGCATGGGGCGCATCTTCGCCTATTTCCTGACCTGGATGCAGGAAAAGACACGCGGGCTCTTCGTCGCGGCCACGGCCAACCGCATCGATCTGCTGCCGGCCGAGATGATCCGCAAGGGGCGGTTCGACGAGGTTTTCTTCATCGACCTGCCGCTCGAGGACGAGCGCGTGGAGATTTTCCGCATTCACCTGCAGAAGCGCGGCGTCGATCCGGGCGGCTTGCAGCTCGAGCGCCTGAAAAAGATCACGCAGGGGTGGTCGGGCGCGGAGATCGAGCAGTGCGTCGTGGCGGCGCTCACGGCGGTGCGACTGCAGGAAAGGCCGGTCACGTTCGAGGATCTCCATCGGGCGGCGCAGAACGTGATCCCGCTCTCGAAGACCATGCGCGAGCAGGTGGAGCACATCCGCTCCTGGGCCTACGACCGCGCCGTGCGCGCGTCGCCGCGCCCGGCGACCTATTGATGGGCCGAGTGATCCAAGAGGGCGGCGCGGGCACGCCCGGCCCGCGCCGCCGGGCTGCCCTCTTCGCAGAGGGCAGCCCGCCGCCTCAAAACTCCACCCGCAAACCCAGCTGAATCTGGCGCGGATTGGCGAACTGACTGGTCACGACCCCGAAGGCGGCCGGTGTGAACAAGCTGAGCCCGGGATCGTTCAGTTCCAGATGATTGAAGAGGTTGATGAAATCGGCGGTGAAGACGAAATTCACCTGTTCGCTGATCCGCGTGCGCTTGCCCAGCGACTGGTCGTAATTCCAGCGCGGGTATCCCCGGATCAGGTCGCGGTTGTGGCGAAAGTCGCGGCTGATCTCGATCTGGCGCAAGTTCTTGAACACGGCCTCGGGATTGGCGAACAGGTTGATACCCGATCCCTTCTTGGCCGGATCGCCGTTGGTCCCTACACCCCCGGAGCCGGCCGTAACCAGACTTCTGGAGGCGCGCTCGAGCTTCATGCTCGGATCGATCATGTACCCTCCCGCGGCCAGGCCGCCGAAGGCCTGGGAACCTCCGAAGGCCTGGACATGGGTGCCAGCCATCAGCGGCAGCCCGCTGTTGGCCGAGACAATCCCGGAGAGGAACCAGCCCCCCAAAAGCCTGTCGGCGATACCCGAGAGCCCGAACCTCTTGCCCCGTCCGAAGGGCAGTTCGTAGCTGTACTGCGCGCTCAATACGTGCGTGCGGTCGAAGATCGCCGGGCCGTAATCCACGTCGAGGTCGTAGGGCGTGGAGGACACGCCGATATTCTCCTGGTTGAGGCCGTACTGGTCCAGCGTCTTGGAAAAGGTGTAATTGAGGCTGTAGTTCAGCCCGCCGCTGAGCCTCCGGCTGAGGCTGATGAAGCCCCCGTTGTAGTTGGACCGCCCCCCGCTGCCGCGGACGAACAGGTCGAATACCTGCTGGTTGTAAAGAGCCCCTCCGGGGCGCACCGTATTGAGGTAGTTGACGAGGTTGTTGACCTGATTGTTGCGGAAGTTGGCGCTGCGCGCCGAGGCCAGCCAGGCGGTACAGTTGGGAGTGCACTGCGCCAGGCCTTTGAGCTGGTTCTCGAACCAGGGCTGCGGCGTGACGCCGGCCGCGGGCGTGCCCGCGCGCAGCTCCTTCGCCACCGCGTCGTAGGCCTGCGCGAAAGTCTGGCCGGACGACTTGTCCTTCATGAACAGAGGCATCGAGTTGAGCTGAAAGTTCTGCGGCAACGAACTGGACCAGCGGCCGACATAGCCCACTTCCAGGATAAGCCGGCCCGGCAGCTCCCGCTGAATGGTGAAATTGAAGCTGTGGGACCGGCCGATTTCCATCTTGGGATCTATCGAAAAGCTCAGCGTCTCCCCTCCTATGTCGGGAGTGATCGGTATCGCCGGTTTACCGAGCTTGGGCAGGGGAACCGTGGATCCGTCCACCCCGATCCGGAAAGCGGTGGACTCGTTGCTCGAGCCGGCGCATACTCCGTCCTTCGTCGGGCCCAGACAGGTGACGGTTTGGGAGAATCCGACGCCGAGAATGGGAAGCATGATCACGCCCACGCCGTTGACACGGTCGAAGGTCATGCCCCAGCCGCCGCGGAAGACGGACTTCTTGGAACCGAACAACCTGCCCGCCCAGCCATCGGTAAAGCTCGGGTTCCAGGCTGCCGAGATGCGCGGCCCGAAGTTGTTGGTGTCCATATCGTAGATGTAGTCGCGCTTCGCCTGGCGAATGGGCAGGTAGCCCAGAGTCGGATTCAGAGTTTCCCCCTGAGCCGCGGCCGCCACCCGGGCTTTGAGGAAGTCTTTGGCGATTATCTCCTTCCCGGTGGCCGACTCGACAAGAACCGTCTGGGCGCCGTTGGCATCCACGGGAGGAGTCTGCAGGTTGTAAGTCAGGCCCAGGGTGAGGGTCAGGTCGGGGCGCATGCGCCAGACTTCGTTCAGGTAAAGCTCGAAGCCGTGAAAGGAGCCGAAGACCCGCATGGGCGTCCCTATGGGATAGTCGTTCAGATTGCCGTCCCGCGTCACGACCACCCCGGCCTTGTCCACCATGCCTGTGGCTGCCGCGAACAGTATGTCCCACCGGCCCGTGTCCTGGGTCCGGATCGCGGCAGGGCGCGCATTGGTGGTAACGCTGGCAAAGCTGCCGGAAATGAGTTCGTAAACGAGGGACGTAAGCGAGCCGATCACCTTGTCGTCACGTTCGTGGAAGATCTTGTAATAGGTATAGGTCCCGCCGAACTGTACGGTGTGTTTTCCCTTGATCCATGTGGTATTGTCCGTGATCGAATAGGTGTTGTCCCTCCATATTCGACTGCGGGCCCGCTGGGTATCCACATCGATGCCGGAGTCCAATGTACCCTGAGCGACCATCAGGGCCGCCGAGGTTCCGGGCACCTGAGGGAAGGGGTTGACCCGCCGGTATGCCCACCAGTTTCGCCGATATCCGACGTTGATCTCGCTGATCAGATTGGGCCGGATATTGGCCGCCAGGGAGGCGCTCCAGAAGCGCGGTTCCACAGGGGTGCCGCCGGTGGACCGGATCTGTCCGGGTGAGCCGCCCGTGAGGCCGGCGATGTCCACCTGGGTTGTATCCACGGCATTCTGCTTGGCGTAACGGTACGTGGTATAGAACCGCCAGTTGTCGGAGATGTTCCAATCGAAACGCGAGACAAAGAAGTCCATCCGGGTGGTGGCGTCGGCCGGCCCGCGGAAACCGATGGTGTTCAAGCCGTCGCCTACGGACGGATCGTTGCCCGCGGGCATCTTGGCCCAGAGTGCGGAAACCACCGGGCTCACGCCGATTCCGCGCGGATCCCATTGCTTGATCGCGTACGTCTGCACCACCCCCGCACTATCATGAAACCGCAGCTGTCCGGCCTTCAGGGTTTCCGTCGGCACCGTGCGCACCACGGAGGCCGTCTGAGGAAATCGCCGGCTCTCCCAGTTGCCGAACATGAACAGGCGGTCGCGCAGAAGCGGCCCGCCAAGCGACGCACCGAACCGGTTGTCTTTGAGCTCCGGCTTCTTGATGCCGGCACGGTTGTATTCCCAGCGATTGGCGTTCATGTTGTCGTTCTGGTGGTACCAGTACGCCGAGCCGTGAACACTGTTGGTGCCGCGCTTGGTCACCATGCTGATCTGGCCGCCTGAAGCCCCGCGGAACGTCGCATTGGAGTTCGTAGTGGAGACGCGAAACTCCTCGATGCTCTCCAGGGGAACGGGAACGGAAGGCGTCGGGCCCGACCAGTCGATCGCGTTCGAAAAATAACCGCCTGTCCCCGAGGTCAGATCCGTGGCGTCCATGCCGTCCAGATTGAACCGATTCTGGTCCGAGCGCATGCCCGCCACCTGCCCGGCATAGTTCGTACCGTAGCCGCGCGTTGGCGTCACCAGGGGCTGAAGCGCGAGCAGGGCCCCGGCGCTGCGGTTGATCGTGGGCATCCGCAGCAGGCTGTCCCCGCTGAGCACCGCCCCCACCGTGGCATCGATCGTTTGCAGTTCGGCGGCGCCGGCGGCTACGACGGTCACCGTCTCGGCCCACGCGCCGATTTCCAGGGTGAAGTCGAGGTTGTACGACTTGGCGACCTCGACCTTGAACTCCTCGATCACGGACTGCCGGAATCCGGGCGCGCTTGCCGTGATGCGGTAGGTTCCCGGCTGCAGCGCGACAAAGTTGTATTGTCCGACGCTGTTGGTGGCCGTGCTGGTGGACCGGTTCGTACTCTTGTCCACCATCGTGACTTCGGACCCGGGTATTACCGCACCCGACGGATCCTTGACGATCCCCGCCACGGATCCCGTCGATGCGGTTTGGGCAAGGCCATATACCGCAAAGCACACTACAGCCCACAAAGGGAAGAATCTCTTCATGCGTTGAACCTCCTTCGCGCCTTGCTGCAGTCCCAGCAGGCGATTCAAAATCTTTCAGGGATGCGATCCGCAGCGACTTCGCGCGAACACTCCCTCTGAGAATTGTTGTATACATATTGGAACATCCGAATACTTGTCAAGAAAAATCGATCATTTTCTGCATTCCCTGCCTGTTTTTCTCCTGTTCCGCTGGGGAGCGAACTCGATTGGTCTACCTTGCCCCGTTCCCAGGAAAACAAATTCCCAGCGACCGTCCGGCATCGAGAATCGCCGCGTCTTTTCGGCGCATTGCTTACCCGGTGGTGCGGAGCTGACCACTGCACGGACCGATGCGTTACCCGTCGTCGCCGCTGAAGCCGGATCCGTTCCCTCCATTGAGGGCCGAATATGCATCCCTGACCGCGGACCACCGATATGCCGATTTGCCTCGGATCCCCGCACCCGCAGGTGCCTGGGTCGTTGGGCGGGCCGAGGCCATTGGAACCACTGAGATCCCGCGCGCCCGCAGGTGCCTGAATTTCCTGAGCGCCGCTCTCGGCCTGCAGGGCTTGACTCTCGGAAAGGCCGCGCACATGAGCGCGTTCCTGGCCGGACACTCCCGTTTGCTGGAGGCGATCTCGGCCGGTGCCGCGTTTTTCGCAGCGTGCTCCCCCAGCGGCAACGGGCCCAATTTCATGGTCAAATCGATCGCCGAGCATTGCGGCGTGCGCTGCCCGACGTTCACGGGCTACATCGCCGCCTACACGATACCCGTCCTGCTTCCGGTCTTTGCGCCGGTTTGGGTGCTGTTCTTCCGTTGAGGGACCGGCGCGCGCTCCAGGAAAGACGGCGGGAACGAGCGAGCGGAATCGCAAAGTGCTTGTGCCTCGGAGGCGGCCGCTCATAGAATCGGGGCACGCAAGGAGGGGATGATGAACGGGAGATGCGCAGTCCAGGCGGCGCTCGGCTTGGCGCTTTTTCTTTGCCCGTGCTTTTCGCAGCAGCGTCCGTTGAAGGTCCTGCTGCTCTACGACATGGAAGGCGTCACGGGCGCCTCGAGCTACAAACATGTGTCCTACGCGCACAAGGCGGAATACGAAGAGGGGCGAAGGTCGCTGACCGCCGACGTCAATGCCGCCGTGGCGGGACTCAAAGCCGCGGGCGCCACCGAGATCGTCGTCGTCGACGGCCACGGCTCGGGCAACACCGTCGGCCCCGACGTCCTCGAGGAGCAACTGCTCGCGCCCGCCAAAATGATCGCGCGCACGCGCTCGTTCGACATCTACATGGACAGCTACGATCATTCCTTCGACGCGATCGTCGCCGTCGCCATGCACGCGGGCGCGGGCAACCAGACGGGCTTCAACTCGCACACCTACACTTATGAAGACATTCAATACAAGGTCAACGGCATCCCGTACAACGAGTCGATGATTCTGGCGATGGGCGCGGCGCGCTTCAAGATCCCGCTGATCATGGTGAGCGGCGACGACCAGCTGGAAAAGGAGATCCGGCGCCATCTCCCCTGGGTGCGCTGTGCGACGGTCAAGCATGCGGTCAACCGCGCGCTGGCGGAGCCCTACGCCAGGGAGGAAGCGTCGCGCCGCATCGAAACCGCCGCGCGCGAAGCGCTGCTCGCGCTCGACTCCGCGCGCATGCCCGATCACCCCGGGCCCTATCGCTTCGCTCTGACCTTCCAGGACGAGGCTCAGGCGCGCAACGCCGCCCTGCTTCCCGGCGCCGAGATCGGGCCGGATGCCGCCACGGTGCAGATCCGGGCCCATGACTTCGAGGAAGGTTACCGCCAGAGCCTGCGGCTCATTGCGCTCGCCTCCGCGATCGGCCGCAATCAGGCGCTGCAGGCCGTGATCTCGCTGCAGCCGAATGCGGAGGCTCTCCGGCTCCGGATCGCGGAGTGGCTCGCCGAACGCTGGCTGGAACTCCTTCCTCCGGCCCCGCCGGCCGCCGCGCCGGGCGCCCCGCAGCGCTTCTGGGGTGCGCGCTAGGCGGCGATTGCCGAGCCGGAGCCACTGCCTGTCATCTCGGCCACAGCCAGGCGAGGTAGGCGACGTAGCCGGCGAGCAACAACAACCCCTCCCAGCGATCGAAGCGGAAGGCGCTGCGCACCACGGGCAGGAGCGCGCAGGCGAACAGCGCCATGACCGCCAGGTCGGCGCCGCGCAGGCCGCCGGCGTCCAATGGCCGCACCAGTGCGGCCGCACCCAGGATCCCCAGGATGTTGAAGATGTTCGACCCCACGATGTTGCCGATGGCGATGTCGGGCTGGCGCCGGAGCGCCGCGATCACGTTGGTGGCCAGTTCCGGTATGCTTGTCCCGACGGCCACGACCGTCAACCCGATGACGGCCTCGCTGATTCCGAAGCGGCGCGCGAGTGCGGCGGCGCCCTCGACGAAAAAATGCGCCCCGCCAGTCAGCAGAGCCAGGCCGGCGGCGATCAGCAAAACGTCCGTCGCCGCGCTCCCCTTTCTGCGGGCTGCGATCGGCCGGTAGTCCAGCTCGCCGGCGCGGGCGCGGTATTCCTTGCGCGCGAGATGGACTTCGAAAACGGTATAGGCGACCAAAGCAGCCGTGAGCAGCGCGCCCTCGGCGCGCCCGACGTGCCCGTTTCCCAGGACGATCAGGCCGGCCAGGGTGACGGCCAGCATGATCGGCACGTCCACGCGCACGGTTTGAAGCCCGACGCGCACGGGCACGATCACGGCGGTCAGCGCCAGCACGACGCCGATGTTGAAAATATTCGAGCCCACGACGTTGCCCGCGGCGATGGCTCCCCGACCGGCGAGTGCCCCCCGGACGCTCACCACAAGCTCGGGCGAGCTGGTGCCGAATGCCGCCACGGTCAGCCCGACGACCAGAGGCGTGAGTCCCAGGCGCAGCGCCAGCGACGCGCTGCCGCGCACCAGGCCTTCGCCCCCGAGATACAGGCAAAGGATGCCCAGAGCCAGATAGAGATAGGACCACGCAGCCGTCGCTTCCAAAGGATACCCCCGCGAAACACGCATCATACCCGAAGACGCCCGGGCGCGCCGCAACCCGACGCCGAAAAATTGCAGCAGGAATCCGTGCGTCTATGTCATAATGTTATTACAATATGATTGACCGGTCCCGGATCTCGCCCGGTCGTGACGGGGCAAGAGCCGGCCGCGACCGCCGCGCCCGTGCCGGGACGCGGGCGCCGGCGGCGCGGCTCCGCAGGGAGGAGGCATCATGAGATTGCGGCGTCCAACCGTATGGGAACATGCCCGGCTGCAAGGGTACTCGCGCAGGGACTTCATGAAGTTCTGCAGCTGGATGGCGGCCGCGACGGGCATCCACAGCTCCGGGCTGCCGCAGGTCGTGCGCGCGCTGGAAACCAAGCCGCGCCCGCCGGTGGTGTGGCTCCACCTCCAGGAATGCACCTGCTGCAGCGAGTCCTTCCTGCGCTCGCAGCAGCCGATGGTGGCCGACATCCTGCTCGACATGATCTCGCTCGACTACAGCGAGCTTCTGCAGGCCGCCGCCGGGCGGCAGGCGGAAGCCGTCCTCGAGCGCACGCTTGAGGAAAACCGCGGCGAGTATCTCATGATGGTCGAGGGATCGGTGCCCACAGGCGCGGGGGGCGTCTACTGCTGCATCGGCGGCCGGACGGCGCAGCAGATCCTGGCGGAAGCGGCGGCGGGCGCCAAAGCTGTCATCGCCTGGGGAAGCTGCGCCTCGAACGGCTGCGTGCAGGCGGCGCGCCCGAATCCGACGGGGGCCGCAGCCGTGCCCGACCTCGTTTCCGGCAAGACCATCATCCGGGTGCCGGGCTGCCCGCCCAATTCCAGGGTCATGGCCGGCACGATCGTCCATCTGCTTGCGTTCGAGCGCATTCCCCCGCTCGACGCCCTGGGCCGACCCAAGGCCTTCTACTCCCGCCGGGTGCACGACGACTGCGCGCGCCTGCCGCACTACGAAGTGGGACGCTTTGCCAAAGCCTTCGACGACGACAGCGCCCGGCGCGGTCATTGCCTCTATCACCTGGGCTGCCGCGGGCCCGTCACCTACAACGCCTGCGGGGTGCTGCAGTGGAACGGCGGCCTGGGGAACGAGGTCACCGCCGGCCACGGCTGCCTGGGATGCAGCGAGGCAGGCTTCTGGGACAGGGGCTCATTTTACCTGCAGACGGCGGGTATGCCGGGGGCCGGTCTCGGTACTGCAGCCGGCGCCGTGGGGGCGGTGGTAGCCGCCGGTGCCGCGATCGGGCTCGCCGGCCGCATGATCCGCGCCCGGCGCGGCGCGCGCCCGACCGCGGGCTCCGACCTTGCGAACAGCGGAAAGGAGGCATAGGCCATGGCCAGCCGTATCGTCATCGATCCCGTAACGCGCATCGAAGGGCACCTGAGGGTCGAGATCGAGGTCCGGGACGGAGCGGTCGTGGACGCCTACAGTTCCGGCACCATGGTGCGCGGCCTGGAAATCATCCTGAAGGGAAGGGACCCCCGCGATGCCTGGGTGTTCGCCCAGCGTACCTGCGGCGTGTGCACGACGGTGCACGCCCTGGCCTCGGTGCGAACCGTGGAGGACGCGCTGGGCATCGCGGTGCCGCCCAATGCCGAGTTGATCCGCAACCTGATGATGTGCGCCCAGTACATGCAGGATCATGTCGTCCACTTCTATCATCTGCACGCGCTCGACTGGGTGGATATCCTGGGCGCTGTGAAAGCCGATCCGCAAAGCGCCTCGGCGCTGGCGCAGAAGATCTCCGATTGGCCCCTCAGCTCGGCCGCGTACTTTGCAGGCATCCGGAAGCGCCTGCAGACATTCATCGACAGCGGCCAGCTCGGCATCTTCGCCAATGGTTACTGGGGCCATCAGGCCTACCGCCTGCCGCCGGAAGCCAATCTGCTCTTCGCCGCCCATTACCTGGAAGCGCTCGCCTGGCAGAAGGAGGTGGTCAAGATCCATTCGATCTTCGGCGGCAAGAATCCGCACCCGGACTACCTGGTGGGAGGCGTCCCCTGCGCCATCAACCTCGACGAGGCGAACTGCCTCAACGCCCAGCGGCTGGCTTATGTGGGCACGCTGCTCGACGAAGCGCGCAACTTCGTGGAGAGAGTCTACCTGCCCGACGTGCTGGCCCTGGCGTCCTACTACAAGGAATGGTGCGGCTTCGGCGGCGGCCTGAGCAACTACATGGCCTACGGAGACCTTCCTGTGCGGGGTTACGGCGATCCATCCGGTTTCCGCTTTCCGCGCGGCATAGTACTGGAGCGCAATCTCGGCGAGCTGCTGCCGATCGACGGCCGCGATGCGGCCCAGGTTCAGGAGCAGGTCGCCCGCTCCTGGTATCGGTACTCCGACGGCGACGAAGGCTCGAGGCACCCCTGGGAAGGCCAGACCGAGCTGGCCTATACGGGGCCCAATCCTCCGTACGAGCACCTCGATGTCGCGGGGAAGTACAGCTGGATCAAGACGCCGCGCTGGAAAGGGCGCCCGATGGAAGTCGGTCCCCTGGCCAGGATTCTGGTGGCTTACGCCGCCGGCAGCACGGATGTGCGCGAGGCCGTTCACGAGGCGCTGCAGCGCCTCGGACTGCCGCTGGAATCGCTCTACTCGACCATCGGCCGCACGCTCGCCCGCGCCCTGGAAACGCGCCTCATAGGCCGCTGGGCCCAGGAATTCTATCGCGATCTGCGCGACAACATCGCGCGCGGGGATATGAGCACCTTCAACGGCGCGCGCTGGGATCCGGCCACCTGGCCGCCGGAGGCGAGAGGCGTCGGCATGAGCGAGGCGCCGCGCGGCGCCCTCGCCCATTGGATCGTCATCCGCGACCAAAAGATCGCCAACTATCAGCTGGTGGTCCCGAGCACCTGGAATGCGTCGCCGCGCGACAGCCGCGGGCAGATGTCCGCCTACGAAGCGGCTCTCATCGGCACGCCCGTGGCCGACCCGGAAAAGCCGCTCGAGGTGTTGCGCACCATCCATTCCTTCGATCCCTGCATCGCATGCGCCGTTCATCTCTACGACGAAAGGGGGAGGTCGCTCCATCGCTGCACGATCATGTGATCTCCGGTCCGTGCGGGACCCGCAGCCGAAGGCCATGCCATGGGGAAGAGCCGCAAGGACGCCGTTCTGGTCCTGGGGATCGGCAACCTGCTGATGGGCGACGAGGGGGTCGGCATACACGCCGTGCGCCGTCTCGAGTGTTCGGCCCTGCCGCCGCGCACCGAGGTGCTGGACGGCGGCACCGGCGGTTTTCACCTGCTCTCGTGCTTCAGGGAATACGGCCGCATCATCCTGGTGGACGCCGCGCTGGACGGGCGGCCGCCGGGGACGGTCACGGTCCTGCGGCCGCGCTTCGCGTCGGATTTCCCGCGCGCCCTGAGCGCCCATGACGTCGGCCTGCGCGATCTCGTCGAGTCGGCATCCCTGCTGGGCCCGCTGCCCGAGATCGTGCTCGTCACCGTCTCGATCGCGCAGGCGCAGTCGATGTGCACGGAGCTTTCGCCGGCGGTGGCCAGCTCCCTGCCGCGCGTATCTGCCGCCGTCCTCAGCCTGCTCGAGGGCCGAGGTTCGCCTATTTGCCCTGCGGGCTCTGCGGGTGGTAGTGGCAGCCGATGCAGTCGCCGGGTGACTGGAAATCGCCGAAGTGCTTCGCGGCGCGGTGGCAGTCCGCGCAGGAATTGATGGCGATCGCATGGTCCTCGTGCGGCGCCCCGTTATAACCGTGGCACGGGCCGCAGGCGGAGGGCTTTTCGGCGCCCGGCTGGTGCGTCTTGCGATGCGCGGCCATCTCATGGCACTCAAAGCAGAGAGTCCGGCGCCATCCCTGATGCGCCTTGGTCAGGTGCGACGGCTTGGCGGCCTGCTGCGGTGGAACCGCGTGCGACGATGAAGGGGCCGGCGGGTTTCCGGCGAGCAGAAATGCGGCGGCGACCGCCGCCGCTCCGATCAGTCTTCCCATGGCTGGCAACCTCGATGGCATGAATCCTCGGCCCGCACTCACGGCATGCGCAATCCGGCCCGTGCGGCGATCTCCGCAGCGGCCGATCTGGCCGCCAGCCGGCCGAAAACGATGGCTGCGCCGTTGCCGGTTCCCCCGACCAGCCCGTCACCCATCCACTGCCCGGCGCCCTGGACTTCGCCCGCGGCATAGAGACCCGGGATGGGATGGCCGCGCGTGTCCATCACCTGCAGCTGTGCATTGGTGCGCACGCCGCCCATGGTCATGAACACGACGCCGCTGGCGGCGATGGCGTAAAAGGGCGGCTTTTCCATCGGAACAAGGTCCTTGCGCCCGAACGCGGGATCGCGGCCGGCCGCGGCATGGCCGTTGTAGGTCCGGATGGTGGATTCCAGCGCCGCCTCCGGCACCCCGATCCTGCGCGCCAGCTCGGCGATGGTGGCGGCCGTCTTGACGACGCGCCCCTCCTGCAGGTGCCGCTGGAAATTCGCCAACGGCTCCTTGCTCGCGGCCAGCATGGCCGCGTCGAAAAGCGCGAACAGCGCGGCATCCGGGATCCGGCGCAAGGCGCGCTCGCGCTCGTCGGGGCTGGTGGAATCCTCGTTCATGAAACGGACGCCCTCCTTGGTGACCCAGATATCCCCCTTGAAATTGGGCACGATGCCGCTGATGAGGCTGTTGAACATCGTGCGGCCGGATGCAGGAGGGTTCTCCACCCCGGCGAAGTAGGGGACGAGCAGATCCATGTTCACCAGGGCGGCTCCCACGCGCTCGGCCATGAGGATCCCCTCGCCCGTGGCGTACTTGGAAGTGATCTTCAGGGCGCGGGCCAGCGAGGGGTTGTACTTGCGGATCATCTCCTGATTGGAGCCGTAGCCCCCGGTAGCGAGTATGACCGCACGGGCGTAAATCGTGATTTCCCTGCCGTCGTCGTCGACGAAGCGAGCGCCCCGGACTCTTTCGCCCTCGCGCACCAGGCCGGTGGCCGAGGTTTCCGTCACCAGGCGCATCCTGCCGCTCGCGACGGCGCGTTCGAGATGCTTCTCGAAAACCTCGACATAGCCGCGCGCCCCGATGCGGGCATCGCAGGTGCGCGGGACGCTGTACAGCTCGTGCTCCGGAGCCATGCGCGGCCCTCGGGGATCGAATTCGACGCCGAGATTCTCAAGCCAGTCCAGGACTGCTCCCGCATTGGCGGTGTAGAGCCGGAGTATTTCAGGGTCGTTTTTTTCCTTGCCGATCCTGCGCGCATCGGCGAAATGAAGCTCGGGGGAATCCTCGATGTTCTTCGCCCGCTGCATGCGCGAGCCTGCGGCGCTGAAACTGCCACCGGCGCCCAGACCGGTGCCCCCGACCCTGTAACGCTTGTCGGCAAGCACAGCGGAAACGCACAGTTCGCCGGCGGTCACGGCCGCCGAGAGGCCCGCCAGCCCGGCTCCGATGATGAGCAGGTCCGTTTCCGTCCCCTGGGCTGCGCGCGACCGCCCCGTGGCAATGCCGCCGCCGGCCAGCCCGAGCCCCGCCACGGCGGCGGCACCCCGGCCGATGAATCTCCTCCGGGATATCTCCCTCATACGCGCTCCTTCGTGCATGTGTCCGTCACCTCGGGTGTCGCGGCCGGACTTGTTCCCATCGCATCGCTCAGTTCGATGCCGTCGTGGGCTCGGCTTCCCGGACCGGCGCCGATGCAACCTCGCGCCTTACCTGGGTGGCGACGATCATGCCGAGGAAGACCATGGCGGTGACCACCCAGAATGGAACCAGGTAACTGCCCGTCCGGTCGAAAAGAACCCCCGTCAGCCAGGGTCCCAGGCCTCCGCCGAGCGCGTCCAGGATGGTGCGCGTGCCGATGATCTTCCCCGCCGCCAGCAGCCCGAAGCTTTCCACCGTCACCAGTTGCAGCAGGGTGTAAAGCCCTCCCCAGCCGACCCCGAAAAAGATAGCAAAAAACCAGAAAGCTTCCCGGCGCATCGAAGCGAGCGCCAGGCTCCCCAGCAGCATAATCGCCAGGTTTCCCATGAGCACGCGCTTGTGGTCGAAGCGGTCGGCGAGGAAACCGAAAAAGAACTTGCCGATCAATCCCATGAGAAAGAGCCAGGATATGCCGCGCGCCGCAGCCGCGGGTTCGAAGCCCTGCCCGCGCAGGTGCAGGAAGACGTGAGCCGCCACTCCCAGGATGGCATAGAACGTCATCATGGACGTTACGGTGATGGCCCAGAAGGTGCGCGTGCGCAAGGCCTCGCGGAACGTCATCCCGGGCAGGGGATCGCTCTCCTTGCCCTGCGGTCTGCCCGGCGCGGCGTCCGCGCCCAGCGCGCGCAAGCCCACATCCTCCGGGCGCTCCCGTATGACGAAGAGGATGACCAGGAGCAGGATCACGGGGAGCAATCCTTCGGCCAGGAAGGCTCCGCGCCAGCCCCGGCTTTCGATCAGCCAGGCTCCGACCTGCGGCATGACGAAACCGCCCAGGCTGGTGCCCACGAGCGTGATCCCCAGGGCCGTGCCGCGCCGGCTGACGAACCAGCGCGACACGAGCATCACGGCCACGATCAGCCCGCAACTCGCCAGCACTACGGCGAAGAGCACATGGATGGCGTACATGTGCAGAACGGAACCGATGCGCGCGTAAAGCGCCATCCCGAGAGCCAGCACGAGCGCGCCGGCGGCCATGAGCGGGCGCACGCCGAAGCGGTCGGCCAGCGCTCCCGCCAGGGGCCCGATCAGTCCGGCGATGGCCAGCGTCAGCAGGTCGCGGAACTTGAGCGCCCCCCGGGTCCAGCCGAAGGTTTGCAGCAACGACTCGTCGAAGACACTCAGCCCGCCGATGGTGATGCCGTTGGTGACGAACAGGGTGAACAGGGCCGCGCCCGCGATGACCCAGTGATAATGACGCTTCATTTATTGCCCGGTTTCGCTGCCGCCCTTGCGGTTCTTGTAGGCCCACTCGCCGCCCGCCGCTTTTTCTCCGCGCGCGACCCGCGTCAGATGGGCGGTGAACGAGTAGATGTCGCTGCGGTAATAGGTGAGCGTGCGCATCACGGGGCGCTCGTCGTCGGTGCGCACCACGCGGTCGATGAACAGGAGCGGGGCTCCGATGCGCGTCTTCAGCCAGTGCGCCAGCTTGGCGTCCGCCAGCGTAGCACGCACGATCTGTTCCGCATCCCGCAGCCGGATACCCAGGTGTTCCTCGAGGAACTTCAGCATGGAACCCCGCTTGAGGTACTTGACGTCGAGCCGCCGGCCGATCTCGGCCGGCAGGTGGTTGATGACGAAGCTGAAGGGTTCCTTGCGGTAATAGCGCACGCGGCTGACCTCGACCAGCGGTGCTCCGGGCGGCACTTTCAGGCGTGCGGCGTCTTCCGGCGTCGCGGAGATGTCGCCGATGTCCAGCAGAAGCACCGAGGTGGCGAAACCCATCGAGATGAGATCCTCGATGCTCGAATCGAGCGCCAGCCTCCCCGCGAACGGCCGCTGCTCGGTCACGAAGGTGCCCCGGCCGGGTTCGCGGCGGATCAGACCTTCTTCCTCCAAAGAACGCAGCGCCTGGCGCACGGTGATGCGGCTGAGCCCGTATTCCTCGACCAGCTCGGCCTCGGTGGGGAACCTGTCGCCCGGCGCGTATCGGCCGGCGATGATCTGCTCGCGCATCAGGCTGGCCATCTGGTAGTAGAGAGGAACCTCCCTGCTGACGAACTGTATGCTCCGCCCCTTCTTCCTGGATGCTATCGGCACGGCCTTGGCGCGCACGGTTCCTTCCTCCCGGGTAATTGCAGCAATCGCCCGGATTTCGCACGGGCTCTCGGGCAGGCGCATTGTAGCATTGTACGGATTCCAGGACAAATCACGCCCCGGCGGCTCCGGCTGTCCGTAGCACCGACGGCGCTGCGCGGGACCGGCCGGCCTGCAGCGCCCCTTCGCCTTCGAGGCGGCCGCGTCGGCGGTCGCCTCGAAGGCGCTGAATCAGGAGGCGGCGGGCCCCGGCCTCAGGGCTTCCTCTCGCTGTTGAACAGATCCTTCCACTCGAAGGTGAGCCCGAAGATCACCGAGCGCCCGGGGGCGACGGCGTTCTGGAATGGGAGGAAGAAGACCGCGTTGTTGACGTTGTCGATCGCGATCGTGAAGGATACGGGGTACTGGCCTTGGGTGAGGCGGAAGCCGCCCCGGATCGTGCTCTTCTTGAAGCCTTCGAGCGAGCGGATCGTTCCGTACTGGGTGTAGTTGGCGGTCGCCAGCGTGTTTTCGAGATCCAGCTTGGTGATCTCGTTGGCGAAGCGGAATTCGTACTCGCCCCAGAACCGGCCGGAGCGGTTGGTGTAGCGCGCCGTCACCATGCCCTGGAAGGGTACGATATCCGATGCCGGAATCTTGTCGCGCTTCATGTCGATCTTGATCGGGATGTCGCTGCGCCCGTTGAAGGCGTCGAAAAGCTTCAGGTCGTTGGCGCTCGGCGCGTCATCGATGCTTTCCAGGTAGCTGAAGCTCACATAGGGCGTGATGCTGCCCAGGCTGCCCATGGGTATGGATCCTTCCCCGGTGAACTCCCAGCCGCGGAAATGGGCCTTGGCGGAACGCGAGATGCGCTGCCAGAAGAGCACCGCATGGCTGCCGGTAAGGGAGCACGGCGGGAACGGGGTCGGCACGACGCCGACGGCGGGATTGGCCGGTATGCAGTATGTCGGAGCATAGACCGTCTGCGAATAGTTGGCGATGTCGTTCTTGAAATACCCGACGGTGCCGCGATACATACGACGCTCCAGCTTGACGCCGACATCGAGGTTGCGCCCTCGTTCGGGCTGGATTTCCGTGTTGGGCAGGCTCGGGATCGAGTAGACCGGGCTGCCGAAGTTGCGGATGATGTAGCGGACCGTCGCCTCGGGCTCGCGGTAGCTGGAACCGTAGCGCACGTAAGGATAGATGCCGACAGGCAGCAACAGGGAGACGCCGATGTTTCCCGTCCCCACCGACTTGTCCGTCCGCAACTCCCCGGTTCCGGTCACGAGCTTATCGATCCCTTCCACTCCGGCGACATTGATCGGTCCGGGATTCGCCTTGATATAGGGCAATCCGGTCGTGAGCAGGTAGCCTTCGTTGCCCGCGGGGAATCCCGTGCTGGAAAACGCCCGCGTCTTCCAGTTGTCGATGCGGAAGCCGCCGCTGAAGCGGAAGTATTGTATCGGGGTCCACTCGAACTGGTTGAACCAACCGAAGTTCCAGTAGTTGTTGTCGGGGACCGTCTTGAGCCCCGTGGTCGTGATGATGGTGCCGCCCGCACCCGCGGTCTGGCGCGTAAAGACATCGCGCGATTCATCGCGCAGGTAGGTTATGCCCGTCGTGTAGAGAGACCGGCGCCAAGGGATGAAATTGACCTGGGCTTCCAGGCCGTAGGACTTGATGCGGTTTTCCGTGAAGTTGTTCAGGCCGGTGCGGTACTGGGAGATGTTGCCGGTCAGATACGGCTTGCCGTCGGCGCCCACGGCGTAGCTGCTTCCGGGTATGATCTCGAAGCGCAGGTCGTTCTGGGGCTTCTTGTAGTACTGGTGGTAGAAACGCACGCTCATCTGGGGGAGCCAGGACGCGGTATTGCTCTTGTCCCAGCGCACCGATATCTTGTCGAGGTTGCTGAAGAAGTTGACCTGCCGCAGTGGCTGCCACGGGAGATCGGCGAACGGAAGCCCGACATCACGGTAGCGGGTTCTCAGGTACTTGACGCGGACGGTCTGGTCGGGGCTGATGAAGAACCAGAGGTCGTTGAGGGAATTGAAGCCGCGCCCGATGTTATTGGTGCTCTCACCGCCGGCGGCCAGGTCCCACACGCCGTAGCTCTGCGCCAGGTTGGTGCCCGTGACCTTTCCCACGTCGACGAGGAAGTTGCCGATCCGAACCACCTCGCTCTTGGGGATGGCTTCGCCGCCGATGCTGTAGTTGTTGAGGCTGAACTGGGAATAGTTGGTGCGGAAAGCGAACTTCTGGGCCCCGAGATTGATCTGCAGCCCGCCCTTGATGAAGTCGCTGTTGGTGTCGTAGTCGATATCGGCGCGCGCGTCCATGGTGAAGCCCTGGTCGGGGCGCCGCGGGGACTTGGTGATGATGTTGATCGTTCCTGCGACGGCATCGCTGCCGTACAGGCTCGATCCGGCACCGGCCACGACCTCGATCGATTCGACCTGACGGGGATCGACGAAGCCGGGGGTCATGCCGGTGGCGCCGACATCGACGCGCGTGTTGTTGAGGCGCTCGCCGTCGACCATGATGGCGACGCGCGAGGAGGCCAGTCCGCGCAGCTGGGGACGGGCGCGGTAGGGATTGGTTTCGATGGTCCGCATGTTGGGGGTGCGCTCCAGGGCTTCCTGGATCCCGGCCGGGCGCCGCACATCGAGCAGGTCGCTGCGCACGAGCGTGATGGGCTGCGGCAGCTCGTAGGTGACGCGCTCGCCGCGGGCCGCGGTGACCGTGATGCTCTCCTGCAAGGCGCCCAGCGACATGGTGAAATCCACCGTCAGGGCGTCACCGGCCCGCAGGTCGAGGCTCTTGCCCTCCGCAGAGAACCCGGGAAGCTCCACCGTGATCCGGTACGGACCGGGGACCAGGCTCTTGAACTCGTAAGTTCCTTCCGGGCCGCTGACGACCGCCACCTGCCGGCCGTTGGCGGTGTTCAGCGCCGTGACGGTCGCTCCGGGGAGGACGGCCTGGGTGGTGTCCCGGACCGTTCCCGTGATGCTCGCCGCCTCCTGGGCCGAAGCCCACATCGGTCCCCATCCTGCGATGAGGCCCGCGATGATCACAACCGTTGAAACCCACATCCAGGTCTTTTGCTGATTCATGCTCAACCTCGCTTGGGAAAGATTCGACTCCGCCAAGGGCCAGGGTTCCCTTCGAGGAGATCCGAGACCGGTGTTCCCTCCTCTGCAACCAGGCCCGGCCGCCGCGCCGGGTCGCGGACCCGGCGCCGAACGCCCCGCCATCCCCTTCAATCGCGATCTGCGGTTTCTTCTCGTGCCGGAAGTTCCAGGTAGCGCACCGGGCCTATTGTCCTATCCTTATGACAATGAGCCATTCATAGCAAAGGGCAGCCGCCTTGTCAACATTTTTTATCGGGGCCGCCGGTCAGGCGAGCCACTCGGCGACCGCCATGGGGGCGGGATCGAGGATGCGCTGCGCCAACCGGTGCGCCCGCTCCTCGGAAAGCGTGCGCGCGGCGTTGCCCATGAACTTGATGGTGAGCTCCTCGACGCTCAGCGGATTGCCCGGGCCGCCGCGGTTGGCAAGCACTTTCTCTTCCAGAATCCGCCCGTCGCGGGTGCGCACGCGCAGCACGGCCGGGAACTGATTGGGAAAGATGGCGTCGCATTCCGGTTCCGCGTAGCACTCGACCTTGGCGGCCAGCTCCAGATAGCGCGGATCGCGCACCTTCTCGTCGGCGAAATCCTCCAGGGCGAGTCCCAGGCCGCCGCCGCCGATCCAGGCCGCCGCCACGGTGAAGGGGCCGCTGAACTGGGCGTGGTAGCCGGACTGGGGGCGGATCTTGGCTTCGCGCGGCTCGGCGATGGTGCGCAGCGTGGGCGCGGCCACGCCCAGGCGCACCCACTCGATTTCTTCCGGCGCCACGCGCTGCCGCAACCGCAACGCGCAATCGATGCCCGCGTGGGTGAAGTGGTTCGCCGGGTACGGCTTGTAGAAGATATCGGGGATGCTCCACCTCGATCCCAGGCCCTCGGTGATTTCGCGCGCCTCGAACTTGCCGCCGCAATATGCCTGGTAGAATCCGAAACGTCCTTCCAGCGCCGTCGGCGGTCCGGTCAGGCCGGCCCGGGCGCATTGCGCGGCGATGATGCCGGCGTGCGCGGCCCAGCCGCAGTGCAGCCGCTTGACGGACCCGCCCGAACGGTTGGCCTCGATGATGCCCGAGCCCATCGATGCCGCGATTCCGAGTGCGTGGCCGATGCCGGCGGCGTCGAGACCGAACAACCGGGCGGCGACCACCGCGCACGCCAGGGTGCCGCAGATCGAGGTCGCGTGCCAGCCGCGCTCGAAAAACACCGAGTTGCCCAGCCGGCGGTCGTAGGCCGCCATTCCGGTCCGGATGCAGACCTCGTAGCCTGCGGCGGCGGCCTCGATCACTGCATGGGTCGATGCGCCCACGGCCTCGCCCGCCGCCAGCGCCGCGGGCACGATCGAGGCGCTCGGATGCAGGACCGAAGGAAGGTGCGTATCGTCGAAGTCGAGGCTGTGGGCCAGGGTTCCGTTGACGAAGGCGGCGCCCGCCGCCGGCAGGCGGTCGCCGAAGCCGTAGACTCCGGCTTCGGCGGGCCCGCCCCAAGCCAAGGCCACGCGGCGCGCCATGGCGCTCGTCTCCAGGCGGCAGGAAGCGAGGCAAAGCCCGGCGGTATCCATGACCCGCTCGCGAATGCTCCGCGTGACCGCCTCGGGGAGATCGGCGTAGCGGATGCCCGCGGCAAAAGCAGCGAGTTCCTCGAGCAATGTCCGACTCATCATGCCACCGCCACCGGGCGCACGGGCACCCCCGTGGCGCCGACCACCTTGAGAGGGCACAAGACGAACAGGAACTCGTGGACGCCGTCGCGCGCGAGTTCCGTCAGGTTCATGGCCTCGACGATGTGGATGCCCTGTTCCACCAGGAGAATCCGGTGAACCGGGAGCAGGGCGTGGCCGCGGCCGGGCGGTATCCATTCGTAGGCGATGGTTTCCGCACCCGTGAGACGGATGCGCCGTTCGGCCAGCCAGCGGGCCGCCGTTTCGTCCGGGCCGGGAACTCCGTTCTTGTGCCCCAGGAAGGTCTCGGGATCGCTCCAGTGCACCGGCCAGCCGGAGCGGATCAGCACCGCGTCCCCCTCCCGCACCTCGATCCGCTGCCGGCGCGCGGCGCTTTCGAGGTCTTCGGCCGTGATCGGTTCGCCCGCAGCCAGCACCTCGACGCCGCGCAGGCCGGCGATGTCGAGCAGCACGCCGCGGCAGAAGGTGAGCGGGATGGTCTCGACACCGAGGCAGCGGAAGCGCCCTCCCTTCTGCGCCTCGCCGGCGTCGACGCCCCCGTAAAGCCTGCCCTCGTGCGAAACATGGCACAGGGCATCGACGTGCGTCCCCGTGTGCCCGCCCATGACCATCATCTCGTTGGAAGCCGATCCGCCGTCGGCGCGCACCATGTCGCCGTGCCGGCGCATCAGCGCCATGCGGAATCCCGGATGGTTGGGCGAAACCGGCATACCGGCCTCGATGGGCTGGGCGAGATCGTAGATGCGCGCGCTCGCCAGATGATGCCAGAAGGGTGCCTGACGGCTCAGCGTCTGGGTCACGATGCTCCTTCCTTTCGAGAGGCGTTGATGCGTTCGGCAAGTGAGAGCAGGGCTCGTGCCCGGCGCACCACGGCGAGGTCCACGAACCGGCCGTCGCCGGTGAGCGCCGCACCGCTCCCGCGGGAAAGCGCGTCTTCGAAAACTTCGACGATTTCCCGCGCGCGGGCGACCGCCTCGGGCGCGGGCGTGAATGCCTCGTGAACCACGGCCAGCTGGCGCGGGTGGATGACCGAACGCCCGAAGAATCCCAGGCGGCGGGCCGCTTCCGTGCTGCGCCGCAGGCCTTCGTCGTCATGGACGCGGGTGAACACGGAAGCCACCGGCGGGTCGATGCCCGCCGCGCGCGAGGCCAGCACCAGCTGGGAGCGCGCCACGAGCGTCTCCGCCTCGTCGTCCCCCGGATCGAGGCCGGCGTCCTGCGCGAAATCCGCCGCGCCGAAGGTCAGATTCGCCACGCGCGCGCATGCGGCCAGCTGCTGCGCCGCGCACACGCCCTTGGCGGTCTCGATCGTACAGACCACTTCGACGGCCCCCGGCTCCAGGCCCTTGCGGGCTTCCTCCTCCTGCAGCGCCTCGACGAACCTGCCCACGTCGGCCGCCGATTCCGCCTTGGGCAAGCGGACGCCGCGCAGTCCCGGGCCCACGACCGCCGCCAGATCCTCGCGCCACAGCCCGCTTTCCATGCCGTTGACCCGGACATAGACCGGGACCGGCCGCTCCTGAGGCCGCCGCTCGAGCAGCGCGCCGACCATGCGCCGGGCCTGCGCCTTCTCCCCGGGAGGCACGGCGTCCTCGAGGTCCAGGACCACGGCGTCGGCACCGGCGGCGAACACCTTCTGCAGGAGCTTTTCGTTGTTGCCCGGGGCGAACAGGTAGGAGCGGAACAGCGCCATCAGATGATCCCCTTGGCCGCCAGTTCCTCGATCCGGCGCTCGTCCATGCCGAGCAGTTCCCCCAGGATCTCGCGGTTGTCGGCGCCGACGGCGCGCCCGGCCCAGCGGATGCGGCCCGGGGTCTCCGACATGCGGAACATCACGTTCTGCATCTTGAGCGGGCCGAGATCGGGATCGTCGACCGTGGCGATCGAGCCCAGCGCCTGAAACTGCGGATCCTTCATGATGTCGCGGATGTCGTAGATGGGCGCCACGGCGGCTTCGGCTTCTTCGAAGGCGCGCACGACCTCCTCGTAGTTGCGGCGCCCGATCCACTCGGCCACCATGGCGTCGAGCAGGTCGGCGTGCTTGGCGCGCTCGGCGCCCGAGCGGAACCACGGTTCATCGATCACTTCGGGGTGGCCCACCAGGCGCATCACCCTTTCGGCGATGCTCTGCGACGAGGTCGAGATCGCCACCCAGCGCCCGTCGGCGGTCTTGTAGGTGTTGCGCGGCGCGTTGTTGACCGAGCGGTTGCCGTGCCGTTGCTGCACCACGCCCAGCTGGTCGTACCATGTCGGCTGGGGCCCGAGGATCGTCAGGATGGGCTCGATGATGGCCATGTCGATCACCTGCCCGCGGCCCGTGCGCGCGCGCGCATGCAGCGCGAACATGACGGCGCCCACGGTCGCCAGCGCCGTGATCCCGTCGGCCAGTCCGAAGGGGGGCAGCGTGGGCGGGCCGTCCGGCTCCCCGGTGATGGCGGCGAACCCGCTCATCGCTTCCGCGAGCGTGCCGAACCCGGGGCGCCGGCGATAGGGACCGATCTGCCCGAAGCCGGTGACGCGCGCCAGCACCAGGCGCGGATTGCGCGCCAACAGCCGGTCGGGTCCCAGGTTCCAGCGCTCGAGCGTATCCGGGCGGAAGCCCTCGATCAGCACGTCGGCCTTTTCCGCCAGGCCCATCATGATCTCCTGGCCCTCGGGCCGAGAGAGATCCAGCGACAGGCAGCGCTTGTTGCGCCCGATCACCTTCCACCAGAGCCCGATGCCGTTCTTCTGGTGCCCGTGATAGCGCACCGGGTCGCCCTTCGGGTGTTCGACCTTGATGACGTCGGCGCCGAAGTCCGCCATGACCGCCGCCGCCAGCGGGCCGGCGAACAAGGTGGCAGCGTCGATCACGCGCAGGCCGGCCAGCGGTCCCTCGGACATCGCATCCTCCCTTGGCTGCACACTTGCGTTCATGGAGCCACGGCCGCCGGCGGGCGCGGCGCGCGGCGCCGGCGGTATTAAGGTTATGACATTATACCGGGAGGGCCCCGCCGGTCAACGGAAATCGCGCGGCGCGCCCGCGCCTTGACAGGGACGCCCGCCGGCCTTTATGATCACTTTGTTATAACAAAGAGACATTTATGCGCCCGACCGCGCGCCGCCGCCCTTCCCGTCCGTCGCACCCTGCGCTATATTGCGACCCGACCGCGCCGCCGCGCACGGCGGCGGGGCATGGGCGGGAAAGAACCCACACGAGGAGCTGACATGGAAGACAACCGCAAGTACGATCGGATCATCAAGAACGTGCGCGTGGTCCGCCCCCGGCGCATCGGCGCCGAACTCGTCGACCTGGCCGTGCGCGACGGCCGCTTCGCGGCCGTGGCGCCCGAACTGCCCGCCGGCGACGCGCGCGAGATCTTCGACGCCCGCGGCCTGCTCGGATTCCCCGGCGCGGTCGACGCCCACATGCACATCGGCATCTACCGCGAGCTCAGCCGCGACGCGCGCAGCGAGAGCCGGGCGGCCGCGAGCGGCGGCGTCACCTCGGCCCTGACCTACACGCGCACGGGCCGCTATTACCTCGAGCGCGGCGGCTCGTACCGCGATTTCTTCCAGGAGGTGCTGCGCCGCTCCGCAGGCAACTACTACGTCGACTACGGCTACCATATCGCTCCCATGAGCCGCGACCACATCGACGAAATGCCCATGCTGCTCGAGGAGTTCGGCGTCTGCACCTTCAAGATCTTCATGTTCTACGGCAGCTACGGGCTGCACGGCCGCTCCGATCAGCAGAACAAGTTCCTGATGATCGGCGAAGACGAGAAGTACGATCTGGCGCACTTCGAGTTCATCATGCGCGCGGTCGCGCGCCTGGCGGCGGCGCATCCGGAGATCGCGGAGTTCATCAGCCTGAGCCTGCACTGCGAGAACCCGGAGATCATGGACGCCTACACCCGCATGGCCGAGCGCGCGGGGAAGCTCCGCGGGCTGCAGGCCTACAGCGACGCCCGGCCGCCCCACTCCGAGGGCCTGGCGATCACGATGGCCTCCTACCTCGCCCACGAGACCGGCTGCCGCAACATCAACCTGCTCCACCTCTCCTCGCGCAAGGCCGTGGAAGCCGCACTGGCCGTGCGCGACGCCTTCCCCGAGGTGAACTTCCGCCGCGAGGCCACCATCGGCCACCTCCTGCTCGACGTGGATGCCCCCACCGGAATCCTGGCCAAGGTCAACCCCCCGGTGCGCCCGCGCGCGGACCGCGAGTTCCTCTGGCAGGCGGTGCTCGACGGCAAGATCGATCACGTGATCACCGATCATGCCTGCTGCCCGCGCGAACTGAAGATCGACGCCAACGACCCGGAGGCGATCTTCGCAGCCAAGTCCGGGTTCGGAGGCACCGAGTACCTGCTCCCGGGGCTTTTCAGCGAAGGGAAGAAACGCGGCCTCTCCTACAATCGCATCGCCGAGCTGACCAGCTACAACGCGGCCCGGCGATTCGGCCTGCCGGGCAAGGGCGATATCGCCCCGGGCTACGACGCCGACCTTGCGCTCCTCGATCCCGACGAGACCTGGGTGGTGCGCGCCGCGGAATCGGAGTCGGAACAGGGATACACACCCATGGAGGGCATGGAGCTTACCGGGCGGGTGAAAAGCACCTTCCTGCGCGGCGAGCTTGTCTACGATCAGGGCCGGATCGTCGGCGAGCCCCGGGGCCGCTACCTCAAGCGCCCCTACGGGCCGGCTGCCTGACCTCGGCCCGACCCGGCCGGCCGAGACCCGCCCGGCGCAAGTACCGGCGGCCGCTATCGGAGGAAACATGAAACTGCAGCGCATCGCCGCGGCGATTGTCGTCGCCGCCTGCCTCGCCTGGAACATGCTCGCGCAGGCTCCCAGGGATCCCCTGGCCCCCAGGAGCACCGGGGAGCACGCCTCGATCCGCCCGTTGCACACGGTGACGATCTGCACCGCCGATGCCGGGGCCGCGCTGCGCTTCTACCGGGACGCCCTGGGAATGCGCGCCCGCGGCCCCTTGCCTGTCCGATCCGAGGAACGCAGCGTCCGGCACAAACTGTGGGGAATCCCCGAGGATCTCGGCTGGGAGATGTACCTGCTCGATCGCCCCGCCGTTCCCGAGGTCATCCGCATCCGCGTGCTCGCCCTCGACCGCGAGACGCCGTCGGTGCGCAACAGCTGGAATCCCAAGCAGCCGGGGGGATTCTCGCTGGGATTCCCGACTCTGGACCTGCACAGCTGGGACCGGGAAATCCGCGCGCGCGGGTACGACTCGCTGAATCCGCTCGCCGAATACCAGGTGCCGCGCGAGGATGGAACCCTCTACGGAATCCATGAGACCGTCTTCAAGGGCCCGGATTTCGTGCACGCGGTCGGGATTTCGCGGCGCGACGGCATGCCCCAGCTCGGGCCGGTGGATCCGCACAGCGGACGCGGCGGGCCCGCCTATTCCGGCCAGGTGGTGGAGAATTCCGATGCCGTCCTCGATTTTTACACGCGCCTGCTGGGCCTCGAACTGCGCAGCGACCGGGAATGGAAGAGTCAGGGGACGAAAGGAGCCTTGAACGTGCCCGACGGCACCACCTTCCGCTTCTCCATTGTCTACGCGCCCGGAGCGAGCACCGGCCATCTGCTCTTCCTGGATTTCCGCGAACCGGTTTCCCTGTCGACCGGTGTGCCGCCGCGCCCGCCGCACCGCGGGCTCGTCATGTGGAGTTTCCCGGTGCGCGATGCGACCGCCATGGAAAAGAGCCTGCGCGCCGCGGGCGCGAACATCGTCGCCGGCCCCGTCGAGTTCGCCGCAGCCGATCTGGGTCCTCACCGGGCGCTGACGGTGCTCGCTCCCAACGGCTTCCTCGTCGAGCTCTTCGATGGCGGGCCGGGCAAGCCCTTCGGCCCCTGACCGAACCTCGGCTCCCCTGCGGGCGCGGCCGCCTTCCTGCCGTCGCGAAGCGCGAAATCAGGGGACCTTCGGCGCCGAGCCGCCGGCGTCCGCGCGTATCTCGTAAAGCACGATCAGGTGACCGTCGTAGTCCTCGAAGGCCTGCTCGACGAACGTCTGTCCCTCGGGAGTCTTCGAGATCGTCGCCGGCACGACGCGGAGGCCTTCGGCGCGGATGCGCTCGATCACCCGATCGATCCCCTTGACTTCGATCACGACCGCGGCACGATGCGGGAGCGTCCTGGGCGGGACTTTCGCGCCCCGCAGCTCGGTGAGCGCGAGCGTCCGCACCTGGGTTTTGGTGCTGAGCGTCGCCATGCGCAGCCGGGCCTCGGGAGGAAATCCGAAAACCGGATAGGAGTAGGAATCCGGCTTGGATTCGCCGACGGCAAAGACCGTGAAGCCGAGGATGTCGCGATACAACCTCAGCGAACGATCCAGATCGCCCACCACCAGGTTCGGCCGCTTGACCTGGACGGCGCCCGCCTCGCGGGC